>FR902162.1:26023-149231 GCA_000437895.1 Clostridium sp. CAG:914 | reverse complement strand
TTCATATCTGGATTTTCTATTGTAAAATACATGAGTACGGTCACAAATGTCTCCATAGATGTTGCTAATAACATTCCTGGGTTTATTAGTTGAATAATAGTAGTTATTGTTCCTATTATAATAAATGCAATGATTGGAATTAACTTTTTATCTTTTAAATTAGTTTTACTTAAAAGAATCTTTATGATTGATATCATTATATAAATAAAAGATAATATATACACCCAATAAACACTTAATCCATAAGTATACATTAATTCTCCATCATTGTAATAATTTATTGGCAAATAGAAAATAATAATAATATTTATTATATATGTCATTATTATTAATATTTTAGTATATTTAAATTTTGATTGTGGATTTTTAACTATGATAAATGTATATAATGAAAGTAAAGTTACCCAAGTCAATAGGTACACTAAATACAATTTAGTTATTAAAAAAGTTGTTTTTGGTATTTCATTTAATAGTGGAATAGTTAATCTACATCCTAATTCTAGTAATACTCCTATAAAGGAAGTAATTATTAAAATACTATATATTTTATTTTCTTTTGACTTGTATCTTCTTTTTGAAAAATATATAAACATTAAGAGTATAATATACACTAATGCATTAAATATAAAAAACTTACCTGTATTCATTTTTTATTCCCCTTTTTTTAATATTCTTGTTTTTGGTCTACTAGATACTTGTTCTTCTGCTATAATTCTAAGATGTTCATAGTCTATTTTGTGTGATTTTTCATTTTGTGGAAACTCATCTACAACTTGGATATATTTTGGTATTTCATATGATTTAAGATTGATTGGCTTATTATTAAAATATAATGTAGAATTACATTTGTCTAAAATTATTTTTTCTGTTATGCTTGGTTCATAATTATAATCACTTTTTAATTTGACAAAAGCATATCCTACTTTATCTCTTGTTGAATCGGATACTCCAACTACAACACAAGAGTCAATAAAATCAATTGATGCAATTGACTCTTGAATCATATTGCAATAAATTTTATATGCTGAGCCTGTTTCACCGAATGTTATAATAAAATCTCTATCTCTTCCTACTATATGTGCATATCCTTCTTCATCAATAAAACCAAGTGTATCTGTAATATACCAGCATACTCCATTTTGATCATATTTTTTAACTTTTGCTGTTGTTTCTTTATCGTTAAAATATTCTTTAAATACATGTTTTCCTGAATAGCATATATATCCTACTTCATTATATTTTAGTTCTTCTCCGGTTTCAGGACTAATTATCTTAACATTTGTTCCTACTAATGGTTTTCCTACTGACATTGGATTATATTTTATTCCTACTGCGTTAGTATTTGCTCCTGTTGTTTCGGCATTTCCAGATCCATTACATATACTTGCATTGCTTCCGTGTTTTTTCAAAAATTCTAATAATTCTGTACTTTTTTTAGGAGAAAGAAAATCACCACCTGATATAAACACCTGTAAAAATGATAAATCCATTTTATTTATTTTGGGGTCATTTAACATTATATTGCATATTGGTGGAATACCAAAGATATAATTTGGCTTTCTTTGCAAAAATGTATAAAAATTTTTAGCATTTAATCCTGGTGTTAGGATTGCTTCTTTTTTACTCATTAATGTCATTAAAGCACTTGTGAGTGAACCATATGGATAGGAAAAATCAACACAAACAAGACATTTTTTTCCTTTATTCATTGCTTCACCAATAGAATTTTTCATGTATATTCCTGATGAAATTATATTTTCATTTGTTATAAGTACGGCTTTAGGACTTCCTGTTGTACCACTAGTATATAATATAATTGAATCTTGTTGTTTTCCAAATTGGGAATTGATTGGATTTCTGTAATACTTGGCAAGTGATCCAATCTCGTCAAATGATATAAAATCACTATTTCCCATAGACATATTATCTATCGTAGTAAATCTTTTTAAATTGATATCATTTTTATTTAACGTGATAATTTGTCTTACCTTTGTACCATTTTTAATAATTTCATTATATTCTCTATCTTTATCATAATTAATAAATAGCGGTGAAGAAAACATATTTAAATAATATTTAATTTCTTCAATAGTTGATTGATAATTCAAAAATGTAATAATAGATCCTATTTTGTTTGCTGCTAAAAAGCATACCAATTCTTGATATAAATTGGGCATACATACAGGTATAATGTCATTTGCTTTAATACCTAATTCTTTAAAAGCTTTAGCTAACGTATCAACATCTTTAATTAATTCATTATATGTTACATTTAGATTTAAGCAATTAATCGCTTGTTCATTTCCATTAAATACATTAATTAACTTTAAGATATTATAAACACTCATATTAGGAATAATTGGATTTTTAGCAAAATGACTATAGCCTTTTTCATGTGGTTTATCTATTGATGGATATCCTGTAACTTTCATTCTTACACTCCTTTATTTTAATTATAACATAGTATTATATATATTTATAATTATTTTAATTTTTTCTTGCTTGAACTTTGTTCTTCTTTAGGTGGTTCAAATACATTGTTATTTATTATTTTTCTAATTGTTTTTAACATTATATTTAGATGATTTAATTCTTTAATATTTAATATTTTCATATATTCCATATCCATATCAGAAGCATATTCTTTTAATTCTGGAATATTTAAATTTGCTGCAATATAATCAATGATAAAACAATCTGGAAATCTAAAGTCTTCTTCATGTTTTTTTACATAATCTTGAATATAATAAATAATCCAGTCTATTTTTAATTCTCTATTTCTTAAATCAAAATATATCCATTTTTTCTTAATAGCAAAGATTTTTTTTCTTAATATTTCTAAAAGATAAGAGTGTGATAATACGTAGTTACATAAACATGTATCAAATTCATTTAATAGGTCAATAATATAATTATTTATTCCTTTTTTCTCTAATTCTTCAAAATTATTAAAGTGTTGGTGTAATCTTTTTTCTAAATTAATTGTGTCAAGAATTTCTCCAATAAATCTTTTAGCAAAAAAGTTTAATACTAATTCACTATTTCCAAAATCTTCTAATAAGGCAAAGAAACCCATTCCTACTATATTATTAAATGAATTTTTGTCTTCACATTTATTTTCTTTTTTTACTTCTGAAGCCATAATTCTATGAAAACTATAAAAACACTCTAATTTTAAACTATATTTTATAAATTGTTCTTCTTGTTCTTCTTTACCATTAGTTAATCCGCGCATTATAATAAGAAGCTCTAAATTTTGTCCTTCATTACTCGAATTTTCTAAGTAATAATTTGCTACTTGACAAACAAAATTTAAATCATTTTTAAATCTTTTTATCATCATTTTAACAAATTCATAATCTAGTTTAACTTTTTCTGAGCATAAATTGTATATATTCTTATCATTTGTTGCTAAAACAATCATACGCATAAACGTAGGATCATTTTCCAATTCTTCGATAGTATATTTTTCAATATCTTCCCCTTTAATATATGCTTCAACTGTTTTAATACTATACATTTAGTTTCCCCCCTTAATTGACTTTGTATCTTATCATAAGAAATGAAAAATGTCAACGGCAACAAAAAAAAGATAACAAAAAAAGCATTAATACATAATGCCTTCCGGTGCACATCTTGCTTTTCTATAACTTCGTACATTAAATGTTTTATCATCACTTATATAATATTCTGCTTCAAATTTATTTCTATTTGAACAATTTTTCATTTTTTCAAGTGCATTATTTTTTATTTGTCTTATTCTTTCACGGGAAATGCCTAACATACTACCTATTTCTGTTAAAGTATGACTATTATTTCCATTAAGCCCAAAATACATATCAATTATTTTTCTTTCTTTTTCTGTCAAATTTGAATTGTTTAATAATATTTCTACAATTTCAGGTCTTCTTTTTTCCATTATCATTTCCACAATATTATTTGGATCAGATGAATAACTAGGAATCAAATCACCTAATTCATCTTGTGGTAATTGATCACCTTTTCCTATTTTTTCATTAAGACTTGGACTATTTAATAATAACATTATTCTATATAATTTTTCTAATTCTTCAACTGATATTTCTAAAAATTCTGCTAATTCTTCTTTACTTGGTTCTCTGCATAGTTTTTGATATAATTTTCCCATCGCTCTACTAAGTCTATAAATTTCTCTTTTTTTGTCTCCACTGATCTTCATAATATCTGAATTCCCAATTAATCTAATTATTTCTGTATCTATACAATGATATGCATATGTAGAAAACTTATATCCTTTCTCAGGATCAAACAAATCAACGGCTCTCATTAATCCAATATTTCCTGCTTGAAATATATCTTTAATGAAATCTCGATCATAATTATAAACTCCTTTATACTTTCTTACTACATTACAAACTAACCTTAAATTATGTGTTATTAATGTATCTCTAATGGTTATATCTCCAGTTCTTCTGTATTTTGCAAATAAAGCTTTAACAATTTCATCATCAAGTGGTTCATATTGTTCTTGATGAATTTCTGTATAATAATAATTAATTATTCCATTACTCATAAACTTACCCCCTAGTGGCTTAATATAATACAATAAACATTAGGATTTGTCAACTAAAATTTTTAATGATAGATATTAGCTTATTAAAAATAAAAATGAGAATAAATTCTCAATTTTTATGAGGCATCTTTTTTATAATTTTTTATAGCAAAATCTACAATATCTGATGTTGCTTGTTTATTTATAAATTTATTTTGCATATTATTCATATTATCACATACACTCTTATCATTTAGAATCATATCCATATATAGTAATATGTCTTTACTATCCATTGCCCAAAAAGCCATTTGTCTTTTTTCAAAGAATCTTGCATTATATGTTTCACATCCTGGAATAGGCTCTGTAAATATTACTGGAATATTTTTAACAGCAACTTCTGTACTAGTAAGTCCACCTGGTTTGGTCAATATCATGTCACTAGCATCCATAAAAATATTTACGTTATCTGTATAACCAAATACATATAAGTTAGAGTTGTTAAATTTTTTTGTTATTTCTGTTTTCATTTTTTTATTATTACCACATATAACTACAATATTTAATTCTTTTTTGTATTTATCTAATATTCTATTTATTGTGTCAATAATATTACCATAACCCATACTTCCTGCCATAATTAATGCTATTTTCCCGTTTACTGGTAATGATAATTGTCTTCTGGCTTCTTTTTTAGTATATTTAATATTAAACTTAGGTGATACTGGTATTCCAAATGGTAATATTTTCTCGCTAGGTATTCCTTTACTTGTGAAGTCTTCTATTAACTCACTGCTTGGTATAACAAAGTAATCTGGATTAGTTTCTTCCCAAAATGGTATACATACGTAATCAGTAGCAACATTAATGAACTTTATTTTATCATTTTTCTTTCTAATGGAAGTAAGTGTCTCTGCTGGATATAGATGAGTACATATTACTAAATCAAAATTGTTACTAGTTATGTAATCTACTAGATTACCACTGAAAAACTTGTTTATTCCATATACTGGACTTTTTATTTTTAGTTTACCATATAGTTCTCCTAAGTGATATACTTTTTTAAATAAATTTGGTCTTTTCTTTACCATATCAATATATAAATTATCTACTTTTCTAGAAAATTTTTTACTGGTTAGTTCTATAGAATCTATTCGTATAGCTTCAATATTACGTTCATTAAATTCTTCAATTAAAGCTTTTGCTGCTGCATCATGTCCTCCACCAGTAGAGCAAGATAATAATAACACTTTCATACTTTCTCCTCAATATAAGATTCTATAATATTAGAACTTTCTTTTAATACATTATTAAACTCTTCCATTTTATTCATATATT
Organism: Clostridium sp. CAG:914; assembly: GCA_000437895.1. Lineage (GTDB taxonomy): Bacteria > Bacillota_I > Bacilli_A > RF39 > UBA660 > CAG-914. Next base: position 143,362 of record FR902162.1, on the reverse strand, counting down.
CTATATAAATTTGATTATTTTTTAATTCTAACATCTTTTTCTCAATAATTTTATCTATTTCTTTATACTTAATATCTCCTTTATATTCTAATAAAGTTGCTTCTTTTTCTAAATCTTTTATTTCATTAATTAATTTTTGAATACTATCATCTTCTTCTAAAATAGTACTAATTTTTTTATAATCTTTATATAGCTTACTTTCTTCAATAGATTTATATAATTTTTCTAAACTATTCACAAAGTTCCCCCTCAATGGACCACGTTTTAGTTTCTGTTATTTTTACATTGATAATTTTACCAATATATTCTTTTCCAATATTAACATTAACTAATTTCATTGTATCGGTATATCCCATCATTTTTCCTTTTTTATCACTTTCTGATTCAATTAGAACTGGTACTATTTGTCCTTTTAATCTATCATTACTTTCTTTGGCATATTTATTTATTAGTTGATTTAATTCTTCAAGTCTTTCTTTTTTTTCTTCTAAACTTACATTATCTTCCATTTTTTCAGCTGGTGTTCCTACTCTTTTGGAAAAAATAAAGGTATAAGCTAAATCATATTTTACTTCATTAACTATATCTAAAGTCTTTTGGAAGTCTTCTTTTGTTTCTCCTGGGAATCCTACGATGATATCTGTTGTTATGCTTACATTAGGTATTTTTTTTCTTAGTTTATCAACTAGTTCTAAGTATTCTTTGGTATTGTATTTTCTACCCATTAGTTTAAGTATTCTGTCAGAACCAGATTGTATTGGTAAATGAATATATGGCATAATATTTGGATATGCTGCTATAACTTCTATCATTTCATCAGTGAAGTCCCATGGATGAGAGGTAATAAATCTAACTCGTGGTATGCCTATTTTTGCTACATCTGAAAGTAAATTTGCCATATTGTAGTTAATGTTTAAATCTTTTCCATAGGCTGTAACATTTTGACCAAGTAATGTTACTTCTTGATAATTACTATTATATAATTCTTCACATTCACTTAGTATATCTTCTGGTAATCTGCTTCTTTGCTTTCCTCTTGTATATGGTACTATACAGTAGGTACAAAATTTGTCACAGCCATACATAATATTAACCCATGCTTTAACATTAGAATCTCTTTTAACAGGAACATTTTCAATAATATCTCCTTCAATACTATAAACATTTATTTCTCTTTCGTGATTATTAATTACATTTGATAAATATTCTGGTATTTTATGTATATTATGTGTTCCAAAAATAATATCTATCCATTTATATTTTTCTTTTAATGTGTTAACAACACTTTCTTCTTGAGCCATACACCCACAGAACATAACAATAATATCTTTTTTTATATTTTTTAAATGTTTTATTCTTCCTAACATTCCTGATACTTTATTATGAGCATTTTCTCTAATGGCACATGTATTAACAATGATAACATTGGCATTTTCCATGTCATCTGCTTTTTTATAGGACATATCTTCCATAATAGCACTGATATTCTCAGAATCATGGACATTCATTTGGCATCCATAAGTTAATATATAATAATATTTTCCATGGCCAATATTTTCCATATTTTCTGGTATATCATATTCTCCATATTTAATATTAACTTGATTTTTAGTTCTTACTTTAGCATCTTTTAAATTGGGTAAATTCATTACTGCTCACTTCCTTTATTATCAATAATTCTTAATTTATCATTTAATTTTTGATATATCACTTTCATTTGTTCTTCCTGACTAACTTCAATAGTTTTATCTATATCTATCCATGATACACCACTATTTTCATCTTCCTTAATTCTTATTTCATCTTCTTCATTAGCTTCAAAAAGATATGTACAATTAAGATGTAAATGTGAAGAAACAAAATGTCCTCTTTTTATATGTGCTGATACTGGTAAAATTTCTATACTAAAAATTCCATCACTTAACACCTTTAGATTATTTATTCCTGTTTCTTCATGTGCTTCTTTTATTGAAACATGTAATAAGTCTTCATCTCCATCAGCATGTCCTCCTGTCCAAGCCCATGAATTATATATATTATGATATGCCATTAAGACCTTGGTTCTATCTTTGTTTACTATCCAATTAGAAGCAGTAAAATGGCATAATTTATTATCACGTGTTAATATATCAGGAAACATATCTATATATTTAAGAATTAACTTTTTATCATTTTCTTCTTGAATATTGTAAGGTATAAAAGACTCAATATTTTCCTTTAAACTCATACTATCACTACTTTCTAATTTCATCACTTTTTAATATTGATAAGAAGGCATCAGAAGGTATTTCTACTTTACCTATCATTTTCATTTTCTTTTTACCTTCTTTCTGCTTTTCTAATAATTTCCTTTTTCTTGTTATATCTCCACCATAACATTTTGCTAATACATCTTTTCGCATTGCTTTTATATCACTACGAGCAATAACTTTTGAACCAATTACAGCTTGAATAGGAACTTCAAACATTTGTCTTGGTATTAGTTCTTTTAAGTTATCTACGATAATTCTTCCTCTTTTATATGCAAAATCCTTGTGTACTATTACAGATAGGGCATCTACAATATCACCATTTAATAATATATCCATTTTAACTAAATCGCTTTCTTTATATCCAATTAATTCATAATCAAAAGAAGCATATCCTTTTGTATAACTCTTTAATTTATCAAAAAAATCATATACTATTTCAGATAATGGTAATTCATAGTGAATATTTACTCTTGATGTATCAATATATTCTGTACTTATATATATTCCTCTTTTATCTTGACATAATTCCATAATACTTCCTATATATTCGTTAGGTACAAATATATTTGTTTTAATAAATGGTTCTTTTATTGAATTGATACGTACTTTTTCTGGAAATTCAGCTGGATTATCTATGTATATAATACTTTTATCGGTTAATTCTATTTCATAGTTAACAGATGGCGAAGTAGCTATTATTTCAATATTAAATTCTCTTTCTATACGTTCTGTTATTATATCTAAGTGAAGTAATCCTAAAAATCCTGTTCTAAATCCAAAACCTAATGTACTAGAAGTTTCTGGTTCAAATATTAGTGAGGCATCGTTTAATTTTAATTTTTCTAATGCTTCCCTTAAATTAGGATATTTTTTAGAATCTATTGGATATATTCCACAGAAAACCATAGGCATCATTTTTTTATAACCTGGTAATAATTCACTAGCTGGATTATTTTCTAAAGTTATGGTATCTCCTACATTAACTTTGTCTATTTCTTTAATACTTGCACATACATAACCTACTTCTCCTGCTGATAAGGTAGTTACTATTTCTTTTTTTGGAGTATGATAACCTAGTTCAGTTACATCATAAGATGAATTAGTTGTCATCATTTTTATTCTAGATTTATTACTAATAGTACCAGATACTACCCTTATTAAAGAAATTACTCCTAAGTAAGCATCAAAATAACTATCAAAAATTAGACATCTTAATAAATTATCATTATATTTTACTTTAGGATGTGGTATTCTTTCTATAACTGCATCAATTAGTTTATCTACACCTACACCTGTTTTTCCAGATGTTAAAATTATTTCTTCTTTTTTAAAACCAAATGTTTTATTAAGTTCTATAATTCTTTCATCTATATCAGCATTTGGTAAATCTATTTTGTTTATAACTGGTATTATTTCTAAATTATTTTCTAATGCTAAATATACATTAGCTAAAGTTTGTGCCTCTATTCCTTGTGTGGCGTCTACGACAAGAATAGCACCTTCACATGCAGCCATTGATCTAGATACTTCATAAGCAAAATCAACATGTCCTGGAGTGTCTATTAGATTCAATACATATCCATTATAGTTTAATCTAACAGCATTAAGTTTTATAGTAATGCCTCTTTCTCTTTCAATATCCATACTGTCAAGTATTTGTTCTTTCATATCTCTTGTACTAACAGCATGTGTATACTCAAGTATTCTATCAGCTAAAGTACTTTTACCATGATCAATATGTGCTATTATACAAAAATTTCTAATTTTATTTATATCCATAATTAACCCTCTTAAAAATTATAACACGACTAGAACAAAAGAACAAATATTTTTGTTCTTTGTTATTTTTTAAATTTACTCTTTATTTTTCAATAGGAATATATGGGCAAAGATACTTTACAGAGTTATTATTTACTAATGTTTGACTTATTATTACTTTATTTTTTTTATTTCTAATAACTTCTATATACATTTCTGAAGAAATTATATCTTTATTTTTTTCTATATCACTTTGTTTTAAGTATCCTGCATCTATTAAATTTTGAATTGTTATACATTGATATTCTGAATTAGTATTAGCAGAATTTTCTGTCCATATACTTTGATTCATTTCTTCTGATATGTAATTAATAGCTTGTTTTTCAATGTTTTGAATTGTTAATTCTTGAGATTTTTTCTTAGCTTTATTAATCGCTACATTGACTACCGATATTGTTATTGTAAAAATTATAGATAGAATTATTATCGTGGCTAGTAATTCTATCAATGTAAAACCTTTTTTATTTAATATCATATGTCACCATCCATTATATATTAATTATTATTTTTCATTATTATAAATTGATATTTGACTAAATTCACTATTGGCATATTCTAATAGTTTTTCTATAGTATTTGCATTGGGATTCATATATTCTTCTAGTGAAATACCGGCTCTACATAATTCTTCACTAGATAGTGTTCCTATTTCTGAAATTATAGAATCTCTTTCTTTAATAAATTCATTTTCCATATTACACCTACATCTCTAAATTATGATATACATTTTGTACATCTTCTATTTCTTCTAATGATTCAATTAAAGATAAGACTTTTTCTTCTTCTTCCTCATTTAGTTTTATATAATTATCTGGTATAAATGTTACTTCACTTGTTATAAATTTATCATAACCATTTTTTTCTAGTTCTTCTTTAACCATAATAAAATCTTCAGGTTTTGTATAAATAATTATATCATCATCATAAAGTACATCTAAAACTGGTAAATTTAGAGCATCTTCTAAAAATTTATTTTCTTCATATACATTTTCTAATACAATAAGTCCTTTTCTCTTAAACATATAGCTTACAGAGCCATCTGTTCCTAAATTACCATTTTTCTTTGTAAATGTACTTCTAACAAAACTTGCTGTTCTATTCTTATTATCAGTTAGACAATCAACCATAATAGCAATACCCGCTGGACCATATCCTTCATATCTAACTTCTTCATAGTTTTCAGAATTATTTTTATTCATAGCTTTAGCAATAGCAGATTCAATATTACTTTTTGGCATATTACTAGCTTTAGCTTTCTCTATAACCATTCTAAGTTGAGCATTATTTATAGGATCTGGATCACCACTTTTTGCTGCGACATATAATTCTTTGGCTAGTTTTTGAAAGATTTTACTTCTTTCGGCATCTATTGCCCCTTTTTTTCTTTTGATAGTAGACCATTTTGAATGTCCTGACATAATACACCTCTTTCTTTATAAATATATCAATTATTATATAATTAGTAAATACTTTTTATTTAATATATGATAATAATATTGGACTAATTATTATTAATAACATTAAAGGAACAAAAAACAAAACTGATATTACACTTATCTTTATTGGTAACTTAGATATCTTTGCTTTTACTTCCATTTTTCTTTTTTCTCTTAAGTAATCAACTTGTTGATATAAATTATCTATAACATTATTTCCATAAAAGTTAGCTTGATTTAATGATAAAATTATATTGTTAATACTCTCAGATGGAATTCTTTCTTGCATATCGTTTACAGCTTCTACGAGACTTTTACCAAATGTTACTTCTCTTAATGTTTCTTTAAATTCTCTTGATAATTCTCCACTTACATTGTTTGTTGTAACTTCTAAACCTCCGGATAAATTTCTGCCTGTATCTATTGATAGCGTTAATACTTCAAAAAATTGTATAGCCTCATTTTCTAATAGAATTGTTCTCTTTTTTATTTTTCTATCCAAGAAGTAATAATTGTAAAAGTAAAAACAATATATATATGTTATGATAGGACTTAAAATATATCCAAAATCAAATAACCATAGTAGTAATATGAATATGGTTAATGTACTTATAAATTTATAAAACAAGAAATCATATGCATTATATTTACATTTAGATCCTAAGGATTTAATTTTTTTATCATATTTACATATTGTTTTTTTGCTAAAAAATATTCCTACAAATTCCTTTTTATTCATTAATATTTCACCTTCAACATTCTATTTAATACTATGACATATATGGTAAATAACATAACTATAATAAATATAACAAAATATCCTAGTGGACTTTCAAATAATGGACTAAAATAACTTGGATTTAAGATATATAGTAAAAATACATTTACTAATGGTATTATCATCAATATTTTAACTACAAGATTTGATACCATTGTTGTACTCTTAAGTTCACTTTCTAATTTTTTCTTGTCATATAAAGTCTTTTCTATAGAATCAAATACTTTAACAATATTTCCACCTGTTTTACTTAGAGTAATTAAAGAAGATGATATGTATACTGAAGATTCTACTTTAACTCTTTTAGAAAATCTATCAAAAGCTGATTCTATGGTAAGTCCATAACACATTTCACTATATATTTTCTTAAATTCATACTTTAGGGTACCATCTAATTTTTCACTTACTATTTTAACAGCTTGAATTGTTGACTTTCCTGATTTAAAAGCATTATTCATAATTATTACTGCTCTTAACATATCATTGTCAATTGTTTTATATCTAATTTTCTTTACTATAATAAGTATTAAATCATATACATAGAATCCAATTATAAACACTAACAATATAAATAATAGGGATATTTTAACTTTTTTAAAAATAGACACTATTATATATAAAACTGTAATGGCAACGGCTAATACAAATTTGTTTGTAATAATATCTTCTCCACACCCTTCTCCAATTACATATTTATCATATCTCTTTACTAATGTGGGTAGTACTTTTTTTATTGGCATCCTTAGTTTTTTTAATACATTGTTATAATTAGATATTACTTTATCATATATAGAAATATTATCATTATTCTTATTAATTGTGTATTTACTTATTCTTTTTCTTAATTTATATCTTTCACTTTCTCCAATAATAAAAGTAATTAATATTATTATAAGAAACACAATAACAATCTGTATAACAATTGCAAATAATTTACTTTCCATAAATACACCTTCCTAAAAATTATTTAGTAATAATAAGTTCACTATATACTAAGTATTTAGCTATTAAAAATATAATAATACATATAATTGCTACAATACCAATATTACCTATAAGTCTTCCAATACTAGTATTTTCTTCCATTTTATTCACCAAAAATACTTTCTAATTTAATACCTTTTCTTTTGATTTTTTCATATACATGTGGAATATATTTATATTGTTTAAATGCTCCGATTACTTCTCCATTATTAGAAATTCCTTCTTCTGTAAATGAAAATATTTCTTTTAGTTTTAAATTATCACCATCAAATCCTACGACTTCAGAAATTGATGTTACTTTTCTTTTTCCATCATATAGTCTATCTATTTGTATAACTAAATCAATAGCTTTTTCGATATAGTTCCTAATAGCACTAACTGGTAATTCCATATTGTTCATTAAAACCATTGTTTCCAATCTATTTATAGCATCTTTAGGTGAGTTTGCGTGTAACGTTGTTATTGATCCTTCATGTCCAGTATTCATAGCTTGTAACATATCAAAGGCTTCTTTTCCTCTAACTTCTCCGACAATTATTCTGTCAGGTCTCATTCTTAAAGAGTTTCTAACTAAATCTCGTATTGTTATTTCTCCTTCACCCTCATAGTTTATAACTCTTGTTTCAAGTGATATTACATGGGTTTGATGTAATCTTAATTCAGCAGCATCTTCAATAGTAATTATTCTTTCCTCTTGATCAATAAAGCCACTTAAGATGTTAAGCAATGTTGTTTTTCCTGTACCTGTTCCTCCGGAAATAATAATATTAAGTTTTGACTTAACTGCAGCATCTAAGAAAGTTGCCATACTTGCTGTTAGAGTTCCTTTTGTTAGTAATGCTTCCATACTTTCTAAACTAGTGGAAAATTTTCTTATTGTAATAACGGGATTTTTAATAGCAAGTGGAGGAATAATAGCATTTAATCTTGAACCGTCTTCAAGTCTGGCATCAACCATTGGGTTGCTGGCATCAATTGTTCTACCTAATGGTTCTACTATTCTTTGAACTGTTCTAATGATATGTTCATTATTTATAAACGATACATTGTTATCTTTTACTAATTTTCCAGCTATTTCTACATATATCTCATTTGGTCCATTAACCATTATTTCTGTAATACTATCATTTTTAAGTAAGTCTGTTATTGGTCCATATCCTGTAATCTCTCTTTGAATTAAATTAAAGATATATTCTCTTTCTTCAGGAGATAAATCATAATAAGTTAAAATATTATTAACTTCTTCATTAACATAATCTTCCAAAGATACATCACTTGGTATATTATTATCTATTAAATTTTGAATTATTCTGCTTCTTAATTCTTCTAGTTTTGTTTTATCTCTAAATATTTCATAGTCATTTAAATCATTTATAATTGGCTTACTTTTTTCTATATTAAACGCTTCTGTCAAACTTTGTTTACTCATCTGCATCACCTCTATTATCTTTTAGTAAGGTAAAAGCCATTTTTTTAATGTTATCAATGTCACTGGCATATAAACGATTAATTGTTTTATTTAGAGTAAGTATTTCTCCATTTAGCACATATTTGTCAATGTTTTTTATGTAAAAATGTTTTAATATAGTAAAATCAACATTTCCATCAATCATACTTCTTATGTCATACATGCTAATATAATCTCGTCCTATATCTCTTGAATTATTTAATAATATATAATAATTTTTCATACCTGTTTCTTTAAATATAGCAAGCATATTTCGCATATTTTTAATATCTACTAGATCATTAGTAATAATAAATAAATTATTATATGAATTATCTAAAGCAGTCAGACTTATTTCATTCATTATATGATTTGTATCTACCAATACTACATCATATTGATACTTAGCTATATTTAAAATAGTTGGAATATATTTACTTTGTATTTTATTTGCATTTCTAGGATCTGTTGGCGAAGATAAAACATCAATATTGTTGTTATAAGATATAACATAATCTGATAATTCCGTAAATCTGTTATTAGCTATTCCATCTACTAACATATATATATCTTTCTTATTGTCAATATTAAGAAGTGTTGCTACTCCTCCGGCACATAAATCTAGATCTATAATTAAGACTTTTTTACCACTTAAACTATATATTCCTGCTAAATTTAATACAGTTGTTGTTTTTCCTACTCCTCCTTTAACTGAGGATACTACTATTACTTTACCAATATTCTTATTCATTATATCACCCTATTTATTACCTTTTTATCTTCTTCTATATATCCTTTATACGTACTTTTTACTTCATATATTTTCTTTTTAGTAACTATTCCTTGAATATTTTTTTTTAAATTTATTTCAATTGTCCCATTTTCTATTTTAACAGTATGCTCGTTGACAGAAATATTTTTATTAATTAATTCTTCTAATTTGCTATCTATATTTTCTTCTTCTATAATATCTAAACCATAATTTAAAACTATTTTATTTATATTATTTAACTCTTGTTTTGTGATAAACATGTTAGATACATCTATTACTAATAACATTATGAAAATAATTATTGGTAATATTAAAACAAATAACACTAATGTTTGTCCTTTATTATTCATATGGAAGATACCTCACTACTTTTATTGGAAAAGGATTATCTAATATAATACTAGATCCTGGTGTAATAAGATTTACTTTGCTACTAATAGCTACTACTATATAATCATCTTTATTATTAACTGATATATCATAATCAGGATACATTGTTTTAATTTCATCTATTTCTTTTCTTTGATTAATAATTTCTATTATTTCCATACTTTTATTTTCCAGTTTGTTTTTTTCATTAAAAACCATGCCAAAATCAATAATAATAAACATTAACATTATGAATATAGGTAATATTAAAATAAACTCAACTAAAGCTTGCCCTCGTCTATTCAAAGTATCCACCTACCTTACTTTAATAATTATAACAAAATAATTACTAAAAATCTACTTATTTTATTAAATTATCAACAAAAGAGCCGTTTTTTCTTCTAACCAAAAGAGAACATTCCTATTTAATAAAAAAAGAAAGAGCTTAAATCTGCTCTTCTTATCAAGACTTATTTTTTATTATCTCTAGGATCTTTTCTTTTTTTATTTTCGTCTTTTTATTTCTTTATTTTCTTTTTTAGGCTTATTTACTATAGGTTCAATAATTTTTTTTGAATTATCTTTTTTTAATTTATCTACTTCTTTATTTGCTTTCTTAGTTTCTTCATCGTCGTCATCTTTAAATATCAAATAGATAAGACCTGCTATAACTAATATAATTAATATTATAATTATTATTTTAGATATATTAGAATTAGATTTTTCTTTTTCAATTTCTTCTGGTTCACTACTAGAAGGATTGATATCTATTGTATGATTATTATCATCTTCTTTATTATTGTCTTCTTCATATGTTACATTGTTGTTAACAGGAGTGACTTCAGTTTCTTTAGCTTCCTCTCTAATAACATTGATTGTATATATTTTTACATCTCCATTTTCTGCTGTAACAGTTATTCTTACTATATTGTTTCCTACTGCTAATTCTATCGGAGTTTCTATAACACTTACTGCACCAACATTAGATAGTTCTGTTTCAACATTTAATTCTGTAACTTCATTTGGTACATTAATAGAGTACTCTAATACATCTTCTTCTAAAAATATCTCTTTTTCATTAATAAATAATCTTGATAAATTATTATCACTTGAAGCGTTCACTATTATTGGTAATGTTATTTCATCATTTTCTAAAGTCAATTCATTAACACCATCTACAAAAACATAGTCTGTAATACTAACTTCTGTTTCTCCACATGATAAAGCTTTAAATTTAATATTTAGAACAACATAATCTACTTCATTGTAGTATGGGGTATCAACTTCATCAATTACTTCTTCTCCAGATAATCTTGTGTTAAATAGATACATAAATCTATCATTTAAAACATTTCCTTTCATAGTATCTAGAGAATTAACAGATATAAGTTCTAATTTATCTTTATCATAATTAATTATACCTTCAATACCATTTAATTCATAGTCTTTAAGGCTCACTATATAGTCAATTGTGAATTCATCTCCAGTAGTTATATTACTGTCTTTTTTTTCTAATTTAGCTTTTAATGTGCCTTCATAGTCTTCATTTGAAGTTATGTCCCAATTTTTTTCATTTAAAGCCTCATTAAAATAATTTACATCTAGAATATTTTTATCTTCGCTATTTAAAGACTCTTCAATTAAATCATCAATATAATCATTTGTAACAAATACTATTTTATAAGATATATTAGTATCTTGACAAGATAGTACTATTAACATATCATTTACTAATTCAATGTCTGTTTCTTCTTCAAGATTTATTTCATTGCCTAATTCATCTAATATTTGATAAGTAATGATACCTTCTGTCATATTATCTAAGAAATCTTTCATTTCTGATACAGTAGAAACACTTTCTTCAGACTCAATTATATATAAAGTTCCATTACCTTCATCATCATTAGTTTCAAATTTTAATTCTGGATAATTAACATCACTATTTAAGATATTATCATTATCTTCATAACTACCATACATAATAGTAATAGGTTCATTATTTTCTCTTATAATTTCTCCTTCACTATTATAAATGGTAATAGGAATAATTATTTCATGTTTTCCATGTAGATGACCATCTAAGTCATATTCTTTTTCTTCTAAATAATTTAATAAATCAGTTCCACTATATTCTACTTCATTAATAAAATAGTTATCTGTAGGGGCTAATCCTCCCATTTCTAATTCAGTATGAATAGTAAAATTGCTGTTTTCTATTGAATACATTTCATTTTCTAGAGCTATTTCTTCTAATATATTATTATAAACATGATATTTAAGTCCTTTACCAAACTCTATTTTTTTATCAAGTTCACTTTCTCCAATGACTCTACTTTCTTCATCAGTTAATATAATAGAAAACTTGTATTCTCCATCAAATTTAATTTTATCAAGGATATCTAATTCTATTTCAGTACCTTGATTTAATTCAACTCCAGTTATACCTTTACTGCTACAATTATGTTCTTTTGTTTCATCCAAATAAACATAATCTTCACATGTTTCAAGAGTATAATTTACTTCTTCTAAAGTTTCTAAATATTTGACATTAATTTTATTTTCTTCTTCATTTAACGTAAGTTCAAAATCATTATTTTCTTCATAGGCAAATACTGTTTTTAAACAAGTTAAATTAGAAAATATTATAGCAAATACTAGAAAAACTTTAGTTATTTTACTTATTTTCTTACTTACCTTTTTCATTTTTCCACCTTTCTTTTATATTTAATTAACTTAAATGTTCCCCCTACTTATCAAACACCTCCATTAACTATGATAATCTACTTTATTTGCCTTCAACTATCATTCAAACTAATTATAGCACAACAATTCTACAATTAAATTAACTTTACATAAATTTTACAAAAAATAAAAGAAAGAAAGAAACTCCTCTAAATACAATAATTGTTTTTTTCTTTGCAATTATAATTTTATTTGTTAAAATTATATTAGGTGGTAGAATGAAAAGAAAATTAGAAAAAATATTTAAATTAAAAGAAAACAACACTAATATAAAGATAGAATTTATTGCTGGATTAACAACGTTCTTAGCTGTTATGTATATTTTAACAGTAAATCCTAATAATATTTTAATAGAGGGATCGAGTGATCCAAAATTTTCATCTGTTTTCTTAGCAACAGCTCTAGGTAGTGCTATAGGAACTTTATTTATGGCTTTATTTGCTAATATGCCTTTTGTAGAAGCCCCAGGAATGGGACTCAATTCTACGATAGGAGCCATTTTGGGTGGTTCACTAGGATTTGCTTTTACCTATAGTAATGTTATGTCTATCGTATTTTTAAGTGGTATCCTATTTATCATGTTATCATTTATTAAAATAAAAGGTGTATCCATAAGAGAAAAAATATTTGGTGGAATACCCAAAGTTATTATAACTGCTATACCAGTAGGAATTGGGTTGTTTATTGCTTTTATTGGTTTAAAAAATGCAGGCATTATTGAACATAGTCCTTTTACTTTATTAAAATTAACGGATTTTACAGACTTTTGTCAGTATACGGCTGGCGGTAATGTATCTAAAGCACTAGTTTGTTTATTTGGATTATTATTAATTACTATACTATCACATTATAAAGTAAAAGGAAGTGTTATAATAGGAATACTAGGTTCAACACTCTTAGCCATTCCTCTAAATGTAGCTGATATAAGTATATTACTAGGTAAAGTAGATGGAATAAGTTGGAAGTTTTGGGAAAATTTCAGTACCTATTTTTCTATGGATCCAGATAATGGTGGAATATTTATGTCTATTATAAAAGGTGGTTTTGTTTTTCCAAAAGGCTCTATTATGACCATTATTATGATAATAGTTACTTTTCTAATAATAGATTTATTTGACTCTATGGGAACTATTGTTGGTTGTACTGAAAGTGCTAATTTATTAGATGAAGACGGAAAACCTAAAAATTATTCTGAATCTATGATGGCTGATTCATTGTCTACCCCAATTGGTGCTATGTTAGGAACTTCTACTGTAACAACTTATGTTGAATCAAGTGTTGGCGTAGCCATAGGAGGAAGAACTGGTTTAACTGCTTTATTTATATCAATATTCTTTTTGTTATCGATCTTTATCTTACCAGTATTTGCTTTTATACCAATTGCTTCATCGTCTGCAGCTTTAATTTATGTTGGTTCACTAATGATAAATAATATAAAAAAGGTAGATTTTTCTTCCATAAGAAATGCTATTCCTAACTTTCTCACTATAATATTAATGCCTTTAACATATTCTATAACTGATGGAATAGGCTTAGGTATAATTACTTATGTTATTATAGATTTAATAATTTATATTATTGATAAAATAAAAGGCAATAAAAAAGCTAAATTAAATATAAATTTAATAACAATAATTGTTTCTATATTATTTATTATATATTTTTTAATGCCAAAAATTTAATATATTATTACACCTATTAGGAATGTTCTTTCATCCTATATATTACACTTAAATAAATAAAATTATACAGTATTATAGAAAAATACATTAAATAAAAAAATAATTATTGAAGAAGATTGTATCTTGTTAACAAAAAGGTAAAATACAGGTTCTAATAATGATGAGTGCTAACTTCCCAGAGGATATTTATAGAAAATAAAAAAGTAAAACTTATTATTGATGATATTATCAATAATAAGTTTTATTATTCACTATACACTAAAAGAAGATTAGTTGCTTTTATTTTTTATTTCTTCTTTTAATAAATTTAAAAATTCTTCTTTTGTAGTAGTAAATGTATCCTTACTACCATGTTTTCTATAAGAAATTGTTTTATTGTTACATTCTTCTTCACCAAGTATTAATGTGTATGGTATTTTTTTGATTTGTGCTTCTCTTAAGCGGTATCCTAATTTTTCATCTCTACTATCAATTTCACATCTAATATCATTTTCAATTAAATAGTCATATATTTCTTTAGCATAATCTCCATGATAAGAAGACACTACTGGTAAAACATTAACTTGTACTGGTGATAACCATAGAGGAAATACTCCAGCATAATGCTCTATCAATATTCCAATAAATCTTTCTATAGAACCATATATTACTCTATGTAACATAACTGGTCTTTTCTTACTACCATCTGAGTCAATATAAGTTAAATCAAATCTTTCTGGTAAATTCATGTCTAATTGAATAGTACCACATTGCCATACTCTTCCTAAAGAGTCTTTTATGTGAAAATCTAGTTTTGGACCATAAAATGCTCCATCGCCAGGATTAATCTTATATTCATGTCCGGATTTAAGACAAGCTTCTTCCAATGCTTTTTCAGATTTATTCCATACTTCAATATCTCCAATATATTTTTCTTCTGGTCTAGTAGATAATTCAATACTGTAAGTTAGATTAAATGTTTTATACATTCTGTCAATAAAATTAATTAATCTAATAACTTCTTCTTCAATTTGATCTGTTCTCATAAATATATGAGCATCATCTTGGGTGAATGTTCTAACTCTAAATAATCCATTTAAAGCCCCACTAGCTTCATGTCGATGTACTTGACCAAGTTCTCCAATACGAAGTGGTAAATCTTTATAGGAATGAAGAGAATTTTTATATACCAACATTCCTCCAGGACAATTCATTGGCTTAATAGCAAATGTTTTTTCATCTATTTCACTTGTATACATGTTTTCTCTGTAATTATACCAGTGACCAGATAATTCCCATAATTCTTTATTTAACATTATAGGTGTTTTTATAAATTGATAACCTTCTTTGGTGTGCTCTTTATACCAAAAATTTTCAAGTTCATTTCTTAATATCATACCTTTTGGTAAAAAGAATGGAAATCCTGGACCATATTCACTAATCATAAATAATTCTAATTCACGTCCTAGTTTCTTATGATCTCTTCTTTTAGCTTCTTCTAAATCTTCTAGGTGCTTAACTAAATCTTCTTCATTTTTAAAACATATTCCATATATTCTTTGAAGCATTTTATTATTAGCGTCACCCTTCCAATATGCTCCACTTACTTTAAGTAATTTAAAATATTTTAGTTCTTTAACCGTATCTACATGTGGACCACGACACAAATCAGTAAAATCTCCCTGAGTATAACAACTAATAACTTGTTCATTTTCATCCATTCTACTTATTAGATCAATTTTATATGGATCATCTTTAAACTTTTCTAATGCTTCTTCTTTTGTTAATTCATGTCTTACTATTCTTTTACCATCTTTAGCTATTTTCTTCATTTCTTTTTCAATAACAGGTAAATCTTCTTCAGTTAATGTTTTACCATTTAGATCAATATCATAATAAAAACCTTCTTCAATAACAGGTCCTACCCAAAACAAAGCATTAGGGTATAGGTGTTTTACAGCTTGTGCTAGTAAATGAGCACAACTGTGATTCATAACACTTAGTTCTTTATCTTCACGAATATTAATCATTTATATCATTCCCTTCCTTCTAATTTTCTTTTTCTACTTTTATATCCTTTAGCTTTAGCATGACCTCTTTCATATAAAAGTTCTTCTCTTAATTTTTTATATCTACTTATCATAGGTTTTGAGTTATGTAGTTCTTTAATTAGTAAGTGATCCGGTAATTCTTTAGCTTCTTCCAGCGACATATATTTGCGAGGTGATTCTTCTTTTACCTCTGTTTCTTGACAATAGGTAACATACCTCTCTTCTGGTACTATATATGGCAATACTGCTCCTGTATCATCATACACCATTACAATTTCTCCACACATGAGCATATCCCTATTTGATAATGAATAATCAAAGTTGCATCTTTTAACAAATGGCATATTTTTCTTTATAAGATTATGTGTTAATTTTCCATTTTTTTTACTTATATTTACCCCATAATATATTCTTAAATATTTTATTAATGACATACTTTCCATAATACTACTCCTTATTTTTAATATTATTTTACATTATTAAACTCAACATTAATAAAGTATTCAAACAAAAAACACCCCTTATAAAGGAGTGTCATTAACACGGTACCATCCTAATTGATACTTAATTTAAATAACGGGTTTAACCGAATCACTTTTCATGATTAACTCCAAGGTAGTAATTACATATCTTGTTTATTAGTTTTCACCAAACACTAACTCTCTATAAAACATCAATATATAATCGTGTCCTTTTCACAGTTTTTCTTTCTGTATAGTTACATTATATAACAATTTGATAAAATGTAAAGAGTTTTTAGTGAATTTTCTTCAAAAATAATACATAAATTAATTACTATAGATTTATTTTTTTAATTCTTCTAAGATTTCTTGAATTACTTCTCTTTCGTCAAAATGTGTTCTTTTACCATTTATTTCCTTATAATCTTCATGTCCTTTGCCTATTAGAAGTATAACATCTCCTTCTTTAGCATGTTCTATACTATATTTTATAGCTTCTTTTCTATCTGGTATAACAATATATTTTCCACCTGTTTTATCTAACTCTTTTAATATATCTCTTGCAATATCTTCAAATGGTTCAAATCTATTATTATCTTCGGTTACGATAGAAAAGTCGGAATATGTTCCACTTACATGCCCCATTTCATATCTTCTATCTACACTTTTATTTCCACCACAACCAAATATAGTCACTATTCTTTTAGGGTTATATTCTCTTATTGTTGTTATTAGACTTTCTGTACTTATTCCATTATGTGCATAATCTATTATTAAATTAAATTTATCAGATACTTTTATAGGTTCTACTCTCCCTTTTACGAAGAAATTAACTAAAGCACTTTTTATAACGTTTGGAGTAACTCCTAACATGTATGTACATAATATTGCTGCGAGGGCATTATATGAAGAAAATTTACCTGGACTACTAACTTTAAATGTATCTTTGATTAATCCATCTGTTTTAAATTCAATTCCTAAAAAATGATCATATTTAATATATTTTATATCTGTAATTCTTAAATCACTTTTTTCATTATATCCATAAGTATTAATTGTGGAACTTTTCTTATCTATCATATTAAAGACATGCTCATCATCTAAATTAAATATACCATGATGACACATATCAAATAATTTACTTTTACTTTCTATGTAATCTTCCATACTAGAGTGTTCTGTTTTACTTATATGGTCCTTTGATAAATTAGTGAATATACCATAATCAAAATTCATTCCTTTTACTCTTCCATATTTTAAAGCTTGACTAGATACTTCCATAACTAGGTATTCTATTTTATTATCAAGCATTTCTTGTATATATTTTTGTATATCATATCCATTTGGTGTTGTATTAATTATTTTATAGTGTTTGTCTTTAATATAAACTCCATTTGTTCCAATAATTCCTACTGTATTACCATTTTTTTCAAGAATTGTTTTAATCATAAAAGCAGTTGATGTTTTTCCTTTAGTTCCCGTAATAGCAATAGATGTTAATTTGCTTATTGGATTGTTAAAATAATTAATTGCTAATTTGCAAAAAATTTCTTCTGTAGATGATACTTTAATGACTGTTATATCTTTGTTGGAATAATCATTTTCTACGATTATAGCTTTTGCACCATTTTTAATAGCACTATCTATATAATTGTGTCCATCTACATTACTTCCTTTAATAGCTACGAATAAATACCCTTCTTTTATATTATTTGAATTTTGTGATATATCTTTTATATCTATATCATCTGTTCCATTTACGAGTTCATATTTAATACCTGAAAGTATTTTTTTTAATTCCATAGTTCCTCCTTAATTAAATATTTACTCCTTCTTCAAGAAGTTCTTTAGCAAATATTTCTTTAAACTTAACAAGCTCTTTTTTTATAACATCTGGATATACAGCTTTTGTTGAACTGATAGCATCATATATATTCTTCATTCCTACAGTTGTTCTATTTTCATATAGAGCTTGTGAAAATGCTTGTCTTAATATAGTTAATGCAATATCCGGGTATCTAGAAGATATTTCATAAACTCTTTTATATTCACTTGTCATATCTACGATAAATGTCATTATTTTTTCTTTGGTAAAATCACTGTAAGGTAATTTAACTCCTGTTTGAACTTCTATTTTTGGTACTGTTCTCATAAGTATTTGTACACACATTTCTTGTGTCGGTTCTTCTATTTCGATTTTTTCAAATCTTCTAACGAAAGCTTTATCTCTTAATATATATCTTTCATACTCATAATCAGTTGTAGCTCCGATAAGTTTAATTGTTCCTCTACTTAATCCTTCTTTAAACATATTGGCGAGGTCTAATGCTCCTTCTGCATTATTACCTATTAATGTATGTATTTCATCAATAAATATTATGATTTTTTCTTTTGTTTTTAATTCATTAACTAAAGATACTACTCTATTTTCACCATCATAGTCTCCCAATAATGATGGGGTATTAATTCTATATAGTTGGTATCCCATTAGAGCATTAGGAACATCATTTAATTGTATTCTGTAGGCTAAACCTTCTACGATTGCTGTTTTACCAATACCTGGTTTTCCTACTAAAACTGCTGACTTTTCTGGAGTGAGTAGAACCATAACTAGTTCTTTTAGTTCTTTATCACGAGCAATTGCAGGATTTACTAGATACTTAACTTCTGTTAAATTTTCACCAATTTTTTCTAATATACTTTCATTCATATTATTTTCCCCTTGTAAAAATCATTATTATTAATACTAAACTTAATATTGTAACTACTAGAGACATTAAATATAATATACTGGCGTATCCGTATGAATACTCTTTTTTTTCTTTATATGGTTTTTCTGGTAACTTTCTATTTTCTAATTTTAAATTCATATGATCACTCCAAATATAATTTACTTATTTTTTCTTTTGTATCTTTATCCAAAGTATCAATAATCTTGGTTAATTCAATACTTTTTTCATATAATTTAAGTTTATCTTCATAATACTCTAACTTTTCTACCATACTTTTTATTATTTTATGAATAGCATTTCTACTTAGCGAATAATTATCACTAATTTCTCCTAGAGATAAGTTATTAAAATAATATTCTTCAAAATATAATTTTTGCTTATCACTAAATAATATGTTATAAAAGTCATAAAGTATTATTATATAATTTCTACTTTCCATTATATTAATCTCCATATTAAATAACTGATTGCTGATATAACAAGTATTACTCCTATAATAAATAGTGTATATATTAACCATTTTTTCTTACTATCTCGAATTGTATAAGATAATCCAAAAAGTAATAAAGAAGTCATTAAAAGTAAGGCTGGTAAAAATATTATCTTTTTAATAGTAAGTATTATTAATACTAAAACAATAATTGATACCATGTAACAAAATATTTTTTCTATTTTTTTTTCCATATTTCCTCCTAAAGATCTTTAAATAATCCATATATATATTTTTCTATATCAAATGGCTCAAGATCATTAATGCCTTCACCTAGTCCTACAAATTTGACAGGTATTCCAAGTGTTTCTTTTATTCCAAGAACAATTCCTCCTTTGGCTGTACCATCTAATTTAGTTAATACTATTCCAGTAATGTTTGTAATTTCTTTGAATGCTTTGGCTTGATTAACACCATTTTGTCCAGTTGTAGCGTCTATTACCAAGAGTGTTTCATCACAACTATGTCCCATTACTTTTTCAATTACTTTATTAATTTTAGATAGTTCTTGCATTAAGTTTGTTTTATTTTGTAATCTTCCTGCTGTATCTATCAATACAAGATCATAATTTTCTTTTTTGGCAATATCTAACCCATCATAAATAACTGAAGATGGGTCTGCACTTACAGGTGTGATAACTTTTGTATCCGTTCTTTTTCCCCATTCTACTAATTGTTCTATAGCTCCTGCTCTAAAAGTATCACCTGCTATTAATAAAACTTTTTTATTTAAACTTTTATATTTATTAGCTATTTTACCAATAGTAGTTGTTTTTCCTACCCCATTAACTCCTACGAACAAAATAATGGTAGGACCATCACTATTAAAATGAATTTTACTATCAATAATATCATTACCAACATACATAATAAATAATTCATCTACTATGATTTCTTTTAAGACATTAGTATCTTCTATATTTTCTTTTTTAACTCTCTTTTTTAGTAAGTCTACAAAATTCATAACTGTAGATACACCAATGTCTGCCATAATCAAAATATTTTCTAATTCTTCAAAATAATCTTCATTAATGAATTTATATTTTTTTGATAAGTTACTAAGTTCTGAAATAAATTCTTCTCTTGTTTTCTTTAATCCCTTATCATAATTTAATACTGTTTCTTCTTTGTTTCCTTTAAAAACGTTTTTAATTTTATCAAATAATTTCATGTTAGTCACCTTAATTGTATTTTTCTATTATATATCTTTCTATATCTTCCTTTGTATTATCTAACTTATCTTTAAGTATTTCTTTTTCTATATCTTTAAGTATTTCTTTTAAATACGCTCCCGGTCTTCTATTTAATATTTTGGCTATATCGTTTGCACTAATACATATATCACTTTTGTTTAGAATAGGCAATTTATTATATATATTGTTTACTTTAACTTTGTCATATCCTTTTATTTCACAAACTACCATTGAAATATATAGACCATATTTATATATATTATATTTATCCATAGGTCTTGACATTAATTCCCTTATTAATTTCATTTGTTCTTTTTCTAGTTTAGAAAAATTATATATATTTTCAACATTTAATTGAGTCCATATTCCTATAATATCATCACACATAACAATATTAGCTATATTATCAATATTTAAATACTTTTCTAATTTATATTTTAGTATTAATTTTCTTCCTTTTTCTTTTCCCCGTGATGAAAATATTTTATTTAATTCTTCTTTTTTTCTTTCTTTAGATAAATTATTTAACAAACATCCATATTTTGCTAAATAGTATCCTGTTTTATCATCAATATCAAAATCAAGTATGGAAGCAAACCTTATGGCTCTAAGAATTCTTAGTGAATCTTCTTTAATTCTATATCTAGGATTTCCTACTGTTCTAATAAGTCTTTTATTTATATCGCTTCTTGCATTAAGAAGGTCTATTATATTACCATCTTTATCAATACATATTGTATTAATTGTAAAGTCTCTTCTTAATAAATCTTTTTTTAAATTATTTATATATTTAATTTTAATAGGTCTTCTATTGTCTACATATTTTATATCTTTTCTAAAAGTAGTAACATCAAATTTACTATTTTTATATATTACTTTTACGGAACCATAGCTAACATCACTAACAGCTTGTGAGGCAAATATTTCCATTATTTCCTTGGGTCTAGCATCAGTACATATATCAATATCAGATGTTTTTATTTCTAGAATACTATCTCTTGGATAGCCTCCAACTATATAAGCAACATAACCATGTTCATAAAATATGTTTAATACTTCTAATGCTTTATTATACATTGTGTCCTCCCCATATAGTAATTATACCAAAATTAATGAGATAAGTCTATGAATACGCAGAAAAAAACAAAGTAAAAAAAATCAATGTGTTAATAGAATTTTCTAATTTTATTTTTTTACTCTTGTTATTTGGGGATTACCTAAAACATTTTTTATAAAACAGTTGGCACATACAGATACATATGTGTAAGTCACCCCATCATCAATAACTAATTGTTCTCCTTCTTTTACGTAATTACCATTCTTATCAATTCGTACATTAAAGTCTGCTCCTTTTCCACATCTACAAACGGTTCTCATTTTTGTAATTGTATCTGCTACTTCTAGGAGCCTTTTGCTTCCTGTAAATGCATGAGATAAAAAATCTGTCTTTAAACCATAACATATAACACTTACTTTATATTCTTCACTAATTCTTTTCAACTGATCAATTTGACTTTCTGTTAGGAATTGTGCTTCATCTACTAGTATATAATTTACATAATCATGTTCTATTTTATATTTTAATGTTGCATACAGAGGTGTATTTTCATCTGCAATAATATCTGCTTCTTTTTCTAGTCCTATTCTAGATTGAATTAATTTTTCATCTCTATCCAACTTTGGCTTTATTAGTAATGTTATATTACCATCTTCAATTAAATGTTCGTTTTTATATAATAGATTAGCTGTTTTACTACAGTTCATTGCCCCATAGTAATATTCTAAAGATCCATTTCCTCTGTTGTTAACTTTGTCTATTGATTCAATCGTATCAGCTAATTCCATTAATCTAATGGCACCATTTGTTTTTTCTTGCGATATTCTTTCACCAAAAGCAATGACAGGAATATTTTCTAATTTCGCTATATAAAATAATTCTTCTATTAAAGGTTGACTTAAGTATTGTGCATTATCTACTAAGACGGCACTTATTTTTTTTAAGTCTATTTTATTATATAGACTATTGCCATCTAAAATGACATTAACGTCTCTTTCTAAATTGGCTAACTTTGATTTGATTTTTTCGTTGTTTTTGGCATTAATTATAGCTACTTCCATTCCTCTTTCGTTATAATTATAAGCTATTTGACAAATAGCTGCTGATTTACTGTATCCATATCTAAAATATAATTTTGACATAATATTACTCCTTTGCTCTTGGATGACAAGATTCATATACTTTTTTTATTTGCTCATTAGTAACATGAGTATATATACTTGTTGTATTAACATTTTCATGTCCTAATAATTCTTTAACACTAATAATATCTGCTCCATTATTTAACATATCTGTAGCAAATGTATGTCTTAACATATGTGGGTGAACATGTTTTCTAATGCCACTTTTTATCATTATATCATCTAAAATATTTCTTATCATTCTTGTCGATAAATTATTGCCATTTTTATTAAGAAGTAAATAATCGTTATTTTTATTTTTTAACAATTGACATCTTCCATCTTTTATATACATATTCATTATGTTTTCACACATATGTCCATACACTACTATTCTTTCTTTTTCTCCCTTACCTAATACTTTGATGGTTCTATTATATCGATTAATTTCATTTATTTTAATGTTCACCAGTTCACTTACCCTAATTCCTGTTGCATATAATAGTTCTAATATTAATCTATTTCTTTGTCCTAATGGTGTTGTTAAATCTGGTACTTCAAACATTTTATCTAAGTCTTTATCTTTAAGATAGTTTGGTAAACTTATTTTATGTTTGGGATTAGATATTAAATTAAAATAATTATATGATACTTTTTCTTCTTTTACTAAATAGTTATAAAATGATCTTATACTACTTAATTTTCTTGATATTGTATTCTTGTCAATTTTTAAGCTATAGAGAAATTCCAAATATGCTTCTGTATCTTTTCTTGTTATGTTTATTATATCTATTTTTTTACTTTTAAAATAATTGTATAATTCACAAATATCAAATTCATAACTAATAATAGTTTTTTCTGAATAATGTTTTATTACTTTTAAGTATTCTAAAAATTCATTAATTAATTTCATATTTATTATCTCTTTTTAAGTAAGCTTGGCTCATTTTTTCTTTTATTGAAGTTTAAATAATGTTTTATATTTTTTTCTGTGGAAATTCCTGGAGAAAGAATATAGATTTCTTCTTCAATATACACATCTATTACTTCATTATCGAATTTTTCGGTAAATTCTTTTTTTAATTCTTCAATGCTTCTATATTTATCAACGATATTACTTTCTATGTTGTTATAATTTGTATTTCTAACATTTAGGGGGATTATTATTTTTTTATCTTTAAACATTAATACTAATGTATAATTATGTGTTTTCACTTCTATCATAAATTATATTCTCCTTCTAGTATATGTGGCAGGATATATCCCTTCTAAGTAATTGGCATATCCATCAAACCCTATTTGATTTTCTTCACATGATGCTAAGTCTAACATATCACCATCAAAAAATCTATCTTCATAATTATACATTTCATCATTAGTTTCTATAGAAGGTGTTTTGATCGTATTTGTATTGTCATGTTTTATTATTCCAAGTTCTACTAATTTAAAATAACTATCTCTATATTTCTTGTATGGTATAGTTCCATTTTTAGATGGAGCAAAATAAGCTTCTACTGTTCTTATAACATCTTGTGTTTCTAGATTTTTATATCCATCTCTATAGTTTAACATGGCATCAGTTTGAACAAAATGAATACCAAAAATTTTTATTCTTTCATTTGGAGATACTAGTATATAATTTAAAACAAGTTCCTTTATTTTAGAAATATCCATTTTATCATAAGCATACATTACTGGAGAAATTTTACCATCAAAGTCATAGCTATCATGTTTTTTTTGTCCTATTGTTACACACTTTACACGATTAGGATCTATTTTAGGATTATTTATCAACAGTTCTCTATTTATCCATTCAATCAATTCATTTTGACCATTAAATTTCTTAGTAAGTTCATCTGCTTCTTTTATTTTATTTTTTCCTGTATAAATTGTCTTAGTAGTTCCGTCCTTAAATGTTATTATAATGTATGTTCCTTTCATTATTTTTCTCCCTTCATTGATTTAAATATTTTTTTCCATAAGTTATTATCTGAATAATTTAATATACCAACTTTATATATTCTAAATCCATATTTCATAAGTAATAATATAGTTACGACCATTAGTAATATTGATATTAACATATCAAACAAGCTAAACTCACCAAGAGTATACATTGTTGGAGCTAATAAACTCGATATAAATGGTAAATAAGATGCTACTTTAATAAAGA
This sequence comes from Clostridium sp. CAG:914, assembly GCA_000437895.1. GTDB lineage: Bacteria > Bacillota_I > Bacilli_A > RF39 > UBA660 > CAG-914. The sequence continues at coordinate 117,825 of FR902162.1, read as the reverse complement.
TTGACCCTTTAAATATACTTGCTAGCGATGATAAATAAAATCCTGCTAATAGAATTAATACTATTGGAGTTTGTATTTGTTGATAATCTTCCATATTTGTAGTTACGGATGCTAATACTCCACTTACTATTGAATATGCAAATAGTGTTATTATTAATAACAATAACATAAGAGGTAATGCTATTTTTATATTATCCATTATTCCACTTGATGATAAAGTACTACCTAAAGTGGTCAATTCAACTGGTAAACTATTGATAATACTTCCACTTACAAAGTATCTTATTATAATTCCTATTATGCAATATATTATTAATAATGCTCCTTGAATTAGAACAAATACATTGGAAGATATTATTTTTGAGATAAAATGTGTTTTAGCACTTACGTTTGATATAATTATTTCCATGCTTTTAGTACTTTTTTCTTCATTTATTTCTGCTCCAATCATTTGTACAAGATAAACTGTTAAGAAGAAAAATGGCATTGTTATAATAGTTACAACTAAATTGGTTAACATATTATCATCTTTATTTTCAGAATCTAATATTATTCTCTCAACTTCTACTTTACTTTCTATTTTTTCATACATTTCTTTTGTTATATTATAACTTTTTAATACTTCTTCTCTTTTTACACTGTCAAGAGTATTAGATATTATAGTATAAGTTATCGTATCCATACTGCTATTAGTTATTAACTTAGAAGTTATATAATTAGTTTCATCTTTGTCTATTACAATAAGTATTTTATCAGTATCTTTTATTTCTTCTATAGCACTATCATATCCTTCTTTATATTCTTCTATGGAATATTTTGTTTCTGATTTTAGATATTCATTATTTATTTCATATACATTTTTAAATGTATCTATTACACCAATATTATCTATGATCAGTATTTCTTCATTATTATTGAAGTCTCCTCCAAATAATTTAATTATTGAATCCATATTTATAAGTGCAGATATTACTAATAATATGATTATATTTACTACAATAAACCATTTACTTTTTATTTTCTTTCCTAACGAATATTTTGTCAAAAAACCTAATTTATTCATAATTTTCACCTACTACTGATAGAAATATTTCATTAAGAGATGGATCTTCTTCAGAAAACATTTTTATATCATATTTGCTTATTTCTTTGAATATTTTATTAGTATAACTATCATCCTCAATTGATATTATATATTTATTATTTTCTTCTTTAATATCTATTACACCATCTAATTTTTTTATTTTATCTATATTAAAATCACCCTTAACAATTATATTTTTCTTTTTATACTTATCTTTAATATCTTTCAAATACCCACTTAGAACACACTTTCCTTTTACTAAAACTACTAACTTTTCACAAAATAATTCGACGTGTTCCATTCTATGAGAAGAGAATATTATTATTGTTCCTTTCTTCTTTAGTTCTAATATTATGTTTTTGAATAATTCAACGTTAACTGGATCCAGTCCTGAAAATGGTTCATCTAGTATCAATAATTTTGGTTCATTAATGATAGCTGATATAAATTGTATTTTTTGTTGATTCCCTTTAGATAACGACTTTATTTTTCTCGATTTATATTCTTTTATGTTAAATCTCTCTAACCAGTAATCTAATCTTTCTTCGATTGTTTTTTCGTCTAATGACTTTAATGCGCCATAAAACTTTATTTGTTCATCGACGGTAAGTTTTGTTAATAAACTTCTCTCTTCTGTTAAAAATCCTATAATGTCCGTTACTTTGTAATCTATTTTTTTTCCATTTAATAGTATTTTTCCATCATAATCATCAATAAGCCCTAAGATCATTCTAAAAGTCGTCGTTTTTCCTGCTCCATTTAGTCCTAATAATCCAAATATACATCCTTCTTCAACAGTAAATGATAAATTATCTACAGCTGTTATATTTCCATATTTTTTTGTAACATTTTGTACTTCAAGCATATAATCCTCCTTGATTTTTATTATATTAGATATAATTATCAATGTCAATAACGACATATTCTACTTACAGACATATTCTACTTACGATACCTTTGTTTGGTCCTTTCATTAATATTATACGAAATAAATTTTAAAATTACTTTTATTTTTTTTAATTTTATTATTTTTTTTCAAATTAAAAAAGAGAATGTGTTTTTTCATTCTCTTATGATGATTTTCTTTTTATTAATTTTTTTCCTCTATTCAATAATTCTTTAGTAGCTGGGGTAATCATGTACATAATTGCAGTTATTAGGAATATTAATACTATAAAGGTAATTCCTAATACTATGACACAAGTTAATATAGAATGAATATTATTGAAGAAAAGTATTTCAATATATTTAAATAAATAACATACTATAAAAAATATTATTACTGTTATCATATATGTTGTTACTACTTTATGTACACCTAATTTTTTTAAGTTTGTTTTACCAGTATCCTTAGCTTTTAGGATAATATTTACAAAATATGCTAAAGATGTAGCAAATAATAAACCATCTATACCATAAGGTTTAATTAATACAAATGATAATATTAAATTAATTATAGCGCATGTTAATGTATGATTCTTATTGGTTTTAAATTGTCCATTAGCATTTATTAGGGTTAATAATGGGTAGTATATAATACCTAAGAATAGTGTTGCAGTAAATAATACAGCTGTTCTGTAACTTAGAATATATGTTGGATCATTTATCCATAGATTTACAAAAGTTCTTATTCCTAGTAAAAATGTTAATGATAAGGAAAAAGAAATAATTGAAAATAACGTAAATGATTCATTATATAAACCAATAACTTTTTCTTCTTTTTCATCACTTGCTAAAACATTACCAAATGAATATACTGATACTACTTGTATTCTAGAGGCTATTTCTGATAAAAACCTTAATATATAGTTATATGTTGTATATATACTTACTATGGTTGGTCCTAGAAATCCCATCAATAATATGGCATCTACATTATTTAGTATTAAATAGCCTATTTGACTTACACCTAAATCTTTTACCATTTTTACCATAGTAGTATTCTTGTTTTCTACTTCTTTTAACCAATAATATCTCTTTTTAACAACTATTCGCATAGTTATTTCTTCTAGTATTTTTACAATTAATATAACAATTGCTATACTTTCTAAATTTCTAAATTTTATAGATGCAAAAATTATTAATAAATCACATATTATTTTAAAAGTATTTATAACACTAGAATAAATATATTTTTCTTGATTAGAACATAATATGGAACGATATGTCTGCGTTTTTCCAAAATATGCTATTAAATAAGAACAACATATTACTATAAAACATATTAAAGCACTGCTTCTATAACCATCTGTAAATCCATAGAATAGATATAATCCTAAACTAACTATGGCTACTATGGCAATTATTATTATACCAATTATTTTAAATATATATCTGCTTCCAGAATATATTCTATTAATATCATCTTTATTTTTTTCAGCAAATGGCTTATATAAACTATAAATTACAGCATCGTCAAAACCAAATTGTGCTAAAAAGACATAAGATATAATTTGGTTTATAGTTTGATAATAACCATTTCCTACATCTCCTACATATTTAATCAAAACATTCATTTTGACTAGACCAATTACTCCAATTATAATATATGGTAATATATCTGTAATTACATTTAATAGCATTTTTTTTGTTCTCATATTTTCTCCCTATAGTAATTTACAATTTATAGTTCATCATACTCTTCTATCTTTATTTCTTCTTTTAATTTTTCATAACTATATTCTTCTATTTCATATTTTTTATTTATTATATCAATAAATTCTGTTATTTGTTTTTCTTCTGGTTTAAAAAAAGTAATATTTAAAATAATAGTATTTTTCTTAACATCTAGTTTGTTTATATTAAATTTTGTATTACTGGTAATATCTTTTATTAGTTCTTTTATTCTATCTTTTGAGGAAGTAATTGTAACTTTAAATTCTTCCTTTGTTTGTTCATATTTACTTTTTTGATTGACTATTTTATTAACATATCTTAGAAAAACATTAGAGAACAAAATTATTACTGTTCCTGATATTGCTTCAAGTATAAAACCACTAGCACATAAAACTCCTATTGATGCTGTACACCATAATGTTGCTGCTGTTGTTAATCCTCTAATTTTTACTCCATCTTTTAATATTACTCCAGCTCCTAAGAAACCTATTCCTGTTACTATTTGAGCAGCTATTCTTGTTACATCTATGTTATATCCATTTAATAAAAATGAAAAATTAACAAATAAATATGATCCTATAGCTACTAGAATAGTTGTTCTAAGACCTACAGAACGGTGTCTATATTGTCTTTCTATTCCTATAAAAAAACTTAGAAAAAAACATATTAATAAATAAACTATAAACTTTTCTAAACTCATATTATTCCCTCTATTCTTTATTATAATTATACTAAAAATTCAAAAAAAGTAAACATTTTTTTAAATTGGGTATTTTACTTTAACCATTTTTGCTTTTTTGAGTAAACTATATTAGATACTTAAAGGAGGTATTTATTATGTATTACTATGGTGGATACAATAGTGGATATGGCACAGGTACTAGTGGATGTGGATGTGGTGCTTCATATCAATCATATCCTAGTTACGGATATCCTAGCTGTGGATGCGGAGGATATGGAGGATATGGAAGTGCTGCTGCTATTGTTTTAGTACTATTTATTTTACTAGTTATAATTATAGGTACTAGAACTTTTAATGCCTAGCTCTATATTTTAAGGGAAATGCTTCCCTTTTTTTATATTATGTGTTAAAATACTTCTTGGAAAGAAGGGATAGTATGCTTAGAACTTGTGATATTCTTGATGAAAAAGATAAAAGAGTTAGAGCTGAAAATAAAGAGGTTGTTTTTCCTTTATCAAATGAAAAAAAGAAATTAATTCACGATATGCTAGAACATTTAAGATTAAGTCAGATAGAAGAATATGCTGAAAAATATGATCTTCGTCCTGGTATGGGTCTTGCTGCTCCACAAGTTGGCGTTAATGAAAGATTTTTTGTGGTTTGTCATGAAGAGGAACCTGGCAAATTTAAGGATTATGTATTAATTAATCCTAAACTTATTTCTAATTCTGAAGAACTTATATATGCATCTGAAGGAGAAGGCTGTTTAAGTGTTAATAGAGATGTCGTTGGTATTGTTCCTAGATATGCTAGAGTTACTTTTACTGGATATGATGTTGATGGTAATCCTATAAGATATAGAGCTAGAGAAGAACTATCAATTGCTTTTCAGCATGAACTTGATCACTTGAATGGAATATTGTTTGTTGATAAAATTGATCCAGATAATCCATTTAAAGACAAAGATTTTATGAGAGAAATATAAAATAGTACCTAATTAAGGTACTATTTTATTAATTCTATATTTATATCAAAATTATAATCTTTTATAAACTCATTAGTGATAGGTATTGTTATTGATAATAAATCACTAGTTTCATTAATATTTATATTTCCTACATTAGCATATTTACTAAACTCTTTAGAAAATGTTAAATTTCCATCTGTTCTACACTCGATTTTAGGATATTTACCTTCTACATTTATATATATTAGTTTATTATTTGTATCTGATAGAAAACTGATTGTACATTTTTTTTGCGCACATTCTTCTAATTCTACACTAGTATATTTATCATTATCTTTCATAATATTATTTTCTATTATAGCCTTATCATTAATTAGTATTGTTTTAACTAACATATCGTCATTCTTATCTTTTACTTTAATAGTTAGATTCAATAAGAAATATGCAAGACCAAAAGCTATTACACTTGCTAATACTACTTCAACAGTTAGATAACCTTTATTGTTTAATTTTTTCATAGTTTTTCTACCTCTAAATACGAATAATAATAGTTATTATATACTTCTGTTTCTATTATAAGATAATAATTATTTTTATTTTCAATATTATTTTCTAAGAAGGCTATATAGTCTTTAAAAGTTTGATTAGTATTATTAATTTTTTCTAAGTCTTCATAATTAGATATATATATATTGTTTGTACTTTTTAATTCATTACATAGTCCTTTACAATAACTATCTATTTTTATTGTACTTGTATATTCTTTTATTAGAGTATTTAATGTTCCATCTTTTATCATTGCATCTCTTACATTAGCTAACTTGTATATACTATCAGGATTATAATAATTTATTTTTTCTTTAAATCCCGTAAATAGTTTTCCATAACTTACATACATAGTTACTAATACAGATAATACTATTACTGATACGACTACAACTTCTGTTATCATAAACCCTTTATTATTCATTTATCCTCCTAGATGTTACATTTACTTATTTTTATTTCATCTGCATCTTTATATACATATTTTTTATTTTCATAAACCACTCCACCATTATATGTATTGTTATATGGATCTGTTTTTTCTTTGTCAGTTAAATCTAAGTCATCTACACTTATATAACAAGTACCATTTTTAAAATTAGTTAATTTATTTTTATTATTTGAATAGTATAATTCTGCTGAAGATTCAATAATTCTTTTTTTGGCATCATCTTGTTTGGCTTTGCTTCTTTCTATTGAGGCAGTAATACTTGGTATAGCAATGGCTGATATAGCTATTAGTAAAACTATTACTGCTAATAATTCTATTAGTGTAAAGCCTTTGTTATTTAATTTCATATATTCACATCCTTTAATTTTTCTATAATGTTGGCTTCTCCGTCTAGTATACTAGATATAGAATGTCCTTGATTAAGTTCATTTATAACATAACTTAATTTATATGAACAATCTATCAAAATAAACCACTCTTTTTTTCTAATATTTTCTGGTACATAAGATAAATTTGTAGCATATACTCTATCAAAATATTTTTTCTTGTAAAATAAATCAAATTTATCAGGACCACTTGTAAACAAGGCAAATGTTGCCATTAAAAATATTCTATTAGCTTTTAATTTCTTTAGTCTTTCTGAAGTATCTAATAATGATCCTCCTGATGCAATCATATCATCTGCTACGATAACATCTTTTCCTTCTAGTGAATCTGGGCCTAAAAAGCGATGTTCTATTATTGGGTGATGACCATTCTCTAATTTAGTATAATCTCTTTGTTTGTAAAACGAAGCAACAGGAATTCCTCCTAATATATCAGATAGTAGACTTGCTCTTTTCATTGCTCCTTCATCAGGTGATACGACAACTAAGTTTTTAGAACTTATATTCTCTTTTGTTATTAAATTAAATAACATTTCATCGGTAGCATATATATTTTCAAAGGCAATATCTGGTATAGCATTACATATTCCACTATTATGAATATCAAACGTAATTACTTCATTTACACCACTTTTTACTAATTCTTGTAAGGCTACAGCACAGTCTAGTGATTCACGGCCTGATTTTTTATCTTGCCTTGATTGATACATATATGGCATAATTAGAGTTATTTTTTTAGCATGTCCACATATTGCACTTAGAATTCTTTTTATATCTTGGTAATGTTCATCTGGCATCATATTATGTGTTTTTCCAAATGCTTCATAAGTTATATCATAGTTAGTAACATCAGATATAATATAGACATCTTTTTCCCTAATGGTTTCATTTATCAATACTTTACCTTCTCCGTTATTAAATCTTACTAAATCAATATCTACTAGATAATTATCTTGGGTATTTCTTAGAGCTTGGATATGGGTATTAATTTTTGAACCCATTTCTTTAAAATTCTCTGGTACAATAATTTTTAATTCACTCATTTTACTCCTCACTAATTTCCGTATTTTTAAATTTTATATTTAGAAATTTACGACTAGATAGATAATCACATTTATGAACAAATCTTTCAATTTCATTTCTAGGTATAGGTAATATTTCGTTTCCTTTATAGTCTTTATTCCATTTACCCATATGTGCTTCTATCATAGTACATAATTTTCTTACTTCTATTATATCCATTTGTAATTCATTATGATGTTCCATTATTAGTTTTGAGACAATTAGTGGGTGTTCTATTTTGGTATATTCTTCTTTAGGTAGACCTAATTTACATCCATCATGCAATACTAAGGCCATAATTATTAAGTCTTTGTCTTCATCATTAAATCTATCTTCTATATTGAACAATTCATAAGCTATTCTTACAGCTACCTTAGTATGTTTTAATAATCCATGCTTGGTGGTAGAAAATTTCGGATGATATTTTCCAGTAGAAGAAGCAGGTATTTCGAAGAAATAGTCTGGTAGTAAATTAATTAGTTTTTTTAAATCTTCTTTATTACTTTCTTTTTTTAAATAACCTATTTCTTTTTCAAAATATTTTATTTTATTCATTATTCCTCCTTATATTTACATCTATTTTATTATAAGGTATCTCAATATTGTTTTCTTTAAAATATTTTAATATTAAACCATAATAGTCTCTTTTTATTTGGTATCCTTTATTAGGAGCACACTCAATGCTTACTAGATATGATATAGATGATGAATTAAATTCATTTACTCCAAGTAGTGAGTAATCTTTAACATTTTCTATACTTAAAACGTCTTTTTTCATACTTTTTAAAGTATCTTCTAACTTTTCTATATCCGTTCCATAAGCCACGGGTAGATCTATATATAGTATTGTATTTGACATATTATAGTTTATAACTTCTTTAAAAGATGAATTAGATATAGATTTTATATCTCCATTAAATCCTCTTATCTTAGTGCTTATTAACCCTAATGATACTACTTCACCTTTAAACCCATTTATTAAAACAGTATCACCAATATTATATTGATTATCAAATATTATTAATATTCCACTTAAAAGATCTCTTACTAAGTCTTGGACAGCAAGTCCTAATACTACCCCAATTATTCCAATAGAAGCTACAATTGAAGTAGTATTTACTCCATAAACATTTAATATAGATAATACAACAAAAGCTACGATTAAATATTTTATAACATTAGTTGTTAGAGAAATTATTGTTTTCTTTTTATTATCTATCTTTTTTGTTTTAAATATTTTAAGTATTATTGTTTTTATAATTGCATATATAATTATTCCTAATAATATATATATAGCTGGTTGATAAAAACGTGGAGATGTTAATATTTTCATTACAAATCACTTCCTTTTATTTTACATAATATTCTATATTTTTTATAAATATTTTGATTTAATATTTGTCTTAAATTTTTCTTTGTTATAATTGGTCACTTCCTATTATTTCACTTAGTATAGTATTAGATAAATATATATATTTTGATGGGATTCTAATATTATTATCTATGATTTCTAATTTATTATCATTAATTAATTTTTTTATTATTTCTTTTTCTAAAATATTAGTGTTATATTTTTTATTGTAATCTAGATAATTAATTCCATCTATTAATCTAAGTCCTAATATTAAACCATTCTCTTTTCTTGTTTGTTTATTTTCATAGTTATTTTCAAATATGAAATTATCTTCTAAATACTTAGATAAATTTTTAGTATTAGATATACGATAGTTATTAATATAACTTACTGCTCCCAAGCCAAATCCATAATATGATTCATTTAGCCAATATATTTTATTATGAATACTTTCATAACCTTTTTTTGCATAATTACTTATTTCGTAATGATTATAGCCTTTCTTTTTTAATTCTTCTTTTATATAATTATACATTTCATAATCTATATCTTCTGATATTGGAGTAAATTTATCGTTGTATAATTTAGTATTTTTTTCCAATATTAGTGAATAGCATGATATATGTGGTATATCTAGTAATAAGAAGTTATGAATATCTTCTTTTAATGTATCAATATTATCAGTAACTCCATATATTAAGTCAATATTTATGTTAGAAAAATATTTTTTTGTTAAATCAATGGTATCAAATATTTCTTCTTTAGTATGAGTTCTTCCTAATATATTTAATGATTCTTTGTTAAATGATTCCACACCAAAACTTATCCTATTGACACCATATGATTTTAGAAGATTAATTTTATTTATATCCATATCTTCAATATTACTTTCAATAGTAAATTCTATATCATCTTCTTTATTAAATATATTTGTTATTTCTAGTAGGTATTCTAATTCTTCTAGAGTAAGACTTGTTGGAGTACCTCCACCTATATAAAGGGTGTCTATTTTTTCTCCTTTATATCTTGTATGTATTTCTTTTTTTAAATTATTTAGATAATTTTTTATATATTTTTCATTATAATTCATTTTACAAAAATCACAATAATTACATATTTTTTTGCAAAATGGTATGTGTATATAAACTCCTAACATATTACCACTCTATTTCTTTTATATTGTTCTTTTTTAAGAATTCGTTTGTTTTAGAAAATGGTCTACTGCCAAAGAAACCGCTATTTGCTGAAAATGGTGATGGATGGGGTGATTCTATAATATAATGTCTTTTATTAGTAATTAAATTTTTTTTACTTCTGGCATAATTTCCCCATAGAATAAATACGATAGTTTTTTCTCTTTCATTTAATTTTCTTATAATGGCATCAGTATATTCTTGCCATCCTATTTTGCTATGAGATGTAGGCGTATCTTTTAATACTGTTAAGACACTATTTAAAAGCAATACACCTTGATTAGCCCATGAAGTTAAGTCACCAGTAGTTTTAGTTATTCCTAAATCATCATATAATTCTTTATATATATTTTTAAGAGATGGTGGTAATTTAATGCCTTCATTTACGGAAAATGACAATCCATTTGCTTCATTTTCCCCATGATATGGATCTTGTCCTAAAATAACTACTTTTACATCATTATAATCTGTTAATTTTAATGCTCTTAGAATATCTCTTTTTGGTGGATATACTATTTTCTCTTTATATTCTTTATTTATAAACATTGCTATGTTTTTAAAATAATTCTTTTCATATTCTTCTTTTAAGACTGCATCCCAATAATTATTGGTCATTATTTTCCTCCATCTACAGCTAATTTTAATTCATAACACTTTTCTATTTGTGGTCCATTTGGACATATTGGTTTACCACTCTCGTTCATCTCACAGATATGAAATTCTGCTACATCTTTGATTGTTTCTATGTAAAACTCACAATCTGTGACATCTTTGTATTCTTCTTTTGAGGCGGCGGGATTATAAATCTTTCCATTTTCATCACCTTGTATATATCCATATTTTACTAAATCTCCTAAAGGTATTTTGTTGTTTTCATTAATATTCCCACATATAGGTAATTCTTTTGGTGTAGTGTTTACACATTCTAATGCCATAGCGGTAGCTCCATCTATAATGTTTGCAACAAGAATATCTCTTTCTTTTTCTTTAGCTTTTTTCATAGTATTCAATGTAACTATTGTTACTACAGAGGTGATTAGAGCTAAAATTATTAGGGTAGCAAGTAATTCTATTAATGTAAAACCTTTATTTTTCATTATGTCACATCCTTCTTTATTTATAACTTAATTATATAATAAGTATAGTTAAATAACAAGAAAAAGACTAAATTTATTAGTCATTTTTGTATAAAGTATCAACTGCTTTAGCATTTAAAGTTAAATCAGCTGTAATTCCTTTTTTGTAAGCATAATATGCTGCACTTCCTATCATCGTAGCGTTATCTGTGCAATAATTTATTGATGGATATGAAAAATTAATATTCTCTTCGTTTGACATTTCTGTTAATTTTTCTCTTAGATAGCTATTTGCTGCTACGCCTCCTGCTAATACAAGATTTTTAACATTATATTCTCGTATTGCTTTTTTTGTTTTCTTGACTAGAACTTTAACAACTCTTTCTTGAAATGAATTGCACATATCATTTATTCTTATTTCATTACCTCTTTGTAATTCATTATGTACTAAATTTACAATTTTGGATTTGATACCGCTAAAACTGAAATTATAAGTATTATCATCTAATGGAAGAGGTAAATCATAAGTGTCTTGTCCTAACTTAGCTAATTTATCTACCTTTGGTCCTCCTGGGTACTCTAGTCCCAATACTTTTGCTACTTTATCGTAACATTCTCCAACAGCATCATCTAGAGTTGAACCTATTCTTTTAAAGGTATAATCATTCTCCATATACACTAAATCTGTATGTCCACCAGATACAACTAATGCAATTAGAGGGAACTGTAATCTTTTCTCTAAATTATTGGCATATATATGTCCTGCTATATGATGAACTGGTATTAATGGTTTATTTAAAACCAATGATATCGTTTTAGCACATTCTACTCCTATTAATAGTGATCCAATTAAGCCTGGCCCATAGGTTACCCCTATGATATCTATATCTTCTAGGGTTAAGTCTGTTTTTTCTAGTAGTTCATCTAATACTATAGTTATCGATTCTATATGGCTACGACTAGCTATTTCTGGTACTACTCCTCCAAATTTTTTATGAATATCAATTTGTGTATTTGTAACTGTAGCTATTTCTTCTGTTCCATTTTTTACAATACTCATACTTGTTTCATCACAAGATGTTTCTATTGCTAAACAATATATATCTTTCATTTACATCACCTGTTTCTCCATTAAAATACCATCTTCATCTCCATAATAGTATTTTCTTAAGCTTACTTCTCTAAAGCCAAATTTTTTATATAAATTTCTAGCTATTTCATTACTTATTCTTACTTCTAAAGTAATATTTATCATTCTTGTTTCTATAGCAATACTTATAACATGAGACATTAATTTAGTAGCAATTCCTAATCCTCTATATTCTTCTTTAACAAACAAATTATCTATTTCCATTCTGTCATAGATAATTGAAAAATCTAAATAACCTACACTTATATCATCATAGAAATACTCTATTCTTCTTCCAAATGGATTGGATGCTACTATTTCTACTTCTTTAATCATTTTTATTTTCTAATGCCTGTGGTTGTTTTAAATAATTAGGTAATAATTCGTGAGACATTACCTTTCTTTTATTTTTATAATAATTAATAATAGAAAGTATATCTAAATCTACTTTACTAGTATAGTATTCTCCTAAGGTATAGATGTTATCTCCCACTAGTGTAGGATTATATTCTTTTATTAATTCTATAATATTTGTTTCATTCATAAATTGTTCATTAACTACTTCTTCATAATTTTCATCATATAATCCAATATAATAATTATTATTTTTAGCACTTATTAATGACATAATATATTCTTTTTTTTCTTTAGTACTTAAAGCTAATTCTTTTAAACTTGACATAGGGTACAAAGAATTATTAACTAAATATCCGTAGGTTTTTGCAATAGTTACACCGATTCTTATTCCAGTAAATGAACCTGGTCCTACACAAACCATTATGGTATTTACTTCTTTAGGAGAAATACTATTATTATCTAATAATGTTTTTATATCATTTGCAACATGTTTAGAGTGTTCTTTTATAGAAGACTTATTTATGCTACCTAATATAATATTATCCTTAACAATGGCAATAGATACATCAGAAGAAGATGTATCTATAAATAAACTTATCATAAAATGTCCTCACATACTCTAACGTATTCTTCACCATAAGGCTTTAATATTATAATTCTTGTATTTTCATCTACTATTTTAAATTTTATATCTAATCTTTCCTCTGGTAAATAGTCTTTAATTAATTCAGCCCATTCAATAATAGTTACTCCTCCTTTAGTATAGTATTCTTCTATACCAAGTGATTCTATTTTATCTTCTACTCTATACATATCCATATGATATAAAGGTAATTCTCCATTATATTCTTTAATTATATTGAATGTTGGAGAAGATATTTCAGGAATAGTCATAGCACTAGCAAATGCTTTAGTAAATACGGTTTTACCACTTCCTAGGTCTCCATTTAAACAAATAACCATATTAGGAAACTTCTCTGATTCAATATTTTCTGCTAACTCCATTGTTTCATTTTCATCATGTACTGTTATTTTGTATTCATTCATTTTAATCTTCCTTTCATATTCAATTACATTATAGCAAAACTCAATATAATATTACAATAGTTTTATAGCATTTTTCTTATTTTAATTTACAGAAAAAAAGAATTATTTTTTGTTTGTTAATTCTACATATTTTTCATAATAATTATTTATAACTTCTTTATTAAATGGTGTTTCTCTTACTCTAACCATATCTATTAAATTACCTAATTCATATTTTAAAATAAAATCTAATCTATTAGAATAGTGCATTTGTTTTTTATGGTATTTATATTCCATACGATCTAGTATTTTAAAACTTCCGTTAGGGAAAACTCTTAAATCTAAGTCATAGTCAATGTATTTTATTACTTTATTATCAATTAGTGCTGGTGTTGCGATATTACAATAAAAATATATTCCATAATCTTTTAACTGACCTATAATATTAAACCATCTATCTTTAAAGAAAAACATGATAGCAGGTTCTTTCGTTTTCCATACTTTTCCATCTGCATCTACGACGGTTGTTTGATTATTACCAAAAACTAAATAATCATCGTGTATTTCTAATAATGTTGCTTCATCCCAAGTTCGATGTAATGATCCGTCATGTTTATAGCAATGAATTTGTAATTTATCTCCAACTTTTATATTATTATCCACAAATTCACTTCCCTCCATTAAGTGTATTATACCACTATATTAATTTCTTTTGTAGAAAAAAATAAAAAATATCGACAAATATTATATTATTTGATATAATTTTATAAGAATATGGAGGTGTTATAATAGATATTTTTAGATGGTTTTTCTTAGGACTAAAAACTGTTATAACTATGCCAAAATATTTTATACAGGGTATTATAACATTATTTAATCCAAAGAAAGCAAATGAAATTAAGTACAATGGTAAACCTGTTATACCTATAATTATTTTATCTTTGACATTAGGTACTTATCTTATTTGTGTATTTATTTGTTCTAAGTGGTATGTTCAGCAATTGAAGTTGGATTTTCTTACAAACGATATTTTAAAAACTACAGAAGCTTTAAAAGATGAAAAGCAAGAAACTATTGATTATGTTGAATATTATCCAGATAGTGAAGACAAATATAAGAATATTAGTTTTATGAATGTTGATTTTGGGGAATTATTATCCAAAAACAGCGATACTGTGGGGTGGATTAAGGTTAATAATACTAATGTTAATTATCCAGTTGTACAAACGAGTGATAATGCATACTATTTAAAACATGATTTTAATAAAAAAAGTAATCGTAGTGGTTGGGTTTATGCTGACTATCGTGATGATTTTAAATATTTTGGTAATAATTCTATTATTTATGCTCATAATACAAGAACAGATACGATGTTTAGTACATTAACTTGGTGTTTAAAAGATAGTTGGTATACTAATGTCGATAATCATTATATCAAAGTATCCACTCCTACCTCTAATACTGTATGGAAAATATTTTCAATATATATGATTAAAACAGAAGTATATTACTTAAAGACTTATTTTGAAACAGAGGAAGAACATCAAAAGTTTGTTGATACGATTAAAGGAAGAAGCATATATGATTTTAATGAAGATATTTCAACGGAAGATAAAATTTTAACTTTATCTACTTGTAATAATGATAGTACAAAAAGAATTGTTATTCATGCTAAAATGATTAAAGCTGAATATAAATAAAACTGATTAGTAAAAAATTCTAATCAGTTTTATTATTATCTAATAACTACTCTTGTGGATATATATTCGCTTTGATTATCACTAGTAGCATTATAGTAGAATATTCCATTACCAACTTCATTTCCAGCCATTCCACCACGTATAAACCAGTTATTTACTTTGTCGATAAATACAGAGTAATTGTTGTACCAAGCACCTGTATTTGACGATGACAAAAGTATTTCTTTTGTAGCGTCTCCTAAGATAAAGTTAGTACCACTATACAAATCATAATCAGTACTAGGGATAGTAGTGTTATATTTGAAATTACTATTATTTAGTGCTAAAGAATTATTTGTGGAATAATTTGCCATAACAAATTCTGAAGCACTTCCTGCCATATCATATACTCCATAGATGTTTCCTGTAGTACTGTCTTTTTCGTCTTTTCCTGAAATATATGTATTGTTTGAAGTTATCTCTGTACATTTCATGTTAGAACATATTCCATACTTTGAATGTGATAGATAACTTATAGTTCCCCATTCACTATTTTTTATTATATGATAACTGTTTGCTTTACCTTTTATAGCTTCATAATAATTAGATAAATTATTATTTCTCCATGATTCTTGATTAGGTAGTATAGTAAAGTTACTGCTATTGGTTAGGCAATTATCTTTGCAACCATTAGATACTTCGTACTTACCAACCCAAAATCCTAATAATTCCTCATTGTTAGTAAAACTACTTGGTGTATAGTATTTGTCATTATCATTTTGTGTTAAAGGTATTATTCTCCCCTCATCACTATAACAAATATTATCTTTACAGTATATACTTCCTCCACTTTCTTTATTTTTTTCAAAAGATATATCTATTCCTTTAGTGTAAGCATCATAAGAACTTATATTAGGTTCTCCAGTAACATTCCATAAACGATACTTAAATCTTGGTATCCATACATAAAATTCATTTATATCACTATCTTTAATAGTAGTTCCTAAAGGACTACTTTTATAATAGCTATCCGTTGTCATTGGATAAAAATTATTATATCCACTTACTAAATTATCAGTTATTAATATTAGATTATCCCTATAATTATTATTTACTTCTTTACTTGTCAATATATCATTATATACATATAAATCACTAACTAAAACATTTCCTATACCACCAATAGTTAATATATTATAATTTGTATTGATTGCCATACTATAATTTAAAACACTACTACCATTTATATATAGATTTATGTCTTTATCACTCATAGTAAGACTTATAATATAAAATTTATTTTCCTCAATAATATATTTATTAGATGTTATATTAAATCCATTTATATCTATAATAAAATTATTATTTTTAGTATTATATCTTAAATTAAATCCATCGCTTGAAATAATATCTATATCATTATGCTTTAAGTCATTTAAAGCCAATCTTTCTACAATACTTATGTTCTTATTAATATACTTACTTAAATTTATATCTAATTTATTATTTTCTAATATTAAATTTTTATCAATTACATTTATATTACTTATATTTTTTATATTATTATTTTTACTTGATATATCATGAATAACCTTTTCTCCATCTTTTAAAACTATAGAATTAGCCCACATTTTATCATCATAATCATACCATTTATAACTAGCATCTAAATTACTTTCATCAGCTTTTTTCCATACCTTGTTATATTCATCATAATATACAGGAAGCATATTATCTTCTAGACTTGGGTGGTTAGCTCCACTTTCATCTAAAGTTTTATAAAATGAACTGCCACTGGTAATTAATGTAGCATTAAATTGTTTTCCAAGTTCAGTATTTGGAGTATTTATATCTAACCACATTTTTATTTTAAATTTTATTGTTTCCCCTGGATATAAAATTATATTTTTCTTTAATGTATTATTACTATTTTGTAGTGTTATTGGTAAATTATCATCTATTTGTACTTTAATATATTTACTATTAATTAGTTTATTATCATCATTATCAGATACTTTTAAATCAAAGATATATGCAATTGTTCCTATATTTTTAACTGATAAAGTGTACGGTTCATAAGACATTCCTTTAGTGTCACTAACAGGGAAAGCTTCTGGTAATTCAATGATGTTTTCTTCTTGGAATTCTAGATCTAATATACCTGTTTTATAATTAAATTGATTAGTATCATCTACTTTAATAAACAATGAATATGTGGTACCTGATAAAGAAACGGCCACAAAAATAATTGCTATTAATAAAATATAATTTTTTTTATTTAATATTTCTTCCATAGTACCACCTTTCTAGTTATTCGTTAATCCAAGAATATACTTTTATTGTTCCTAAAAATGCTTTATTCATCATAGAATTAGGAATAGTTTCATAATCAGTCCATAACATCAAAGATATTTCATCCATTTGATATGCCTCTAGACTTTTTTCTAATAGAATATAATTAATACCATTTAAGTTTAATTTTTCACTTAATTTATCATATTTCCAAATATTATCTTCTAATTTGCTAGGATTAGTATATATATTATTATAACTTAAAATATATCTCATAAACTTCGTATCTAGAGTTGTTTTTTCTGATGACTCTATAACTACTCTATAATTAATTTCTTCATTAGTATCATTAGATATAGTAAAGGAAAATTTATCATCTTCAATTGTATTATTAATAATTTCTTTTACATATCCATCACTATCCATGATAACATTGCTAGTATTAGTTATAATTGTTTTATTATCTTTAGTAACAATAGTTATATCATCAAATATAAATATATCTTCATTATTTAAATGACTTTCACGAGTTAATTCTTTATAATTATCTTCAATATTAACATTATTATCTTTATATTTAATTTGTGAATTATCAGAAACAAACACTAATAAATCATTATATTTTGTCATAGCACTTCCATTTGTATAGTATGTGGTATTATCTTTAGTTGATGCAATACTTACTTCAACATTATCAATTATTTCTATTAAAGTATTGTTTTTTATAATAATACTGTTACTTTTTCTTACACTAATTATTTTACTGCCGTCTTTAACAATAGCAGATCCATCACTATAATAATCTATTCTTATATTATGTTCTAATGATATACTTTCTGTTAATGTTGCTTGATTGTTATTTGGAAATGTTATATTTTTTCCATTTACTTTTATATCATCATTATTTCTTACAATATAATTTGTACCATTATAATTAATTAACATACTTCCATCATAAAAGTTATTTATTTCTTTACCATTTTCAATATTAGTATTTTTTAAATAAGATACTTTATTATTAGAAATATAATTTTCTTTTATATCTAGACTATTTCTTACAAACATATCTATATCACTATTAGTAATTAAAGCACTTCCATCAGTAAAATATGTTATTTTTCCATAGTTAGTATCTTTTATATTATCTATGTTTATATTACTCATTTTAGTGCTCATATTGATTGTACCATTATCACTTATGCCATATTCATTATTTATGGGAGCAATTCTAATAACTGTATTATCTTCTTTATTTAATTTTAAAGCACTTTTATCACTAAAATAATATATTATGTAACTACTTGCTTCTACTTTTTTATATATAAGAATTTCCCCATTAGATGCAAATACATTACTATTTTTAAAGCTATTCACAGCAGTATTTTCTGGTATAGGGGTAATATTCTTCATTGTAACATCTGATATGTCATCTAAAAACTTAACTGTTATTTTAGCATCTTTGATATTAGGTTCTTCAGACACTAGTAATTTTTTTGTTACTAACATTAAACTTAGAGACACTAATCCAATGCCTATTAATAGTAATAATATAGAAAATAATGGTCCCATTTTATTTAAGAACAAAATGAACATATTTTGTTTTTTTTCAAGTAGTATTTTATTTTCTTTTTTGTTAAGTTCTACTACATCATATTTTTTCTTACTCATGAAATAACTCCTATTTTATAAGTTTAGTCTTTTTTCCTAGACTCTTTAAGCCCTTCATTATATCATAAGAAAATATTACTAGACATGGAATAATTATTACAATTATAACTGTTCCTTTACTTGCAAGTATGTCTTGTAAATATCCTAATTTAGGTATTTTTAGTATTACTTTACCTAATATATTATCATAAGGAACTAAAGCTGGATCAGCAATATTATTATTATCACCTTTTGTTCTATAATAGAAGCCTTTAATACTATCATCATAAAATTTTTCTTTTATTCTATGAGTAATAGTTATTCCTCCAAGTCTTTCGTCTGGACTAATAAATGTTATAACATCTTCAACTTTAAGTCTTTCTTCAGGAACTCTTTTAGTAACAACAATATCTTTTATTTTAATCTGTGGTAACATACTACCAGACATAACAACATAAGCATTAAATACCGGTGGAGAATTATCTCCTTTCATGGCTCTTATCTTAATATCTGCTACATATAAAAGCAGTGTTCCTCCAATAAGAAGAAGCCATATAAAAACAGCATAAGATAATACACTTACAATGTATTTAAAAAGATTTTCTTTTTTCTTAATTACTTTAACTTTATAATGTTTAACGCCAAATTTATTGTCATATTCAACTGTCATTTCCGGTTTTTCTGCCATGTTAAAACACTCCTATTCTTCTAACATTATACAAAATATTTGGCAAAATATCAACTACATTTAAGTGAAATATTATTTTTTTATTAAATTACATAGATAGATAGAAAAAAGCATATTATTTTTTAAATAACATACTTTATTCATTATTTCTAATTTTTTCTAAAAGACTAGTATCAAATTTTTTATTTCTAATCATCTCTATTTCATATTTATATGGTGGATATATTCTTTCTTTGTCATCATCAGTTTTTCCTACATAAGGAGTTTCTAATATTTTTGGTATATTTTTAATTCTTTCATTATATATAATTTTAATTAATATATCAAAACCAATGTTACCATACCCTATATTCTCATGTCTATCTTTATGACTAGAGAATATATTCTTACTATCATTTATATGAATACATTTTAAATAATTTAGTCCTATTTGTTTATCAAAGTCATCTAATACTTTGTCAAAATCTGTTATATCAATACCACTATCAAATAAATGACATGTATCCATACATACTCCAATTGAATCTTTAAAATTTACTCCATCTATAATTTCTTTTAATTCTAAAAAGTTTCTTCCTAATTCGTTACCCTTACCTGCCATAGTTTCTAAACATATACAAATATTATTGTTATTTGTCAATATAGCATTTAGTCCTTTAATAATATTAGCAATTCCTTCTTCTCTTGATACATTAACGCTAGAACCGGGATGTAGAACCAAATATTTCATACCTAGTAAATTACATCTTTCTACTTCATTAGTTAAAAAATCAATTGAGAACTCCATATTATCTGGATTTGCTAAATTAACAATATATGGAGCATGTACTATTACTTTATCTAATTCAATATTATTTTCTTTCATTAATTTATATGCTTCTAAAGTCACAAAATCATTTATTTCTCCTCGTCTAGTATTTTGAGGCGCTCCCGTATAAAACATAAATGTATTGCTTCCATAAGATACTGCTTCTTTAACAGCCCCTAATAATTGATCTTTATTATTAAATGATACATGACTTCCTATAATTAATTCATTCATTTTCTTACCTCTTTCTTATAAGATAAGTATATCATAAAACTCACAAAGAAAAAAGAAGCATTTTTGCTTCTAGTTAACAATTTCCACCTTCAGCTGTGGGCATACCAGTAATGTTAGCATAATCACCATCTGGTTGTGGTGTTAGTTCAACACATGATCTTCCAGCACTATTGAATGTTACTTCCATTTTTAAAACATTTTTTGTTGATAATCCAGCATTTTGAATTAAAGATGTAGCATCTATTTTTACCGATGTTTGCTTTAATGTTTTATTGGTAGTATCAATGAAAAGTGTTTCAAAAGCTGCATCATATTGTGATAAATCTGGATTACCAATTAAATATGACTGATATTGTCTGTCAAACCAATCTGCTGCTGTTGCTGCTGCTGTTTCAAATGCTTTTTTCTTGGCATTAGCTGTTGTAGTTAAAATTGTTGGTATAGTAATACCTACTACTACAGCTAGAATTATGATAACTGCTAGTAACTCAACTAATGTAAAACCTTTTCTGTTTAATTTTTTCATTTTTATTTTCCTCCTATGATATAAGGTTATCATTTTGCTTGGTCATTGTCAACTGTTAGCTATTAAATTTTACACACTTTATGATAATTATTGACAATTTCCATTACTATCACTAATATAAAAACTGATTATGTTAAATCAGTTATTTCTTATGTATATGTTTATGTATTTATATCCATATTTCTTTGCTTTATATAAGTATAAATCTTTATAGTCTCCTTTTATTTCTTTAGTATGCTCTATTACTAATATACCTTTTTTTTCTAATAGATTATATTCTAATATTTTTGATATAACTTTATCTAATACATCATAGTCATATGGTGGATCTACAAATATAATATTAAATTTAATATTATTATCTTTAAAATAATTTAGACTTTTTTTATAATCATAGTTAAGTACTATAGATTTGTCTTTAATATTTAATAATTCTATATTCTTTTTTATGGTATTTGTAGCTTCTTTGTTGTTATCTATAAAATAGCATAGTTTACTGCCATTACTAATTGCTTCTATGCCTAATTGTCCACTACCGGCAAATAGGTCTAGTACTACACTATTTTTAATGCTATCTTGAATTGTAGAAAAAACGGATTCTTTTACTCTATCCATGGTTGGTCTAGTACCACTAATACTATATCCTTCTATATTTTTACCTTTTAATATTCCACTTATTACTCTCATTATTACCTCTTTATTATTAATGCATAATTTAATTCTATATCATTATTTCTATGTGAATTAAACAATTTTCTATTACATAATGTACAAATATTATTATCTATAATATTTTCTTCTTTTATTCCTAATTTTTTAGCATCATCTTTTATTATTTTTACTAGGTTTATAAGATATTTATTACCTACTTTTTGATAATAAGACTTGTCTTTATATTTTTTTATAAATAAATCATATACATCATTATCTACTTCAAAGCAACATTCTCTTATGGATGGATTAAATACTATTTTTATGTCTTTTGATGCACTGTTATATTTTTCTTTCATTTGATTTATAGCTATTGTTATAATACTTTTAAGTGTTCCTTTCCATCCTGAATGAATATTACCTAGTATTTTATTTTTAGTGTCTATTATAAAAATACTGTTACAATCTTTACTTTTAGTAACTAAAGCTATATTAGACTTATTTGTTATTAATCCATCTCCTTCATAATTCTTTGGTATGTTAGTAATATCAAATACTTTATTAGAATGTATTTGTTTTAATATATAGTAATTATCTATATTTAAGTCTTTAATTAAATTTTCTAATGTATAACCTTTATATGTATAGTAACATTCTATATTGTTATCTATATTATAAGTTATGTATTTTTCTGACATACATTTTCTCCTAGATAACTTGAATACTTTTTATTGATGCTTTTAACTAACATATATAATTCATCATATAATTCCATATATCTTTGATAAGTATGATTTTGATATAACTCTTTCTTTAGATTTAATAGTATATTTGTATCTTCTAGATTATTATATTCTTTTATTAGATTTAAAACTTTATTATCTTTTGATAATATTTCTTTGCATTCAGTTAATTCTTTAATTAAGTCTGACTTTTCTAAATCGTCTATAAAAATAAATGTATTTTCTATAATTTCGTTCATATATCAAGAATAACACAATAATTTTATATTGTCTACTTTTATTTTAAGACATCTAAGAAAGCTCTTACCATACTAATATTATTAGTTAATTTATTTATTTTATCTGTTGTTTTTAATTTATATTTATCTTTCATATCAGATATAAATGGTTTTAGATAGGTATTACTTCTATTTAGATATTTATACCAATAGGAATTTTCTCTTAGAAATTGTTTTAATCTTGGATCACTGTTTATTCTATATTGTAATTCTAAACTCATTAGTCATCAAACCTTTTATATATAGCTCTTGGTTTATATGTGGATTTTGCTTCTGTATCTTTAGATAAGAATAAATCGCTAAACAAAGTTATAGCTTTTTGAAGAGACCCTATTCCATCTTGTAATTTATCTACATCGACATTTTTGGCCATATTGACTATATCTGTTAAACTTGTTGTCTTTCTTTCTTTTGTTTTATATGATTGCCAAACTTCACTATCTTCTCCATACATATCGTACATTTCGTAGAACTTTTGCCATGTCATTTGTCCATCTGTGACATAGCTATTTAAATTGGGGTGTTTTTTTACAAAGGACTTAAATTCGTTTATGTTATCCATTATTTATCACCTATGTTATTATATGAGTATTTTTTATAAAATTAACTTAAACAATAGTATTTTTATCTATTTATGTATTAAAACAAGTGATAATTTCT
The DNA here is from genome assembly GCA_000437895.1 of Clostridium sp. CAG:914. Taxonomy (GTDB): domain Bacteria; phylum Bacillota_I; class Bacilli_A; order RF39; family UBA660; genus CAG-914. Next base: position 93,690 of record FR902162.1, on the reverse strand, counting down.
TTTTTACTTGCTTTTTTACTAGGAATATATCCAGATAACATAGTAATGGTTATGTTTAATAATGATAAGATAAGCATATATTTATAATTATATTCTAGGATATTTCCCATATCTAATAGTTTATTTAATAATATATTGATAGGATTAACTAAGATATACACTATTAACGATGATATTATTGAAGAAATTATTCCAATTAAAATATTTTCTATATTAAATAATCTAGATATTGTTTTTCTACTTTTTCCTATACTTCTAAGTATTCCAATATCTTTTGTTCTTTCTAATACTCTCATATTGGTTATAATACTTATCATTATGGATGAAACAATTAGGGAAATTAGAGAAAATGTTACTAAGACAATAGTTATTATATTTATAATATTTTTTAATAGTTCTAACATATCTTTAGTGATATCAATATAAATTATTTTATCTTCTTCTTTATTATAATTATCTAAATATTTTATTAAATTTTCTTTGTCATATATGTTATTGGCATATATTTCTATTTCATAAGGAATAGTCTTATATCCAAGATAACTTAATATTTTATCTTTTGTAGTATTGCTAGGTATTATAACATTATCTGTATTTAGATATTTTTTTACTATTTTACTATTTTCATTTATAGTTAAATATTTATCAATTAATTCTTTATTATATAAAATAGTACTTATATTTTTTATTGGTTCTTTTTCTTTTACTATACCTACGATTGTTAATTCTATTCCATTACTATATTGATATTGTAGGTCATTGTTAACTATAAAATAATTATTTTCTTCTTTATAATAAATATCATTGGGTATTATTTTTATTTTAGTATTAATTAATTTATTATATTCTATGTCAGTATTTATTCCAAATGTCATAAGTAGGTCTTCTTCTACCATATTATTTTCGTCTATAGCTAGTAATACTTCATTATAGTTATTTATATTTCTTCCATATATAATATTATAATTTTCTTTTATATAATCATTATCTTTATAAGGAATCATATTGAAATATGATATATCTATATATTTATATTTATTTGTAAGTAGTGGTAAATTTATATCATACTTATATGATATGTAATAATTATTATTTAGTTTATTTATATAATTTAGATAATTATTATCTATGTTATTTTCATGTAAGTATTCATCTTTTTTCTTTATATTGATTTGATTATCTTTTAATTTTTCACTATTTGATTTTTTTTCATATATGCCATTAGAAATTGTAATTGGTATTTTAGATAAAGTTGTTTCTTCATAATTTTTTAAATCTTTATTGAAACCATTAGATATTAATAATACTAAGGCCATAGTTATAATACCTATGGAACTAGCTAATGATGTTAATATAGTTCTTTTCTTTTTACTTTTTAATCCATTTAGAGCTAATTTAATTATACTTTTTATTGATGATTTATTTTTCTTTAATATAGTTGTTTTTATATCTGTAAATTCTTTTATATAATCGTTATGTTCAATAGTACCATCTTTTATATATATAATTTTGTCTGAGTATTTTTTAGCTAATTCTATATTGTGTGTGACTATTATAACAAGTTTGTTTTTAGACATTTCTTTTAAAATATTCATTATTTTTACACTATTAATGGTATCAAGAGCTCCGGTTGGTTCATCTGCTAATAATATATCTGGATCATTAGCTAATGCTCTTGCAATTGCAACGCGTTGTTTTTCTCCTCCGGATAATTTATTTACTTTTTGTTTTTGTATTTTATTTATTTCTAGTTTTGCTAGTAATTGTTTTATCTTATTGTTATTATTGGTTACTATTTTTATATTGTCTGTAACTGTTATATCTTCTAATAATTTATAGTCTTGAAATATGTAACTTAAATTATAAGTTCTAAAAGAATCCCATGATTTTCTATTAAACTTATTTAATAATAAATTGTTATATTGAATAGTACCACTATCTGGTTTAATAAGTCCTGAAATAATATTTAATAATGTAGTTTTTCCGCTTCCCGATGGACCTAATATTGATATAAATCCGGTATCTTCAAAATAGAGGTTAATATTTTTTAAAATCAATTCATTATTATAACTTTTATTAATATTTTCTAGTTTTAACATTTTTTCTCCTTATGTGTTCTAGAAAGTTAGACATCATAATAATAGCATATAAAATAATTGTGTTGTTAAGAATTAACTAAATAGAAACTAAAAAAACAGAGTTTTTATTACTCTGCGGTTGCATTTTTATCCAATATAACGATACTTTTATTATTCCAATCTATCTCTTTTATTATTTTTTCTAATTCTTCTACATTTAGTGAATTAATCATGCCTATCGTATCTTCATAGATTGTTCCATCAAACAAAATATTATCTATTATCATATCATTAATCATTTCAACATTTTCATAACTAAATATTTCATTACTTATTAATACTTTCTTCTTTCTTTCAAATTCATTTTTATCAATAGTTATATTTGATGATATTTTTTCTATTTCTTTTATTAATTTTTCGTATTCATAACAACTATTGATTAAAGATAATATGAAATGACTTCCAATATCTAGAAAATTATAATATAGTGTACTTGTTATTATACCTTGTTTTTTCATTTTTTCATCAAAATTAGAAGTATCTCCAAATAATAATGTATATAATAAATACATGTAAACATTCAATTTTCTTTTATCAACTTTTAATTTATCAACATTTATTTTAACACTATATGCTACTTTAGGTATGTTAGTATTACATTTGATTATTTCTTTTTCTTTTACAATTTTATCAGGTTCTTTATATTTTTTTACTTCAATTTTGGGAATTTCTTTTTGATTTTTTTTACTTTGATTTTCTTTAATAGCTTCTAATATTTCATCTTTATCAAAATTACCAGTAACAACAAGAAACATATTTGAAGAATTATAAAAAGTATTGTAACAAGTTTCCAATAATTCTTTTGTTATACTTTTTACCTCTTTTGCTGTCCCTATTATGCTTTCTTTAAATGGATTATTTTTTATAGTATTTTTTCTAATCATATCATATAAAATATCAGTTGGTCTATCATTGCACATATTAATTTCTTGAATAATTATGTTTTTTTCTGACTCTACATTCTCTTCTGTTAAATATAGTGATGATACATAGTCTAATAAGTAAATGATATTTTCTTTTAAATTGTCTGGTCCAGAAAAAAGATATGTCGTATTTTTAAATGTTGTATACGCATTACATAATGCACCATTTTGAGCAAAAAATTCTTCTGGTTGTGGATCTATTTCTTGAACAAATACTTTGTGTTCTAGAAAATGGGCTATTCCATTAGGTACATTTATCATTTTATCTTCATTAATGGGGGTAAATTCTTTATAGATAGATCCATATTTTGTTGTATATGTTACATAATTATTATGAATAGTTGGATTAATATAAAAATATACTTCTAATCCATTATCTAGTTTTTCATAATATATATCTTCATTTACTTTATTGATTGTTATTTTCTTCATTAGACCCCTCCAAAATATATATTGTATGTATAGTTATTTTTTTACTGAAATTAATTACTTCTTCTTTGGTTATTTTTTCAATAATTTTAATCTTTTCTTCAATTGTTGGAGATGACACCAGAATATTGGATAAGCAGTTATTAATTATACCTATTGGGTTATCTAAACTTGCTTTTAATGAAGAAATTATTGTATTTTTACTACTTAGAAATATTTCATCATTAAATTTTCCTTTTGTAATGTCTTTTAAACATTTTTTTATTAATTTAATTACTTCTTTTTCATTATCTTCATGGATTCCAGAGTATATAATCATATTATTATCATATGGTTTTATAATACTATTGACATAGTATGCATAAGATTTTTTTTCTCTTACAGTATCAAATAGAATAGAATTTGCACTTCCTCCTAACATTTCTGAATATACTAATGATACATATTTTCTTTCATATTCTGTTATACTATTAAGACTACATAAAATAGTTAGTTGAATTTGATTAATATCATCTTGTTCTCTAATTATATTAGTTTTTGCACGTGGTGTTAGTTCTTTTACAATTACTTTATTATCTACTTTATGGAATGTCTTTACTTTGAAATTTTCCTTAAATATATTTTTTATTTCTTCTGGATTTACTTCTCCAACAACAAATATATCGATTATATCGTTAGTCAAAAGATTTTCATAACATTTTTTTATATCTTCTATTGTTATTTTATTTAAGTCTTCTATATTTCCATAGAAATTATAAGAATATGGCATATCCTTTGTACTTTCTAGCAATTTTGATATTGCATACTTTACTTTATTATCATTTAATGAAAGTATACTCTTTTCTATTTTATTTTTACATTTTTCAAAATCAGCATCTAGTTTTGGTTTAAATATTAGATCTAACAATAATTTAATAGATGCATAATTCATACCTTTTTCTGTGTATTTTTCATTTAAAAAACGAATCTTCATAGATAGAAAATTATAATTTCCTATTCGATATGTTGATGTTAATAGTTTTAAATCATATAACTCTTCCGTAGCTTTTATAAGCTCTCTTTCACTTGGATAGTCATATGAGGCATTTACCATAATTTCTTTCAATAAGTTTCTTAATGTTATTTCATCTTTATTAATTTTTTCTCTAAAACATATGTCTACGGTGATTGTTTTAAATTTTTTAGTATTTACTATATGTAAATTATATGCATTCATATTATAGCAAATATATTCCATAACTATCCCTCCTTTACATATTATGGCTACTTTTTATAATTTTAAACAACTTTCTAATGCGAGAACTATCATTTCATTTAAATTTTGTTCTCTTTCTAAGGATGTTAATTTATCTTCACTAAAAAATGAATCAGAAACAGTAAGCAAACATGCAGCATTTTTTTCTAGTGTTCTTGCATTATTAAATAAGGCAAAAGATTCCATTTCAACCCCTAAAATATTATATTCTTCTATAGGTTTATTTTTGTAATCTTTTTCATAAAAAACATCTGTAGAACATATAGTTCCTTTTATTATATTCATGCTTAGTTCATTAGATGTTTTTAGAATAATATCGTTTAAATTTTTTGTTGATTTTACTAAATTATCTTGATATCCATCTAAATATTTAGCATATGTTGATTGACTATATGAATTGTCTACTAAAATAATGTCTTTTAGTTTTAATGTATGATTATATCCTCCACATGAACCTATCCTGATAATGTTTTCTACATCATAATACTTATATAATTCATATGAATATATTCCCATACTTGGTATTCCCATACCAGATGGGAATATTGTTATTCTTTTTCCTTTATAGTATCCTGTATAGGCTGTCATTCCTCTAACATTATTAACAATCTTATAATCTTGTAAATAATTTTTAGCTATATACTCACATCTTTTTGGATCGCCTGGCATTAAAATATTCTTTGAAATATCTTCTTTATTACTTTCTATATGCACTGTCATTTTTATTTAATTATATATAATATTAATAAGAGAGATTGTTATTATATATAATATCTCCTTTTTAATTTTTATTTTTAATAAATTTATTTATTAAATAGTCTCTCTAGTGAAATTATACTAAAAAAAAATATTATTGTCTATTGTTGATATAACCATTTTCATAAAAACTAAAATACTTATTATTTCCAACAATTATATGGTCTATTAAATAAATGCCATGTATATAGCCTAATTCTAGGATATTTTGTGTTAATATTATGTCTTCTTTACTTGGATTTGGATCTCCACTTGGATGATTATGAAGACATACAATGAAACTTGATGATAATAAATATGCTTCTTTAAATATTTCCCTTGGATGGACAATAGATTTATTTATACTTCCTACGAATAATTTCTTTTTTGATATAAATTTCTTTTTGGTATCTAAATATAAACAGTAAAACTCTTCTTGCTTTATGTCTTTAAACATGGAATTAAAATATTTATAAATGCTTAATGCATTGGTACATACTAATTTTTCTATATTCTCTTCTTGATATATTCTTCTACCTAACTCTATCATTGCTTTTAATTCAATTGCTTTTATATCTCCTATTCCTTCTATACTCTTTAATGTATTAATACCTACTTCTTTTAGTTTTTTTATATTACCTATTCTATATAATAAGTTATTAGCAACTTCTTTTACATTGTATTTTTTTGTTCCTGTTTTTAGTAATATACACAATAGTTCTTCATTTGATAAATATTTTTCTCCATATTTTACTAATCTTTCTCGTGGTTTTTCTTCTTTAGGTATATCTTTAAATCTAATCATATTCCTCCTTTCAATAGTATTATTCGAAAAAAAAAGATAAATTACTTTAAAAGTGGATGTTTTTATAAACTATATCCATTTTGTTGTATCTATCTCTAATAAAGTTTTATTTTCATAGGAATTGGTATAATTAATTATTTTTTTTAAAAGTTCTTTTATTATTTCTTTGTCTTTTAATGTTATTTCGTTCTCATCAACTATTTTTCTTAATCCTCTTTTATATCTATTATTTGTAACATATAAATATATACTTTTATCTAAGGCATTAATAATTTTTAATTGTCCTTCATTATTACCATTGGCAGAGAAAACAAGTTCTCGATACCAGTCTACTAACTTATCTGAAAAGGTATCTTCAAAAGGAAATTCACTATTAACAATAATGTCATAATTGGGACAATTCTTTAATATTTTTTGAACATGTTCTATATCTATTGTTTGTGTTTCTACCATACTATCACCTATCTTTATACCCAAATTATAGCTTAATTTTATTTAATTGTAAATATTAATATTCTACTTTAATTTCTTCTATTTTGGTAATATCTTCAATAACAGAGAAAAATATTTTTAATTTTACTTTATTTCCTATATTTTCTTTTTTCATTATTGAATAATCTTTTATTTTTAAAATATTGTGATTGCTTTCTTGTAACTTTTCTTTGGCATATGTTATTGCTTCTTTTATAACTTCTTCTTCAGTATAAATTTTTTCAATTATATTTACTTCGTATTGCTTTTCTTTAATAAATTTTATGGGAACAACATCATTATCCACCAATATAATTTCATCTTTTTTAAAATTATGATAATTCTTAAATGTGAATAATGGAAATGACTTATTAATAAATTTTATGGTATATACTTCTCTTTTTCTACCTGTTAATTGTTCTTCTTTATAAAAATATGGAAATTCAACTTGTGTTTCATACCAAACTTCACCAAGGATTTGTCCTAAGGCTTTTTTATATATTATTTCACCATTTGCTTTATTTAATATGCCACTGATAATTATGGTATCTTTTTTTACATAATCGTTTTTTTCTTTTAATTTTTCTCCATTATATGCTTTTATATCATATATTATGGCATTTTTTTTAGCAGTAATTGATTGATATTTATAACTATTATCTTTTGTTTCTTGTTTTCTCTCAACTACTTTAACTATATATTTTGTACCACTTTCTAATATTTCTAGCCATTCCAATGTGTCTTTATTATTTTCCAAAATTTGTTTTTTTATTATTTCAAGATTGTCATAAGATTTTTTTAACTGATACTTTTTTATATTATAATTATTTAATTCTTTATTAAGTAAATTTACTATTTCTTTATTATTATAAACTATATCAACTGAAAATATTACGTTTGATAATATATATAAAATTGTTAAAGATATAATGATAGATATTAATGTGATGAAGTTTTGTTTCAAAAACATAATAAATTTTACTTTACCGTGTACCTCCAATATACTTACCGTATATGTCTTAGAGTATTTTTTTAAATAGTTATAGTATTTATATTCTATTAAAAAGGTCATTTCATTATGTGATACTAGTGATACGTTAGTAATATTAATTTTGTTTTTTATGAGCCATAATATATAATTATTTATATTTTTACCTTCTACTTTAACCTTAATTAAATTATGCATAAATTCCCCCAATTATAGTTTTCCTAGACATAATCTAATAATTTATCATAAATAATATGATTAAATATAGCAATATTATATAAAGTTAAGTAATTTTTATGTTGTTTATTTTTCCTTTTATTAAAAGTTCGTCATCATACATTTTGGATATAACTAAATCGTCTCCTGTTATTATTACTATTTTGTTGTTAACTTTAACTGATATTTCTGTACTTGAAAAATCTAGTATAGATTTGTAATTAATAATGTCTATTTTATTGGCAAATACTGTTACTCTAAATTCATTATCATTTAAATAATTATTAATCCTATCTTTTATTTTCATATATTAAATTATATGTATCATTATTAAATAAATACTTAATATCTATGTTTAGTGCATTTGCTATAATTGAAATAGTTAATAACGAGAAGTTTTTTGGACATTTTGGGGCTTCTATTCTTCTTAAATATGCATATGAATATCCTGTTAATTTAGCTAACTCTTTTAATGTAATATTTTGGGCTATTCTATACTTTTTTATATTTTGGGCTACTATGTCATAAATGTTTTCTTTTAACATGTTCTATGAAGCTATTTTATCTCTTAGTTTTCCAATAGTCTTTGTAAGTTTTCTAGACACTTCTACTTGATGCATTCCAAAGAGGTTCCCTATATCTTGCTGTGACATTCCATAGTAGTATTTAGCCTTAATCATTTTTTGTTCCTCTTCAGATAGTTTACTAATTTCATTATATAAATCCATCTGGTCTAGTTTAATGGCATCATACCCTATTATATCGTATAAGTACATTTCTTTATCATCAATACTAATTATTTTGTCTAAACTATCTATTTCCATGTTAGCTTTCATTATTTCGGTTAATGTTATTTCATCAATTCCCATAAATACTGATAATTCATAATTACTTGGTTCTCGCATATATTTTTGACATAATAAATCTCTTACCTTTAGAATTTTTCCATATAAATTTCCCATTTCTTTATTTACTTTAATACTACGATATTGATTAACATATTTTATTACTTCTCCTAGAACATATTTATATGCATAAGAAGAAAATTTGGTATTATAATCATCTTTAAAACTTTTATATGCTTTTATTAATCCTATGGAAGCTACTTGATATAAATCTTCTAGTTCTAAATGTGATGTGTATTTATTAATTATTTTATATATTAACCATTCATTATCTAAAATAATTTTATTATAAGAATCAATGGTTTGTAGATTATCCATTAAATACCTCCAATTCATTATTAATATGTTGAATTTGATTACCAAAAAGAGTTCTCCAAATGTTTGTTTTATCACATAATACCAAATTAGTATTTTTACTTCTTAATATCTTGTTAAAATTGATTAAGTAATTGATGCCATATATATCAACATTTCTAAGTAAATCTGTATTAATAACTACTTGTTTAAAGCCATTATAGCTTATTAATTCTTCTAAAAAGTTTTCTTGTTTATAATAATTATTTTTATCTAAATCTCCAATTAATCTTACAAAAAATATTCCTTTTCTAAATTCATAATTTATTTTTAACATAATATCATCCTCTTTTCTATAATCTATCATATATTAATTAAAATATATATATTTTCGACAAAACCTTGCATTTATTTCACTCGACATTTTTTTATTAATTTATATATTATAAATATAATTAATGTTGTTACAATTATTAATATATAATATATTTTTTTGTTATTATTTTCTGTTATATTATTTTCTTGTTCTTTTAATTTATCGTTTTCTTTAATTTTATCTTCTATGGTATTTGAATTGTTATTATCTGGTAATATTTCTTCTTTTTTTATATTGTCTGAAAACTTAACTATTATTTTTTCTTTGGCTATTTCTTTGTTATCTATTTTAGAATATATTTTAAAATCATTTGTATCTTTAATATATCCATCTACATTAACATGATAATCATTATCATAATATTCTCTTTTACTACTATACCTATAAGTGTATATTCTTCTATAACGGCACATTTTTTCTTTACTAACATATTCTCTAAATAAACCTTCCTCTTGTTTACTATCATATTTTTTAGTTATAAATTCTTTATCTACTAATTGCCATGGAGTATCAAAAAAAGTTATATGTCCCATACTATTATTTACTTCTTTGTATGCTATGGGGTATTGATAATTTTTATCACTATATAATGTTATTGTAAAAGTATTTATTCCACCACAATAAGCATGTAGAAATACATCGTTAACATTAAGTTTTTCTTCAAAATACTGATGTGTTCCTGCTGGATATGAAAAGTCTGTTATGTTGTTATATTTTTTTAGATTTTCTTTATTATAAAACATAATCATAACACTCTTAATAACGCCATCAAATTTATTAAGGACTAATGATTGAAATTCCTTTAACTCTTTATATACATAAATATCTTTATACTCTATATCATATAATTCTTCAGAAACTTCACACTCATTCATATATTCACTATACTCTCCATATTTTAAGTTATTTTCTTCTTCTATATATCCATTTAATTTTTCTCCTTTGGGATAATAAATACTATCATTATTATTTATTTCTTTATAAAAACGATATCTTATTTCATAATCTTTTATTTCTCGATAAGTATCTTCTGCATATACTTTAGATATGAAAAGTATTAAAATAATTAAAAATATTATAATTTTTTTTGGCATATCACTCCTTACTTTGGTCCTTTCAATAATATTATTTTATTTTATTTTGTGAATTACTTTTATTTGATAAAAATTTGGACTAATGTGAATTAAATTTTAGCAATAATTAACATTTAGCTTATTTTATAATAAAAGAGATAGGCATTTCTGTCTATCTCATATTTTCTTATAACAAATCATTATCATCTTCATAATTAGATGTGAATGTTACCTCTAGTTTTGTAGGTATTTTTCCATCTAAAGATAATATTGTTATTTTTATATTTTCATAATTAAATTCTTGATTTTTTTTGGGTCTTCCATTTGATAGTTCTTGTATCCAACCTGTAAATGTTTTGGCTTTAGTATTTGGTAAGTTGGTATTTTCTAGATATTTATTAAAAAATGTTTTTATTTCTATATTAGGATTTATTTGAAATGTATGTAGGCCTATTTCTAAAACATTTGTAGGAAGGTCATCATATTCATCATATATTTCACCTACTAATTCCTCTAATATATCTTCAAGAGTTACAATTCCTAAGAAATTATGATCTTCATTATTATCTATTACTATAGCCATATGCATTCTACTTTTTTGAATTTTTTCTAGTGCATAAGCTAATTTTCTATTTTTATTTACATATATAGCATCTTTTAATAATGTATTAATTGATATTTCTTTTCCTTGTAAGATATCATCAATTAAATCTCCTTCATGAATGATACCTAGTACTCGTCCTGTACGTCTACATACAACGGGTATTCTTGAATATTTTTGATTGATTATTAATTGCTTTATACGTTCACTGCTATCTGTGTCATATAGAAATATTACATCTTTTTTATCAACCATGACATCTTTAATTCTTTTGTCATCAAATTCTAAAGCATTTTGAATTAATTCACTTTCAACTTGATTTAATACTCCTTCTAATTCTACTGTTTGAATTATTTCTATAAGTTCATCTTCTGTAGCAGTTATGTTTTTCTTTTTGCCTTTTAGTTTATTTTCGAGTAAACTTACTAGTTTAGTAATAGGTGTTAAAATAATTATTAATACACTAAATATTGGTGCTATAAAATAAGCAAATTCTTCAGAGTATTCTTTGGCTAATATTTTGGGAATTATTTCTCCAAAAATAAGTATTAGAATGGTCATTATTATTGTGGCATATATAACACCGCTTCCTCCTAAATACTTTGTAAATATATACGTTGCTAAAGATGTAGATAATATATTAACTATATTATTAAATACTAAAATAGTAGTTAGTGTTTTAGAGTAGTATTTTATTAGTTTATAAGCTTTTTTGGCTCTTTTATCTTTTTTCTTGGCTAATGATTTTATTCTTATAATATTAGCACTTGAAAATGCTGTTTCTGCTGCTGAACATATTGCAGATACTCCAATTAATAGGAGTAAAATTATTATGTAGATTATAACCGAGGGATCCAAATTTAATCACTTCTTTCATTTATATTAGGAATTTTTTCATTAAGGTATATTCCTATTCTACCTTTTTCTATATTATTAATTATATTGTTATAATCCATTTGTATGAAATTTTTTGTTTTATAATTATAACTATAATGTAGTTTATCATGACTTATTAATATAAAATGATCATGTTTATTATAAATATCATTTAAGTATAAATTATTAATACTTATATTATAGTCTGGACAATATTTAGTAAATATTAAATTATATATAATAGATAAGCAAGATGGTTCGATGTTAGCTATATCCATAATATTTTGTGTTTTATTCAATATGCTAGGCAAAATATTTTCTTTATTGAAATTAAGTTCTTTTAATGATTCATCAATTAATACTTCACAATAATTATTTTTAATATATCCGATTGTTTTATCTAATTCTATATCATCATTATAGTTAGAAAAATATTTTGTTTTAAACTTACTTTGTATATATGGAATATCTTTATATAAATCTATAATCAATGTTGTATTATTAATAATTATTTTATTATAGTAATCATTTTTTGATTTTATTATTTCACAATTAATGTTAGAAATTTTACATAAATAATAGTATATTTTTACAATACTTATATTGCTACATTTTCCTTTTGAAAGAGTTCCCCAGATACTATCAGTAGTACTTTGAAAGGAATATGAATAATCATCATTTTTTTCTATATCTGTATTTATATCATATCCTACTAGACTACCTAGGGAAATATATAAATATTTTGCTTTGGCTAGTTCATTAAGATTTTGAGGCATATTTTGATATATTAAATCTATGATGTGTTCTCCTCTTGCAAATATTTCATAGTCAACATATACATAACCTTTCTTGTTATTTATTATTTCACTATACATATAATTACTTCCGTTTTTTAAGAAATAATTTATAACTTCACTACTATAATTAGTAAGATCTAAATCAATATATTTACAACTTTCTTCTATCTTAGTTATATCATTTATTGATGAGATATTAAGATTAAGTATAGATTGTTTTTTCATATTCTCACCTTAATATAATTATAATATAACTTTTTTAATTTTGTAAAGATACATTTACTATATTTTTACAAATAGTTAAAAGAAAATAACACTACTAATTGTAGCATTATTTTTTAACGTATGTAACTATAACCTTCTGATATAAAATCCTCATGACCAGCTCTTCTTATCATTAATAATATTGCTCTTCTTGCTGATTTTTCTATTTGTTCAGCTCTTTGTCTAGTAATTCCAAGTGATTTACCAATTTCTTGAAATGTTTTTGGCTCTCCTTCAAAGCCATATCTCATCATTATGACTTCTCTATATCTTTCAGATAATTTATTTAAATATTCAAATATTTTCTAATTTTTTTTCTTAATAGCATATTTATTTTTACTATTGTGTCCTTTTATAGGTATAATTATCATTTAAAAATTCTTCTTGGCCATCTTCTTTTATCATCGTTGTTATCATTCTTAATACTTTTTTTCTATTTGTTCAGCTCTTTGTCTAGTAATTCCAAGTGATTTACCAATTTCTTGAAATGTTTTTGGCTCTCCTTCAAAGCCATATCTCATCATTATGACTTCTCTATATCTTTCAGATAATTTATTTAAATATTCAAATATTTTCTCTCTTTTCTTATTATTAATAGCTTCATCTTCTATATTACTTTTTCCATCTTCAATAAAATCTCCAATACAACTACTACCATCTTCTCCGACTGTTATATCTAATGACATTGAATCTTGAGCATATTTTTTAATTTTTCTTACTCCATCAATAGATAAATTCATTTCTCTTGCTATTTCTTCTTCTGTTGGCTCTCTATTTAGTTTTATTGTTAATTTATATATTGCATTATGTAAATCCTTTATCTTTTCAACTAGATATACAGGTAATCTAATGATTCTTTCTTTATTAGAAATTGCTCTTGTTATTTTTTGTCTTATCCACCAATAGGCATATGTTGAAAATTTGCATTCTTTATCTAAATCAAATCTTTCTATTGCTTTTTTAAGTCCGAAATTTCCTTCTTGTATTAGATCTCCTAATTCCATATTTGTTATACTATTTTGATATTTTTGAGCTACATGAATTACTAATCTTTGATTGGCTTCGATAAGTTTATTTTTGGCTTCTTCATCGCCATTTTTTGCTCTTTCTAATAGGGATATTTCTTCTTCTTTAGTAAGTAATGGTATTTGTATTATTTCCTTTATATATTGTGTTAGTGAATTAGGAATATTTTCTAATAGAACTTTTTCTTCTTCTATTTCATTTATAATACAATATATTTCTATAATTTCATTTATTTCTTCTCTTTTAAATAGTGTGGATATATTGCCTTTCTTTATAGCTTGTAAATTTTTATTTACTATAGTACTTACTATAGTATTAAAAGTTTCATTTGATGTTAATAAACTATTAATAGTTTCAACTTCTAAGTTTATATTATATTTATTTAGTAAATCACATATGTATTCAAGAGCTTTTAGTGCAGTATTATATTCATTTGTATTTTTAAATTTAGTATTTATAATTTCATTTAATATTTCTAATATATTTGAATCTTTATCTATTATTTTCAAAATATATTCTCTTATTTTTTCTATAATTATTGATGGTTCTTTTTCTTTTTCTGTTATATTTTTAACTATTTTTAAAAACTCTTTTTCTGTCATAATTGTATATGCTAATTCTTTATACATTTCATTTATTTGTTGAATACTTAAATTTTTCATATTTTCTCCTTTTTTAAATGTTGCTAACTATATTAACACAAATTTCTTCATTAGTAAACTTATGTTAAAAAAAAGGGGAAGCCCCTTAATTATTTTGCATCATATATGCTTTATATACATTTACTCCTAACATAGCTACGGTTAATTGACCTACTCCATATGGAACGGGAGTAATGTATGATGTTTTGTTTTTAACATTTTCAAAATCAACGTCTCCACACATATGGTTATTTTCATCTCTATTAATTCCTACATCTATAACTATGGCATTGTCTTTTACCATGTTGGCATTTACTAAATTTCTTTTTCCTACAGCTACCACTAAAATATCAGCATTTTTTGTAAGTTCACTTATATTTTTTGTTTTGGAATGACATATAGTTACAGTAGCTCCTTTATTTAGCATAAGCATAGATAGTGGTTTACCTACTAAATTACTTTTTCCTATAATAGTTACATTCTTACCTTCTACATTTATATTATAGTAATCTAACAATTCCATAATTCCGTATGGTGTACATGGTAATAAACATTCTTTATTATGAAACAATCTACCAGAATTTATATCTGTTAATCCATCTACATCTTTATATTCATTAATTTTATTTTGTATTCTTGCTTCATCTATATGTTTAGGAAGAGGCATTTGAACAAGTATTCCATTAATAGTTTTATCTTTATTCAACTTGTCTATTAAATCTAATAGTTCTTCTTCTGTTATATTTTCTTCTAAACTAATATGATTAAAAGTATATCCAAGGAAAGATGCCATATTCTTTTTTTGTCTTACATATATATTACTTGCTTCATCATTTCCTACTTGGATAACGGTTAATGATGGTTTTAACTTTAATTTATCTATCTCTATTTTTAGATTATTTAAGATATTTTCTTTTATTTTTCTACCATCCATTATAATCATATTATTTATCACTATTCTCCTCTTCTAGTTTTTTATAGGCAACTTTTCCTACCAATGTTGTTGGTAAGCTATCACGATATTCATATTCATATGGCCATGAATATTTTGCTAAGTTGTCTTCACAATATTTTTTAATACTTTTTTTAGTACTTTTATCAGCTTTTTTATCACCATTTAAAACAATATAAGCTTTAACTACTTGTTTTTTATATTCATGAGGTATACCTATGACAACACAACTTTCTACCCTAGGATGTCGGCATATTATTTCCTCAACATAACTTGGATATATATTATATCCTGAAGATATTATTAATCTTTTTAGTCTTTGTTTAAAATAAACAAATCCTTCTGTATCCATATATCCTATGTCTCCAGTATGTAACCAATATTTTCCATCATTGTGTTTAATTAGTGTTGTTTTAGTTTCATTTTCATTATTTAAGTATTTTTTCATTACTGTTGGCCCATTGACACATATTTCTCCTTCTTCCATGACATTAACTTCTTCTGTTGTACCTATTTGAACAATTTTAATAGTCATATCAGGAAAAGGCATACCTATAATATTTGGCTTATAATATTTTGTAGGTGTTAAACAAACAGCTGCTGTACTCTCTGTTAATCCATAACCACTTCTAAGTTCAGCTTTAGAACCATGATTTTTAAAAAATTCATCTACTCTATTTTTTAATTCTACAGATAATGTATCTCCTCCCGAAATAGCTACCTTAATACATGATAATTCTTTTGGTTTGAATCTATTTTTTAAAAGTCCTTCATATAAAGTTGGAACACCTGTTATGAAATTTGGATGATATTTTCTTATTAAATTGTCAAATTTTTTTGGACTAAAATCTGGAACAAAGATGCAAGTCATACCTATATACAATGGAGTATGTACGCTAACACCTAATCCAAAACCATGGAATATTGGCATTATTGACAATATAGTTTCTCCTGCTTTGGCTTCTGTCATAATGTGAGCTTGCATTGCTAAGGCATTAAAATTTAGGTTTGTTAGAACTATTCCTTTAGGATTTCCTGTTGTTCCTCCACTATAAAGTATAACAGCGTCATCATCATTTTTTCTTTTTACTGGTTTTAAATCTTTATAATATATACCCTTTTTTAAGAAATCTTTTAATAATATTGCTTTATTGTTTTTAGCTATTTTAGTTTTTCTTCCAGACATGAACCAATATATAGCATGCTTAGCATTATCCATATCATCACTTACAGAACTTACTATTATCTTTGATACATTAGTATTATCTATTATTTTAATTATTTTGTCATATACTAAGTCTATTGTCATGATATATTTGCTATTTGATGTGTTTAAATACAATTCTATTTCTTTTTCACTTGATAGAGGGTGAATCATGCTGGCAACAGCACCAACCATATTTACGGCATAAAACATACATATAGCTGAAGGAGTGTTTGGCATACATATGGTTATAACATCGCCTTCTTTTATTCCTTCTTCGAGTAATGAACTTGCCATTTTTTTGATTCTTATTATGAATTCTTTATATGTTATTTTCTTTCCATAGTACATAAAAGCATCATAGTATGGATATGATTCGGCTGTTTTTTCAATTGTTTCGTAAAGTGTCATTGTAGGATAATTAATCTTTCTAGGATTATTACCATAATACTTATACCATGGTTCTTTATGTCTTATTTTATCAATTAAACCATTTACTCTTTTTGTTATATTATTCCATATTGATTTTATCATTTATTTCACCTTCTAACATTTTTGGATTGTCTAATATATACTCCAATAAATTAACTGCTTTTGCATAGTATACACCATCAGCTATTCTTTCATCTAGAGTAATTCCAAAGTCACAAACCCATCTTTTTTCTATTTTTCCATCTATTACTTTTGCTACTTCTTTAACTTCACCCATTGTTGCTAATATGGAATTAGTTCCAAAGTTAGTCAAGTTATGATATATGGCACCACAATGAATACTACCAAGATTAGATAAGATAATAGTACTATGATATAAACTATTATTAGTTAGTGAACTTGGTAATAAATCATTATTATCTAATCTTTTAATAAACCATACAATAAAAGCAAAAAGCCATTTAGGTAGTTTACCTAGAGTGATAACCAAATTATCAGCACTATTTCCTTTATTACTTCTGATTCTTTCAACATCACCAGTTATTTTTTTACTTATAGTATTTAAATTATCTTCCTTGTCTACTGTGACAACATTCATAAATTCATTAGAATCATCTGTAAAATCTTTTTTAGCTACAAAAGATAATTTAACTTCATTTCTTTCATACTTATTTCCTTTTATTATAAATCTATTTAAGTATGGTCTATTATATATAACTTTAGCTATTGCTGTAGAAAAGGCATGAAAATAAGTTATTTTTTCTCCACTTTCTTTCTTTAAATCTATATATTTTTTTAAATTAGTTACATCTATTTCTCTTGAAATATATACTTCACTATCACTTCTTCTAGGCTTTAAATAATATAAAAATCTATCGAATCCTATATTTTTACCTTTAATTAACTTGGCATCTCTTCTTTTACTAAACATTTTAAAACTCCTTTTATATTTCTTTTTTACCTATATAGTAATTCTTTTTGCCTCTTTTTATTACAATATATGTATTATCTATAAATGAATTATTATCTACAATATAATTTATATCATTTATTTTATCCCCGTTAAGTAATATAGCATTATTTAAAACAAATTCTTTTGCTTCTCTTTTTGAAGATGATGCTTTTAGTTCTACTAATAAATCTAATATATTAGTACCCAATTTTACATTAATTATTTCCATATCAGAAAATACTTCTTTAATATCCTCACTTGTTAGTTCTTTGAATTTATTTGTAAATAAGACTTCTGATAAATTAATTGCCTTAGTTAATTCTTCTTCTCCTCTTAAATCTCTTACTACTTCCATAGCTAATGTTTTTTGGGCTAATCTTAAGTGTGGCTCTTTTTGATGTTTTTCCATTATTTCTTTTATTTCTTCTAAAGATAGAAATGTAAATATTTTTAAGTAAGATTCTACTAGGTCATCATCTGAATTAATTAAGTATTGATATATTTTGTAACTAGATGTTTTATTTTTATCTAACCATAAAGCATTTCCTTCGCTTTTACCAAATTTTTTACCTGTTTTATCTAGGACAAGTGGCATAGTAAAAGCATAAGCGTCACGACCAGTAATTTTCTTTATTAAATCTATTCCTGTAGTTATATTTCCCCATTGATCGCTACCTTCTACTTGCATTATACAATTATAGTTATTGAATAGATGTAAGAAGTCATAGCCTTGAATTAGTGTATAAGAAAATTCGGCATAAGTTATTCCTGTTTCTAATCTTCTTCTTATAATATCTTTATCTAACATATAATTAATATTTATATATTTTCCTACATCTCTTAAGAAAGTTATGTAGTCAAAGTCTTTTATCCAATCATAGTTATTAACTACTAAAGCTTTATTGTCAAATATTTCAGCAACTTGTTTTTTTATTCCTTGTAAATTTTTATTTAGGACGTCTTTATCTATTATTTCTCTTTCTGCACTTGGTTTTGGATCTCCAATTAATCCTGTGGCTCCCCCTACTAAAAGAATAGGTTTATGACCATGTAAAAATAATCTTTTAGCAGTTACTAAAGAAGAATAATGTCCAATATGTAGGCTATCTGATGTTGGGTCTGTTCCCCAATAGAAAGATATACTATGATTATCTAATAAGTCTTTTATGACTTCTTCATCACCAGCTACATCTTTTATTAATCCTCTTTCTTTTAATTCTTCATAAAAACTCATAATTTACCTCTCTTAATTATTATATCACTTATTATTATTTTTTTCTATATTATGTATTATTTCTTTAATCTTTCTAAATCTATGATTTAATCCTGACTTAGTTATTTTATCATTTGTTTCTTTACTAATTATTTCACTTAATTCTGCTAAACTAGCTTCTTTATATTTTAATCTGTAATCTATTACTAGTTTTAGTTTATCATCTAGTGCATCTATTAAATCTAACTCCTGTAATTTTTCTATGTCTTTTAATTGACTATTTGCTGTGAAGAATATTTTATCCATATTAGCTTGTTCACAGTTATTTAATCTATTAGTCATATTTTTATGGTCTCTATATATTCTTATATCTTCATAATACATTACGGCATTATAAGCTTTAATTATTCGTAAGAAATCACTTATTTTTTCTGCCTCTTTGATGTATACCATGTATTTTTTTTCTCTTTTAATTATTTTACTATTTAAATCATATTCATTTAGTAATTTACTAATAAATTTAGCATACATACTGGTATCTAATAAAAATTCTAAATGATAACGACTTGTTTTGGGATCATTTAAACTACCTACGGATATAAATAGTCCTCTTAAGTATGCTCTTAATTCATCTTCATCACTAATAATATATTCTCTTGGTATACTTAAATAATTATTATTTTCATCATATATTGATAAGTCTTGTAAAATAGTATTATTTTTTTCTTTTATCTCTAATATATAACTTATACCTTTATTAAAATATCTATTTCTTACGGTAATAATTGGTGTTATGTCATAAATTGTTCTAAATAACTTAAATATTCTTCTTGCTACAGAATTATTTTCAATAGTTATTTTAATAGAGTCTTCTATTATGGCACTATTTCTAACAATGGCTGATAACTCAGAGATAAGTTCTAATTTAGTAGAATCCAATTTTGTTACTTCATTTTTTATTTCAGTAGAAAAGCTCATGATTAATCTCCTTTTGTTAAGTAAGAAAATACTTCTAAGGCTGTTTTTAATGAATCGTGTTTAGCTTGATTATCTTTGGTATTAAGTAAATCTTTATTAATTAATTCTACGTTCATTTTCTTTATAGTTTCTTTATCTACGAATATAGGTTCACTAATTTCTTCTTTATATCGATCTAATATTTCATTATTTATTTTTGTGGAATTAGTTAGGACGACATCTATAAAGTCTTTGCAAACATATTTATTTATTTCTTTAATACAATCACTTGCTTTAAATCCATCTGTTTCACCATGTTGACTCATTATATTACATATATACATTTTCTTAGCTTTGGCATTAATTAGTGCTTTTTTAACTTCTTTAGTTAGTAAATTAGGAATAATACTTGTATATAAACTACCTATTCCAATAATTATTAAATCAGCTTCAGCAATAGCATTTAGAACTTCATCTGTTACTTTTATTTTATTTTTGTATTTTATTTTATCTATTTTTTTATGTGCTAACGTTATTTCTTCTTCACCTTCTACGATAGTACCATCTGTCATATGTGCCACTAATACGGGTTTATCTTCTGTAAATGGTAAAACTTTTCCTTTAATATTTAATATTTTACTTAAAGATTCTAATGATTTAGTTAAACTACCTGTAATATTATATAGGGCTGTTAACATTAAATTACCAACAGTATGTTTATCTAAATCACTATATGTATCAAATCTATATTGTAAAAGTTCTTCTACTAAGGGTTCTACTTCGGCAAGTGACACCAATACCTTTCTTAGATCTCCTACAGCAGGTATATTAAATTCTTTTCTAAGTCTTCCTGTTGAAGATCCATCATCAGCTACTGTTACTACAGCTGTAATATCTATTGGAAATAGTTTTAATCCTCTTAGTAATGCAGATAGGCCTGTTCCCCCACCTAGTATAACAACTTTTTTCATATTATCACCAAACCTTCTTGTTTGATTATAACACATGGTTAATTATATCTCAACTAAGTATTTACAATTTAAAAAGACAAACCATAATAGTTTGTCTAATAGTATCCTATGATTTTAAAATATAATCTTCTAGTCTTAGTTTTATTTTTGTTTTATTTTCTAAATCTTCACTGTATATTAAGTATGTTTTATTTATATTTATATCATTTACTTCAAATACTAGAATATAAGTAGAAGTATTAGAATTAATATATTGTTTTTGATAACAAGGACCTATATCAGTATACAAATAACATTTCTTTTGATTTATATAATATGTTTCTTTTCCTATTTTTAAACTAAATTTATCTAAATTAAGAGTATTTCTTCCTATTTTAGAATATACATTAAATTTTACTATAATATAATTATTGCCATCTTTTGTAGATATATAACTATTATCTATTTGATATATGTTATTAGTTCCAAAAGGTTCTTTCATAGGGTATAATCTATTTTTTAATAAAACATTTTTATATAATAGATATGATGCTCCAATTAATATTACAGATATTAAAATTATACTGAAAAGAAGATTTTCTTTTATCCAATAACCTAATTCTCTCTTTCTCCTATTAATATCTCTTATAATATTTTTAGTATCTATATTTACATTTACTTCTACCTCTTCAGAATCAATATCTTCAATATTTAGTTCTTGGATGTCTTTTGTAAAATTAAACTTCTTTATATCAAATCCTAATCCTCTAATTATCATAATTATAATTATTATATATTGATATAACATAGTAAATGAAAGGGTGTCTCTATAAAACCTGATGGTTTTTGCATTGATAACTTCCATTGATAATGAAGATAAGTAGCCATTTACAAAGGCAAGTAAAACTCCCATTAAAAGATAACCAATAGTAGTAATTATGTATATTGTCTTTGGTTTCTTTTTATATTTCATTAAGTAATATACTCCTATAGATATTAGTATTACTAAGAATATAAATATAAACAAACCTTTATTAACATAATTAATAGCATCATATTTGTTAGATATTCCTGATATTAGTTCTTTTATATACTTATGTACTTTATTAAACGAAAAAGCTATATATATTAATAATGTTGATAATATAATATGAATTAATCTAAAATGCTTAATTAAGAAAGCATATGGCTTCTTTAGTATCATTTTATCACCTATAATTATATTACCATATTTTTTATTTTAAATAAATATTATTTATAATTATAAATAATTAATTGTTCTTTTTGTAAATAGATATTGTTGTTTTGTTCTAATAATTTATTAATATCGGCATTTAATCCTTTTACTACTTCGTTTAAAGTATCTCCTTCTGCTGTTATATATAATTTAGATCCTTCTTTAGGTACTAATATCGTTTGGTTTGGATATATATAATCATTTTCATTTAATCCATTAATTTGGGCTAATAGACTAGGATTAATATTATATTTTTTAGCTATTTGGTATAAGGTATCTCCTTTACTGATTGTATAGTAGTTAAAATATTTACTACTTGTTTTTGGAATAACTAAAATAGTGCCAGGAGTTAAAGTATCATAGTAACCATTTAGCTGATATATTATATCTTCGGAAATTCCAGATTTAGATGAAATACTTTTTATTGTATCTCCTTCTTTAACTATATAAGTATCAAACATTTCATCACTCCTAATATAGAGTATTCTTAATTTTAAAAAAAGTGTATATAAAAACAAGGAATATTTTTATTCCTTGTATACTAACATCTACCTTCGCTTTGATTTTTACAATCTATAGCACTTTGACATTTCATATTTGCCATACCTTCAGTTATATGATCTTCTATTTCAGATAAAGCATTTGGATCTATATTGGTTAAAAGAATTTTTTCTTTTACAGTATCAATAATTATTCTTCCCCATATTAATCCACTATGAACGGTTGAGTCGTTATACATATCTGGCATAACTGATTTGAAAAAGTGTCCAAATAAAACTCTTTTAGTACCTAATACAATTCTCTTATTAGTAAGAGCTATGACATATGTATTAGCAAAGTCAAATGAACCTTCATTCTTTTGTCCATAGAATACATATTCTACTTTTTCATCTCCATCAACGTATCTATCAATTATTTTACAATGTTGTTTTATTCTCCAACCAATGGTTAAAGGATATTTTTTTCTAAATTCACATGCTTTTTTATAGCTTTCACTTTTTATAGCCAATTTTAATCACCCATCTTTACTTTTTCTTCTAGGAAACTTACAAATTCTTCTTTTTCTACATAACCACCAATAGAGTCTAATATATTTTCACCACGCATAAGAAGTGTTGTAGGTGTTCCCCAATCTGAATTTTTCTTTAAATACTTGTTTGTTGTAGATAATTCTGTCATTTCTTCAGAAGTTAAATTATTTGTATCTACATAATAAACAGGTATTTTTTTCTCTTCTACAACCTCTTTTACTATAGGCATATATAAACCACAATAGTAGCAACCTTCTCTTTCAATTATAAATAGGAATGGTTCATTACTATCTACTAGATTTTTATAATCAGCGTATGTTATTTCATTTAATCCTACTTCACCAGATAAATTTATAGGATACTCAATATCTAGAGATTTTGTTCCTTTGGTTGAAAATATAGCAATGACTATAACTACGATAACTATTCCAATAAGTATAAAATCTGATTTCTTCATATTTACCTCCCAAATTAATTCTACACTTTTTTATAGTTAAAATCAACACTTAATAACTTATTTCTGACAATTATTACAGTAATAAGTTCCACGACCTCCTACTCTAATCTTTAGGATTTGTTCTTGACAAATTGGACAATTACTAGTTTTTCCATGTACTAATAGTTCTTGTTGAAATAAGCCATGTATTCCATTTACAGAGGAATATGTTCTAATTGTAGTACCTCCTTGAGATATTGCTTTTTCCAATACTTCTTTGGTGTATTTAATAATATTTTCTAGTTCTAAATTAGTTAATGTATAACCTTTTCTTAACGGATTTATTTTTGATAGAAAGAGAATTTCATCAGCATATATATTACCAATACCAACGATAATAGTTTGGTCTAATAGTAATGTTTTAATAGCTATATTTCTATTTAGTTTATCTTTTAAATAACTAATGGTAAGTTCTTTATCCCATGGTTCTAATCCTAATATATTTAGTGGTGAATTATTATCATATTCTTTATTAATTAGATACATTTTTCCAAATTTTCTTGTGTCATTATATATTAAATATTTATTATTATCTAAGGTAAATATAACATGATCATGTTTAGTAATTTCATATTTATCTTTTATAAAGTATTTTCCTTCCATTTTTAGATGAGAAATCAAATTATAATCTTCTAAGACGAATACTAAATATTTTCCTCTTCTTTTTACATCTAGTATTGTTTGATTAGTTATTTTTTCTATAAATTCCTTAACACTTGGATAATTTATAATACCTTTATATAATACATCTACTTTTAATATTTTTCTATTTAGTACATAATTTTTTAAACTATTTTTAACTGTTTCTACTTCTGGTAATTCTGGCATATTTATCCTCCTGTAAATGGATTAACTACTATTTGTAAGTGATGAATTCTATTTCTTTTGCCTATCAACCTTTTTCTTAAATCTTTTTGTATTTTATAAGAATCTGTAAGTTTTAATTTATCAGACACTAATACTACTAATTCTACTTGATAATAAGAACCATATTTTATGATATTTAATTTATCAATTTTCTTTATTCTATCATCTTTTAAAATTATTTTTGTTATTTTATCTACATATTCTTTATCATCTTCTTGTTTTCCTAAAATGGAACCTACACTATCAATTAATATATTTATACCTGTATATAGTATTATTAGTGATACTATTATTGTTCCTATTAAGTCAGCATACTTAAGGAATGGATATTTTTTAGAAAATAAGGCTAATATAATGGTAATTAGGGCAAAGAAAGAAGATAAGACATTCATCATACTTTCTTTACCTGATGATACTAAGATATCATTCTTTAAATTATATCCTTCATCCATTAGATAATTTGCTATTATTACTTTTACGACAATTGTTATGATACATATATACATTACTATGTTATTTGGTACTGTAATACTACTTGAGAAAGCGTTAATAATTAGAGTTATAGACATAAAAATTATAACTATTCCTATAATAATATTTGTCAAATATTCTGCTTGTCCATAACCATATGGATGTTTTTTATCAGCAGGTTTTCTTGAAATATAGTTACCTAATATGGCAATAATATCAGTAGATAAATCAGATAATGAATTAAATCCATCTGCTATCATTACTTGTGATGACCCTATTATTCCTATTAATATTTTTGTAATAGATAAAAATAAATTTGTAATAAAACTTTTTAATAATGCAATACTTACTCTATTCATAATCTATTTTGCTTCATACCAATTGTTTCCTTCTTCTATAGAAACTTTTAATGGGACATCTAATTTAATAATGTTTTCCATAATGTTTGAAACAATTTTTCTTACCTCTTCTTCCTCTTCTTTTATAACATTAAATATTAGTTCATCATGTACTTGTAATAACATTGTACTTTTAATATTGTTATCTTCAAAGTATTTATCTATTTTTATCATAGCCATTTTTAAAATATCGGCACTACTTCCTTGTATTGGGGTATTTAAAGCCATTCTTTCTCCCATACTTCTTACAACATGATTAGTACTATGTAATTCTTCAATTATTCTTTTTCTATTCATAATAGTTTTAACATATCCATTTTTTTTAGCTTCTTCTATTTCTTTATCCATATATTCTTTTACACCTGGATATGTTTCAAAATATTTATTAATAAATTCTTTGGCTTCTTTTGGTTTAATATTTAAGTCTTCACTAAGTCCATAACTGCTTATTCCATATAGAATTCCAAAATTAACTGCTTTGGCTTTTCTACGCATATCTTTTGTTACCTCTTCTTCTTTGACACGAAAAATATCCATAGCTGTTTTTGTGTGAATGTCCATATCATTAACAAAAGCCATAACAAGTTCTGGTACTTTAGATAGATGAGCAAAGACACGTAGTTCTATTTGGGAATAGTCACAAGACATTAAAATAGAGTTATCCAAAGGAACAAATGCTTTTCTTATTAATCTACCTAATTCATAACGAATTGGTATATTTTGTAAATTTGGTTCTATTGAAGATAATCTTCCTGTTCTTGCTACAGTTTGGGTATATATGGTATGTATTTTTCCATCAGATGAAATAGAATTTAATATTCCTTCAATATATGTTGTATATAGTTTATATAGGGTTCTATATTCTATTATATATTCTACAATGGGATAATCTCTTAGTTTTTCTAAAACACTGATATCTGTAGAATATCCTGTTTTATTTTTCTTGGCATGTGGTAGTCCTAATTTTTCAAATAAGATATCTCCAAGTTGTTTAGGAGATGAAATATTAAATTCTACTCCTGCCATATTATAAATAATTTGACTAACTTCTTCAATGCGTTTAAGTATTTCATCTTTCATTTCAAATAAAACTTCTTTTTTTACTTTAATACCGTTCATTTCCATTTTGGCAAGAACAGTTACTAACGGAAATTCTATATCGTTATATAGAGTCATAACATTTTCTTTTTGCATCATATCCATTAGTGTGTTATATGTATCATATACAAATTTTGCTTTATCTATTTCAGAATTTTCTTTACTTGAATTATCTATTTCATATCCCATTTGTTTTGCTAAATAACTTATATCATCTTTAATATTGTAATTAACTAGATATGCTCCAATCATTGTATCAAATAAACAAGTTGGAATGGTTAGATTATTCTTTTTTAACGATACATATAATCTTTTATAATCGTATGTATATATTTTTTTGTTTAAAAAAGATAAATCAGTATCTTTAGTATATGGTATATAACTACTTACAGAATTATTATATATAGCAAATCCTAGGATATTGGCATTATGGTAGTTATTGTTATCTAAGTCAATGTACAAAGAAATAATATCATCGTTTATTTCTTGTTTACTTTTATTGATATAGTTTATATTTTCTATATTATTACTATTTTCTTCTTTGTTATTAGATTCTTTTATAAGTGAATAGAATTCTAATTCATTATATATTTTATATAATTCGTTTTTATCTTTAGGAATATATGCAAGTTCTTCTAATTCAACATTAAGTGGTACATCTTTATATATTGTAGCTATATTATAACTCATATAAGCATTATCTTTATCTTGAATTAATTTATCTTTAACACTACCTTTTATTTCATCAATATGTTCATATATAGAAGATAATGATCCATAAGTTGTTAATAATTTTAAAGCTGTTTTTTCTCCTATTCCTTTAACTCCTGGTATATTATCTGATGCATCACCCATTAATGCTTTTAAATCAATCATTTTAATTGGTTCTATACCATAAGTATCGTAAAATGCTTTATAATCCATACGGATATAGTCTTTTGTTTTTAATAATTTTACTTCAGTTTGGTCAGTTATTAGTTGGAGTAAATCTTTATCACTACTTACAATTAAGGCTTTAAAGTCATCATCTTGTTCACATTTTTTACTGAACGTTCCTATTATATCGTCAGCTTCATAGCCTTGTAATTCAAAGTATTTTATATTCATTGCTGTAAGTATTTGTTTAGCTATGGGAAATTGTTCTTTTAATTCATCTGGTGTATTATCTCTTTTACCTTTATAGTAATCATATTTTTCATGTCTAAATGTTTTTCCTATGTCAAAAGCTACAGCCATATACATTGGTTTTTCTTCAGATATGATTTTATTTATCATATTTACAAATCCATATATAGCATTTGTAGGAAAGCCTTTTTTATTTCTTAGAGTACTTCCTGAATACAATGTAGCAAAATAACTTCTAAACATTAAATTATTACCATCTACCAAAACTACTTTTTTCATATTTATCACCCTTACTGTTATGTTTAATTACTATTTAATTATATATGGATCACTAATAGTACCATTTCCTTTAACTACTGTTATTCTCGGTTTTAGATATAATACAGGTCTTACATTATACTTTTCTGTACTTGTAGCAGTATAATTATCTATTCCTATTGCATATACTTTATCAAGTGTTGTATCTACTCTAGTCATAGTATATTCTAAGGAATTTTTATATAAATAATTATTAGAAGTACATCCATTATACTCAATTACATTTTTATCAGTACATGAACCTGCATATAAGTAATCACTAAAGGACATTAGTCCTACCTTAGTTATATAATTATTTTGACCATTATAGGTATATATATTATTTACTTTTACATCTAAGTTATTGTTATAATCTAAATTGTACTTAAATGGTATTATTTTGTTTATACTATCAACACTTAGAGAACTAGATAGTATATTATCTTCACTAAGTGAAGTATTTAAATAATATTTGTTAAAAATTTTATCAATATTGCTATCTTTATAATCATTATAAATAGTATTTTCATCATCATCAGTAGAATAATCTTTATAATTCATAGTTAAAAGATAGTCATCTTTAATTATTTTAGTATTATAATACTTTTTATCAGTATTGTAAAATATACCTATGATACGCCATAATTCACAATCGTCTTCATCATTAAAGCAAATGTAATTATCAGGATTACCACCATAGTATACATAATTATTATTGTATTCTAAGATACCATTATTGCTTTCTGTGAATCCTATATATTTATCTATTGTATATCCGTTATCAATATCTTTTATTTTGTATAATATATTGCAATGATCATTATTTTCACATATATAATAATCTTTTTCTTTAGTAAAATCGTTATTGAAGATAGTCAATGTAGTTTGGTAAGAGTCTTCTAAAGTGAATATTCCATCTTTAAAAGTAAATTTATTAGCTATAGTTAAGTTATCATTTAAATTTAGAATTTTTATATCTTTTATCACTTCATAATTGGCATCTTTTTTTACTTCTTTATTTATGGCATTCTTGACATAATCTACTAGATAATTATTAATGTAAGTTTCTGTAATTATTTTTTTATTGCTTGGTAAATCTAGTGAGCAAGTATTATTATATTCACTGGTAGCAATTCCAAGATTAACATCTATTGATTCTTCACTATCATTTATTATTATTAAACTAGTTCTTAGTATATTTTTACTTTCTATTATACCATTAGTAATGCTATGTTCGTCTTTTAAAACAGTTATATTTTTATCAAAATCATTATACCAAACGCTATAACATAGTGGTATATCTTTGGGATTATTTATATCAATATCAACTTTGTATTCAGTATCACTTGGAATACTAATTCTTCTATATTCGTTTATTGATGTATGTATTAGTAAATTATTTGGTGTTCCGATATGTACTACTTTACCTGTTTCCTTATCATATGTAAATAAGGCATAAGTAGAATATACTGATAGAGATACTATACCAACGACAATAATTAAAAGTAAATATATTTGTTTTATAGGTAACTTTTTCATATAAATAACGTCCTTTCTAATTAATATTTTACTTGTCTTGAATATACATTTATTTTTCCATACATTTTATATCCCATCTCATTATTTTGATTATATCCTGTATCATTATACCACAACATTAATGTATATTTAGCACTTCCATTATATGCTAGATACAAATTACTAACAAGATTAGTTTTATTATTAATACTTGCTACGTTTCCTTTGGCTATTTTGTCTCCACGAGAATTATATAAAATATACTTAATTGTTCCATCTGGAAAATCATTTTGGGTTGTCTCTAGATCTATAGAAATAGTTTGATTTAAAGTTCCTGAACTTGTAATTGTAAAGTTGTTTCTATAAACATTTTTATAAGTATCATAATCTGGTTCTGACATAGGTACTAATTTAGGATTATTAATATATACTCCATCAATATAATTTATTTCTAATTTACCTGTATATAGTTTGGTTCCTTCTTTTTTTTGGCTTGAAACTAGGGAATAATAAGCAAAAGAAGAACCTATAATCATTACTACTAATGTTATTATAAGTATTATAATATTAATTTTTTTACCTTTATTTTTTGTACTATATGTCATGATTATTCACCTATTATAATGATACACTAAAGGCACTAAAAAAGCAAGCATTTTGCTTGCTATTAATCGATATGACCAGTAATTTTATCGGAACCACTTGTATTAAATGATACATATAGTGTTCCATAGAAATTCTTTCCTTGTTCATCATTTTGTGAACTATTTGTTTCATTTAAATATATAACAACTTCAAATGTTCTTGGGGAACTTGTTGCTAAAGTTTTTGTTTTATAAACTGTTTCTTCTCCACTTTGTGTATAACCAAATAATGAAGAACTTTCATCTGTTGTTAGTGGAAGAGCGTAACTTTTATCTTCCCCTGTTATTTCGTCAAAAACATTAGTTTTCACGGTATTTCCATCTACTGTAGTAACTTCATAAACCATATATCTTAAGTTAGTAAATTCATTTAGACCTACTTTAATTGAAGCAGTTATATCTCTATCTTCGCCATCATTTGAAACAGTAAATCTGTACACTGAGCATACTTCTTTACCATTATCATCTATACATTTATTTGTTGTATCCTCATCATTATCTTTATCAAATACAGTAACTCTTTCGTAAGCTTTTTTTACAACTTCATTGGTAGCAGGTATTAATTTAGCAGCTGGATTAATAAGATATTGTCCATCTGAATAACTTATACTTACAATATCTGAAGATAATCCTACGGCATTGTTCTCACTATTAACCATGATTGAGAAATATGCTAATGTTGCTCCAACTATGGCTACGATTAATGTTGCTACGGCTACTACACCATAGAAAATCCCTTTTCCTTTATCATTCATTATTAACATCTCCTTTTTACTATAATAAAATGATATCATTTTGCATGATAAAAATCAAGTATTTATATTTATTTTTATAGACATTTTGTAAATTATTTGTTACGATATATTTGGTGATAAAAATGGATTGTATTTTTTGTAAAATAATAAATAATGAGATTTCTTCATATAAGATATATGAAAATGATATGGTATTATGTTTCTTGGATATTAATCCTTTAAGTTCTGGACATACTTTAATAATACCTAAAAAACACTTTAAAGATATTTCTGATATTGATAGTAAATATTTGTCTAGTATTAATGATGCTACTAAATATGTATATAATTTATTGATGTCAAAACTAGGTCCTGATGGAATTCGTATTGTACAAAACAATGGAATATGTCAAGAAATTAAACATTATCATGTGCATTTAATTCCTGTATATAATGATATGTTAGATATGGATATTGAAGAGGTTTATAATAAGATTAAAGACTCAAATTAGTAATTTGGGTCTTTTAATATTATTCTTTTATAAATAAAGGTAATATAGTCTTAAGTTTATCTTCTCCTAGAACTTCATCAAGATAAATATTATTATCTTTGTATGAAGCTTCAACTATTTTATAGTTATCTTTAATATTTGTTTCATCTTCATTAACTTCAGCAACATAGTAATACTCAATATCATTGTGAACAACTTTATCAATGACTAAATATTTTTCTTGATTACCTAGTGTTATAATTTTATTAATTTCTATTTTCATTATTCCTCCTTTATTCTAAATTATCTATTCCTAATACAGATATATCTATATCTTTAACTGGCCAAAATCCTTCATTATCTATTGTTTTATCAGATGATAATATTACATCATCTTTTTTATTATCTAAATCAATATTAGGAAATTCATAATTATCTTTATTGTTTTCTTCTTGAACAATATTTTCTGTTATTGTATTACTAGATTCATTATTTTCTTTTGTTATATCTAATATACTATTATTACTATCTTCTAAAGTATTATCTTTATTGTCATCTTTTTTTAAGTCATCTAGAAAAATATTTTCTTTAGAAATATCAACTTCAATATCATCTTGCTTTTCAATATTACTATTATCTTCTATCAAAGTATGAGTTTCTTTTGTATTATCTACTTCTATGGTATTTTTATTCATACTATTTAATATTTTTCTTAGTATATCAATAACTCTATCATAAGAATAAACTATATAGCCATTTTTTATATCTATAATTTCATTAGAACTATATTTAATATTTTCTTCCTTATTCTTTTCATTAAAATAATTATCTATAGAATTCTTTATAATACTATTATTTTCTTTATTTAACTCATTATATACATATAATAGCACATTTTTTACTCTATCTTTTGTATAAGCAATAAAACTATCACTTATGCCTATAACCATATTGTTAGTAGAAGATTTTGTTTTATCAATAACGTAATCTATACTTGGTAAGGATAATATATATTCTATATCTTTTTTTAAATTTTCATTATCACTAGTTAGTCTATCTACTAATGTTTGTTTTTCACTAACATCATCTTTAATATTTAAGATGGATAATTCTACTTGATGATAACTTTGTATACTTCTTATTTGTCTATCTATAAGTAATTTTAATTGAGAAATTAATTCTTTATTCTCAATATTTTTTAAATATTTATTTATCTTTTCTCTTTTCTTTATTAATTCTTCATAATTAGAATATGTCCCATTAATCTCTTTAACAATTTCAATAAGACTTCTTCTTAATTTAGCTTCTTCCATTTCGTGTTTTACTTCATAGTGAATATCTGAATAGTCATTATTAACTGGTATAGATAACATGACGTTATATTTTTCAGTAGCATCTTTATCAGAAGAACAAATGTTATCATAATATGCATTAAATTCGATATCATTATAACTTTGTAATTGTTTTATATCTATACTATTATCTTTGCACAATTCAATAAAGTCATCACTAATTTGAATAAAGCGTTGCAATTCTTTTTCATATTTAGTAAATATTGAGTTAATTTCATCTTGTTTATTACTTAAATTACCAAGTTCTTCATTTAATTTTATAATTTCTTCTTTTAATTTTTTTAAAAATCCTTCATTTTTTATATAAGTATCAAAAATATCTCTTCTTTTTGTTAGTATAGATAATTTTTCTTCACTGATATTATCTTTACTATTTTCTAATACTAATGGTATTATGGAAAATTCACCATATTTATGAGTTAATTTATTCTTAGTCTCAAATAGATTTTCTATTACAGATACCATTTTATCTAGCCTACTAGAAATTTGATATATATCGTACACATCACCATAATTCTTTAATTCTTGGATAGAAGAGTATGTTTGATCAAGAATTAATGTATAGATTTGTAGAGATATCTCTTTTAATTTTTTCAAAGTATCTTGTTCTATTCCTAATTTTGACTTAGATTGAGCTCTTAAGGTATCATATGTCATTAAGTAAATCTGATACAATCTAGTAATATTAGTCATTTTAGATATATCATACATACTTTTCCTCCCCTTTTTATTCTATATTGTTATTCATTTGGTATTGTTGGAAAGAAGTTATCTGAAAATAATTCATCAAACTCGCTTTTATCTACATTTCCTTCATCAAATTTTTTAGCATAATCATCAAAATTTCCTAAAGGTAATTTATCTTTTTTAGGTAGTTCTTCTATATTATTCTCTTCTTTATTCATAAATTGTTGACCATTAAATTCGTCGAATAGTTCTTTTTCAATATCATATTTATTTTTAAAAGAAGACATATCTGTTTCATTTATATTATTTGAAAAAGTTTCTTCATCATTAGGTTTTATTGGTTCTATATTTTCTTTTTCTTTATTTAGAGAAATATCTTTCATAGTTTCAAAATTATAACTATTCTTTTTATTTAAAATAGACTTTTGTTGTTCTTCTAAGAGTTTCTTTGTTCTTTTTTCCATTTCTTTTTTTCTTGTTTCTTCAATTAAACGTTGCTTTTTAGATATTTCTTCTTGTCTTTTTCTTTCTATTTCTAGTCTTTTTTGTCTTTCTTCCTCTTCTTTTAATCTTTGTTCTTTTAATATTCTTTCTTGTCTTTTTCTTTCATTATCAAGTAAAGGTTTTAATACTTGTTGAAATTCTTCACTATTATTTTCTTCTTTTATATCATTAATTTCTTTTTTTATTTCTTCCACTCTTTTTAGTAATTCATTATAAGTATTAATATCTTGTTCTTCTTTTATTATTGAAGAATATTGTTTATTTATTTCTGTCTCTACTCTATTTAAGAATTCTTTATTTGTAACACCATTCATTAATTCTTTTATCTTATTTCTTTTTGTTAATAATTCATCATAAGTATCTACTTTTCTATCATAGATTTCTATAAGACCTAAAATACACATTTTATTATTATATTCTTTATATTCTTCTTCTATTTCATTTAACATTTCTTGACATTCATTAATCATTTCAGGATTTTTTATTCTTGATTTTTCTAAATTCTTTTTAGCTATTGAGTAGAGATTTTCACATTCATAAAAATTATCTTCTATGTTACTTTGTTCATCAATAAGTAGATCTAATGATAATTCACTAAAAGTATTATGTAATAATTCTATTAATTTATGTTCTAGTTCTTGATTTAATGAATCATTAACATTTATTTTTTCTTTAGCTAACGATAATTTACTTTCCATGTTTTCAATTTCTAGTTCTAACTCGTGACATGTTTTTATGTTTTTACTATATTTATCAATTATTTTTATTCTATTTTGTAATTCTTCTAATTCATCTTTTCCACGTATTGGTGGAAGTTCTATATTTTCATAAGTTAATTGATAATGTTTTTGACATAGTTTATCGACATAGGAAATTCTTTGATTAATTAATTCTACTAGTAAAGTTAGTCTTGTTCTTTCCTCATCAATAAATTCTATTTCACGTTCATATAGTTTGTTATATTCTTCTTCATATACCACGTTAGACTCTTTAATTATTTTTGCTAATAGTTTATTTAATTGATTAATAACCATTTTCTTTTCTTCATTAGAAGATATTAGTTTTAAACTATTTGCAAACATTTCATATTGTCTTAGGCTTTGTACTACTTCTCCATTATTGTAACTTATCATTACCAACCACCTCTTATTATAATTTTATATCATTGCACATTTTTTGTCAATTTATTTAATATTCTTTTATAATTAATTTATTTCTAATGTAAAAATTGATGTCTTTGTGACATCAATAAATTTACTAAATATCTTTTCCTGCCCAAACAGCTCTTTCTTTTCCCCATGCTCTAATTTTTTCTATTTTTTCTGGATTTGTTTTCATTAATGATTTAGTATTTAGAAAACTATTAATAAACAACTCTTCTGTCAATGGTATATTTTCTGCAACCAATTTATAGGCTATATCACGAATAACAGATTCTAAGTCAGCTCCAGAAAATCCCGCAGAAACTTCTAGAATTTTATTCATAAAACTATCTGCTAACTTTACTTTTAAGTATTTTTGTGAATATAGTGAAATTATTTCTGCTCTTTCATTTTTAGTCGGTAAATCTACGAAGAACATCTCATCAAATCTTCCTTTACGTAATAGTTCGGCTGGTAGACTTGTAACATCATTAGCAGTTGCTACGACAAATACTTCTTTTTGACATTCTTGGAGCCAAAATAGAAATTGACCAATCATTCTATTAGTAACTCCATTGGAATCAGTTCCTCCTGATAAACCTTTTTCTATTTCATCTATCCATAATATGCAAGGAGAGACAGATTCAGCAGCTTCTAATGCTTCTTTTAATTGTCTTTCACTTTGTCCTACATATTGTCCTTGTACTGTTGCAAAATCAAGAAGGTATAGTGGTAATTGCCACATATGTGAAATAGCTTTAGCACATAAACTTTTACCACATCCTGGTACTCCTACGATTAAAAGTCCACGTGGAGGTTTTATTCCTCTTTTTTTCATTTCTTCTCTTTTTGAAGGAGACATAAGTTTTTTCTTTTCTGTTAGCCATTCTTTTAAATTATCTAATCCTCCAATGGATGTGTTTTTATCTACTTCAATTTTTTCAAGTCCACTAATATTGCTAAACATACTGTCTTTAGTATATTTTAAATCAATTAGGTCTTCTTGTGTTATTGATCCGGTTGCTATAAGTGATGATATTACATTTTTAACTTCTATTTCACTTAAGCCTGATAAAGTAGTAGCTGCTTCTTTAAAATTTTCTTCATTCCATTCTAATTGTATTTGACTTTTATAAGGTAAAATACTTTTTTTAATTATTTCATATAATTCTTCTTCAGTAGGTAGTGGTAATTCTAATGACATTCCTAATCTTTTTAAATTAGACCATATCGTATCTCCAGAATGAACAATTACTATGCTACTGCTATGTTCTTCTGCTAATGTGACAATATCATTCAAAAATCTTGATATAACACTTTCACTTTCTATATCTGTTATATCAGATAATACAAAGATATGATTATCTTTAATTTTTAATTGTTCTCCAATATAATCTAATACCCCTGTTGTTGTCTTTGTTTCATTTAAAACTTTACCACTTGTTATTTCAAATAACCCTTTTGACATTGAATAAAAATATATTGGTATATTCATTTCTTTAGATAATTCTAAAAACATTCTTTCAACTCGTTTTTTCTCAATGGAATTAATTGCTATAAATGGTATTCTTGCTAATAAATATTGTTTTGTTAAATCCTTTGTTTCAATATAATTCATTTTACCCCTCCTTAATTGTAAATCTATAACTATCTACCAATTCTTTATATCTTCCATCTGTGTCAATATATGAAACATTTTTATATAATTCATCACAAAATTGATTAGATAATTTAAATAAACTATTTATTAATTCTTTTTTTGTATTATCTTTAATTATTTTAATTTTAGAAAGTTCTTCTAGATAAATAACTTCTCTTTGAAATTCTACTAATTCTAGACTTAGATTATCATAATCTATGGAATATATTCTATTCAAAAGATTATTAAGTTCATTAGATAGTCTATAAATCATTATTTTTTCTATAAATCCTTTAATATTTGGTTCTATATCATTATATACTAATAAAGTAGTACTATTTAATTTATTTATATATTCTGAATTTCTTGGAGATATTCTAATAGATTCTAAGGTATTCATCAATTCGTAATATGTCAATTTTCATTACCTCCATTTCTTTTAATAAATTGATTTGGAGGAAGTAAATCCCATTCTGGTAACCCTCTTATAAATTCTTCGGAAATATTAATATCTTCTATTCCATTTATATCATTTATTTTATCATCTTCAATTGGAATAATACTATCTATTTTGGGAATAAGTTTATTTTCATTCATATTATATTTCCTTTCTATCTATTATAATATTTCTTTCATTACTATTGGTAATAATAAAATCATTAGGATTGTATTTATTTATATAATCCGAAAAATCATCTATGTTAATATTATTTTCATTATACATAAGACAAAAATCAACTATTTCTATTATAATTTTATTTAATAATTTTTTATTTTCTTGTATCATGATATTAACTTTTTCTTTTTTTTCTGAATTTTTTTTATTAATTATATACATTTGACATATACAAAAGATAATAGTAGAAAGTAATATAATAATTGATAAAATAGGTATTTTGTATGAGATGATTATTCCTATTAATCCAATTATAATTGCTATTAACATTTCTCTATTGAATAATTTATCTTCTTTTAAATTTTGTTTATTTTTATTTAAATAGAATTCTTCTAAATATGTTTGAAGTTCTTTTTCATTACTACCATTTTTGGTTATTCCAGTCCAATCATCTATCATTATTGTGAAGTTAAGTTCTTTATTGTTAAAATATTTTTTTATAACATTACTATAACCTGTTAATATATACCTCTTGCATAATCCTAAGCATACTTTTCTTGTATTTATTGTTATAAGATAATTATTTTTAGTTTCATTTAGGGCTATATTAGTAATAATAGTATATAAATCGTCTACTTCATTTAAAATAACAGAATTATTATTTTCAAATTTTTTTAAAGCCTCTTCCACATTACCGTTTTCATTTACTATTAATTTATTTTTTATAATATCTTTTTTAAGTTCATATTCATCATAATCATAATCATAAATTAAATTGCCTATAATTTTTTCTATCTTTTTTTCAAAAGAAATTACATCATAATTTTTTTTATCATATATATTTTTGAATTTTTGGATAAATTCACTATAACATTTTGATAAAATTAGTTTATCTTTTAATTCTGATGCTTCTAAGACATAGTCAGAAATATATGAAGAAATACTAATATCTTTATTAGTTATAATATTTGAGAAGTAATTTTCCCAAAAAGAAACCTGTTTATTATATATATGGTCTATTTTATCTAATTCTCTAGTCCATTCATCAATTTTATTTAAAAACTTTGTAGTTCCTTCATTTCCTAATACTCCACTTGTAATAAGGTCTACGACAAGTACAAATATTCCTTCTGTTTTTAAAGGATCTTGTAATTCAAGATATCTATCAAACCATTTTATTGCTCCATCATGTTTTTTGGCATATAAATGAATTAAGGAAAACAATAATGATGTTTTTTGATCGTTATACTTTATTGCTGATTCTAGGGCAATATAAGCCATTTCTTTATTATTTGTGTACCAAGAGCATAAGGATACTAAAGAGGAGGATAACCAATAATTATGATTATTAATAAGTGAGTCATCTCTTAAATTTTCTATTGTACTTTTTTTTATAACGTTAATATCTAAGGATTGTATAATACCTAGTATTTTATTTCTAACATTGTCTCTATATTGATAACGTTTATCAAATTCCATTTGTGATATCATTATGTTTTGTTTGGCTTCTGTTACTATTGTTGTTTCTCTTAAACTAGTAACAAGATTATTAACTTCTGTATTTAATTTATCAATTTCTTCTTTTAAATCATTAAAATTGTCATCTAGTTTAACATCAACATTATTAATTGTTTCATAGATTTTATCTATTCCATCTGCTATATAATCATCTATAGTATATGTTTGATTTTCTTCATCCATAAATGTACACCTTTCTTTGATACTCTCTCCTAGTTTAATAATACCATAAATAAGGAAAAAAAGAAACTTCTTTTTTTATGATGTCTACCGATTGGGGTTCACATCATTTCTAGTTTCTTTTTAATTATTAAAGTGCCAATCTATAATTTCTGGTAAATCTTTTCCATATTCTGCTATATACAGTTTGTGTTCTATTAATTTATCACGACATTTTTGATTTAAACCAGATCTTCTATCTCCTAGTTGTGGTAAATATTTTAAGGCATCCATAACTAAATGATATCTATCTATTTTATTTTGAACTTTCATATCAAATGGTGTTGTTATTGTTCCTTCTTCTATATAACCATGGACATGCATATTTTGATTTGTTCTTTTATACGCTAATTGATGTATTAAATCAGGGTAACCATGAAAATTAAAAATAATTGGTTTATCTTTAGTAAAGATCATATCATATTCATCATCACTTAATCCATGAGGATGTCTTCCTTGTAGTTTCATTAAATCTACAACATTTATCATTCTTATTTTTAATTCTCTAAAGTTTTCTTTTAATATTCCAATAGCAGCAATTGTCTCTAATGTAGGTGCTTCTCCACAAGAAGCCATGATTATATCAGGTTCTTGTCCATTATCATTACTTGCAAATTCCCATATGCCTATTCCTTTTGCAGTGTGTTTTATTGCTTCTTCCATAGTTAACCATTGTGGTCGTGGATGTTTTGATGCAATAATTAAATTAATATAATTTTTGGTCTTTATAATATGATTAAAACAACATAATAATGTATTAGTATCAGGGGGCAAGTAGACTCTAACTATATCTGCTTTTTTTGTAACTATATGGTTAATAAACCCTGGATCTTGATGTGTGTATCCGTTATGGTCTTGTTGCCATACATTAGATGTTAGTACGTAGTTTAGTGATGAGATTGGTGCTCTAAAAGATAGTTCATTACATACTTTTAGCCATTTGGCATGTTGACTTGCCATGGAATCTATAACTCTAATAAATGATTCATAACTGTTAAAGAAGCCATGTCTTCCTGTTAGAAGATATCCTTCTAGCCATCCTTCACATAAATGTTCTGATAACATTGCATCCATTACTCTACCATCATTAGATAAATAATCATCTGTTTTTAATTTTTTATCAATCCATCTTTTATTTGTTTTTTCAAACATTGCTGTAAGTCTATTAGACGCTGCTTCATCTGGTCCAAAAACTCTAAAATTATTTTTATTTTCAGCAATTATATCTCTGACGAATTTTCCTAGATTACGCATATCTTCTCCACAAACGGCTCCAGGATATGGTACATCTATTGCATAATTTTTATAATCTGGGACAATTAGTTCTTTTAATAGTAATCCTCCATTAGCATTGGGATTTGCTCCCATTCTTTTAATTCCTTTAGGATGCATATCTCGTAATTCTTTTATTAGAGTGCCATTTTTGTCAAATAGTTCTTCTGGATGATAACTTAATAGCCAATCTTCTAAGGCTTTTAAGCTTTTTGGTTCAGAGACATTAATTGGTATTTGATGGGCTCTATATGTTCCTTCAATAACTTTACCTTCATATTTTTTAGGCCCTGTCCATCCTTTTGGTGTTTCAAGAATTATCATTGGCCATAATGGCCTATTTTTGCTTTTACTTTGTTTTATTTTTTTTATATCTCTAACAACTTTGTCTAGTGTCTTAGCCATTCTCTCGTGAATAGTCATTGTGTCATTACCTGATACATGATATACTTTGTAACCGCATCCTAGAAAATAGGCATTACGTTCTGTATCAGACATTCTCGAAAAGATAGTAGGATTATTTATTTTATATCCGTTTAAGTGTAAAATTGGTAAAACTGTTCCATCTGTTTTGGGGTTAATAAATTTATTAGAGTGCCATGATGTTGCTAGTGGTCCTGTTTCAGCTTCACCATCTCCTACGACACAAGCTGCTATTAGGGTTGGATTATCCATTACCGCTCCATAGGCATGAGCTAAACTATATCCTAATTCTCCTCCTTCATTGATACTGCCGGGTGTTTCTGGTGCTACATGACTTGATATTCCACAAGGAAATGAAAACTGTTTAAATAGTTTTTTCATTCCTTTTTCGTCATATGTAATATTGGGATATATTTCACTATAAGTTTCTTCTAAATATGTTTGAGCTACCATGGCATTTCCACCATGACCAGGCCCTGATATATAAATCATATTTAGGTTATATTTGGTAATAATTCTATTTAGATGTGTATAAATAAAATTCTGACCTGGGACTGTTCCCCAATGTCCAACAAGCTTTGGTTTTACGTCATTTAAAGTTAATTTTCTTTTTAATAAAGGATTATCTAATAAGTATAATTGTCCTACGGACAAATAATTGCTTGCTCTAAAATAGGCATCTAATTTTTTTAATTCTTCTTTTGAAATATTACTCATATTACCCCTCTCTATTCTTTTTTTATTATATTATTTTTTTCATTGTTAGTAAAGATAGTTAGTATCAACTTTATGTAAATTATTTAAATTCTTTTTTAAATAAATTTGTATCTATTTTTTTATAATCAAGACTTAAATATAATTTATTAGCTATTTCTCTTTGACTAGATGATGTTAATATTATATAGGAAATATTTTCTTGTCTAGCCAATTCTTCTATATACTCCATAATTTTTTTAGAGTATCCACATCCTCTATATTCTTTTTTTATACAAACATAGTTTATATAATAATATTTTTGATTTTTTATATAATCATTTAGAGTATCTATTATGGCAGTTCCTATTAATTCATCTTTATTTTTCATAATTATAGCTTTACAATTTTCTGATTTTATTATTTCTTTAATATTATTATCATTAACTTCCAGATTAAAACAATCTTTAATTAAATTAAACATTTCATTACATTTTTCTTCTTTTAAAAATTCAATTATCATATTGTCCCTTCTAACTTATCTTTAACTTACTTTAGCATTACTACTGCTAGATGATGATGACGATGTTATTTTACTACTTGACTCTTTACCTGTATTAGGATTTGATGAAGATGGTGTTTCTCCTTGGCAATTACATTCACAGGTTCCATTTATGCTTATATAATAATTACTTAATATTGTTATTTCATCACCTTTATAAGCATAAAACTTACATTGCCAGTCACTTGCAATATAATAATACATTGCTGTTTTAGGTATGGTATATTTACCTGATGACAGTTCTTTAGTTATATCTATTTTTTCTAAGTTAGTTATACTCCTTGCTCCAGATTCTCCATCAATTAAGTCTTCTGACATATTTTTTTGATTGGATAATATGGCTAGCATTGATAAAAGAACCATTAAGAATAATACTAATATTGCATATATTATTGATGTTATTGCAAATCCTTTGTTATTCATAGTTCCTCCTAATAAATTATTTTTTCTAATGTTTCATTTTTTATTAATTCTTCATTTTCTTTACTTGTTGTTATTGTAGTTATATCTCCATCTGATATATATCTTGATTTTTCATTCATTCTTAAGACCATTTCTATATCAAAATCTTTTCCGTTATTATCATAAGCACGACATCTTTTTAAAAATGTTTCATCAAAGTCTTTATGAAATGGACTTACTTCTGGCTCCCAACCTACTCTTAAAGCTGCTTTAGTATGATATTCTACTCCATCGTAGTTTCCATCAATAATATATTTATAGTTAGGATGTTCTTTAGAATATGGACTCCCAAAAGGAAGAGCTACTATTTTGGAGTATTTATCTTTGATTATTGTGGATAACTTGTTATACATATACCCTACTACTTCTTGAGTTTTATTAATATCTATATTTTTAAAATTATCATGTCCTTTGGTATGATTTCCTACTTCATAGCCATTATCTACCAACCATGATAATATTTTTTCATTATATTCTGGTTGATTAAATAAGTTGTTTGTTACAAAGAATATAGCAGTTACATTATAATCAGGATATTTCTTTTTAAATTCTTCTAAGATACCAACAGCACTGTTTTTATCAATAATTATATTTCCATTTTCATCTAATCCAGTTACTTTTAGGTTATTGGCATTTCCATCATCAAAAGTTAAGATAATTGGACTATATCCATAAGGAACATCTATTTTTCCTTCTATATAATCTGATATTCTTATCATTCTATATCCTTTTTCATAGTATAATTCAAGATCTTGTCTAAATGCTTCACTTGTTCTTGTATAACCATCTTTATCAACATTTCCACCTATATAGTCTGTTTCACTATTTTTTTTATCTACTATTCCATGATACATCATAATAGGTATTTTACCTAATTCATTTATATTATCTTGTTTTAATTTTTCTTTATCTATTTTTCCTTTGGATATTTTAATAATTAATTCTTTTTGATTGTCTATCTTTGTATTTTCTTTTATACTCTGTTCAATTATAGTGTCTTTATCTGTTTCATCATAGATGTATTCTTTTTCTATTTCAAAGTTATATTTTTTTATTTTATCTATTCCATCATTAATATTTAATCCTATTAAATTAGGCATATAAGACGTTGTATCTTTCAATTCTTTTTTAGATAAACTTCTTATTAAAAAAAATGAGCCTACTATTATTATTAACACTATTAATATTCTATCATATCTAATACGTCTTTTTTTTATTTTTGTCATTATATTCACCATAATAATTATATATCATATGTTTTTTTATTTCAAGATATATTATAGGTAAAAAATATTGATGTAAAGTTGATTAATATTCTATTTTGTGATAATATTTAGTTATAGTAAAGTAATAGGATAAAATTAATTTGTTTAATATGGAATAAGATGGTGGTATTATGAATAAGAAAATTACTATGATAGTTCTTTCTGTTATATTGGGTATTTGCATATTATTATTTGGATATACTTATATTAAATATACTAATATAGTTAAATTAAATAGTAATTTAAAAGAGGAAATAAAAAAGATAGATAATGATAATAATAAACTCCAAGATAGTGTTAATGAT
This sequence comes from Clostridium sp. CAG:914, assembly GCA_000437895.1. Taxonomy (GTDB): domain Bacteria; phylum Bacillota_I; class Bacilli_A; order RF39; family UBA660; genus CAG-914. The sequence continues at coordinate 49,151 of FR902162.1, read as the reverse complement.
ATTAATAGTAAAATAGATGAAGAAGAAAAAATAAAAAAAGATGAAGTAGAGGTATATCAATCATGGAAAAAATTGAAAGAAACACTAACAGAAGCATTATCGCATTAAACATTACATTTATTATTGTAATTATTGTACTTGTTTTTGCTATTTTTAAAGTTTATTCCAAACTAGAAGTAGAAGTTAAATTAAATAGTGAATATGAAGAAAAGATAGAAGAAAAAAAAGAAAGTTATAGTGTTATAAATAATAACAAGATAGAACTGGAAGAAAAGTTTAATAATTTAGAAAATATTGATAGTATGACTGATAGTGTAAAGGATGAAGTTTTTAAACTTGCTTTGGAATTAGAAAATAAGATAATTAAGAAGGAGACAGATTATAAAATTGCATATTTAACATTTGATGATGGTCCTTATTATTCTACGAATGATTTTTTAAAAGTATTAAAAGAAAATGATGTTAAAGCTACATTCTTTACAATTGGACTTAATAAAGAAAGATGTTACGATAATCAATTGAAAGAATGCCATTCTTTGTATAAAAAAATAGTACTTGATGGTCATACTATTGCTAATCATACTTATTCCCATCAAATATTTAATGGACTATATTCTAGTTCAACTTCATTTATTAATCAGGTAGTCAAACAAGAAGAATTTATAAAAGAAAAGACGGGAGTTATTACAAATATTGTGCGATTTCCTGGTGGGGCTTCTACGGCGGGAAACTTAAAAAATGATATTATAAAAGGTTTAAGAGAAAAAAAATATGGTTGGGTTGATTGGAGTGCACAAGATGGAGATGGTGGTTATTTGCCAAATAAAGATGTAGCTTGGAATAATTTTACTAATTCTATTAATCAGGATATAGAAGTTGTATTATTTCATGATTATAATAAAATAACCTTATCTATTTTACCTGATGCTATTAAATATTTAAAGGATAATAATTATATTTTGTTACCTTTATTTTATGAAAGTAATATGATAAATAAATAAAAAACAAATTTAAAAAGTTTGTTTTTTATTGATCTTGTTGTATAGCACTTGCTTTTATATATCCTGAGAATGATTGATTAACATATTGACTATCAGCTATATTACCATCTAACCAAATGCTAATATAATACTTTGTACTACTTCCTACGTTTAACTGAAAATCATCAAGTAAAATTATAGTTCCTGTTGATTGATTTATACGTCCTACTTTTATAGGTTCTCCTGAAAAATTTTCTTCATATATGGCATATTTTAAAGCGGATTCAGTAGTCCATAGTCTAGTAGGATCTGTAACTGTTCCACCTGAACTGGTCTCACAGGTAGTTTGTTTTGGATAATTTAATAAAGTTTCTAATGTTAATGCATTTTCACAATGAGCTGTTGTGGTTTCATATAACTTACTACTAATGGAATTTATGACTAATTCAATTTTACCTTTAGCAACAATATTACATCCTTCATTAATACCAATCGATATTGTTGTACTTCTACCATTTAATGGATTTGCAACCATATTTAAAGTTCCTGAGATGTCAGCACCATTTTCATAATTGACATCAAAACAACTTGTTTCTACATTGTAATTACCATTTGTGACATTAATGGCATATGTTAACCAAGCAAATGTGGCTCCCACTATTAATGCTGCAAATAATATAATTCCAATAATTAAACCCATTAACTTTTTCTTGTCCATATTATCAGCTACCTTTTCATATTAAGAATAACATATTATTAATTCTTTTTCAAGATAGATAAAAAGATTATTAAAAAAACTTTGTATTTTTCTTGACAAAATTATCAACTTCGGTTAGTATATAAATCACCAATTCAAATTTTAGACGAATTGGTGCTAGTATCACACTAGCCAACCCCTTTTTATTCTTTTTGGGAGGCTGTTCCTTGGGGGTCAGCCTCTTTTTTGTGCTTTTTTTTATATAATAACATACGATTAGTTGAGGGATATTATGTTTTTTAAAAAAATACACAAGAGAATTAAAATTATATTATTGTCTATCATATTATGCTTTTTATTAATTATTTTTAAAGTTTTTTATATAGAGGTAATTGATTATGATAGGTTAAATGATTTGGCAAATGATTTATGGAATAGGAATCTTGTTATTGGTGCTGATAGAGGAAAAATAATTACTAGTGATAATAAGGTTATAGCTGATAATTTAACGACTGTATCTTTAGTTATTGTTCCAAATCAAGTAAAAGATAAAGATAAGGTTGTTCATGATATTGCTAATATATTAAATGTTGATGAAGAAGTTATTAGGAAACATGTTTATAAGAAATCTTCTGTTGAAATTGTTCACCCGGAAGGTAGACAATTATCCTATGATATTGCTGATAAAATTAACAATTTGCATTACGATGGGGTTTATCTTTTAAAAGAAGGTAAAAGATATTATCCTTATAATAGCCTATTTTCTCATTCATTAGGGTATGTAGGAATAGATAATCAGGGATTATCTGGATTAGAACTTAAATATGATAAGTATTTAACTGGAGAAAGTGGAGCTATTAAGTATTATAGCGATGCTAAGGGTAATAAGCTAAATATAAGTAGTATTTATTCTGAACCTACGAATGGAATGGACTTATACCTTACTATTGATTATGATATTCAGTCTTCTATTGAAAGGGAACTTAATAATGTTATGGATAAATATAATGCAGATGGTGCTTGGGCTATTGTAATGAATCCTAATAATGGTGAAATACTTGGACTTGCTTCTAAACCAGACTTTGATCCTAATAATTATAAAAAATTTTCTATTGAAGAAATTAATAGAAATCTAGCTATATTCTCTACTTATGAACCTGGATCTACTTTTAAAATAATTACTTTGGCTGCTTCCATTGAGGAAAAAACAGTTGATATTCTTAATGATACATTTACTGATAGTGGTTCTATTAATGTTGATGGTGCTAGAATAAAATGCTGGCGTCATGGTGGCCATGGAACACAAACTTATTTACAAGTTGTTCAAAACAGTTGTAATCCTGGATTTGTATCATTAGGTCAAAAATTAGGAAAAGAAAGATTATTTTCTTATATTGAAAACTTTGGCTTTGGAAAAAAAACTGGTATAGATTTAAATGGTGAAGAAAATGGAATATTATTTTCTCTATCCCGTGTAGGTCCTGTTGAATTAGCAACTTCTTCTTTTGGTCAAGGAATAAGCGTGACTGCTATACAACAAATAACAGCCGTATCTGCTGCAATTAATGGTGGTAATTTGTATAAACCTTATGTAGTTAAAAGAATTGTTGAACCAAATACAAAAGAAATAATTAAGGAAAATAAGCCTACAATAGTTAGAAAAGTTATAAGTAATGAAACAAGTCAAACAGTAAGAATGGCCTTAGAAACCGTTGTAGCTTATGGTACCGGAAGGAATGCTTATATTGAAGGATATCGTGTTGGTGGTAAAACTGGTACGGCTCAAAAAGTAAAAAATGGTGTTTATTTACCTAGTAACTATATTGTTTCGTTTATAGGATTTTTACCAGCTGATAATCCTCAAGCAGTTGTGTATGTTGCTGTTGATAATCCTAAGGGTATAACTCAGTATGGTGGAACTGTTTCAGCTCCAATAGCTAAAAGTATTATGAAAGATATTATTTCTAAATTAAACATTGAAAAATCAGACTATACTTTAGAAAAAAAATATCAATGGTTTGATGAAAAGTATTATGCTATTCCAAATATTGTTGGTCTTTCTAAAAAAGAAGCAATAAAATTATTAAAAAACTTTAATATCGAATATACTGGTAGTGGTGAATATGTTAAATCAGTATCCCCTAGTGAGGGAACTATATTAAAAGAATATTCAACGGTAAGAATATTACTAACAAATGACAACTGATTGTAAAATTAATTATTTATTATAATAACTAAGAATATTTATGGTATAATTAATTAAGAAGGAAGTGGATTATGTTAACACTTACAAAATCATTATTTGCTTTAATGATAGGTTTTATATTATCAACAGTATTTGGATATTTTTTAATTCCTATTTTAAAAAAAATTAAGGCTGGTCAGAGAATTAATGTGTATGTAGAAAATCATCAGAAGAAGTCTGGTACTCCTACAATGGGTGGACTTATATTTATAATACCTACAATAGTTACAATATTAATACTTTTATTTACTAAAAAAATAGAATTTTCGGTGAATCTTTTAATAGTACTTTTTGTTTTTATTTCTTATTCTATGATTGGTTTTTTAGATGATTATATTAGTATTAAAAAGAAAAGAAATGAAGGACTAACACAAACACAAAAATTGTTACTTCAGTTTGTGGTGGCTCTAGTTTTCTATTTATTATATAGTTTATATACAGATTCAAAGTCAGTTCTTGAAATTACCGCTTTAGGTATAAAATGGAATTTAGGCTGGTTCTATGGAGTATTTATTTTATTCCTATTAGTTGGATCTTCAAATGCTGTTAATTTAACTGATGGACTTGATGGATTAGCAGGTGGTTTATCGGCTATTTCATTTCTAGCTTTTGGACTTATATCCTGGGGAAGTTATTGGATACAAGGATATCAAGATATCGGTATATTTTGTTTTGTCTTAGTTGGTTCATTAATTGGTTTTTTAGTATATAATACAAATACTGCTAAGGTTTTTATGGGAGATACTGGTAGTTTAACTTTGGGGGCTACTCTTGCTACAATAGCTATATTAACTTCACATGAATTATCACTTGCTGTTATTGGTGGAGTATTTGTTATTGAGACTCTTACAGTTATTATTCAAGTAATATCTGTTAAGTTTTTTCATAAAAGAGTATTTTTAATGGCTCCAATACATCATCATTTTGAAAGACTCGGTTGGAAAGAGACAGATATAGTTAAACTATTTTGGATAATTGGTTTAATACTTTCCCTACTTGCGTTAATATATGGAGTATGGTTATAAGCACTATTTGAGGTGCTTTTTTTTAATGAAAAAAAGTAGAATATCTACTTTCTATGGTAAAGATACTTGGTATGGAGAATTATATTCTCCTGTACCACTTGTAACTATTACATCACCAATTAAATTAATTGTAGGTCTTATATAATAAGTAGTTTCATTGTTTAAATCTTCTTTATATATTAAATTTGAAAGTTCCATATAACCTTTATATCTCTTGAATTTGTTTCTTCGTCGTAATGACCGATTAAAACTTTATCAATAAAGTCGCCAACAATTTCAACATTTAATTTATCTATATGTCTGTACTTCTTAAAGATATTCTTTTTTGATTTTAAACTTTCTTTCATAGTTGTAGTAGTAGCTATGTCTTTTTTTATTATCTTCATTCTTTCTTCTAATTTAGCAGTATCATCTTTATACTTATTCATTAGAATTAAAAATTCTTTTTCTGGTAGTATCCCAGAAGTACGATCTTCATATAGTCTTTGGAAATATGAACTTTTATTTTGTAATTCCTTATTAATATTATTTAATTCTTTTTCTAATGTCTTTAATTTATCTTTAAATAAATCTTGTTCTATTGTCTCATCTTTTTCATTGTTAAGACTTTCTTCATCATAAAATCTGTTAAGTAAAACATTAATCTTTTCTAATACCAAGTTATGTAATTCTTCTTCACGAAGATATTTTTTATTATCACAATTAGACCATTTATCATTCTTATCTTTACAACATAAATAACCATATCCAGAATCTTGTTTTTTACCACACTTACAAAAAACTCTATTACAATTCATACAAAATACTTTATTATTAAAAGCATGCACTTCGCCATTTTCACAACTTCGTGATTTATCTTCTAATCTTTGTTGTATTGTATAAAATATAGTTTTATCAACAAGTCCTGTATGAGTATCATTTTTTCTTATTCTATCTTCTTCATCATTATAAACTAATGTGTGATTTTTATAGCTTACTGTTGTTGTTTTAAACTGTACCATATTACCGATATAAATTTCATCTTTTAATATACTTTTAATTGTTTGACTAGACCATTTTAATTTTCTTCTTATATTAATTTTAAAATCTAAATCAACATCAATATTATCAACAGCTTTTTTAATCATAAAGTAAAACTTTTCTTTGCTAACATTTTCCTTTAAAGTAATTTCAAATTGATAACCGATTGTATGTGTTCTATCAAGTATATCTGTTTTAGTAGCAATACAAGTAGCAGTTTTAGGTATATCATCATCTTCATTTAATAATACAAAATCACTTTCATTAAACTTGTTAATATCTAAATTATCTTTTTCGCTATAATAGATTTTAGTTTTATTTTGAGTATATCTTTTTAAAGTAATTTCACACTTATTATTAAATACTTTTTTATCAGTAGTTAAGTAGTTAAAACTAATAAGATTATTTAATATCTGTGTTTCATTATTCGTAAGATTAATACTAACAATATAAGTTCCTGTTTTTTCTATATAGTCGTAGTCTAAATATTCTTTTAGTAAAGGTATTTGTAATTTGCTACCGTGCATTTTCTTATACTCAAACGGACTAGGTATTTTTTCTTTGTTTAAGTTATTAGCAATCTTTTCTAAACCGTCGCCTTTGTAATAATCATCAAAAATTCTTTTTACAACTTCTGCAGCTACTGGATCGGGTATTAAGTGATTATTATTTTCTGGATCTTTAATGTATCCATGTTTTGAAAAACTTGCCGTGCACTCGCCAGCTTTTCTTTTTGACTTAAATGTTTCACGAATATTAAGTGAAGTATCTTCTAAATACCATTCATCTGTTAAACCTAATATTTGACTTGTTTTTTTAGTTTCTCTTTTAGTATTGTCAATTCTATCAACTGTTGTAAGAAATCTAACATTCCATTCGTGAAATAAGTTATGTATGTATTTTTCTATAAGTTCAGAATCTCTTGCGAATCTTGCTTGTGTTTTACATAAAACTATATCAACATTTCCAGCTTCACACTCAGCAATCATTTTATTAAAGTTTGGACGTGAGCTATCAGCACCAGACCAATCTTCATCATTATAAACACCTACAATTTGCCAGCCTTCGTTTTCTGAATATTCCCTTAACATCAATTCTTGATTTTTGATACTTTTTGATATTTGTTCTTTTGTTAATTTATCACGATCTTCATCTGATAATCTTAAATATAACACCACCCTTATTAATGTTTTAATAACACTATTTTTTATACTTTGTAATTTACTCATAAAAATAACATCTCCTTATTTTTAATCATAAATCCAAGCTCAAAAAAATTATAACGCGCTTTAACCAAAATTACAGCCCCCAAGTATACGTTTTTCAATTCTTTTTATATAATTAAAATACTTCTTATTAAAAATAGCTTTTAATTGTTCTTCCGTAGGATTAGGTGTTGATGTTATAAATTCTTCACTATAATTAAAATTAGTTTTTTCTTTTCCTTTTTATTCTTCATTTTTTTACCCCCTTAAAGTAAAAAAAGAACTATGATAATGATAGTTCTAATCTAATCTATGCGATAAAAATTGATTTGATACTATACCATAGTCCTTTTGATATTTGATTTTTTGAATTATTCTTTACCTATAACTGAATCAATATTTTTTACAATATATTCTATTAATAAAGTTTCAAGTATAGATTGTAATGTAATTTTTTTATTCTTTAATAATCTTTCAAGTGCCATTTTTGTATGGTCATCAATTCTAAATTTAATTTGATTATTTTTATTTAATCCCATTTTTTAATCTCCTTTCTGAAAAATTGGTTCCAAATTATACACATTAATTTTTAAATACAAAATTCCAACAATGATTTGGATAAAGCAGGATAAAACTGTTTACAAACAACTCACCAACGGTGAGTTTTTCCTTATTTTATAAGCATTTATAAAATTAGCAAGCGTTTACACTTTTAATATTTGTTATACAATTGTATACTTTCAAAGCCTTATTTTATAAGAGGTGTTATACAATTGTGCACATTTTTAAATTTGTTATGTTAATGTTTTTGGTACAAATAACACAAAAATTTTATTAAGAATTAGTACCAAGTTCTTAATATTTAATTAAAGGGGGTGCTTTTAAATATGAAAAAGGCATTAATTTCACTTGTGAGATTAATGCCTCTAATATACATCTAAATGTACAATTATTTCATATTCTACAATATTGTATCACAAGAATGACAATAGTCAATAAGTAATAAATGTTGCATAAAAGTTGGTAAAAATGTTGTATCAAATAGCTCTAAGTCCTTATAAAATAAAGAAATTATAAAATAGATACTTTGCCAAACAATATCCTATTGACAGAGATGAATAATTTTTTATTAAATAAAAGTTGGTGTTGTGTAGACAAGTTTTTTAAAATACAACAATAAATACAATTTTTATGATATAATTATTTATGAAAGATAGAGGTAAATATGGATAAGTTGTTTTTTGAAAAAAGACTAAAAAGTATTTTTAGATATAAAAAAGAAAGTTTTAATTTATTTAAAAATCAAATGGAAAATTATTATTTAATAAAAGAAAACTATAAGCCTAAAAAACATAATTATAAAATTGGTGATGATGTAATTTTAGAAAAAGGTACGTTTATGCGTGGTGAAGGTGCTTTATTAGAATTAACTGATGAAAGATTATCTTTTATAGCACAAAATGGTTTTCTTTCGCCAGATATAACTAAAACTTATAATAGAAATCAAAAAACGTCTTTAACAATACCTGTATGGAATTTACAGGAAAAATATTTGTTAAAAGATTATATTAATTTATATAGCGGAGCAACTATTAAGAAATATAGTTTAAAAGAAAAAAGTTCAAGTACAGAATTAATTTCTTATAAAAATATAGATAATTATGTAAACAATTTAACAGATTGCTGGAATTGGAGTATGGAACAGACAAAAGAAATAAGATTTATGCCAAGTCTAGCAAGCGATAGAATTCAAATTTCTTTTATTATGGAATTTGATAGAACTAATAATGATATACAACAATTAATAAGTAATGATATTTTTAATTTAGATTTTAATAAAAAAGTTTTAAAATCATTTATTGCAAAATGGTTTAGAAAAAAATTTATTTACGGAAAAAGGGATCACTTCACTACCAATAGAGAAAGTGCTATTATCTTTGGAATACCAGAATGTTTAATTACAGGTATTCTTGTTGGAAGAAAGTATGAAAATGATAAAGAAAAAATTAAAAGTTTATAAATCATTTCCCAAATTGTTATATATGTAATTTAGACGGAAAAGTTATTGAAAAATAAGGTGGTGTTATATGCAAGAACTACAAAATCTTGTAAATCAATTTGAATCTAGTTTTAACTTTTATATATTAAGAAATAATTACGGATCTAGTAGCGCTTCAAATGAATTTATTGATAGATATTTAGCAATTAAAAATCATATGTGGTGGAATGATGAAACTAAATATGCGAATTTAAGTGAATTACTAAAAGAAAGTATGGAAGCAACCTTAACTACTACACGTTCTATTGATAAAATAAATAATTTGTGGAAACCAGATTTTAATAGTATAAAACAGGATACTGAATATTACGAAGCTGATGTATCTTTAAGAAGTAAAACTGTTTGTGAAGCAATAGAACAACTTTTTGAAAATCCAGAAATAAGAAAGAATTTATCAAATGATGAACTTTATAATTTATATAGAAGTTATTATCAAATTTCAAATCATATAAAAAACAAAACATTAACAGATGAAATCTTAATTGATATAGAAACAAAACTACGTCCTATAAGTGATAAAATTTGGACTTCATCTATAACTAACCCTGAAAGTTTTAAACCGGGAGAGCCATTTATGTTTATAGTGCATAATGTATCAAAAACAGATATGGAAACAACCAATATAAACGAACACTTTGCTAGAAGTGGTAGAATATCAGCATCTTTAATTACTGATAAAGAAATGGGTGTTTATGGATCTCATAAGTACGGATTTATATATCCTAATGATTCAAGAATTATAACATCTGGATATAAAGATTTATATAGTTATGAAACTCAAAAAGAAGGTAATTATTATCAAAATCATAATAATTCAATGCTAATAACGCCACAAGCAATGGAAAGTTATTCGGCAAATTTGAGCGTTCAAGAAAACGGAAAAAGATTAAATAATGATAATGCAAATATTTATAATGAAGTTTTACTTGATTCTACTACTGGATTAAAACCTGTTGGAATTTATTGTATAACATTCGGGGAAAAAGAATTAAGTTATGATTATCAATCAGCAAAAAAATTAGCAGAACAATCAGGATTACCATTAATAGATATTGATATTTCACTTTATAGAGCAAAAGGAAATAAAGGAACATATTTAATTGATGAAGAAGCTTTAAGTGTTAAAGAACAAAAGTTATTCGCAGAAAATTTTTTAAAACAATACTATAAAAGTAAAGGTCACGATTTAGCAACAGCACAAGATTTTACAGAAGCCGATTTAAAATTATATCAAGATGTAATAATAGATATATTTTTAACCCAAAAGAAAGAAAATAATGTTAGTCTGGAAAATTTGTTTAAATTATTTGAAGAAGCAAAACAAACAAGAAAAAATAAAGCTGAAAATTATAATACTTATATTAATGAAATGTCTGATTTAAAAGAAGCTTTAAATAATTTTAACCAAGCATTATCTACTTGCGATAATGAAGTAATTAGAAACTCTATAATAGAACAAAGTAATGAAATTATCAGAAGAATGAAAGCTTTAAATAAATTAATTGAAAATACAAATAGCATTGGATTGTCTGCGGATAATTGGATATATCAAAGTAATGTAGTATCAAAAGAAATAATTGGCGATTTCACACCATTTAATACTGAAACAATAGAATTTAATGGTGAAAAAATCACTATAATATCAGGTTATAAATCTAAACAGGAATTGGAACAAACAAAACAAGAAATGTTAAAGCAAGTAGATTTATCACGTGATCCTATGCAAAGAAGATTAGAACACGCCAAACGAGTTATTGAAGTTAAATTTAATGCTTATGAAACAAATTCTGTAAATATTGCATTTGCTACTTATAAACAAACTACCCCAGAATTAGAACAATTAAAATCAACTAGCCATTCATTTATTGATATATCTTCTCTTGATAAAGATATAACTAAATATGATGAATTAGTAGCATTACAACAACAGTTAATGACAGAAATTCAAAATTTGTCAGATAATAGAAAAATTTATGACGGAGCTTCTAGTATAGAATGGTTAGAACAAAATCAAAAAGAAAGTGCAGCTAAAATAGAAAATTATAAAAATTCTATTTCTTCAAACGAACAAGAATTAATTTCACTACGTCAACGTCAAGATGAATTGTTAAGAGAAAAAGCAGAATTAGATAAAAAAGGATTTTTTGGTAAAATGTTTGCTAATAAAAGAATTAATGAAAATACAAATAATATATCAGATTTAAAAATGCAAATTGAGAGATTAGAACACGAAGTTAGCGCAACAAAAGATAGTATGGAATATGAAGAAAAATATATTAAACAAATTACTGATAACTTCTTATCAAGTTTTGGTCTAAATGGTATGTCATTAGAAGATTATAAAAAAAGATTAGAAGCAATCGTACCAAATGCTGAAAAATTAACAGATCCTTTTATGCAAAAAGAATTAGAAGAAAAGTTAAAAATGGTAGAACAAAAAATAGCTGAAATGCAAATAGATAAACAAAAAGAACAGCAAATGAGGCAAACACTAGAACAAAAGAAAATAGAAGTTGGATTATCAACCCCACAACCAATTATTACTGAAACACCAGAAGAATTTGAGGTTGATAAAAAAACAGGTATTTCTAGGTAAAGGTGTTTAGTATGAAATTATTTGATTTGTTTAAGGTAAGGAAAGAATCAACTGAAAATTATTTTGATTCAATTATTAAAGAAAATAAAGAAAACTTATACTCTTTTGAAAAAAGATATATGAATCAAGAAACAAAGTTATTAAAAATGTATGGTAATTCAAATACATACAATAAAAAAATCAAAATGATTGTTATAAGTGATACCCATAATTGTTTAAATGAAAATGATTTTAAAAATTTTATAGAACAACATAAAGAATATGATGTATGTTTATTATTAGGAGATCATCATTCAAACGATATTTCTATAATTTTAAAATATATTGATAATAATAAGATTTATGGATTGTTAGGAAATCACGATTATAATTATTTAGAAGAATTTAATATTAATAATCTTAATGGTAAAATTATTAATATTAATGGTACAACAATTTTAGGGATACAAGGAAGTTTTAAATATAAGCCGTCTAATTTCCCGTCCTTTACTCAAAGAGAAAGTATATTATTTTTAAATGATAAACCAAATGTAGATATATTAGTAAGTCATGACAATAGTTTTGATAATAATATGACTGAAAATCCAGCACATCAGGGATTATTTGGTATTACATATTATTTATTTAAAAATAAAATACCGTATCATATACACGGACACATTCATAATCCATATAAAAAAGAACTTTTAAATGGTACAAAAGAAATAAGTATTTATATGTATGAATATATAGAATTAAATTAAAAAGGAGTAAGATAAATATGATGATAAGCCCAGAGGGATATAGAAAAGAACTTGAAAATTTAACACCAGAAGAATTATACGAGAGAAAAAAAGGACTTGAAAAATTTATAAATGATTATGAAAATAATAATCTTCCGCAACAGGATTATTTAGTTAAGCCATCTCCACAAACAAGATATGGATTATATAAGGAATATTTAAATGAAGTAATAGATGAAATTGGTATGAGAAGACATCAATCAGAATGGAACGGCGTTAAAGTGTCAAAATCACAATGTGCTGATTGTAAAAATTATCTAGGAGATATAAATTGTAAAATATATGGTGAAATAGCTTCTGACATTTTAGGAAATAAAAAAACTTGTCCTGAAAGAAAAGATAGTATTGTAGAAGATGAAAATAGTTTTGAATTTTTAAACAAAAAAATAGAAAAATTAACAAAAGAATTAGCAGAAGCTTATAGAAATAACGATCAAGAACAAATAACTAAACTACAAGATAAAATTAAGGAAGCTACTGATAAACAATTAAAAAAAGATGTAGATAAATTAGTTAAGGAAGATATAAAAAAAGAAAAAGAATATATAAAACAAAATCTAGATAAAGAAAAAATAAAAGAACAACAAAAAGTTATAGACGAAATTAACAAAAGAATTGTAGCATATTTAGTAGAAAACTGGACTATGTCAACGCCAGAATTTAAAGCATTAAAGAAAGAATTAAGAGTAGCTATTTCTAGAATGGAATGTTATAAAAATGCAATATATGATAAAAAAGAAATTGAAAGATTTTATAATGAGGGTATCTTATTAGAAGAAGAAATTTTAGGAAAAGCTTCTTATATAAATAGAGAAAATTTATTAAATAAATTAGGATATTTATATAATTATAAAGAAAAAAGAAACAATTATTTAACAGAAAAAGATTTTATTCTTGATGAATTAAAAACAATAAAAAATGAATTAATGTCTAATTACGGTATAGAAATACCTTATACCCCATGCGTAAGAGCACAACATTGTATTAATGAATTTATATATTATTTAGAACGAAATCAAGCTAACGATTGTCTTATGGATATATATGAAGTTATAGAATCAGATAAAAATACGATTTACAACGATCATTTTAATAAAGATTATAAATATTCAACTTATATTGGAAATGAAGAAAAATCAATTATATTAAATATGGTTAATAGATTGGAAGCTCATTTAAATAAATCTAACAATCAATATTCAACTGAAAAACTATTTGAAAAAGCTAAATCAGATTTTAATATTTTTTTAGAAAATGAATATGGAAATAATAAATCTTTATCATTACCTTTACCTGTATCACATAATAAGTTAAAATCACTAATATTATTATCAGCAGTAGAAGAAAATGCGAAAATATATAATTGTGGATATGTTCTTATTGATACAATTACAGGAAATATAGAATATGAATTACAACCGGAACATCTTCTTTCAAATGATCCAAAATTAAATTTATTAAACTTTATACCTAAAAAAGAAATATTAATCAACAGCAAAGAAGAATATGATAACTTATATAACAAATACTTCAACTTATTAGATGATTTAATTTTAATGTATAATAGTAAAAAGGAATATATATCAAGAACAGATAAAATTGAAGAATTTTTAAATATATATAAAAATATAGTCTCTGAAGCAGAACAAGTAGAATATTCACTAAATAATGAATTTTTATCTTGGTGTTTAATTTCAGTGCCAAAACAAGAAATTAAAAAACTTAATTTTGAAAAATCAACTGCTATTATTAGAGAAACATATCTTGATGAAAACGGCCACGAAAGAGATAGAGAACGAACTATTGAAGTACCTAATTTCTCAAATAATAATTTAATTGATAAAATAGATAATAAATTAAAAGAAATTAATCCTAATTACGAAGTGCCTGCACCATTAGATATGGATAACTATAATAAAGATGAAAAGCATAATGTTAATGAATTGATAGAAAAAATAGATGAAAAAATAGAAAAAATCAATAATGAAATTGCCATAGAAATTAGTAATGAAATAAAAAAATTACCTGATAATTCAGAATTTAATTTTCAACAATTTATGATAAATTATGATATTACTGACAAAGAAAAATTTTCGATTTCTAATTTAATAATAGATTATTGTAAAAATAATAATATAGTTATAGTGGAAAAAATGCGTGATGCTGATCTAGGGCTACCTTGGAATATTCCTAGAATTAAAAAAGATAATAAAAATAATAAAGAACTTACTGATATTATAGATGAAAAATTACAAGAATTTGATGATAATACCGCAAATAATTTGAGAAAATATTTATTAGAAATTACAGAAGCAATTATTAATCTACCAAATGATGTTGAAACAACAATTTCTCAAATAATAAATTATAAACCAGAAATAAATTTTGTAGATCCTTTAACACAAGGAATTATATATAATAAAGTTAATGAAATATGCAAAGAAATTAAAATTAATATACAATCAACTTATGATAAATTTGGAGGTTTAGCATTTCATTATACATTTATCAAAATGAAAGAAAATGAAATTTATGTAAAACCAAAATCACAGCAAGTTGATGTTGTAGATAATATAAGCACTATAAATACTAATAAAACTACTGATGATAATACACCAGAAATTTATTTTTACGAATTTGTCCCATACAAGCAAATTGGGCCAATTATGTTGAATATTGGGGATAATAAAGATTATACAAGTGAGAGTGCTCCATATTTAGCCAATACAAGAAAAAATTTTGTAATGTGTAGACCAATAGGATTAGATAATCCTTATGTTCTAAAAAGAAAACTTGAAGATCATAAAATCTATATCAAATACAATAATAATGAAATAAAAATCACTTGTTATTTTCAAAAATTTATTGAAGATTTAAAAGTAATTTGTGATGATTTAGTTATAAACGAATCATATTCAGATAACAAAAAACATTTTTATGCTTATTCTGAAAAATTAGGTATTACATTTAGCGGTATAGAAGAATTTAATCAGCTTTTAATACACTATTTATGCTTTTATGGAAAAGATACATTTATTAAAGAATTAAATACATATAAAGATTTAACTATAAATAACGAAAAGAACAATCAAGAAGAACAAAATTAAAAATAACCTAATATGGTTATTTTTTTACTTTATAAGGAATTATTTAGCTTGAATCTATGATTATCCTATTTGAAGATTTAAACAATCGTTCAGTAGTTTCAGCAGCACTATATACGCCAAGAACTGTATCATTTAATTCTGTTGTTTCCACAGTAAAATAACCCTTTGCTGAATCATTAGTTACTGTTAAATTACTTAATGTTGCTTTTAAACTATTGCTTTTATTTTCAATTGTATAAGTTACAACCACTTTATCTCCTGCTTTTTCTAATCCATCAACAGTTAATGTTGCAGTTCTATTGGTGGAGTCATATGTGTTTGTTGCTGTCGTAGCAGGATCTGTTCCATCAGTAATTGTAGGTGCTCCTTTAAATACAACATCAAAGTCATTTTCATTAGGATTAACTGTAACATTACCATTAATTGTTAATGTACGACTGGTTATAGCAGCATAACCAACACCAAGGAATAATACAGCAAGAATAATTAACAATCCAGTAAATGACTTTTTCTTCTTCATAATTCACCTCCTCGTTTTTAAAATTAGAAGTAGACATTTAGACATTATCAATACTCCCATATAAGATAATGTAATAACTTTAGTTTATGCAAAAGTATTGCATACTAAACAATATAAGCAGTAATTATATAGCCTATCTTAATTAAATTATATCTCTGATTATATCTCTGTGAAATACAAAAATCAACATTATTTGGCAAAGACATAACGTTATTTGGCAAAGACATAACGTTGTGTGACATTTTTAATTATTTTGTAATCTAATTGTTTATATATATTTTTTTTGATATCATATACTTAAATAAGTGATATGTATGAAAAAATTTGATAAAATTTTATTATTATCTATAATATTTATTTCTATATTGGGAATAATTATGATATATTCTTCTTCTTATGTGTGGGCAAGTTATAAATATGATAATCCCTATAAATATGCTACTCATCAAACTATATTTTTAATTATGGGATTTATACTTATGTTTTTTGTTTTAAAGATAGACATTAAATTATTAAAAGAAAAAGCTAATATTATATTTATTTTTTGTTTTATTTTGTTAATACTTGTATTGATTCCTGGAATTGGAACAGTTAGAAATGGATCTAGAAGTTGGTTTGGTATTGGTTCCTTTGGTATTCAACCTAGTGAATTTATGAAATTAGCATTAATTATATTTACAGCTAAATATTTAACTAATAATAAAATTAAAGATATTAAAACAACTGTATTACCTATTTTAATAGTATTATTTTTAGTATTTGGTTTAATTATGTTAGAACCTGATTTTGGTACTGGAGTAATAATTATTATGACAATTATTGCTATGTTGTTTGTTTCTGGTGTTAATATGGGATTTTTCTTAAAAATTGGACTAATTGGTGTTGTTGGTGTTATTGTTCTTATTATGATTGCACCATATAGATTAGAAAGAATAGTATCATTTTTAAATCCTTGGACAGATCCTTTGGGAAGTGGTTTTCAAATAATTCAATCCATGTATGCTATTGGACCTGGTGGATTATTGGGGATGGGACTTGGTAATTCTATTCAAAAACATTTTTATCTTCCTGAACCACAGACTGATTTTATATTTGCTATTATTAGTGAAGAATTAGGATTTATGGGAGTAATCCTTGTATCTACTTTATTTTTAACTATTATATATAGAGGTATTAAAATATCTATTAATTGTGAAGATGAATTTTGTAAATATTTGTCTTTTGGTATTATATTTAATTTAGCTTTTCAAACTATTTTAAACTTGATGGTTGTTGTTGGTTTAATACCTGTAACAGGGTAAGTCCTACTAGGTAACTGATAATGGAAAAGAAAATAAACCTTTGTTCTAAAGGGTTTAAAGAATTTAATAAAATAATCAAATTACTAAAAATGATAAAAATAAGAACAAATTACAAAAAAACACAAAATTTTGCATATGAAAATAAAGGGTAATTTTACCATTACTGTAAAAAAGTTTATTTGAGCAATACTAAATATCTCACATATTTTCGAAGGAAAAAGTTATAAATTCTAAAATAGTTGGAATAGAATTTAAAGTAAAAGAATTTTAGTAAACACTTAAAGTAAAAGGTATTGTTGTCTGTATCTTTTTTTTAACAATGCAAATTTCTTCAACAATTGCGTGAATTTTTAGACTAAATTCCGTTTTTTGAAAGAATAATTGAAATATAAGACTTATTTCCGAAAAATATATAAAAAACGGAAATAAGTCTATAATTTTACGAAAAGGAAACTAAATTATTGCATAACAAAAATACGGAGGTTATTTCCGTTTTTAAGACTTATTGCAGTTATTTCCATATCATTAGAAAAAGTGCTGCTTGTAAAATAATTAATTTATTGATAACAAATAAAGATGAACTTTATTTGTATTAACTATTATAATCAACGAAATTTAAAAAGCAAGGATTTAATAAACTCATTTCATTCGCCCTTGCTTTTACATTTCATTTTACTATAATAAAACTTATTTCAGTTTTTTTATTAAAAGCGGAAATTCAAATTAAAATTAGCGTTTCTTCAACAATTGTATAAAAAAGCATAGTCGTTTTTTTAAATATATGATATAATTATTTATGATAGTAGTTTGGCTTTTATTATAACAATAAGCAAAGCAAATTAAGGATGGTGTATTATATATGATTGAAAAAATGTCTTTAGAACAATTTCAACAAATAAAAAGTCAATTATCACAATTAATTAAGCAAAGTGACGATTTTTATGATGCTCATAAAAACGATGAAAATTTTGATTATGAATTATTTGAGGAAAGATTTACCGAACCATATTTATCAATTCAAAATCGTTTGCTAAATTATGATTTAAGTGATATTCCTTTTGAAGCATGGCAAGATTTTCAAATAATGTCCGATGAAACTCATGCAGTTGATTTTTCTAAAACTAGAGCAAATATAGATTTTGATATAGTTGAATATTATGGTAATGGTAATTTTAAAGGATGTAATGTTAGAAATTTAGACAAAATCCAAAGATGGTTAAATCCTAATGAATTTGATGAGCAAACTATCCAGATGAATTTTCAATTATTTCTAAGTGATACTTTCAGTAGCGAGTTCAAAGAAAAATATTATAGTAGTTCACTTACTATTAGTGATTTAGCAAGTTTATCTTCTGAACAATTAGAAGAAATAAAACAAAAAGACTTTAGAGCCCATTTAGATTATGATAGTAGATATATTTCTGAATCCATTATAGATAATTATGATCTTGGTAAATTTCAAGAATTACTTCAAAAACACCCAGATGTATTTTCACATATACAACAAGAAAAAGAATTTTACCTGTTTGTTCAATTTTTAGAAGAAGGAAAAGATTTAGATACTGCATTTACTAAGGCAGTAAAAAACTATTTTTTAAAGTATGGTATGCCAGATGAGTTTAAGGTTGTAAGTGATGGGCAAACAACCTACAATGTTCCAGAATGGTTATCATCTATGAATTTTCAATTTGTTGAGAAATTAAGTACTCCAAATGACTTGCTACAATACACTGATTCAGTATTTGTTCTTGATAATGATCAAAGGATAACTTTAGATGCTTTAAATATAGATAATATTAGAAGATTTGAACAAGAAACTGGTTTCTTTACTCATAAAGGATATGAGTGGTCAGAAGATTTAGAAATGTTTAGTGCATTTAGTTCTTATTTTCATATGCATAGCACAGAAATTGACTTTAAAAATGGAACTCTATCCTATGAAGAATTTTTAACTCAGTTTGCAAATTTTTTATATGCGTTTTCTTATCGTCCTAATTATGATTGGATGCAAGGTGAGCTTAGAAATAATCATCCAGAAATATTTATGGATTTAGATGCACCAGATGAATTAAAAGATGCATTTTATAGAAATAGACTTGAACCAGAGTTTTTATATAAACATAAGGAATATATACCTTATTTAGTTAATAAAAATTTATCTAATACTTTAAGAGCAAATATAAAATTAAGTGTACCTGGTCTAGTAGATGAACAAGGACACATGATGCCAAATTTTGTAAATTTTATAGATGAATATGTTTCAAGATATGGTAATGAGAAATTATTAGAATTAATTTCTAAATATGGTGTTGCTCTTTCTGATATTACAATAACAAGTTTCCATGATGAAATAGAAAACGAACAAGCCATAGAAAAATCATTAAGAGATTCTATATATAATAAAATTATAAAAGGAAAAATGAATTATGCTTACTTATCTAGTGTTCCAGAGTTGGTTTTAGAGCATCCAGAAATTTTTGTTAGTTTTGAGAGTTTGACTAATATTTCACAAGAAGAAAGACAAAGATTAACTGAAGCATTTTATAGTAGAACACTTACTTTTGATGATATAAAAAAATACCCAGAATTAACAACTATTCTTAAAGATAAAAATTTACAAATTGCTTTTGGCAATAAAGATGGTGCTTATACAAGTGGTTATAAAACATATAGTGATTTAGAAATACTTCAAGTTTTTGGTAATGAAAAATTTTTAGAATTGTGTTCTAAGTATGGTAGATATATGGATGGTATGGCAACTCATCTTAGTAAAAAGATAACTATTAGAAATGGTAAATATGTGGATCTTAGTATGCAACATTTAGATGGATTATCTTTTGAAGAAGTTTCAAAATTAATGGAAGATATTATTGCTAGAGAAAGTATATTAGGAAATCTTGCTTATCAGCCAGAAGATGCACCTACTTTCTTAAAAGAAAGTCATCCAGAATTATTCTTAGGTGAAGATGCACCATATGACTTAAAACTGTATTTCTATAATCGTGCTTCTTATTATCCTATGTCTTTTGAAGTTTTGCAAAAACATAAAGATTGGTTACCTTTTTTAAAGGATAAAGCCATAACTACTTCACTATTAAGAAATAGTTATTTAAAACAAAATATGATTAAATTTTTTGAGGTATTTGGTGAAGAAAAAGCCATTAAATTAGGAATTAATAGAGCCGAGACCATAGATGAAATGCTAAAAGCCCATCAAGTAGATTTAATGAAAAGTTGGTATGATAAAACTGGTGGCAAGTTTATTCCAGATTTTGTAGTAATGCAAAATTTTAGACTTGAAGAGGCTGATAAATTCTTAGCATCTGGATCTAAATGGAGTAATTTAATGAGAATTAAAAATTTTGCTAGTACTCCAGAAGCAAGAGATGCTATGTTAAAACTTGCTTATTCATTTGGTGCTTTTGATCAAGATCAAAGAGGTTTTAAAAAATTACTGGATTTATTAACTAGTTTACCTAAGAAAATTGATGCAGATAAAAGTTATATTATAGAACAAATTGATGATCAAATAGATATATCTAGTCAAAGAGGGGTTTTCTATCATAACAAATCTATTGAAGATATTAATGGTAATAGAAGAATTGAAGCACCAAATATGACACCCGAAGAAAAAGAAGAAGCATATAATAAAATGATTGAATATGCTAATAATTTTATTTATTTAACTACTGCTACATTATTAGAAACATTAAAAAAAGAAAAAGTAGATATTGATTTTTCTAGACCAATCTTTAGTCAAATTTATAGAAAGAATGAAGATGGAACATATTCTTTGACAATTAATCCACAAAGTTGCCAAAAGTCTGCACAGGCTATTAGAGGTATTTTGGAAAAATTTAGTGAATTGCCTATTTTAACACCAGAGAAAGCACATCATTATCTAGGTGGTTTCAAATTAGGATATGATTCTGATTTTAGGGAGTTTTTCTTATCAAATTTTGATATTATTATTGGCGATAGTAAGTATTTGTCACAAATTTCTGCAATACAACGTAGATTCGAAGAAATAAAAACTATATATTCAAATGTTAATTTAACATTGGATTTAGCCATGAGTTATATCAATAATAATAAATATGAAAATGTAAATACTGGAAACGAAAGAGTAACACAAGTAGCAGGACTTCAAAATTATTCTCAGCAAGATTTTGAAATTCTTCAACAAATTTATAATTATGGCAAACAGAGAACGTTTAGCAGTATTCCACGTATTTCGTCAGATAAAAGTGTGAATCTTCCATCTGGAACTTATCATTATGAAATTTTGAGACTTGATGATCCTAGGGCAATGTCAATAGGTTTTGAAAGCGATTGTTGTCAGAGATTGGGAGAACCTGCAGAGGTTTGTATGGAACATAGTATGGTTGATAAAAATGGAAGAGTATTTATTATAACAAATAATGCTGGAGAGATAGTTGCCCAAAGTTGGGTATGGAGAAACAAAGATGTGTTGTGTTTTGATAATATAGAAGTTCCAGATCAAAAAATGTGGGATAATGGAATACCAAGAGGCCTAGAAGATTCAGGTATAAGGAATCAATTTACTGATGATATATTAGCAATTTATAAGATGGCTGCTCATGAATTGATAGAAGTAGATGAAAAAGTTTATAAGGAATTACTCGATAGTAGTAAAATTACACAAGAACAATATGAGGGGTTAAGATTAGGAAAAATTACAGCTGGTCTTGGATATAGTAATATAAAAGGATCATTAAAAACTTTGCCAATTGATGAAACAATTTTATCAAGACCATTACCTTTTGAAGAACCAGTAGAATTATCTAGAGGACTTTATACAAGTGATTCTACAACACAATATATTTTAGAAGAACGAGAAGATAGAAAAGAATATGATGGTGAAACACTTCCTGTACATAGTGATACTTATGTTGAATATACTGATGCTAACTTTACGGAAAAATCATTACTTTCTTTAGAAAAGTTAGAAATTGTAACTAAGGAAGATCCAACAAATTTAGATACTTCTGTTAGTGATTATGCAGATTCAGAACATCTTGTTACTGAAATAGCAAGAAATTATTGTTTAAATCCAGAAACTGCTAGAATAGTAATGAATCCAAATTTTGCTATTATTTATGATGTTAATGGTGATAAATTAAGGGTTGGTGATTTACTATTTAATACTAAAGTTGATAATGAGCAACAACAGATTGATATTGAAAGTCAAGTTGTAATGCAAATGAGATTAGCTTTAGAACAAATTGCAGGAGATAAAGAAATAGATATTTCTGCTCTAGATGAAAAGCAAAAAGAAATGTATGCTAAGGTTACTGGTTTAACAGAAGAAATAGATATAGAAAGAGGTGTTGGTCATGCAAGATAATAATATTAATACAATAATTTCAAATGCTTTAGTTGTAAATAAAGATATTTTGAGTAAAAATATAAAACCTATTATTAATCAAATTCAAAAAGCACTTGAAAGTAATAAAGAAGCAATTACACAAGCAAATAAAATAGATCAAAAAAATGGTAATGGCTTTATGGTAGATTTTAGTATTATTAATAATATATTTTCAAATTTAGAAAAAGAAAATATATTGTAT
>FR902162.1:0-25969 GCA_000437895.1 Clostridium sp. CAG:914 | reverse complement strand
TGATGAAAAGAAAATAATTTATGGTACTCAAATAATGGATTCTGGAAATGTGGTTGTCATAAATGATGGTAATCCATACATAATTATAGAAATGGCATTAAGAAATATAATGGCTGGAAATACTACTATATTTTCAAATAGTGGCTTTATGTTCGGAACTAATCAATTACTAATACAAATCATTCAAAGTGTCTTAGAACAATTTAACATATCAAAATATTTAATACAAATATTTATATCTGAAAACTTTGATGATATATTATCTAATTATGCTAATATTAATTTAGTTGTATGTATTGGTGATCATAATCTTCAAAATTTAGTATTAAGTAAAAGTAAAAATAAAACTATTATTAGTGGTTATGAAAACTTTGACTTATACATTGAGGATACATCCCATATAGACTTTTTAAATAAAATTGTAAATACTGGTTTAAATATTCAAATATATATTAATAATGAAACTAAGATAGATCATCCTAATGCAATATTAGTTAATGATGTGGATGAGGCAATTGCTCAAATAAATTATAATGGTAGTAAATATAGTTCTTCTATCTTTACTACTTCAACAGATAATGCATCAAAATTTATAAAAGAAGTAAATTCTAAAATTGTTACTATTAATACAAGTCCAACTATTGAAAGAATAATTGATATAAAACAAACTGATTTAGTTAATGAAAAAACAATTATTTACCCAATGAATTTTAATTTTGATGGTACTAATGAAAATATAAGTCTATATGGAAAGGAGGAATCATAATGGATACACAAGATTTTAATAGAATAAACATAATTCCAAGTGATAGTAATTCTAATAAAGATAATTTAACAAAGCCTATAAATGGATCTTTACCTTATGTAGATAACACTAATTTAGATTTAAAAAGTTTTGATGGTGGATCTGGAGGTGGAAATCCACCTAGTGGAAGTACAATACCACACACTTCAAAACCAAAGGTAGAAGAAAAAAAGATCGATGATTTTTGGGATTATTTTGTAGGACTTAATCCAGAGTTTGTACTAAATATGCTAGAAGTAATATTTGAAAGATTAAGAGATGATAATAATTATCAAGATGCAAATGTTGTTTTAGGTCAAATTGAAAGAATTAAAAAGAAATATAATATTAATACCCCTACAACAACACATCGTAGATTTTAAAATTTTGTAGATGACTTAATTAATAAGTTGTCTTTTTTTTGACTAAAATTTGAAAGGAGGAATTTTTATTGAATAAAATTGGGAAAATATTAAAACAAGAAAGATTAAAAAATAATTTAACTTTACAAGCACTATCTAATATTTCTAATATCTCTATCTCTACTCTTAGCAAGATGGAAAATGACAAAATTAAAAATGTTAGTAGTGTTTTTCTATATAGGTTAAGTAACATATTAAATATAGATTATGATTATTTAACTAGGCAAAGGTGGAATATTCTTCCTACCTTTTTATATGAAAGGAATCATTACTTTGCAAGTAAATAAGATATACAACGAAGATTGTCTTGTAGGTCTTAAAAAAATACCAGATAACTCTATTGATCTAGTCGTTATCGGTCCACCTTATGATATTTGTACTAAAGGTGGTAAAAAAGGCTCTGTTAGATTATGTGAAGATTTAACTAAATTAGAAAACGAATTAAAAGAAAGTAATTTAGTTAATGGCTATGATTTATCAATTTTAGATGAATTAATTAGAGTTATGAAAGAAATTAATATCTATATCTGGTGTAATGGTATACAAATACCTATATACATGAAGAATTTCGTTGATAAATTTGATTGCAAATTAGAAATTATTATATGGGGTAAAACTAACTCTATGCCCTTAATAGTAATAAATATATGGGTGATAAAGAATATTGTTTGTATTTTAGAAAAGGTGGCTATTGTAAGCCAAATAATTATGAAGATGCTAAGACAATATATTTATCTATTTTAAATGTAAAAGATAAGCAAAAGTATGGGCATATTACTATAAAATCACTTCCTTTAATAAGAAAATTAATAAGGAATAGTTCTAAAGAAAATGAAATAGTTTTAGATTGTTTTAGCGGTAGTGGTACAACAGCAGTTGCTAGTTTTTTAGAAAACAGAAAATTTATAGGGTTTGAAATTAATAAAAAATATTATGATATTGCTTTAAAAAGAATATCAGAAATCAATAAGGAGGATGATTAAATGAAAAAATTAATTGGAAATTTTAAGGGTAATAATCTTTATTTAATGATATCAAGTTATCAAAATAATAATAGAATTTATATAGGTGTTGAAACAGAAGGAGAATTATATGTAATGTACTTATTAGATGATTATATTTTGTAAATGCTGATATGACAAGAAATTTAGGAGATTTTTTAGAAGAAAAAGCATATCATTAAGGAAACATTTATAACTACTCAATATAATTTGGGTAGATACTATATACCTAAAATTGATTTTTATATATTAAAAAGTATGGTCCTAAAAGATTTAAAGAATATGAAAATTATAACAAATAATGGTATGAGATAGAATTATAATGAATAAATATGATGAAATAAAAGAAAAACTTAACACTAAAGAACTTGTTTTTATTAAAGGTAAAGTTAATAAAGAAGTTTTTCATTTAGAAATAGATAATGGTAATAATACTAAATCTACTATTGGAATTCATTTAAATAATTTTTTGAAAAATGATTTAACCCTAGAGAAAAGGAACAAAAATGTCTGACAAAGGCATTCATTATTTTCTTTTTTGGGGAATATGTTTTATAGAGGTGGCTCTATGAAACGAATAGATAAAAATGGTAAAAAAAGAAAATTAGATATAGAGTTTATTCACAAAAAAGATGGAACTAAACTTGAAGAAATACTAAAGGAGGGATATTTATGTTATTTGAGAAATTTAAAAGCAAAATGATTTGCCTTTTTAAAAATTTGATGTTATCATGGCATCGTGAGGTAGTGGTATTGCATAATTTAGAAATGGTGAAAAATACAATGCAATATAGAAATACCAATAACAATACTAAGAACTGCACTATAATGGAGGAACTTTATTAATGGAATATATCTGTGGTGGTTATGATAGATTATCTGATGCCGATAACAAAACAGATGAAAGTTCTTCTATACAAAGTCAGAAAATTATAATTGATTCGTTTGCCAAATATAATAATTTTAAAATATATAAACATTATATAGATGATGGTTATTCTGGTGGTAACTTTGATAGACCTGGATTTCAAGAAATGATTAAAGATATAGAATCTGGTAAAATTAATTGTGTAATTACTAAAGATTTATCAAGACTTGGTCGAGAAATGTATAAAACTGGTAAATATATAGAAGAATACTTTTTAGAAAAAGGTGTTAGATATATTGCAATTAATGATTCTTATGATTCTAATATTGGCGATTCCATGCTTGGTATAAGATTAAGTGTTAATGACTTATATTTAAGAGATGTGTCTAAAAAAGTTAAAACATCACTAAGAGCAAAGCAAAATCGTGGTGATTATATTGGATCATTTCCTTTATATGGCTATAAGAAAGATCCGAATGATAAACATAAATTAATAGTTGATGAAGAAGTAAGACATATAATTGAATTAATTTATGATTTGGCTTTAGAGGGAAAAAGTCCAAATAAAATAGCAAAATACTTAACTTTAAAAAAGATACCTATACCTATTGTTCATAAGGGCGAGCCTAGAGGAAAAAATGTTGTAGAAAATGATGGCTTCGGTATATGGAAAAGACAAACAGTTAAAGGAATATTAACAAATCAAATGTATATAGGAAATATGGTACAAAATACTCACAATAAAATTAGTTATAATTCAAAGAAACTAAGAAAAACATCACAAGACGAATTAATTATTGTTAAAGGAACTCATGAGGGAATAATATCAAAAGATACATTTGATAAGGTTCAAGAAATATTAGATAGTAAATCAACAACTTGGGTTACTGAACATCAAATGGATTACTTATTAGGTGGTATGCTTTATTGCCATGAGTGTGGACGCAATATAAGAATAAGTGAAGATGTCTTAAAATCTGGTGTAAGGCATTATACTCAATGTAATTTATATACTAGAAAAGGAAAATTTGGAATTTGTTCCTCTCACAGAATAAATTAT
Organism: Clostridium sp. CAG:914; assembly: GCA_000437895.1. Lineage (GTDB taxonomy): Bacteria > Bacillota_I > Bacilli_A > RF39 > UBA660 > CAG-914. The sequence continues at coordinate 21,834 of FR902162.1, read as the reverse complement.
GATTGGCTTGAAGAAGATGTTATAGAGTATTTGCAAGATATATGCGAAAGATTTTGTAAGTATTATGATTTTAACGAAATAGAAGACAATTCAGAAAATATTGTTATTAAAAATATAAAAGAAATAAATAAAAAAATCGAAAGATTAAATAATCTATTAAATTCTCATAAATCCACCATAGATAATTTATATATGGACAAGATTAAAGGCTTAGTTGATGAAGAAATGTATAAAAGAATTTACGACAAAACAAATAAAGAAATAATTAAAATTAATATGGAATTGGAAGAGTTAAACAAGAAAAAGGAAGTTAATGAAAATCAAACATTAGATAGCACTAATTTTAAAAGATGCAAAAATTCAGTTTTAGATTATATGTCTTTAAAAACTCCAACTAAAGATCAAATAAAAAGACTTGTAAATAGAATTGAAATTGACAAAGATAAAAAAGTATATGTTTATTTAAAATTTCCAGAGCTATTAGAAGAAATTTAATTTTTCGGTTATTTTGAAACATTACTATCTTTCTTCAGTTACTTTGTAAATGTTTCCTATATAAAATAAGTTATATTTGCAATACTTAGGGGGTTACTTTACCATTTCTGTCTTATGGAGGCTCTAGCTTATTAATTACTATGTTAGGAATGGGAATTATTTTAAATATTAGTAAAAGAAATTAATGTTAAAATACAATCTATAAAAATATAGATTGTATTTTATAATGATTTTTTTATTTTTTTAACATATATTTTTTAATTGGTATATGTTTTCTTATTGTATCATAATTCTCTAATTCGGAGAATACTATAAAACCCTTAGGTATTATAAATTCTTTTTCAGCATCTACTTCAAGTAATTTTACTCCGTTTTGGACAATATATTTGTATATTATGCCATTTTCATAAAAAATTGTTTCTGTTTTAATATCTTCATTTCCAATATTATTTTCTCTTAGCTTATTATAGTCATCTAAACTTATTTCTTTATTGTTAATTATTAAATCATTTAAATAAGTATGTATTCTATAACTATATTCTCCTTGATATTTTCTTTTTATTAGTTTATATACATATGGTCCTATACTTTTTATTTCTGTTTCACATACATTAAATGTTATTGAATTTTGTTCATTAAATTCTCTTTTTGATTGTACAATAAACGTCTTTTTCTTCTTAAAATAAATTTCATTAAAATATAAACTATCTATTTTTTTCAATTATGCCTCCTATTATTTTTATTATTATATAATATTTTTTTAAAGTTTACTAGTCTATTATTTAATTTATTATATATTATTTATATAGACATATAGATAGTCTTTTGATAAAATTAATTATGAGGAGTAAAATTATGAAAAGTATTTTAAAGACAATAATTATTTTAGTAGTAGGTACAATTATTGTTGATTATATATTTGTTATGTCTACTGGGAGAAAACCTTTTATAGTAATTGATACTGTGAAGGATGGTGAAAATGTTAAGTATGAGAGTATACTTTATGATATGTATAATTGTGATGGAAAGGTAGAAGTTAAATTTAAAAATAGTTATTATGTATGTCCAAATATCACTGGTGAAGTTACTTTATTTTTAAATCTTGAAAAAACATGTAATCCATTAGAACCTTTTTATCAAGGATATTATTATACTTGTCCTTTAGAGGGTGATTATAATATTAATTATAATAATACTGCTTATTCTATTAAAGAGGCTATTGATCTTAATATTATTAAATTTAATCATTTAAAAGATATGGGACTTGAATATAGTGATACTAGGTCTATTACTTTAGTAGATAAACTTGATGGTGATACTTGTGCACAAGCTATAGAGACTTATTATGAAGATGATGAGTATATATATTATTTTAATTGTATAAAAAGTAATTTTGTTTTTGTTAATATAAATGGGTGTGAATATTTATTGAAAGAAGCTTTAAATAATAAAATTATTACTGTTAAAGAATTAGAAGATAATAATATTATTCTTTCTAAAAAAAAGAAAACCGATATTAATTAATCGATTTTATATTGATAAATTTTTAATAGAATTATATATTTTATTAATATTTTTTTCATTTAATAATTTATTGTATATTTTATTTATATCATCATCAATAATGTTATATATATCATAATAAATATATTTTAATAAATATTTATCTTTGTTTAAATTAATATTTTTAAAAAAAGAAGCAATAAAATTATATTTTTCTTTGATAGATCTACTAATAATAGTTTTATCTTGAGAAATATTTTTTTTATAAGTAATAGTAGAAATTTCTAATTTTTCACTTATTTCTAATACTTCATCTGCTTCTTCTAATAATAAACTACTTCTTTTAATAATGTTACCACTTTTATCTAACATAATAGCCATTACTTCTAAAGTATTTGTTACTAAATAAATGTTATAATTTTGATTAAATTTGTTTATGATAGATACTTTATTATATTTAAAAGATAAATAATCTATATCATTAATTCTATATACTGGTATTTTTTTTACATTAATTATTTTATCTTTATTATTCCATTCATAAAATTCATAATAACAATCATTAAAATTAAGTACTATATCATAAATATATTCCATGTTTATCTCCCTTTATATACAATGATAGATTGATAATAATAAAACCAATTATAGTAAAATAACACTCTGGTCTTACTATTATAAAATTAACATAATCAGAAAATTTATACCCATTACTTAATAAATTTAAGTAAATAATAATGTAAGCAAAACCTATAGTCATTAATCCAAAACCAAATAGAAAGAAAAAAATACGGCTCATTTTATCCACCTATAATAATATATTCAAAATGGCCGTATTTATTATTCAATCATATCTTTATCATTAATATTTACTTCACTGATGGCAGTAAACCTTTTGGTTATCTTATCAGTTGTTATATTAATACTTTCTATATCTTTATTAACTGTTTCTATACTTCTAGATAGTTTATCCCATCTTTCTTTATAACGTGAAAATTCAAGTCCTAGTTTGTTTAATTCGTCATGAATTACTTTAGCATATTTATCTCTTTCCATATTCTTTAATATTAATTCAATAGTTGTTAAACTAGATATTAAAGTTGTTGGAGAAGTAATCCATACATGTTTTTTATAGGCATATTCAACGAGATCTGAATGATAGGCATTTATTTCTGCAAATATTGCTTCTGCAGGTAGAAACATAATTGCTTGATTAGAAGTAAGTCCTGGAATTATATATTTGCTACTTATAGCATCTATATGTTTTTTTACATCTATTTTAAATTGTTTTTCAGCATTATTTCTTTCGGCATTAGAATTATTTTTATCTACCATTATTTGATAGTTTTCTAATGGAAATTTTGAGTCAATGGCTATCGTACCTAATGGTTCTGGTGTAAACAACATTGCATCTGCTATATAGCTATTTGGTAATGTATATTGTAGTTTATATATTTTGTCATTCTTTTCACCAAAGACACTAACAAGAATATGCTTTAGATTTATTTCTCCAAAAATACCTCTACTCTTTTTATCTGTAAGTATTCCTTGTAAACTAACAATATCTGTTGATAAGTTATCTATCTTCTTTTGAGCTTCATCTATTTTAGACAGTCTCTCCAAAACGGATGTAAATGTTTTATTTGTTTTATTAAAATTTTCATCTAGTCTTTCATTTACTTTTTCATTAATTAATATTAATCTTTTTTCCATTCTATCATTTAAATTGTTAAAGTCTTCTGTTAGGTTTTTTACTAAATCACTTTTAAAATTAGATAGTTCTCGGACATTATTTGTCTCTAAACTACCTAACTTTTCAATAATAGAAGAATTACCTTTACATAAAAGAATAATAATTAATATAATTATAATAACTAAAAGACTTATAATTATATACTCCATAATATATCTCCTATTTCTTTACTATATCCATATATCCTTCAATGATATAAAATGTTTTATATCCAAAAGAGTTTAATCTATCACTAATTTCATGACTTTGTTTACCATAATCACAGTATAAATAGTAAGTATCTTCTTTATTTAAATACATATTATAATTAGCTAATAGACTATAATAAGGAATATTTTTTGACTTTTTTATATGACCTAAATTATATGTGTAACTATCTCTTATATCAATTATATTTACATCACCTTTCTTCTTTAGATCATAATAACTTATACCATTCATAACATCACCTAGAATATTCTATTCAGATAAGTTATTTTGGTATGTAGTAAACACTATATATTATTCATCGTCACTGAAGAAATCATCAAAGAAAACATCATCATCTTCATCTTTAGAATTAGATTGTTGTGCTATTGGTTTAGATAGTTCATCTATATTAATACTTGTTGTTATTGATTCTTTGTCATTGTTTTCATTAGTCTTATCAATCATTGATTCTCTAGGTACTAAATCCTCTATCTTTGGAGTTGTATTTTCTTGTGATTCCATTTCAATTACTTTGTTATCATTGTCAGCATTATTTTTTTCTTCTTCTTCAAGTTCTGCAATTTTTGCATCTATTTTCTTAACAAGCTCATCAATATCAAAATCGCTTGATGGAGTATCTATCATACTATTTTGTGATGTATTTGACATACCAAACTGTTGTTGGAATGGATTAATTCCATACATAGAAGGATTAGTTCCACCGCCAAATAGATTAGAACTAGTGTCAAACATTGATTGTCCTCCAAATGAATTTTTCATTTTTTCTTGTTTTTGTTTTTTTACATATTCTCTTATATCAAATAATTTTACTTCTGATTGTTTTCTAACTGGATAAGTTGCTAGTGGATACTTTTTACCCCAATCAACTTCAAAGTCTGTTTTAAACCTTGTTTTAAATGGCATCATTCTTCTTCTTATAACAATTATTTCAAATTGTGATAATCTTTGTAAATCACTGACTGTTACAAGTGGTGTTGAGGCTGTTTTATCTTTTTCTTTTGATTTTACTTCTCCACACATTTTACTTATCTCTTCAAGAGCAGCTATTTCACTACTTATAAGATATATAGTATTACAGTTACCTTTTATTGTTTCGGCATTTTCTTTTCCATATACTTGTGTTAATTGTGCATAGTTTTGAATAATGAAATTAAATCTTATATGTCTACTTCTAGCAGCAGTAACCATTGTAGTTACATCTTTTAATGGTGGCATATTAGCAAACTCATCTAATATAAAATTTGTTCTATATGGTAAGTGTCCGCCACACTCTTGTGCTACATCAATTAAAGTTTCATATACTTGTTTTATAAATATTGTAGCAAGTGGATGTAATGTTTTCTTTTCATCTTGTACTATCATGAAGACAGCTGTTTTTTGTTTACCTATATCCTTCATATCAAAATCACTATATGATAGCATTTGGGATAAGTTTTCACGTGATGAAAATAATTTTACTTTCTGTTTAAATGTAGCAATAACCCCTTGTTTAGTATCTTCAGCTCCATAAACAGTACCTGAAGCATTAATATATGCTGGCTTTGATGGGTCTTTAGAATTAAAATATTCTTTTATATAATTATTGTTTGGTCCACCAAAGCGTTCTTCTCCTAGACTTGACATTAAATTTAGACTATTAAGATTTATTTGGTCTTCACTTGCATCTTCAAATAATCCTAAAGCTAGACCTGTAAAATAGTCGGCAGCTGATTTTTCCCAGAATGGGTCAGCATTTCCTCCAGCCTTTTCTTCATATAATATATTTAAGGCTAAGTCATCAAGTAATTCTATTGCCTTATCTTGATTTCCTTCTTTATATAATTTATATGGTAATGACATAGGGTTCCAAGCATTACCTTTATGTGGATCTCTAAAGTTTAGTAATATTACATTATATCCATATTCTTTTAACATCTCGCCTGTACTTTCGTATAACTCACCTTTAGGGTCTGTTAAAATCATAGATTCTCCGGCTTTAGCCAGTAATTTAATCGTAGGCTTTGCTACGATAACTGTTTTACCTGATCCTGTCGCTCCGACAACTAGGTAATGATCTTCTCCATTATCTACCCACATATGTTTTCCATCACTAATGATAGGAACACCTGCAGCATTAATTTTATCTTGTTTAATATCTACTTCTACTAATTTTTCTTTATATTCTTTGGCTGTTGCCCATCTAGCATAACCGTTAGACTTCTTTTGGGTAGTAATTCCCCATCCCTTTTCTCTGCTGAAAACACTGGAGTTAACAGCTAAAAAGACACCTACAACAGTAATTAGGAATATAGATAAAGTTGCTCCAATATATTTAGCAGTAAATGCTTTAAATGGAAGAAGGCCATAAAATGTTCCTTCTTGGGCTAGGTATGATATATTTAATACAAATATTGCTGATATATATAATATTGGTAATAATAGCCAACAGAATTTAATTAAATCTTCTTTATCTACTCTAAATTTCATAATAATCGAGAATAACTCGATAACACCTCTCTTCCCTTCTGTTAAATAAATTAACAGGACTTAACGTAGTTATTATATCATATAAATTTAGTAATTTACTCATCTTTTTTATTAGTTTTATTATAAAAATATATTAGTACTATACCAAATATTAAAAATATCAAAGCAAAAATAATAAATGATATATCAAATGAACCTGGCGATAATATTCTTTTTATTAAATTGTCTTGACTACTATTAGAAGTAGAACTTGTTGATTCAGTACTACTTGTTTGATTATTAGCAGTTGTATATGTTAATTTTATAGGTTTATTTTTATAATTTTCTTTATTTATATTCCATTCATAAGTATTTCCATTAGTATTATCAGCATTATTACTGATAACTTCACCTTCTACAGTTATTTTTACTTTTATACTATTTAGTTTAGGATAATTATCTAAACATTTTGCAACATTACTTGTAGAAATTACTTTTTTTCCACTTATGGTATCAAAGTATACTGAATCATAGCATTCATTAATGGCAGTAGAATTTTTATACTCTTCATTTTTAAAATCATGTGTAAAATTAACATTTCCATTTTTAGAGATAGTATCATATACATTTTCATCAATAATTTCGCCATCACTACTGGCATTTTCTAAAAATATATCATGATTATAGGAAATAAGCCATTCTGTATTATTTAATATTTCTCTATCTTCTTCATTTTCACTTATTAAGATAATATTTTCATTTACTGTATTTTCTTTTATAACAATATTATATTCAGCACTACAACCAGTTAGAAAAGCAACTAAAACCACCATGAATATCATTTTATATTTCTTCATTTATCCTCCATTAGTTAAAGCATTTTTACTATAAAAATCATCTAAATTTATTATTGAAGTATTATTTTTATTATTATTCTTATGTAATCCACGTGGTCTTATGATAACTCCTAAAGATGTAGATTCGGCAACATAATAAAGTTGTTTATCAATGTCAACTCCTAATATTAATTCAACATGTCCATTTGGTGAATTAATTAAATCTCCTGGAGCACCAACGCAATCTGAAGACGATATACTACATTTATCAGAAAAAGAACTATCATAATTGCTTGTACCTGTACCTGGATCTTTAAATCCCCCATTTATAATGGCCCATTGTACAAATCCACTGCAATCAAAACTTTTATAATAGTAGTAATTTCCTCCTCTACTTTGTGTAGGATTATTAACATAATTACCAAATTCGTTAGAAAATCCTTTACTTGTATACTTTCCTCCCCAAAAATATGGTAATTTTATATTAAAATTATCATATAAGAAATTTATGGATGAAACAGCTGCCGTTATAACACCATTTCTTGTTCCATATCCATTTTTATTTACAGATTCACTTATATAGTTATTTAATTCTTCTAATGACGAATTGTTTTTTTCTAAATAATCATTTAAGTTTTCTTGTAAAGTATTGGCTTTTGTTGTATCTTTAATTGATAAATCTGATATATTTAATAATATGTTTGATTCTTCTACTTTGCTATTAGGATAGTAAAGTAGAAGAACTTCTTTGTAATTTTTTTGACTATTTAAAATTAAATCTTCAACAATAGTAAGGGATATACCACTTGATGTTGGACATTGTTCGATATCAGATGATGTACATTCAGTATTTATTTTTGGTTTAATAATGTTATTATTTTCATCTTTGAGTATTTCTTTGTTGACACTATTTATGGCACTTCCAATTAGTGAAGAACTATTAGCAGGAATAGTACTAGGTTTCGTAAAATTGTATTCTTCTTTATTTATGTCTCCTTTATTAATTAGAGCCACTACATTTCTAAATACAACAGCATATACTTTGTAAACTTCTTCACTGGTATTATCACCAATATATGCGTATGTTAATCCTTTGATGTAATCTTCTGGAGAATAATAAGTTACAATGGGATTATTATTTTCATCATATTCTATAACTTCAACATCACTAGTAGCTGCTGTAGAGGTTGCTGAATCTGATGATGAGCTACTATCATCATCAATAACAAATATTGCAGTGATAAATGAAATAGCAAGAGTTACTAGAATGAATACTGCAGCGACGGCAGCAATGATACCTATAGTAATTATAGTTATTTTAGTTTTAATAACAACTTTTTTAGCATCTAACTTTACATTTCCACTTTTTCCATTTCCAGAGGAAATATTTCTTTTTGAACTATTGCTTTCATTATTTTGTGATGCGTTATTAGTAGGACTACCAGTACTATTTTGTTTACCACCTACTCTTCCTCCTAAATTTCTCCTATTATGAGGTACTTTATTACTACTCCCTTGTCCTTTTCTTCTATTTCCTGTACTCATGAAATCACCTACTAATTTTTATTATAATCCTCCACCAGAACCAAATGACTCAAGTTCTTTATCTGTTAATTCAATATTTATTTGCATTCTTCTATCTCCACATACAAATAAAGCTTCTCCTTGATTAAATGCTTTTATTGCATCTTTTTCATTATCATTTAAATCTATTAATTTACTTAAATCTTCAACTGATTGCTTTCTTAGTCCCATTACTAGATAATAAGATGAATTATCAAAAATAGCTTTACCATGCATAATAACATTTTGAGCAACAAAATCTGATGGTTGTTGAGTTATAATTATACTTCCTGTATTATATTTTCTTGCTCTTCTTTGAACTTGTGCTAAGAATTCTGCTCCAAGTTCGTTACCAGCCCCAAGTAATACATGAGCTTCATCTACTGATAAAATAGTATTTACATTAGGATTTAAGCATAAACTCCAAGCATATTTTAAAACATTAAATAATAATGCATTTCTTATATTAGAATCACTATTCATTATTTCTTTTATGTTAAAAACTAGGAATTTAGAATCAACATCAATTGTTGTATGACCATTAAAATAATATTTCAATTCATTATTAACAAGTGGTCTTACTTTTATTTCTAGTCTTTCTAAAATATCTCTTTCACGTGTTTTGTCAGTCATTGCTCTTAATTTAGCAATAATTGTAGTGTATACATCTTGCATAATAGGAAAATTCTCAGAAGTATAGTTTGAAAAATCATTATTTTCAGATATTCCAAATCTCTGATATGTTTCCATTACTATTTCACTAAATAATGTTAAAACATCATTTTCAATATCTGGTGAATAATATTTCATAAAAGCTTTTAAGTTTTGAATATTTTTAGTAATAACGGCATAGCTTCTACCATTTCTAACATCTTCTTCATCAATATCCATAACTATTTCAAGTGGATTAATCATTCCATATTCTCCACCTTTACCAAGATTAACTACTGTTCCACCAGCATTAAGTGTCATTTCTGTAAGTTCACCTTCTGGATCAACAGCAACGATTTGACAATTATTTCTAATATGACTACGAAGTATTAGTTTAGCAGCAGTTGATTTACCACTACCAGAAGCTCCTAAGATAATCATATTAGCATTGTTACGATTATTTTCTTTTTTTATTTGATATAGAAATTGATTAAATAGTATAACTCCACCTGAAAAATCTGTTCCAAGTAAAGTTCCTAATCCATCATCCTTTATACTGTCAAATATAAATGGATACATAGCAGCCATTGTTGATGATGGCATAATTGTTCCTAATCTTGTTTCAACACTTTGTTTTTCAAAGATAGGTAACATAGATTTAAAAATACTCTCTTGTTCAAATCTTATTGGCATTGCTCTAAGTTCGATACTGTCTAAATAATTTTTAACATACATTTTCTTTTTTTCTAGGGCATCTTTAGATTCTGCTGTTACTAAAACGTGTAGTTGAAAATCAAAAGTTCTAGTTTGAGTTGATGTAAAATCTTGAATAAAACTATTCAAACTATCAATATCTTGTAAAATTCTTTCCTTAATTACATTATCTCTCTGACTTTGATAGTCACTATTAAGTTGTGCAAGTTCCTTATTTAACATTTTAGCAAGCATTGAAAAAGGAACAGGAGCATGCTTAATAACCATTTTTACTCCACCTAAACTGGATATATCTGCAAGATATCCTGGAAGAATGAATCTTGGATATGATATAGCCGTTAATATCGTACAATATTTATCACTGATAATAAAGTCTGCCGGATTAAATTGTAATCCTTTAGGAGCTATTTCTGACTTAAACTTATTCATTAAACACCGCCTTATTCTCTGTTTTTATACCACCATTTAGAAAACTATCTAATAGTACACGTAAATCTTCATTAGATACTTGATTAGCATTTATTTGACAATTAGAAAATCCCATAATAAGTTCTCTAATTCTTCTTTGAATAATTTCATTATCTTTTGCTTTGAACAAGATATAATATTCTATATCCGTTACATTATCTTTCATAAAATCATTAGCTTTGTCTAAGTCTTCCATTATAAGTTTTCTACGATAAATATCTTGAGTTTCATTATATAAAATTTGTAAGTTTGATAAATAACCTGATATGTCAACTGGTCTATCTATTGATACTAACCAAAACTCATAGTCAATAGAATTATATAATGCTTTTAAGGCCATGATAATGTTATCTTGATAAGATTGATCTAGAATAAAAATATTTTTAGGAATTATTTTTACTCCTGATACTTTCATTTTATTATCAAGTTCTATCACACCATTATTAATGCTTTTTACAGGAATCCAATTCTCAGTATAGTTAGCACCATTATTTACTGTCTTCGTCATATATACACCAACCTCTCCATTTATATTTATTATTTCCTTTATAATATTTTATAATGCTTTGTAATGCTACCAAAGTATTATGGTAGTTAGGAATTGGCACCACCAATAGTGTTGATATAAGCAATGGTACACAAGCCAGAAGAACAATAAATGTTCCTCCCATATTTACAAATATCAACCATATTATTGATATAGTAGCACCAATTCCAAAAACAAGTAGGTCTATAGGTCTAAAGAAGTTAAATATTAGTTGCCCTCTTTTCGCATTCGCTGGAATTAAATATCCATAATCTCTCATAGAATCACACTACCTTTCTTTTCCATTCTCATTTTATTTACCACTAGATCCACCAGTATAACCAGAACCTATAGGATTCTTAGCGTTAGCTTCATACCTTCTAGATGCATTATTTTTTTCTCTTTCCAAATCATATTTCCTATCTTCAATATTAAGTCTAAGTTCTTCATTTGATCTCGTTTTATTAGAACTATATAATTGCAGATAATCTTTAACATCTTTCATTTGTTCATAATTACCAAAATTAGGTTTGGCAAGTAGATTACCATGTCTATCATAAAATGTTGTTTCAAATGCTTTTTGAAGTTTATCTGGAATTGTTGTATCATTTTTAATTTCCTTCATAAGTGCACTATCGCGTGACATATTTGTTACTGTGCTCATTGTGTCTCTCATTGCTGTTACAATTTCAATACCGTAAGCATCGATTAAAGCTTTTTCACTAGCACTAGTTTTTGAATTTTTTATATCTTCAAATACTTGTTTGTTAATCTCATTATTTATATCTTTTTTACCTTTTGATAAATTTGTTCTAGCCTCTTCTAACGCTCTTTTTGCTTTATTAATATCTCTTGGATTCTTTGTATTTTCTGCAGCTTGTAATTTTGCTTCTGCTTCTGTAACATTTGCTTCTAATTTAGATAAAACTTTAGCAGGTTCCATTTGAGCTGAGCCAGTAACGCCTGTAATGTCTTTTCCAACAGTTTTTGTTATTCTACCCGGTTTTGCCATTTCTGCATCTACAGCTTCTTTTGGCTTTTCTAGTGCCTTTTTCATCGCACTACTTTGTTCTGCTGGTCTTTGTGCCCTTTTTAATGCTTCCTCACTACTCTCTATGCTTCTTTGAACTGCATCTTGTTCTCTCTTTTGTGATTCTATGCCAGATTCTATACCAAAATGTGATTTAACACCTTCAATTATTCTGCCTGTTGCATGTTCTCCGCCCTGTTCTTTCCATTCACTATGTGCTTTTACTTGTTGTGATGCAGTCTTACTAGCACTTTTAACGGCCGAACTAATTGATTTTAAGTCCTTTGCTTTTGAACCTTGGATTATTCCTGTCACTGGTCCTGTAACAACTCCTGATAAAAATGCTCCTGTGATGCTATCTTTTTTATGCTTTGCTGTTTGATATTTATCTCTCTCTTCATGTAAACTTTTTCTTGCTTCTTCTATCACAGCTGAAACACCTGTTTTTTTAGCATCTTTATATTTCTTTTTTGCAGCTTTTAATTTTTGCTTATTACCACCATAATTTTCTTTATATGCTGCTTTTGCTTTTTCTTTTGCATCCTTTGCTGCTTTTATTTCAGGTGGATTTAGTTTATCTCTCTTTGCTTTTCTATAATCTTTTTTCTTTTGCTTATAATCATCTATACCTGCTGCTTTTTTTTCTCTTCTGTTATGTTTTATTGCATTAGCAGTTCTACCGATTGTTTTTCTTGCAAGAGCAGATGCTCCACCAAGTCCCATTGCTGCTGCTTTAGCGGCAAGAGCTGGCATTCTATCGCCTGGTTTAAGTCCAAAGTTGCCCATGGCAGCACCCATATTAGGGAATAATTCTTGAATAAGTTTAGGTGCTTTCTGTGCAAATAATAATAATCCTAAAATCAAAGCTATATATACCCATGTTTTTGTAGTTTCATCTACATTAGCATTTATGCTTTCTCCAATTGATGATATACTTATATTACTGATTACTAATAACATAAAACATATTATAAATAGTCTTATAAATAAATCCAAAAATGTAATAGCACATTGTTTTGCCCATTTTTGAAACATTCCATCTTTTTTTGGCGATAAATACGCAATAATTGGTATAGGGGCAATTATTTGTAAATAAGTTAATTGTGCTACCCTGACACCTATATCAATAACATAAAGAACTAATATATAGCATAAAAATAGTCCTACGCCCATAGCAAACCAAGCATCAAAGTGAATTGCATATCTACCGTCATTAACTTTTTTGCCTAATCCAGTTGTTATAACAGGCATTGAACCTGCCCTTGTTATTCCTCCTAGATTCATTTTAACAATCTCTTGACATGTTAAATTATCTTCACATATAAGTCCTTCACTAACAGATACATCCTGGTAATAAAATAAACTAAATACATTTGCTGACAGATTTCTACCAAACGATTCCACATTTGAATTGGCATTTCCTATTAAAACTTTATCAATTAGATGTGAATTTAAAATAAGTCTTTGTACATCATACGCTTTATCAAATATTGTTGGAACAGTTCCCATTAATACAACAACAATTATTAATTTAAAAACCAGTTTTTCTCCACCTTTTTCTTTATCAGAAAATGTATCAGGTTCTAGTACATATTTTATAAATTGGAATGTAACATAGAAAACCATTATTATCCCTAATAGTAATGTTACTCTTTTATATATAACTGTTATTGGTGCATCATGCCATATACCATTAACTTCATATCCTGCATTAAGTATTCTAATGTTTGCAAGATTGTAGAATACATCAAATAGTATTGATATTAATGAATATATTGCATTGCAAATAGAACCAGCGACCTTTCTAAGTTCTGCATTTATATCAATTAAAAATAACATTTTTTCACCTCCAACCTAGTTTATATTGAGCATGTTTTAAGTCCATCCCAAACATATTGTGATAAATCTATAATTATATTTATTAATGTCGGAATAAAGAAAAACATAACTCCAATCAATAATTGCTTAAAGAATTTCTTTTGATATTTCTTCATTTCATCTTCTTTATTTGCGAAAGCTGCCTTAGCAAAATTATATATACCTGTTACTATTAATATTATTGGTACTATGATCCTAGGATACATTAATATTTCATCAATCATATCTTGTATTTCTGGAGTAATTAAACAATTATCTGGATTCTCTTCACTACATTTACATTCCAATTCTTTATCATTGAAATTATTTTCAAAATTTCCAAATGTTCCTACATATTCATCTTTTGTTACATTTTTTGCCCAAGTAACTATACAGCTTGAATCTCTTGCTTGTAATTTTTCTTTAAATTTTTCAAAATTCAATTGTTCATTTGACGTCTCTGTATAACATATATTATTTATATCGTCAACAATATAAGATTCAATAACGTTACAATCTCTATACAAAACGTATTTGGGACAACCTTTTGCTCCTTTCATAGCCTCTTTATATCCTCCATCATAATATGGTAGCACAGAGCAAACGTTACTTTCTTTGTGTGATGAAATATAGGAATTAACCCAACTATCACTTCCTGCTGATGTTCCATATATATTATCAAAATATACTCTTCCAATAAGTCTGTCTTCCCATGATTGCATGAACCATCCTGGAATTTCTTCACCTGCATCGCCTGCATAGTAATTAAATCTAATAGCTACATCATTACCATTTATATAATAACACCAATTTTCTGTAGGGATTGTTCCCCCACCTCCGCCTGTTTCATCTGCATATACTTTTGTATTTGCATAGAAACAAATAAACGTTATAAAAATCATTAATAATATTTTTTTTAAATTAAATTTCATACAATTTCACTCCAAATCTTATATCAAAATTGTATCATATTTTTTTATTAATAACAATATATTTTATGAAATTTATAGAATGAATGCAAAGTCAAAAATACACCTTTCGGTGTATTTAAATAATTATAATTTTTCCATATTCTTTTTATATAGAAATAATGTTGCTATTAGTGATGCAATCATAATAAGTGATATTATAAATTTAGGAATGCTTCCTGTTGTTGGATTTGTTAAATCCACATGAGTTCCACTATTTTCTTCAGTATTACTGCCTGGTTCTTCGGAAGGTTCTTCAGGAGATGGCTCTGTTCCTATTTCTCTTGATATTATTATTGAATGAGTTTGTTCTATTTTTCCATCTTTGTAAATAGTTATAGCAACTGGATTATTTCCTTCTATTATATTTAAGCTAAAACTTCCTTCACTATTACTACATTCTTGTTCTTTTTCTCCTGTTAAATATTTACAAGTATAATTATCATTTATTAATTTGTAGTAGATAGTTACTTTATCAACATTATTAGGGTAACTTGCTGTATGTACCCATACTCCTGTTGTATTATCTATTGTATATGTATTTATATTTGTTTCGTTTGAAGTTAATATACTAAGTAAATTGTCTTTTGTTGGATCTACATCAGGATTAGGTTCTGGAGTTGGTTCTATAGATTGTTTATTAGCAAGTTGTAGAATATATATATTTTCTTTTCCAACTTGTGTTGAATCTTCTTCTTTTTTATCTATAATATCAATTAAAATTGATTCTCCCCTATCTGGAGCATCTATTTCTACGGATAATGTATTTCCATTTGCAGTAGGCTCTAAACAATCTGTTCCTTCTTTGTCTTTGCAAATTTTAACATTGGATTTTGCATTATTTAATTCAACATTAATCTGAATTTTGTTTATAGTTTCTTCTGTATCACTTCCGAATTCGTATAGATAAGCCTCATCGTATTTGGTTGGATCAAACGTAGCATTAGTAGGAGCTATTTCAGTACCATCTGCTTTGACAATAATATTTTTAACGTTTGGGGTAACATCTACCGTGATTGTAGATTCATCACAGTTATCTTGTCTTTCATTTTCACATATTGTAGCAATTACCTCAACTTCTCCAATACCACTAGCGATTAATTCTCCTGTTTGAGAATCTATTGTTGCTATATCACTACCTTGACCTATACTCCAAGCTACATTATAGTTTTCATCTATACCTGTAATATTTAATGATGCTTTATTGCCATAACGTAGTACATAATTTCCTTTTTCATTTGTAGATAATTCAGTATTAGGGACTATTTTATAAGTTCTTGAAGATATATTAATTGCACATGTTCCATTTATTACATTTTCTCCATCAGTAATAGATATTTTTAATGTTGTGCTACCTTCTTTAATTCCTTTTACATTTATTTCATTAAAATTATTACCTGCTATATTTTCTGTGATTGAAGCTATAGATGTATTTTCTATTTCCCATCCAAAACTTGCATCACTATAATCACTAGTTATATCATTATTATCAGTATCTTTTATTGTTACTGTAATTTTTTTAGTATTTCCGACATACATTGTGGTATCACTAACTTCACCACATGAAATGCCAACTGTATTGGTACTATATGTTCCATTACTTACTATTGTTACTGCAAGTGCTATTAATAGTATTGCTATACTTGCTCCAATTAATATATTTCTTTTCATAGATTTCCCTACCTTACGTGATAAGTATAATATATTTTTATATTTTTGTAAAGGTTTATATTTTCTTTTTTACGATTACTTTATTTTTGTAGTTTCTATTATATTACCATAAATATCTTTTAGATAAATTATATTATTTTTAATTATTATATAACTTTTGTAAGTATTTCCTCTTGGTTTGGATATACTACCAGGATTTATTATAATTTTATTATTTTCTTTTATAATTTTTGATTTATGAGTATGTCCCTCTATATAAATATCATAATCTCCTACAGTATCTTTATTATATAGCATTCCATGGGTTAAAACATAATTTATATTATCAATAGTTATTCTTTGAATAAGAGGATTATTATATGATGTATGAAAATTATCACAATTTCCTTTTACAGAAAATAATATTTTACTTATGTTAGAAAGTTTATCAATAACTTCTTTATTTTCTTCTTTCCAATAATAATCTATAGCATCTCCCAAGAAAAAAACATAATCATAATTTTCTTTTTCTAATATTAAATTTAAAGTATCTATGTCACCATGAATATCTGATAATACAAGAATACTATGCATATTATATTATCTCCTTATTTTTCATTTATTAATATTTCTCTCATTTCTCTTAATATCATTACTTCTTCATTAGTAGGTACTACTAAAACAGGAATACTAGAATTTGGTGTTGTGATTACTCCTTCTTTTTTATCTTTGAATGAAGCGATTTCTTGATTTGATTTTTCATCTAATTCAATACCAGTTACTTTAGATATTTTATTTATTATATCTTTTCTTAAATCAATAGCATTTTCTCCAATACCTGCTGTAAATACTATTGCTGATAAATTTCCTTCTATTTGAAAATAATATTTTCCTATGTTATTTACGATGCTTTGGCAAAACATATCATAAGCAAGTTTAGCTTCTTTGTTTCCATTTTCTAATAATTCTCTTACATCACGATAGTCATTTTTTCCACATATACCTAATAGTCCACTATGTTTATTTAAGTCATTACTAACTTCTTCAATAGTCTCATGTCTTTCTTTCATAATGTATTCTATAATGGAAGCATCAATACTACCAGAACGTGTTCCCATCATAAGTCCATCTAATGGAGTTAATCCCATTGTGGTATTAATACTCTTACCATTTTCTATTAGTGATAAACTAGCTCCTGAACCAATATGGCAAATAATTAAATTGATATCTTCTTTATGTAAATAATCTTTCATATATTCTGTTATATATTTATGACTAATACCATGAAAACCATATTTTCTAACACCATTTTCTTGATACCATTTATATGGAATGGGATACATATAATTTACTTTGTCCATTGTTTGATGAAATGAAGTATCAAAGACAGCTACGTTAATGGCATTTGGTAAATTTTTAAGCATAGCATTTATACCCATAATTTCTCCAGGTAAATGTAGTGGTCCTAATTTGATAAGACTTTTTATGTTAGATAATACTTCTTCATTTATGATGGTGGCTTTTTTATATATTTCACCACCATGTAGTACTCTGTGCCCTACCCCTATTATTTCATCTTTTGAGTTAACAACATTATTTTCATACATTATTGAAAGTAAAACCTTTATTGCTTCATCATGCTCTTGGAGATAAGATTTATCTTTTATTTTTTTATCTTTTATAGTAATAGTCCAAAAAGAATCTGGATTTCCTATTTTTTCAAAATTTCCTTTCATTAATATTTCTTCGTTTTTGTTATATAAAGTAAACTTTAAAGAACTACTTCCTGCATTAATAATTAAATATTTGTCTCTCATTTTTATAACCTCCTAATAATATTTTAACATATAAGAAAAAAAATTAATATTCAAAATGGGTTATTTGTGTTAGAATTGTTTTATTGGAGATGGTTAAATGATATGGTTATTTATTATACTAATAATTTTGGTTATTGGATACTTGTCTTTAGGTTTTTTCTTTTTTAATTATTCAATGAATCCTAAATTTTCTCGTAAGAAATTATTTAAAAATAGAAATGAAAAGTTATCTAGTGATAATGCTTTGGAATGGTATAAAAATACAATACATGAAAATATATATATAGCTAGTTTTGATAATTTAAAATTACATGCTTATAAATTTAATTCTAAGACACATAAATATGTAATTATAAGTCATGGATACACTAATAATGGTCTTGATATGTTAGATTATGCTAAACATTATAGTGAACTTAATTTTAATGTAATATTGATAGATCATAGAGCACATGGAAAAAGTGATGGAAAATATTCTACTATGGGAATAAATGAAAGTAAGGATATAATGTCTTGGATAAATTATATTATAGATAATGATAAAAAAAGTAAGATTATTTTACATGGTATATCTATGGGAGCTTATGCTGTTATACTTAGTGTGGCTCGTGGTAATTTGCCTAAGAATGTTTTATATGCTATTGAAGACTGTGGCTTTTATTCTATATATAAACAATTTTATCATCAATTAAAGCATGAGGGACATATACCACAAGTTGTTATAAGTGCTGCTAATATATTTTATATATTAATATTAAAAGTAAATATATATAAGTATGATATATTAAAATCTTTAGGTACTGCTAAATTACCAATGCTATTTATTCATGGTAGTAAAGATAAATTTGTTACTATTGACTATTTAGAAGATGTTTATAATAATTATGGTGGAAAGAAAGAAAAACTTATTGTAGATAATGCTAAACATATGAAATCTGTTATACAAAATGAAAAATTATATTGGAGTACTGTAGATAAATTTATAGATAAGAATTTAATTAGGAAAGAGGAAAAATAAATGAATGAATTAATTATTAATGAAATAGCAAAAGATTTAAATGTAAGGGTTAAACAAGTAGAAACTGTTTTAAATTTACTTAGTGATGGTAATACAATACCTTTTATTGCTAGATATAGAAAAGAAGCTACTGGGGCATTAGATGAAGAAGAAATAAGAAAAATAGATGAGGTTTATCAATATCAGGTTAACTTATCTAAAAGAAAAGATGATGTTATTAGACTTATTGATGAGAAAGGTCTTCTTACTAATGAATTAAAAAATGAGATAACGAAAGCTACTAAATTAGTGGAAGTAGAAGATTTATATAGACCTTTTAAAGAAAAGAAAAAGACTAAAGCAACAGATGCTATAAATAATGGTCTAGAACCATTAGCTAAAATTATTATGTCACAGCCAAATAATCTAGATATTGATAAAATTGCTAGTAATTATTTAAATGATAAAGTATTAACTATTAATGATGCTATTGTGGGTGCTAAGTATATTATTAGTGAATGGATTAGTGATAATGCTTTTTATAGGAAATGGATTAGAAATTATATATATAATAATGGTGAGATAGTAACTAAGAAGAAGAAAGATGCTTTTGATGAGAAATTGGTATATGAAATGTACTATGACTATCATGAAAAAATCAAATATATTAAACCTCATAGGGTATTGGCAATAAATAGAGGTGAAGCTGAGAAAGTTCTTAGTGTTAATATAGATATTTGTGATGAAGAGATTATATCTTATTTAGAAAAGAAGATTATTAAAAATAATACTAATCTATTTGATATAATAATGGATAGTATTAAGGATAGTTATAAAAGACTTATATTTCCTAGTTTAGAAAGAGAGATTAGATCTGATTTAAAGGATGTAGCCTCAGAAAAAGCTATTGAAGTTTTTTCTTCTAATTTAGAAAAATTATTACTTACTCCTCCAATGAAAGAAAAAACAGTTCTTGGTCTTGATCCTGCTTTTAGAACAGGATGTAAATTAGCTGTGGTAGATAAGACTTCTAGAGTTATAAATATTTCTGTTATTTATCCTCATGAACCACAAAATGAGTGGGAAAAAGCTAAGGATACTATTAAAAAGATAATAAAAGAATATGATATTGATATTATTGCTATTGGGAATGGAACTGCGTCTAGGGAAAGTGAGAAGTTGGTAGCAGAAGTAATTAATGAGTATAAAGATAAGAAGATTGAATATATTATAGTTAGTGAAGCTGGTGCTAGTGTTTATTCTGCTTCTTCATTAGCTATATCTGAATTTCCTGATTTAACTGTTGAAAAAAGGAGTGCTATAAGTATCGCAAGAAGATTACAAGATCCTTTAAACGAGTTAGTTAAGATAGATAGTAAAAGTATTGGCGTTGGTCAATATCAACATGATGTTAATCAAAATAAGCTTGATGAATCACTAAATTTTGTAGTAACAAAAGCTGTTAATAATGTTGGAGTTAATATAAATACTGCTAGTCCTTCTATTCTTAAGTATGTATCTGGATTAACTAAAAGTGTTATAGATAAAATAATTGGATATAGAGAAGTAAATGGTAAAATATCTTCTAGGGATGAATTAAAAAAAGCAAAAGTTCTTACTCCTAAATCTTTTGAGCAAGCTATTGGGTTTATGAGAATAGTAGATGGTAGTAATCCTTTGGATAAAACTTCTATTCACCCAGAAAGTTATGATATTACTAATAAATTATTGAATGATATTGGTGCTAGTTATGATGATATTGGTAAAGAAGAAATAGTAAATAAATTAAATAATATTGATATTTCTAAATATTCTTCTGATAATAATGTTGATATATATACTTTAAATGATATAATTTCGTGTTTAAAAGAACCTTGTCGAGATTACAGAGATAATTATCCAAAACCATTACTTAGAAGTGATATACTTAAAATAGAAGATTTAACACCTGGTATGAAATTAGAGGGTACTGTTAGAAACGTTGTAGATTTTGGAGCATTTATTGATATTGGTCTTAAAAATGATGGTTTAGTTCATATTTCACAAATAACAAATAAATATATTAAACATCCTTTAGATGTTCTTAATGTTGGAGATATTGTTACTTGTTATGTACTTGATATTAATAAAGATAAAGGGAAAGTAAGTCTTAGTCTTTTAAATAAAGGAATATAAATAAATTATTGATAGGTAATGTAATTTTGTATTATATTTTTAATTTTTTAATAAAAGTTTGGAAAAATAGTTGACTTTTAATTTAATATTTAATATAATTTATATTGCCTACTTGATTTGCAGGTGTAGTTTAATGGTAGAACCTCAGCCTTCCAAGCTGACTGCGTGAGTTCGAT
>FR902161.1:34248-112387 GCA_000437895.1 Clostridium sp. CAG:914 | reverse complement strand
TGCCAATATATTTTTTTTATGTAAATTTTTATAAAAAATAGTGTATAATTTAATAGAAGTATTTATAAATACTTCTATTTTTGCTATAATGTTTTAAGAAGAAATAATACGTTTAATAAATTATATTGTTTCAGAAATAAAATCAAAAGAAAGGTATATAATGCTTATTTTAATAGTATTATATAAGGTGATATATGAGAGTAGTTATAAGTGCTGGAGGCACAGGGGGACATATCTACCCAGCAATATCTATAATTAATAAAATAAAAGAAGAAGAACCTAATAGTGAATTTTTATATATTGGAACTAAAGATAGGATGGAAAAAGATTTAATTCCAGAATTAGGAATAAGATATGAAGGAATAGATATTATAGGATTCAAAAGAAAAATAACCTTTGAAAATTTTAATGTGTTAAATAAATTTATGAAAGCAAAGAAGAAATGTAAACAGTTAATAAAAGAATTTGACCCAGATATAGTTATTGGTACAGGAGGATATGTTACAGCTCCAGTAATATGGGCAGGTAAAAAACTTGGAAAGAAAACTTTTATTCATGAGCAAAACTCTGTTGTTGGACTATCCAACAAATATTTATCAAGATATGCAGATAAAGTTGGAGTATCCTTCTCTACAACAATAAATTGTTTTCCAAAAGGAAAAGCCGAATTAACAGGTAACCCATGTAGTGAAAAAGCTGTTTCCATGAAAAAAGCAAATAAACAAGATTATGGATTAGATAAAAACAAAAAATTAATCTTAATTGTTATGGGAAGCTTGGGTAGTAGAACAGTAAATGATAAAATAGTATCATTCTTAAATGCATTTAAAAATAAAGAGTATGAAGTTATGTTTGTTACAGGTAATTCATATTATGAGAAAGTAAAAAATATTAAAGTACCATCAAATGTCAAAATTCTTCCATTTATTTATGAAATGCCATCATTGATGAAAGTAACAGATTTGATGATAACAAGAGCAGGAGCAAGTACAATTAGCGAAATTCTAGCCATAGGGGTTCCATCAATATTCATTCCAAGTCCATATGTAACTAATAATCATCAATATAAAAATGCTATAGACTTAGTAAATAAAAATGCTGGTCTTATCTTAGAAGAAAAAGATTTAAATAAAGAGAACTTAATTAAAATGATAGATGATACTTTAAATGATAAAGAAAAATATGAAAATATAAAAAAGAATCTACATGAATTAGCTATTTTTGACAGTAGTACTAGAATATATAATATACTAAAGGATTTGATAATAAATGATAAAAGATTTTTTTAATAAAGGAAACTATAATTATGAAGAAAATATATCACTGAAAAAGTATAATACATATAGAATAGATATTTTAGCAAAATATATGGTATTTCCTAAAAATACAAAAGAACTAATTGAACTAATTAATTTTGCAAGAACTAATAACATAAAATACATGATTTTGGGTAATGGTTCTAATGTAATATTTAATACTACATACTATGATGGAATAATAATTAAATTAGATAATTTTAACAATATGACTATTAAAGGCAATAAGGTATATGCAGAAGCAGGTTGTTCACTTATTAAATTAGCAATATCTACCATTAATGCTGGATTATCAGGACTTGAGTTTGCTTGTGGAATTCCAGGAACAGTTGGAGCTTCCATTTCAATGAATGCTGGTGCCTATAACTTAGATATTTCTAACTCTTTAGAATCCATTTCTGTGCTAACTCCACAAAATAAAATTATAACACTTAACAAAAAAAACTTAGAATTTAGTTATAGAGATTCATTTTTAAAAAGAAACCCAGATTATGTTGTGTTATCGGCAAATTTTCTCTTAAAAGAAGGAAATAGAGAAGAAATGCTATTACAAATGGAAGAAAGAAAGAAAAGAAGAAAGGATACTCAACCATTAGAATATCCTAGTGCAGGAAGTGTTTTTAGAAATCCACCATCAATGTATGCAGGAGAATTAATAGAAAAATGTAATTTAAAAGGTTACTGTATTGGAGATGCAACAGTATCAACTAAACATGCTAATTTTATAGTAAATAAAGGTAATGCAACTGGCAAAGATATAGTAAGTCTCATAAATAAAATAAAAGAAGAAGTAAAAAACAAATATAAAATTGAATTAATACTAGAACAAATAATCGTAGAATAGGGTGATAGTGTGGAAAAGAAAAAAGTCAAAATAAAAGTCAAAAAGAAACGAATCAAAGTAAAAAATGTCATTATAACATTATTAATACTACTTTTATTAGGATTTACCAGTTACGATATAATAACAATGCCAATAAAAAACATCTATATAATAAATAATGATATAGTGAGTGATAAAGAAATATTGGAATCTTTAAATATAATTGATTATCCTTCTTTTATAAAAACAATCTTTTCCATAAAGAAAAATAAAATTAACAATCCCTATATAAAAAATTTTACTGTAAAGAAAAAATTAATAAATAAACTATATATAGAAATAGAAGAATATAAACCAATAGCCATATATAAAGATAAAGTAGTTCTAAATAGTAATTCTTTAGCAGACAATATTTATAATTTAGACTATTTACCATATGTTATTAATGACATAGATTCTATATATGATAGTTTTGTTAAAAATTTTAATAAGATAGATAATTCCATTCTATATAGAATATCACAAATAGAATATAAACCTAACGATATTGATGAAGAAAGATTCCTATTATATATGATAGATGGAAATTATGTATATGTATCATTATCAAAGATAGAAAAAATAAATAAATACAATTCTATCGTTGCAAGCATGAAAGATCAAAAAGGAATCATATACTTAGATTCTGGAGATTATGTTGAAATAAAAAAATAAGTTTAAGGACACTATACACAGTCTAATGTCAAATAAAATGTAGATAAATTGTTGAAATTGTAAATACAATTTCTTCTTTCCAAATTATTGTCATTGGTAGTGGTGATAACACTATATAATTTTTTTGTCGCCACTTTATCACAGAAATGGTTTATGGACCTATTTTAAAAAGTAAGTCGAGAATTAATGACAAACAAGCTAATAATATAATCAAACAGTATTCCTTAAATGATTGTAAAGTTATTTATTTAAAAGCCCTAAAAAATGATTTGCTTATTAGAAGAAAAAAAGATTTGGAAGACTATAATATAATTTTAAATTACTATGAACAAATTATGGAGTCTTATGAGAAAGTATTAAGTGTTGTTTCAAAACAGATTCCAACATATGTTATAGATACTTCTGAAAACAATGTGGAAATGGTTTTAAAAAAGGTAAAAAGAATAATAGGAGGATAAAGTGATAAAGGAAAGATTTAAAAGTGTTATATGTGCGGATATATTAATAAAAAAAATAATTGATGGTAAAGAGTGTACCTTACTAATGAAAAGGAAAAATACTGGTAGTAACGATGGCGAGTATGAATTACCAGGTGGTCACCTAGAAGCAAATGAAGATATATTTGATGCAATGATTAGGGAAGTTAAAGAGGAATTATTAATTAATTTAACTCGTGAAGATATTAAAATAATTCATTTAATGCATCATTATACTGGTGAAAGATTAAATTTTATATTTGAAGCAGATGGAACTAATTTAAAACCAGAAATAGGAGAAAAAAACAAATGTTCAGAATTAAGATGGGCAGCAATGGAATCCTTACCTAGTGAAACAACAGCTAAGGTAAAATTAATTATTAATAATATTTTGGAAAACAAATTTTATGATAAATTATAATAATAAAAATATGTGTGGTAGAATTTAGATAGATTATCATTAGCAGTTTTATTATCCAAAAATTAAAGTATACTACTTGACTTAATACAAGAAAAATCTGTTAGAGTTAATATGATTAAAGAGAAAAATATAAAAAAAATTGAAAATATAAAATTTGTATTCTTGAAATTTATCTATAAATGAGGAAATATGTGAGATAGAAAAACTCTCGCATGTTCCTTACTTTTTATTTAAAAATTTGCTTCTTGAAAACAAATATAATAAAATTGTCAATTTTTTTTATGTATTAATTCTAATTATAGTAAACAAGTTTAATTAGAAGGTTTGCATGGACAAATTTAAAATTAATTGTTTCTTTGAAGATAATGGTAAAGACTTTAATGCACTTTTGCAAGTGAGAAATTTAAAAAAAATTCTATAACAAATAAAATGTCAAATAAAATGTAGATAAATTGTTGATTGACAAGAAAATTGATATATAATATAATTATATTAATAAGGTAGGTGTTTAAATGAAGCTTAACAGAAAAGGGCAAACTCTTGTAGAATATATTTTAATAGTGTCATTAATTGCTGTTCTAGCAATAGCATTAGTTAAAATATTTGGAGGTTATTTAAAAGATACAGTAACTAAAGTCAGTTGTGAAATGATAGGAAAAGAATACGTTGAAGGAGAAAAAGTGGGGGAAGCATATTGTGAAGGAGATGAAAATAAATTAGATTAATTTAGGAGTGTTTAATATGCAATTATTTTGGTTAATAATAATAATTTTACTATCTATTATTGAAGCCTTTACAATTAATCTAGTAAGTATATGGTTTATTGTAAGTGGTATTATTACATTGGTTATATCGTTATTTACCAATAATATAATAATTCAAATAGCCGTTTTTATATTATTAGGAGTTATATTGTTACTTTCTACAAAGAATATCTTACAAAAATATTTAACATCTAAAACTGAAAGAACAAATTATGATAGAATCATAGGTATGAATGGAATAGTAACTGAGAAAATTACCAAAAATACCATTGGTGAAGTAAAAGTAGATGGAAAATTATGGTCAGCATATGCTGATAAAACTATCTCAAAAGATAGTATTGTAGAAGTACTAGAAATAAATAGTACTAAAATAAAAGTTAAGGAAGTAGAGGAAACATAATGAATTATGTAATTATATTATTAATAATAATATTAATAATTATCATTCTAAGTATAAAAATTGTTCCACAGGCACAGAGGTATGTTATTGAAAGACTAGGTTCATACTATACAACGTGGACAAATGGTCTTCATTTTAAAATACCTTTTATTGACAGAATTGCTAATATTACAACAGCAAAAGAAATAGTAAAAGATTTTGCACCACAACCAGTTATTACTAAGGATAACGTTACAATGCAAATAGATACAGTAGTATACTTTCAAATAACTGATGCAAAGTTATATACTTATGGAGTTGAAAACCCAATTAATGCAATTGAAAATTTAACAGCTACAACTTTAAGAAACTTAATTGGAGAATTAGAATTAGACCAAACATTAACTTCTAGAGATATAATTAATTCTAAGATGAGAGCAATATTGGATGAA
Source organism: Clostridium sp. CAG:914 (assembly GCA_000437895.1). Lineage (GTDB taxonomy): Bacteria > Bacillota_I > Bacilli_A > RF39 > UBA660 > CAG-914. The sequence goes on along the minus strand of FR902161.1, from coordinate 107,042 downwards.
GCTACAGATCCATGGGGAATAAAAGTAAATAGAGTAGAAGTAAAAAACATTTTACCACCAAAGGATATTCAAGAAGCCATGGAAAAACAAATGCGTGCAGAACGTGAAAGAAGAGAAAAAATACTTCAAGCAGAAGGAGAAAAGAAATCTAATGTATTAATTGCTGAAGGTGAAAAAGAGGCTGCAATTTTAAGGGCAGAAGCAAAAAAAGAAACACAAATAAAAGAAGCAGAAGGAGAAGCCGAAGCATTAATAAAAATAAAAGAAGCCGAAGCAATGGGAATAAAATTATTAAAAGAGGCAGGAGCAGATAAATCTGTCTTAATGTTAAAAAGTTATGAAGCATTAGGTAAATTATCTGAAGGACAATCTACAAAGATAATTATTCCATCTGACATGCAAGGGATTGCTTCATTTGGTACAGCCATAAATGAAATGATTGATAAAAAGAAATAATCATAAAAAATTTAATATAAAAAAGACTTTATAAACTAAGTCTTTTTATGTTAAAAAATAGAGTAAAAATATTTTAAATAATATATAAGGAAGGAATATATATGAAAAAAATAATATTATCTTCTATTACATTATTAATAATTGTAATTAGTATATTAGGTATAACTTATTCTAAAGAAATTACCACATCATTAAAATTTGACTTGATAGGTCCAAATCCTTTAGAATTAGAAGTTTATAATGAATATATAGAATATGGAATAAAAGTTACTAATAATAATCAAGATATAACGGATAACGTTATTGTTGACAAAAGTAATCTAAATACAAGTATTATTGGTACATATAAAATAAAATATATGGTAGTCATAGATGATATTGAAGAATATATCTATAGAGAAGTAAATATAATAGATAGTGAACCACCAGTTATAAAACTAAATGGACAAGCTCTTGAAATAATCCCTCTTAATAGTATATATAAAGATAGTGGAGTGATTGTTACAGATAACTATGATACAGATATTCAAAACAAAGTAATAATCACTAACAACATAAATACCAATAAAGAGGGAGCATATACAATAAAATATGAAGTAACAGATCAAAGTGGTAATACAACTACAACATCAAGAAAGGTTATCGTAAAGAAATGATAAGACAAAAAAGAAGATAGATACATAGTATACAAAACACATATTCTATCTTCATTTTATTATATATTAAACATCGCTCTTACCATATAACATTTTTATAATTATTTTTCTAATGAAATCAACCGGTAATACACTAATAGATAAAATAAACATAATTATAAATTCTTTCATATTTAAACCATGAGTTCTAAATAAATTTCCACCTTTATATATAATAAATATTTGAACAATTGTTATAAAACCAATAATAGCAATAAATACTTTGTTCTTTTTAATATTAGCTATAATATTTAATCTATTAGTTCTAGCTGATAAAGCATTAAATATACTAATAAAAATCAAAAGACCAAAGAAAGCTGTTAATTTACTAATAGGAGTATAAATATTATTAATAATACTACTTTTCATAAAAAATATACAAATAATAGAAGAATATATTCCAGTTACTAATATTTGACTAACCATATATCTATTTATTATGTGATCAGATTTTTTCTTTGGAGGCTCTTTCATATAATCATTAAGAGCTGGTTCATAAGAAAAGGCCAGTCCAGATAAAGTATCCATTATCATATTAATCCAAAGCATTTGTACAACAGTTATAGGTACAGGTATTCCAATAAATGGTCCAATAATTGATACAGTAAGTGAGCATAAATTAATTGTTAGTTGGCATATAATAAATTTTCTAATACTTTTAAAAATAGTTCTTCCATATAAAACAGATTGTGCTATAGACATAAAATTATTATCCAGTATTACAATATCAGAAGCTTCTTTTGCAACTTCTGTACCACTACCCATAGCAAAACCTACATCTGCTTTTTTTAAAGCAGGAGCGTCATTAACCCCATCCCCCGTCATACCACACACCATACCTTGTTCATGAGCAATATTAACAAGTCTACTCTTATCACTAGGCATAGCTCTAGCAATTACCCTTATTTTAGGAAATATCTTTATAATTTCTTCATTAGTCATTTTATCTAACTTATCACTAGTAATAACTATATCATCAGAACTTTCTATTAAATTTAATTCTCTAGCTATAGATACAGCCGTTTCTTTATTATCCCCAGTAATCATTATAGTTTGAATAGAAGCTGATTTAACCAAGTTTATACCTTCTAAGACATTTTCTCTAATACTATCAGCCAATACAATAAATCCAAGTAAAGTAATATTTTTTAAATTATCTGTCACAAAGATATCATCAGATATTGCTATAGCAATAAGCCTAAGTTTACTACCAGATAACTCTTTAACTTTACTTAAAATTTTATTTTTATCACTAATATTCTTTTTTATTCCAAACTCATCATAATAACTATTAGAGGCATTAATTATAACTTCAGGAGCCCCTTTAATCAACTTGATTTTATTACCCATATTATCAATCTTAGTAAACATATACTTTTTCTCAGAAGAAAAGGGCATCCGATTTATTACTTTAGCCTTACTTTTATATAATTTAACATAATTTAAAATTGCTTTATCTGTTATATTACCACCAATTATTTTATTATTTTTAGTATCATAAACAGATTCATTATTTACTGATAATGAATCCATAAATAATTCTTTCATACGAGAATTTAATTTTCTAATATCAATCTCTTCTAAAGAAGAAGACAAAATACCAACAACTTCTAATTTACCATTAGTTAAAGTACCAGTTTTATCTGTAAACAATACATTAATATTACCAGACGTCTCTATTCCCATTAATTTTCTTACTAAAACATTATTCTTTAACATCGTTTTCATGTTTGATGAAAGAACTAAAGTAATCATCATAGGTAGTCCTTCTGGTACAGCTACCACAATAATAGTAACACATAATGTCATAGCCTCAAGTATATAAGAAAACATAATTTTATAATTAGTTAATGTTGATAATATCATAGAAATATTAAATTCATTTAAAATAAATATCTTATTAAACAAAAAAGAAAAAGCAACAAGAAAAGACGCTACATATCCAATTCTACTAATATTTTTAGCTAGTTCTGTTAATCTTAATTTTAATGGAGAAGGATCTTCTTTTTCCTGTAATTCTTGAGCTAATTTTCCGTATATAGTATTATCTCCAACTTGTGTTACTAGCATTAAAGCACTACCATTGTATACAACTGATGACATATACACTTTATTCTCATCTTCAATTTTATTTATATCAATACAAGCTTTTTTATATTTTTCCTTAGCTTCACCATTTAACATTGATTCATCAACAGCTATAGTCCCACTTACAATAATTCCGTCAGCCGGAACTTTGTCACCTTCACCAAGCAAAATAATATCGTTGTAAACTACATCATTAATAGGTATTTCTATAACTTTATTATCTCTCTTAGCCCTAACTTTTATTAACGAAGTTTCTTCTGTTAACTTATTAAAAGCTCTCATAGAACCATATTCAGATATACTAGATATTAAAGATGCAACCATAATTGCAATAACAATACCAACTGTTTCATACCAATCAAAATCTTTAATTAAAAATATTGTTTTTATTCCCAAAGCAATTAACAATATTTTTATTATCGGATCAGATAAAGTTTCTAATAATAATTTAAAAAAAGTATCATTATTCTTTTTTGTAAGAGAATTATTACCATATTTTTTTCTATTTTTAATGACTTCATCACTAGTAAGACCATTTTTATTAATCATTATTGCCTCCTAGTAAAAAGTATTACGGAATTAAAAAAAAAGAACTATATTTATTAGACATAATTCTTTAAATTAAACTCTATTCTTACATACATCTTTATATGTAACGTATTCTTCTGAAGTAACACTTAAAATGCCATTTAGGTAATTAAATCTCTTAATATTATATATAGCATCTTCATCATCATGATTTAAATCAAAACAATCATACATACTAATAAAATGAGTAGTAACATATATATTTTTATTCTTATAATCGTATTCTATTGTTTTCTTACCCATAGACTCTATAACATCACCAGTATTACTAATAATAGCTAAATAATCACCATCAATTTTTTCTCCATCATTAGATTCTATAAATAATAAATTATCTTTAAAAGAAAAATTAATTTCTTTAAACAATTGATTAGTAGAATTTAAAGTATAATAATTAATATCAACCTTCTTATCATTTACTTTAAGTACCATAGAATAATAATTAGATTTATACATCGTAATTGATGCTAATAATTTAAAATCATCTTGAATATATTTATAGTCTGTTACAGTACATATATTATTTTTTCCAATATCTTCAACTTTTTTAACTTCTACTAAACAATCAACTTTCTCTACATTACTAAGTTTATTAGCTAAAAAGAAAACAGAGAAACATAGTAATACAAATGATAATATTATTGCTATAGAGACAATTTTTACTTTTTTATCTTCCATATTTCACCTACCTAATACAAACTAAAAAGTTAAATAAACATATGTTTAAACTCTTTATTAGCTATCACAATATCATAGTATCACATTTCAATTAATTAATCAATAAAAATGACTGTACTAAGACAATCATTATAATTTTAGTGTGTAGTAATAAATTCAAATTTACCTCTATTTTGAGAAATATTAAGTAGATTATTTTCTTTTAATACTTGTTTAACATGTTCTACGACACCAATATTACCATCAATAAGCCGAGCAGAGGGTATTATTTCAAGTATTTTATTGCTAACTAAAGGATAGTGTGTACATCCTAAAACAATAGCATCAATATTATAAGTTACATATTTATCTAATACATTATGTAAAATATTATTAATTGCAATATTATCCTTTTTTTCAATCGCAAAAGCAAGACCTTCACAAGGAACAAGATATATGTTTTCTCCATCTTTTTTATTATTATCAATAAGTTTAAGTAATTTAAAAGATTTAATAGTACCTTCAGTAGCCATAACTAAAATATTTTTATATCCCTTATCACAAGCTACCTTAACAGCAGGTTCTACTCCTATAAATAACATACTAGGATATAACTTTCTAAGCCTATCAATACATCTAGTCGTAGCCGTATTACAAGCTATTACAATTAATTTTACTTTTCTTCTAATAAAATAATTAACTATATTAATAACAATTTTCATAAGGACTTTATCACTCTTATTACCATAAGGATTATTTTTACAATCAGCATAATATATATAATTCTCATATGGTAAATATTTCAATAATTCTTTTAAAATAGTTGTTCCACCAATTCCTGAATCAAAAACACCAATATAATTATCTCTCATTATCCTTAACCTTCATTTTTAAATCATTAAGAATATTTATAGCATCGATTGGAGTAAGTTCTAAAATATTTAATTCTTTAATATAATTTTCTATTTCATTATTTTCTTTTTTAAAACTTAGAGGTAGAGTAGTTTGAATAACAATATCTCTATCATTTTCTTTTTTCTCATATACTTTTAAAATTTCATCCGCTCTATCAATAACTTCATTAGGTAAATTAGCTAATCTAGCAACATTTATACCATAACTTTTATCAACACTGCCATCAAGTACTTTATGTAAAAAAGTAATATTTCCATTTTCTTCTTTAGCACTTACATGTTTATTCTTTAAATTAGGAAGTGTTTTTTCTAAATCAGTTAATTCGTGATAATGAGTAGAAAAAAGTGTTTTACAAGAAATATTATTATGTATATATTCCAAAATAGCTTGTGCCAAACTCATTCCATCAAAAGTAGCCGTACCTCTACCTAATTCATCAAATAATATCAAGCTCTTTCTAGTAGCATTAGTAATAGCATTTCCTGCTTCCGTCATCTCCACCATAAATGTAGATTCTCCACTAACTAAATCATCACTAGCTCCAATTCTTGTAAATATTTTATCAAATATAGGTAAAGTACCAGACTTAGCCGGAATAAAGCAACCTATCTGTGCCATAATAACAATAATACCAAGTTGCCTCATATATGTACTCTTACCAGCCATATTAGGACCTGTAATAAGTAAGATATTGGTATTTTCATCCATAACTATATCATTAGGAACATATTCTTCTTTAATAAATGCTTCCACCACAGGATGTCTCGACTCAATAATATTAACAACATTATCATCATTTATTATAGGTCTAACATAATTGTATTTACTACATATAATAGAAAATGTTGATAATACATCAATCTCACTAATTATCTTAGCTATTTCCTGAATATCTCTAATATATTCTAAGCATTTATCCCTAATACTTATAAATAATTCATACTCTAAATTAATAATTTTCTCTTCACTAGATAAAATAATTTTTTCTTTTTCTTTTAAAAGAGGATTAATAAATCTTTCACAATTAGCAAGTGTTTGCTTTCTCTCATATTGCATATCCTCTGTAACAAACTGCAAACTACCTTTAGATATTTCGATATAATAACCAAAAACTTTATTAAATCCCACCTTTAAATTCTTAATACCAGTTCTTTCTCTCTCTTGAATCTCAAAATTACTTATAAAATCTTTTCCACCACTCCTAAGATCCTTTAGTTCATCTAACTCTTTATTAAAACCATTCTTTATTAAATACCCTTCTTTTAAACCAACTGGAGGACTCTCATAAATAGAATCTACAAGTAATTGATACAAAGAACTAACATCAGGTAATTCTTTATAATTAATAGATTTAAGTATGTCATTAATTTTAGGTAATACCTCCAATGATTTTTTTAATTGAAGCAAATCTCTAGCATTAGCTGTTTTTAAAGCAATTCTTCCACATAATCTCTCCAAATCATATACTTCATACAAATACTTTCTAAGTTCTTCACACAAAATAAATTCTTGATTTAAAATACTTACAACATCATATCTCTTTTCAATTTGTTCTTTATTTATCAAAGGAAATTCTATCCAAGACTTAAGCTTTCTACTTCCCATAGCAGTCTTAGTATCATCAAGTAGCCAAAGTAAAGAATACATTCTTTCTTTATTACGCATACTTTCAGTTAATTCTAAATTTCTCTTTGTATGAATATCCATCTTTAAATAATCATCATTCTTCTTAATAACAATTTCTTCTAAATGATCCATATTTCTTTTTTGATTAACAACCAAATAATTTAAAAGATGTTTAAAGCCATGAATATATCTAGTATCAGTAACATTTTTTATAACCCTATCATAATCATTACCTTCATAAATATCATCTATTAAAGAAGTAGTAATTCTATAATTGTCTCTAAGTTTATGATATATTTCTTTATCAACATTACTATCTAATATAACTTCTTTAATTCCTAAAAATATAATTTTATTAATTACTTTACTATTATTATGATCAAGTATTTCACAATATAATTCACCAGTAGTAATATCAGTATAAGTAAGAACATAACAATATTTAAAATCTACAATACTACCTATAAAATTATTTTCCTTTTCATTTAAAGAATTACTAGAAATAATAGTACCAGAAGAAATTATCTCAGTAACATCTCTCTTTACCATACCCTTAGCCATCTTAGGATCTTCTAATTGTTCACATATAGCAACCTTGTAGCCCTTCTTAATAAGTTTATCTATATATATTTCACTTGCATGATATGGTATACCACACATTGGAACCCTTTCATCAAGTCCTGCTTGTTTTCCTGTTAAAGTAAGTTCTAATTCATGGCTAACAAGTAAAGCATCCTCAAAAAACATCTCATAAAAGTCCCCTAATCTATAAAAAATAATCGTATCTTCATACTTATCTTTAAGTTCTACATAATGTCTCATCATTGGTGAGAGTTTAGTTCTATCTACTTCACATCTTTTCATATTTTACCTCTTTATATCCATAAAGGACTAAACAAATTATATCATAAATCCCTTTTAAAATCTACTTAATTTCCTCACTAAGAAGTTCACTCAATGAAACAATATTATAACCCTTACTATTAATATAATTTACAATAACATCTAATTCCTTAATATTATTTATCATAATAATACTACCATTCTTAATATTACTTTTTATATCACTATAATTCCTATCAATACTAGGAATAATCGTATACATCCTATTCTTACTACACATATTTATAGTATTATCATTTCTAGTTCTCGCTAAACAATATATACTTCTATTATTAGTCCTATTATTTATTATATTATTTCCCATTATAACATTATCTTCAGTATAAATACCATCATTACCATAATTATATATATCATGATTATTCAAACTATTTAACATATTTATATTCTTTAACATAAATTCATAATTTAAAAATATATTAATTCTATAATTAATACTATTAATTAAATTAATATTAGATTCAATATTATTGTTAAGTATATATATCAAAGAAACATTTTTAAACTTAGGATTTCCACCAATAATATATTTATCATTATTATCTTTTAAACTAATATTTGGTTTAACTATGTCATAAAAAAGTAACTTATCATTAAATACTTTACTACTTTTCATATTATAATAACTCTTATCAATATTAACAACTTTTCCATATTTACCTGGTATAATCGTATCATCATTGATAATAGCATCTATTGCTTCTATCTCATAATTAATAGCTCTATCTTTAATATCAATCATTAATTCATCATTATTATTTATAACATTAACAACTTTTTCAGTATAAAAAAAAGTAAAACATATCAATAAAAATAATCCTAAATATTTAATTATTTTCATGTAATCACCTAAATAAATATATGACATTAATTATTTACTTATACATTATATAATGTTATAATACTTTCATAAGGATAGATAAAAATGAAGAAAAAAAATGGATTTACTTTAATAGAATTATTAGCCACAATAGTAATACTCGTAGCTATATTAGCAATAGCTATGCCAAATATTTTACAAGTTATAAATAAAAGAAAGGAAAAAACTATTACTCAAGAACAAGAAATAATGGTATCCTATGCTGAATTAATGGCTTCAAAATATAGCAAAGTATTTGTATGTTTAACTAAAGATACAAATAACAGATTAAGTTTAGAAAAAATAAAAGAACATACTACAATTACAGAAGATATGGTAAAGGACTTAAATCCAACATCGTGTATTATGTATGATAATGGAAAGTATAAATACATAGAAGATTGCGGAGATGAATATACAGATTGTGGAGAAGATGAATATTTAAAATAAAAGAAGACACAAGTTAAATGTCTTCTTTTTCTTCTTCAAACATATCTTTTATTTTAACATCTAAAGCATTAGCAATTTTCTCAACAGCATCTAAAGAGAAAGTTACTCCCATATTAATACTTTCAATATCCCTAATATAACCATGACTTAAATCAGCCAAATCAGCTAATTCTTGTTGTGTAATACCTTTTTTTCTTCTATACTTTCTTATATTTAATCTAACTGTATCATATATATTTTTATATCTATTATCCCTCTTCATAATCAACCTCTAGATAAATTATCTCATAATAAAAAATAAAAATATGTAGGAAAATAGTCTACATCAATAATCGACATTTTTTTAATAATTTATATTTTATAATTACCTAAAGAGGTGAATTATGCACAAATTATATTTAGGCCTAGATATAGGGTCTTATTCAATAAAAGGAGTAGTCATAGATAACAAAAATAATATAATAGTAAGTCATACCCAAAACATAGAATTAAATATGATGGAATCTTTTCATAAATTACTAAGTTATATAAAAGTAAATTTAGACCTAAACAATAACTATATAGCTAATTATACTATTACTGGCAGTGGAAAAAATATTATCAAAAATATATTTACTACAGGACTTGTTAAAAATGAAATAGATTGTACCAAAGAAGGAGTATTATGTATAGATCCAAATACAGAAGCAATAATAGAAATATCCAATAGTGATTCAAAATTAATAACCATTAAAGAAGGAAAATTAAATAATTATAAAATATCTAATGCCTGTGACTTATGTAATGGATATTTTCTTGAATCATTATCTAAAAAATTAAATACTTCTATTGAAGAAATGGGACACCTTGCTAGTATATCTCAAAGGAATATTAATTTAAGAAATAATTGTAATATATTATTAGAAGATGAAATAATAAAAAAAATATCAAGAGGATATGATAAAAAAGATATATTTTCTTCTTTATTTAATATAATAGTTAAAGACTATATAGAATACTTTAAAGGTATAAAAGAAATAAATAATAATATAATATTTGTAGGAGGATTAAGTAAATGTAATTATCTTATAACAGAGTTTACCAAAGTATTAAATAAAAACATAATGGTAGCTAAAAATTCTTCTTATGTAACAGCCCTTGGAGCAGCAATATATGCTAAGAATAATAAAAAACAAGTATCATTTGATTTCAATACCAAAAATACTGCTATGAAAACCAAAATAGAAATATGTAATAAATGCCCTGTTAATTGTGAAATAGTAAGTATGTATATTGGAGATGAATTAGTAGATTCATTTGGATATAATTGTGAAAAAGGTAAAATAAACATAGGAAAAAGTAATTATGATAAATCAAAAGTCAATTAAATAAACAATTACCTTTTCTTTTTTTAAAAAGTTAGCAATTTACTATTGACTTTGCTAACAGAAAGTATTATACTTGTACTAGCAATCAAATGAGAGTATTGCTAAGGAAGTGATGTTTTGATAACAAAAAGACAAGAGAATATCCTGAAATTTCTAGCAGAAGAATATATTAAGACCGCTAAACCAGTAAGTTCAAGCACAATATGCAAATATCTTAAATGTTCAAGTGCTACGATAAGAAATGAAATGGTTATATTAGATGAATTAGGTTACTTAGAAAAAAATCATTTTGCTTCAGGTAGAATTCCAAGTGAAAAAGGATATAAATACTATGTAGATAAACTTATGTCTCCAAAAAATATGACTGGAGAAGAAATGTTAAAACTACAAACAATATTTCATAACAAAGCTCTTGATTTAAATGATATTATTTTAAAAAGTATTGAATTAATATCGGAAATAACAAACTATACTTCAGTAGTTTTAGGAAAATCTTCCAATGAAAGTTTATTAAAGAAAGTAGAAGTTGTACCACTAGAGAATGATAAAGTATTAACAATGGTTATAACAGATAAAGGACACGTTGAATATAAGAATATGTATTTACCAAATACAGATATTGAAGAAGTTATAAAAACAGTAAATCTTATAAATAGAATGATTGTGGGTACACCAATTGATTGCATTAGTGAAAGACTAGAATATGATATAAAACCAATTATTGGTAAATATGTTACTCAACATGAAATACTGTATAATGCCTTTTATGATGCTTTTACTAGTTTTACAAATAAATCAGCCGATGTACATTTTGTTGGAAGAAATAATTTCTTAAAGCAACCCGAATTTGAAAATATTGATGCCGTAAAGAAAATATTAACTAAATTAGATGATGTATCTTCAATTAGTGATATGGCTGAAGAAAAAAATGGTATTAATATATATATAGGAAAGGATAGTGAACTTTCTGAAGACGTTGCCGTGGTTAAAACAAAATATAACTATGGTGGCTTAGAAGGAACGATTGCTATTATTGGACCCAAAAGAATGGAATATGAAAAAGTTGTTACTTTATTAAATTATATTAATGAAAATTTAAGTAACACTAAAAATTAAAGAAAGTAGGCGAATATGAGCAAGAAGAAAAAGAAAGATTTAGAAAAAAGTTGTCAATGTGACGAAACATGCACTTGCGGGTGCAATGAAGGGAATGAATGTTGCTGTGACAACACTTGTAATGAGAATGAATGTCAAAGTGAATGTTGTAAAGAAGAATGTAAATGTGATAATACAGAATTAGATAAATTGAAAGAAAGTGTTAAAGCATTACAAGAAGCACTATTAAGAGAAAAGGCAGAAGTTCAAAATTACAAAAGAAGAAAAGATGAAGAAATATCTAAAACATTAAAATATGCTAATGAAGATATGATATTAGAATTTTTACCTATTTTAGATAACTTAGAAAGAGCAATTAAACTAGATGATAATAATCTAGATGATGAAGTAAGTAAGTTCTTAAGTGGAATAAAAATGGTATATACACAAATAAAAACTATGTTAGAAAAATATGAAGTAAAAGAAATAGACACATTAGGTAAACCATTTGATCCAACATATCATCAAGCAGTATTAACTGACAAAGTTGATGATAAAGAGCCAGGAATTGTTTTAGAAGTATATCAAAAAGGATATATGTATAAAGATAAAGTCATACGTGTAAGTATGGTAAAAGTAAATGAATAAATAAGAAAGAGGATGATAATATGAGTAAAATAATAGGAATAGATTTAGGTACAACAAATAGCTGTGTATCAGTACTTGAAGCAGGTGAGGCAAAAGTAATACCAAACCCAGAAGGAGGACGTACCACTCCATCTGTCGTAGCTTTCAAAAATGGTGAAAGAATAGTTGGAGATGCTGCCAAAAGACAAGCAGTAACTAATAAGGATACCATTTCTTCAATAAAAAGATTAATGGGTACAGATGAAAAAGTAGAAGCAGCTGGAAAAAAATATACACCAGAAGAAATCAGTGCTATGATACTTTCATACATGAAAGATTATGCTGAAAGTTATTTAGGAGAAAAAGTAACAAAAGCTGTTATAACAGTTCCAGCATACTTTAATGATTCACAAAGACAAGCAACAAAGAATGCCGGTAAAATTGCTGGATTAGAAGTAGAAAGAATAATAAATGAACCAACTGCCGCAGCTCTTGCCTATGGACTAGATAAGCAAGATAAAGCACAAACAATTCTAGTATATGACTTAGGTGGAGGAACATTTGATGTTTCTATACTTGAATTAGGAGATGGTGTATTTGAAGTTAAAGCTACAGCTGGTAATAATAAATTAGGTGGAGATGATTTTGACCAAAGAATCGTAGACTACCTAGTAGAAACATTCAAAAAAGAAAATGGTATAGATTTATCTAAAGATAAAATGGCTATGCAAAGACTTAAAGATGCAGCCGAAAAAGCTAAAAAAGACTTATCTGGTGTAACTACAACACAAATATCATTACCATTTATATCTCAATCAGAAGAAGGACCACTTCACTTAGATATAACTCTAACAAGAGCAAAATTTGAAAGTTTAATTGAAGACTTAGTAAATTCTACATTAGAGCCAGTTAGAAAAGCAATGAAAGATGCTAAATTAACAAATAAAGACTTAGATAAAGTAATTCTAGTTGGAGGTTCTACAAGAATACCATGTGTTCAAGAATTGGTTAAGAAAGAACTTGGTCAAGAACCACATAAAGGTGTAAATCCTGATGAAGTTGTTGCCATGGGTGCAGCTATTCAAGGTGGTGTATTAACTGGTGAAGTAAACGATATTGTCTTACTAGATGTAACACCATTATCACTTGGTATTGAAACACTTGGTGGTGTAATGACAGTATTAATAGAAAGAAATACAACAATACCTACAAGTAAGAGTCAAATATTCTCAACAGCAGCAGATAATCAACCAGCCGTAGATATCCATGTATTACAAGGAGAAAGACCAATGGCTGCCGATAATAAGACTTTGGGTAACTTCCAATTAACAAATATCCCACCAGCACCAAGAGGTGTACCACAAATAGAAGTAACATTTGATATAGATACTAATGGTATAGTTAATGTTAAGGCTAAAGACTTAGGAACAAATAAAGAACAATCAATTACAATTACAGCTACAAATACTTTAACTGAAGAAGAAATAGATAAGATGATGAAAGAAGCTGAAAAGAATAAAGAAGCTGACGAAAAGAAGAAAGTATTGGTAGACGCTAAAAATGATGCAGAACAAGTAATATTTATGACCGAAAAAGCCTTAAAAGATCTTGGTGAAAAAGTATCTGACAAAGATAAAGAAGAAGCCAATGATTTAATAGATAAGACAAAGAAAGCAATCGAAAAAGAAGATGTCGAAGATATCAACAAAGCTAAAGATAAATTACTAGAAAAAGCTAATGCACTAGCAACAAAAGTTTATGAAGAAGCTTCTAAGAAAGAACAAGCAGAAAGTTCTGATAATACTGAGAAATCTGAAAAAAATGATGATAAAAATGACGATAATGTCGTAGATGCAGAATATGAAGAAAAATAATTATAAGGCCCTAGGTAACTAGGACCTTATTGGAGGTAAGAATGAACAAAAAAGATTATTATGAGGTTCTTGGTGTTAGTAAAACAGCTTCACAAGATGAAATAAAAAGTGCTTTTAGACGACTAGCCAAGAAATATCATCCTGATGTTTCCAAAGAAGAAAATGCTGCCGATAAATTTAAAGAAGTTCAAGAAGCATATGCTGTATTATCTGATGAAAATAAAAGAAAACAATATGATCAATATGGACATAGTGCATTTACCAATGGTAGTGGCGGATTTTCTGGATTTGATGGCTTTGATTTTGGAGATATGTCTGATGTATTTGATGATATTCTTGGAGGATTTGGTTTCGGAAGAGGATTCTCAAGTTCAAAAAGTAACAGTAGGACAAAAGCAACTAGAGGAAATGATGTTTTATACCATATGACTATTGATTTTGAAGAAGCCGTATTTGGAACAAAAAAAGACATCAAAGTAAAAATGGTTGATACATGTGAAAACTGTGATGGTCAAGGTGGATTTAATTCTACAAAATGTAGTCAATGTAACGGAACAGGTATGTTAACCCAAGAGCAAAGAACAATATTTGGAAGTTTCTTATCTAAGTCACCATGTCCTTACTGTAGCGGTACAGGTAAAACTTATGAGAAAAAATGTAATGAATGTAATGGTAAAGGTCAAGTAGAAGTTACTAAAACAATAACAGTAACTGTACCTAGTGGAATAGATACCGAAAATAGACTTCGTATTGCTGGAAAAGGTGAAGCTGGAAAAAATGGAGGTCCATCTGGAGATTTATACATAGAATTTACCGTAAGGGATCATGACTATTATCAAAGAGTTGATGATGATATATATATAGAATTACCATTAACTATAACAGAAGCTACCCTTGGTTGTAAAAAAGAAATACCAACTTTATATGGAAATGTTGATATAACAATTCCCGCAGGAACACAAAATGGTAGCAAAATGCGCCTTAAAGGCAAAGGTATAGAAAATGTTAATAATAAAAGAAAAGGTGATATGTACGTTGTCACTAAAGTTATTATTCCAGAAAAATTAACAAGAGAACAAAAGAAATTATTTGAGTCTCTTTCTGAAACTGACTTAGAAGAAACAAAATATTTCAAAAAATATAAAAATTGCATCAAATAAAGATGCTTTTTTTTTATTACTATGCTATAATTTACTTACCAGAAATTATGTGTAAAGGAAAACAAATATGCAAAGATATTTCGCTAAAAATGAAAAATTAGAATTACAAGATACTGATATACATCACATAAAAAATGTTATGAGAATGTCTATAAATGATAAAATAGAAGTAATATATAACAAAAAAATATATCTATGTCTTATCGAATCAATAAATCCATTTCAAATCAAAATAATAGATAATTATCAAGAAGAAAGAAATCTTGATATAGAATTAACTATAGCTATATCATTAGTAACTGAACAGAAATTTGATTTAATACTTCAAAAATTAACAGAATTAGGAGTACATAAAATAATCCCCTTAAGAACAGAAAGAAGTATTGTAAAAATTACTAATGATAAAGTAGATAAAAAAATAAAAAGATGGAACAGTATCTGTAAAGAAGCAAGTGAACAATCACATAGACTAGATATTCCAATTATAACAGATATTATGACCATAAAAGATTTAGAACACTATAATTGCAAAAATAAATTTATCTGTTCCTTAACACCAGATTCAAAAAAAATAAGTACATACATAAATAAAGAAAATAAAGAAGAAATGGTATTTGTTATAGGACCAGAAGGTGGAATAAGTGATAACGAAAATAAAATATTAACATCTTATGGCTTCAAAAATATAACATTAGGAAAAAGAGTATTAAGGGTTGAAACTGCCGCAATATGTATTGCAAGCATTATAAATTACATATATGAAGGGTGATAAATATGCAACCATTTTTAAGTTTTTATAACAGTCTAGATGTTTTAAATAAAATAATGTTTTTTGGAATAATAATTGTAATTATTTTAACTATCATTACATTAATTATTTATTCTAAAAAAAGTAAAATAAAAACAATAAAACCCAAAGAAAAGACTGAAGATGTTTTAGAAGAATTACCTATTATAGATAAAGAATATATTTCTAACGAAAATATTCAAAAAGAAGATATAAATAGTATTTCATTCCCAACAGTTAGTGAAGAAGATACAATAATAAAAGAACCAGAGCAACTAGAAATAATTATTGAAGAAAAAAATAATAATAAAGAAATAGAAGAACCAAAGATTAAAAATTTATCTCTCTTTGATGATATTGAGAACAAACCATCACCAAATAAAGCGTACCAAAGAAATGTATTTAGAGAGATGAAATCAAGATATCAAACATCTCCAATAGGAATAGTTTATCCAAAAGAAAGGGAAGTAAAAGTAGAACAACCAATAAATAATAAAGAATATATTCAAGACGTAAGTGAAAAATTAAGTAAAGCAACAATACCAGACAAAATAGAACTAACAGATTATGAAAAAGAACAAGAAGAAAATGCTATAATAAGTTATGAAGAGCTTATGAAGAAAAAAGATGAAATAGTTTTTATAGACGAAGAAGATGCCGTAATAAGTTATGAAGAATTAATTAATAGAAAAGAAAAAATATATAATATTACTAAAGAAAATAATGATACAAACTTTATTAATGAACTTAAAAGTCTTAGAAAAGATCTTAAATAAAGTATTTGCAACACCATATTACCTTTAGTTGCAAAATCTCCATCCTTATAGTATAATTCCATATAGAGGTGAACATTCATGATAGATATAAATTTAATTAGAAATAATAAAGAATTAGTCAAAGAAAATATAAGAAAAAAATTTCAAGAACATAAAATTATTATCGTAGATGAAATAGAAGAATTAGATAAAAAAAATAGAGAACTAAAAATACAAGGCGACAATTTAAGAAGTGAGAGAAATAAAATATCTGACAGTATTGGTACACTATTTAAAGAAGGTAAGACTGAAGAAGCTAACCAAAAGAAAAAAGAAGTAATAGAAATTAATGATAAACTAATAGAAATAGAAAAACAAGAAGAAGAATTAAATAAAGCAATTCGTGAAAAAATGATGGTCATACCAAACATTATTGATCCTTCTGTTCCAATAGGACATGATGACAGTGAAAATGTTGAATTAGAAAAAATAGGTACACCTTTAGTACCAGATTACGATATACCATATCATGCCGATATACTAGAAAGTTTAGGTGGATTAGATAAAACTTCAGCAGGTAAAACAAGTGGTAATGGATTTTATTATTTAATGGGAGACATTGCTAGACTATCTTCAGCTATGTTATCTTATGCTAGAGATTTTATGATAGAGAAAGGATTTACTTATTGTATTCCACCATTTATGATTAGAAGAGATGTTGTAGATGGCGTTATGTCTTTTGATGAAATGGATGCCATGATGTATAAAATAGAAGGAGAAGATTTATACTTAATTGGAACAAGCGAACACTCTATGATTGGTAAATATAAAGGAGAAATATTAAAGAAAAAAGAATTACCTATAACTATGACTTCATATTCACCATGCTTTAGAAAAGAAGTTGGTGCCCATGGACTAGAAGAAAGAGGAATATATAGAGTACATCAATTTGAAAAACAAGAAATGATAGTTATATGTGAACCAGAAGAATCAATGGAATGGTATGAAAAAATGTTATCTTATACTGTAGAATTATTTAAAAGTTTAAATATACCAGTAAGAAAACTTGAATGTTGTAGTGGAGATTTAGCGGATTTAAAAGTAAAATCATGTGATATTGAAGCATGGAGCCCAAGACAACAGAAATATTATGAAGTAGGATCTTGTTCAACACTAGGAAGTGCACAAGCACGTAGACTTGGTATAAGAGTAAAAGGAGACAAAGAAAATTATTATCCACATACTCTAAATAATACAGTATTAGCATCAACAAGATCACTAATTGCCCTAGTAGAAAATAATTATCAAAAAGATGGAAGTATAATTATTCCAGAAGTATTAAGACCATATATGGGTGGATTAGAAATAATTAAGAAAAAATAAATAATCTACAAGTTTGAATATTTCAAACTTTTTTTTACCTAATATTTTGAAAAAATATCATCCATGTTATAATGTTATTAATGGTGATTTATATGCCAAATATTCAAAAAAGTTTTATTTGCTTAATAATTTTTTGCTTTGGTATAATATTTCTATATTATAGACTTTATGACAAAAAACTTAGAAACAATATAATTAAAATAGGAATTTTATTAATTTTTTGGATGATTACTAAAAAGCATTAATTATAGATGAAAATAGTGAAATATTTTTTTGGTATTTATATTATATTCCTATGATAATGGTTCCATATTTATATTATAAAAGTGCTAATTATTTATTAGATAGAAAGAGAAAATATAATATTATAGCCTTAATTATTTCTATAATGTTAATTATAATGGTTTTAACAAATAATTATTATTCATGGGTATTTACAATAGAAGAAAACTTTTCAACAACTGGCAAATACACACATAATATGGGTTATTATATTATATGTGTCTGGATATTTTACATATTTATTAAATCAATTATTCTTTTAATTATAAAGAAAATAAAAGAAACAGGTTTTGATTATAAAATATTTATTAAACAGCATATATAAAAACAGTATATTTATTTTTAATTTCGTAGTATACTTATACAAAAAGAAAAAACTATATAGTATTTATATAAAGGAGAATTAACAATGAATAAAAAATTAAAAAAACTAAAAGTAATATTTATGGGAACACCAACCTTTGCTGTTCCAGTTTTAGAAGAATTAATTAAAAATACCAATGTTATCCTGGTGGTGTCACAACCGGATAGAGAAAAAGATAGAAAAGGAAATATAATTCCAACACCCATCAAAAGAATTGCCATAGAAAATAATATTGAAACTTTCTCTCCAGAAAAGATAAAAGATAATTATCAAGAAATTATAGATAAAAATCCGGATATTATTATAACTTGTGCTTATGGACAAATTATACCCCAAAGTCTTTTAGATTATCCAAAATATGGATGTATTAACGTCCATGGTTCACTCTTGCCAAAATATAGGGGAGGAGCACCAATACATAGAGCTATCATGAATGGTGAAAAAGAAACAGGTATAACAATAATGTATATGGATAGTAAAATGGATGCAGGAGATATAATAAGTCAAGAAAAAATAACAATATTACCAGAATACAATTTAGATATCTTATATAATAAAATGTCTATATTAGGAAGCAAATTATTAATTAAAACACTACCTGATATTATAGAAGGAAAAATATCACCAATTAAACAAGATGAAAATCAAGTAACATATGGATACAATATAAAAAAAGAAGAAGAACAAATAGATTTTAATGATTTAGCAATTAATATTCATAACAAAATAAGATCTTTATCAACATTACCAGCAGCATTTTGCTACCTAGACAATAAAAGAATGAAAGTATATGAAAGTGAAGTTACTAACATAAAAGTAAAAGATAAAGCTGGAAAAATAATTAATATAGATAAAAATGGCATATATATAAATGCTATAGATTATGTTATAATTTTTAAAGATGTAAAATTAGAAGGAAAAAATAGATGTTTAGTAAAAGATTTTATTAATGGAATAGATTATAAATCATTAATAGGTAAATCGCTAAACTAAAAAAATAAAAATAAGGTATTGACAAACAACGAAAAAAATATTACAATATAATTGCTTAGATAAAGATACAAGGTATATAAGCATAATAAAATACTTGAATAAAGTTTTTATAATTATTATTAATAAGTCGTAAAATGTTTATTAAAATATTTATAAATTATTATGACTTAAATATTAAAGTATCAAGAATTCTTCAAAATGTGAAGTCTTATCAAATCTAAGTATTACAATTAGTATTGAGAGAGAAACTCAAGTGATAAGAGGCAAAACTAATTACTGATAATTTTTAGTACAGTTGTAGTATAAATTATATATAATAGGTTTATAAGTATAGTAATTGATTTTAATTAATTTTTAAAATCATTCCTGTAAAATATAATAATACATATAACATATTTGCTGTTCATAAACTCAACTCATTTGTTTTATCAGGACAAATGTTTTTTGTTTACAACAAATATAAAAAATGTCAAAAAAACACTTGACATTTTTTGATTATTAATATAGAATGTAGTTAACTTAGATAAAATATATGATATATATATTAGAACTATAATATCTTATCCAATCTAAGTTATACAATTGTAATAGAGAAAGAAAACTCTAAGATAAGAGACTAAAACTAAATACTGATAATATTTAGTAAAGTTATAATATTAAAGTATTCTATGACAAGTAATTATTTGTTGGTTGGAAAGTAATTGCGAAAGCAACCCAAGGATTTAAATAGTCGTTAATTATATAGGTATCAAAATAATATAATGATTAGTTATTCAAAACTCGGATCAATTAGTTTTATCAGGACAATTGATTTTTGTTTAATTTGAATTATAGCAGTAGTGTATTTTACTATTGCTTTTTTAAATTTTATTAAACAAATATAATTTATTGACATTAAAGTAAGCTTTTGCTATCTTATTAATAGAAGAGGTGATTAAACTGAAAAAAGTATTAAGTGATTTTAACTTTGATAATAAAAGAGTTATATTAAGGTGCGATTTAAATGTTCCTATTACTAATGGAATTATTGAAGATGATACAAGAATTATAGAAAGTTTAAAAACAATAAAATATTTAATTGATAAGAATGCTAAAGTAATTATTCTTTCTCATTTAGGAAGAGTAAAAACAGAAGAAGATAAAAAAGATAATAGTCTATATCCGGTATACTTAAGATTAAGAGATTTACTTGGAGATAATGTTTGTTTTTCTAAATATACAAGCGGTAATAAGCTAAAAGAACTGGTAAATACTTTACGCACTGGTGAAATTCTTCTTGTAGAAAATACTAGATTTGAAGATATTGACGGAAAAAAAGAAAGTTCTTGTGACTTAGAACTTTCCAAATACTGGGCATCTTTAGGAGATATATTTGTAAATGATGCTTATGGAGTGTGTCACAGAAGTCATGCTTCTAACGTTGGAATAAGTAAATTTCTTCCAAGCTGTCTAGGATTACTTGTTGAAGAAGAAATAGAAAAAATAGATGGAATTATTAAAGAAAATACAAGCCCATACATTCTTTTAATGGGTGGTAAAAAAATTAGTGATAAAACTCTAGTAATAGAATCATTAATAGAAAAATGTGATTATATCCTTCTTGGGGGAGGTATGTGCTTTACATTTCTTGCTTCTTTAGGAATAAATGTAGGAATGTCTATAGTAGATAAAGATAATATTCCTTTTTGTAAAGAAATATTATCGAAATATAAAGATAAAATAATATTACCAGTAGACGTCAAATTAAAAAGTGAAGAAATCAAAGATATAGATAAGCTAACTAATGAAGACATAGCTTATGATATAGGTCCTAAAACAATAGAATTATTTAAAAAATATCTTAGTACTGCCCATCGTGTTGTAGCTAATGGCCCAATGGGAGTTTTTGAAGAAAAAGAATTTACTAACGGAACACGTGAATTATATAATTATTTATCTCAAAACAGTATAAAAACATTAATAGGAGGAGGAGATAGTATATCTGCTATTAATACGTTACATATAAATAAAAACTTTTATCACATATCAACAGGTGGAGGAGCAACTCTTGAATATATAGCCCAAGGTACATTCCCTGCCATTGAAGCTATAGAGGATAAGTAATGGATAAATTAATAATATTAAATCATAAAATGACATTAAATTATAATGAATTAGATAATTACATTACCAATATTAACAAATTAAATTATAATTTAATAATAGCTCCATCAAACATATATTTAATACCATTTGTCAATAAATGTAAACATAAGATAGCTAGTCAAGATATATGCTATTTAGAAAATGGGAATAATACAGGTAAAGTTTCAGCTAATCAAATAAAATCATTAAATATAAAATATTCCATTGTAGGTCATAACGAAAAAGATACCGACTTAGAAAAAGTTAACCTAAAATTAAAAAAGTGTCTAAATAACAATATAACACCAATATTATGTATATCAGAAAATGATAGAGATATAACAACTATTAATACTGTATTAGAAATATTGTTAAAAGACATAGATGATATATCTAATATAATATTTGCATATGAACCAATATATCAAATAGATAAAAATGAGCCAATTGATTTGAAAGATATTAATATAAAGATTAATTATATATATAATTATCTTATCAATAAATATAAAATAGATCCCTTTATCGTATATGGTGGTTCAGTTAGAAATAATATAAAAGAAATGCTAGAAATAAAGAATATAAAAGGTGTTATGATAGGAAAGATATCATCAGATATAAAAGAAATAACTAAAATTTTAAGTAATATATAAGAAGTAGTAAAAATACTTCTTATTTTGTTTATAATTCGACAAATTACAACATTTAAAAATACTATAATAATAACAGAAAGAGGGAAGAAATATGAGTAAAATAAAAATTTTAATGATTGATGACAATGTAAATCTAATTGAAATGGTACGTGAATATTTTAAAGAACATAACAGAATAGAATTAGCTATAGAAAGTCATGATGGTGAAGATGGATTAAATAAAATATTAAATTCAGCTGGTAATTATGATGTTATTTTATTGGATTTAATAATGCCTGTTAAAGATGGATTATATGTTCTAGAAGAACTTAAAAAAAGAGGAATAGAAAAAAATATTATCGTAGAAACATCGTATAATGAACCAAAAATTATAAGAAAAGTAAGTGAATATGGAGTAAATTATTATGTTTTAAAACCTTTTAATTTATCGGATTTAGAAGATAAAATACTAAGTGTTTTTGATACCCAAGAGAGTAAAACTATTAATTTATATCATAGTAATCTACAAATATCTATTACAAAAATGCTTCATGAATTAGGCATGCCTTCTCACATAAAAGGATACCAATACATAAGAGAAGGAATAACAATGATATATAACGATCCAAATATTATTGGAGGAATTACTAAAGAACTTTATCCAGAATTAGCTAGCAAGTTTGATACTACTGTATCAAGAGTAGAAAGAGCAATAAGACATGCCATTGAAGTTAGTTGGAATAGAGGAAATTGGGATTATATGGAAGAATTATTTGGACATAGTGTTGATATAGATAAAGCAAAACCTACAAACTCTGAGTTTATTGTTACTGTAGCAGATAAACTAAGATTAGAATTTTCTAAACAAAAAGTCATGTAATTATGACTTTTTTTATTCTAAAAAAAGTAGAGTAATTAAACTCTACTATAAAATTCAACTATTAAAGCTTCATTAATTTCACCATTAAGTTCACTTCTTTGTGGATATCTAACATATGTAGCTTCTTTTTTCTTGTCATTGTAATTAATAAATTCAACTCTTTTATTAACATTAGCTAAAGCTATTTCAATACCTTTATGGTCTTTAGAGTTTTCACAAATTCCAATAACATTGCCAACTTTAACTCTATATGATGGAATATCTACTTTCTTTCCATTAACAGTGATATGTCCATGATTAACTAATTGTCTCGCTCCTCTTCTAGTCATAGCAAATCCAGCTCTATAAACTAAATTATCTAATCTACTTTCTAGCAAAATAAATATATTTTCACCATGAACACCTTTCATCTTACCAGCATCTTCAACTATTCTTTTGAATTGCTTTTCATTAAGTCCATACATAAATCTTAATTTTTGTTTTTCAGCTAATTGAATAGAATAGTTAGAAGGTTTCTTCTTTCTATCTTTACCATGTTGACCTGGACCAAAAGGTCTTTTTAAGTCTTTACCACTTTCAAGTAATGAAAAACCCAATCTTCTTGATTGTTTGTTGTTAGGACCTGTATATCTAGACATTTCTATCCTCCTTTCTCATTGGAGTTATTTATCAATTTATAGGGTGTTTGACTTGACTTTCCCTTATGCAGCGTATAAGTTACTAATACATAACACATTATAAATCAATAAATATTGCCGCCAAATGCATTAATATTATATAATTATTAAATGATTATTGTCAAGAAAATATTTACTTATTTATTAAAAATAATTATATTTATTAAATTATAAGTTAATAAATATGTCAACAAACAATTAATTACTTTTTTCTTGAAAACAAATATACTAAATGATATAATACCTTTAGAAGGGAATGATGATTATGTACTTTAACAGTGAAAAAGCCGATACCAATATAGATAAAGAAATAGATAAAAAAGGAAAAAAACAAATAATTAAGAATATAGATTTTAAAAATATTGATAAAAAAAAGATATTTATTATTGGAGGAATTATAGTTTTTTTACTTGTCTTAATTATCGTTATTATATCACTTACTACAAGTAAAAGTAAAATTAATATTCAAGTAATTGGAGGAAATAATATAAAGGTTTACCAAGGAAGCAAATACTTCGATCCAGGTTTTTCTGCCATAGATAAAAAAGGTAATAATATTAATGATAAAGTTGTTGTATATAATCCAGTAGATACTAGTAAAATAGATAAATATATTGTTACGTATACCATTGGAGAATATAGAAATTCTAGAACAGTAGAAGTAGTTGAAAGGCCAAGTAAAGGAATTACTTATATTGCTTTACAAGGAAAAAAAGATATGGATATTTCAAAAGGTGATAAATACAAAGAACCAGGTTATGTTGCAATAGATGATATTGATGGAAATATAACTGATAAAGTAAATATAAGTGGAAGTGTTAATTATAATAAAGAAGGAACATATAAATTAGTATATTATGTTGTGAATTCCACAGGAATAACTACTACAATTGAAAGAACAGTAAATGTTAAATAATAAAGTTTAAAGAAGAAGAATCTTCTTTTTTCTATCTATTTATGGTATACTTACAATAGGGGATGTATATGAAAGACAATATAATAAGAAAATATATTAAATTTATAATAGTAATAGTACTATACTACATTACCAAAAATAATGGTATGTATATATATTTATTATCTTTGTTTTTATATGGTATTTATTCAACTGTTATTAGTCATATAAGTATATATAATACCATTAAAGACAAGTATTATGTTGACTATAAAAATAAAATATTTAAAATGATAGTTAACATCTTATTAATTATAAATTTATTTTTCCTATTAATTAATATTCTTATATCAGATATTACTAACAATATTTTAAGAATAGATAATACTTTTCTAATATTTCTTGTTATGTCATTTACTATATGTCTAGATACTTTTGAAACAATAATATTAGATTATATTAAATCTTTTAAATATCATAGCCTGGCCAATAAATTAGATAATATCTATAAATATACAGATATATTTTTATATATAATTATTGTTATACTATCATTTAATGTATTTAACCTACCAATCTATATTAGTATATCTTTACTATATTTATCTAAAATAATAAGTTTTATATTATTCTTATTTATTTCTATTATAAAAATAAAAAAGATAACTATAAAAATAGATAAGAATAGCAATACCAAGATAGACTACAAAAAAGAAAGCAATTATATACTAAAAACAAATTTATCATCTAGTATTATTTCTACTGTAGAATTAACATACTATTATTTATCATTTATTCTAATGTATGTAATCTTATTAAATAGATATAATTACGATAGTAAATTAATAGAGAATAATTTATTATTTACATATTTTTATTCTTTGTGTATAATGAATATTGTTAATAGTTTAGTAAAAAAATATTGCCCTAAAGGTAATGATTTTAAAAATAATATCTTTAACTTATTATGCTATACACTACCATTAGCCATACTTTTTAGTATAATATCACCATCTCTTTTTTACCTAATATTTAACAATAATACTTCATACATATATTTAATTATAATTATGTTTTTAGGTATAATAGTATCCATATATAAAGAAAGTTATAAATACATAAAAAATAATAAACTAATATATATTTCTTTGATAATAGGAATAGCAGTTAAGTTACTATTATTAATACCATTCGTTGACGCAGTATATAGAATGGGATTTGATTTAATATATGGAGATGTATTTACAACCATTATTGGTATGACCATATCAATAATAATTAACTATACATATATTAAAAATAAATATAGATTAGAAAATGAAGGATATATTGATAAATATATTAAAGTCATATATCAAAATATTATTCTATTTTTAATATTAATACTTTTAGCATTTATCTTGCCAATTAAAAATGATAATAAATTACTATCAATATTAGTTATATTAGTGTATACTTTTATTACATTTATTTATATAAAATTACAAAAAAGAAAGGGGTAATTATGGATAAATATTACGTATTCGGACACAGAAATCCTGATACAGATAGCGTTGTATCGGCCATATCATTAGCATATTTAAAAAGAAAATTAGGCTATGATGCCATCCCATGTGTCCTAAGTTCTATAAATCAAGAAACAAGTTATGTCTTAAATTATTTCAATGAAAAAGTTCCTATGTTTTTAAATGATGTTAAAACAAAAGTAAAAGACCTTGACTATTTAAAAGATTTTTATGTCAAAGAAAATGTTTCAATATATGAAGCATTTATGAAAATGAGCAAAAATGATGTTAGTAAAATACCTGTAGTAGATAAAAATAGAGTTCTAATAGGTATGTTAAGTATGACTAGTATCTCATATAGAGCTATATCAGAAAATACATTTAATATAAAAACTCAATATAAAGACATAATAAATATTATAAATGGTATTAAAGTTAAAGAAATAGATAATATTATTGAAGGAAAATTACGAACATGTAATAATCATGATAAATATACTCCTAAAGATATATGTATAATTAATAATAATAAGTTAAATGATTTAATACAAAAAAAAGTAAAAATGATTATTATAACTGACAATATGGATATTACCAATATCAATATTAATGCCTACAATACTAATATAATTAAAACTAACTTAACGATGATTGAAGTTATTAATAAAATGGTTTTTTGTACTGAAGCAAAACAATTAGTTAATAATTTCAGAGTGTATCCAATAGATAAAAATTTGGATTTTTCAGATTTTGTGAAAATTGCAAATAAAACAAGATATTCATATTATCCAGTAATTAATAAAGATAATCAATGTATGGGATTAATTAAGTTTTCTAATGTCGGATATAGTAATAAGAAGAAAGTTATTTTGGTAGATCATAATTCTTATGAACAATCTGCTATAGGACTAGAAGAAGCCGAAATAGTAGAAATAATTGATCACCACAACATATCTAATATTGGCACTAATATGCCAATTACATTTAGAAATATACCTGTAGGTTCAACATCAACAATAATATATTCCATGTATAAGGAAAATAATATCGGTATCCCTAAGAAAATGGCAGGATTAATGCTATCTGGGATTTTATCAGATACATTAATACTTAATTCACCAACAACAACCACTTTTGATAGAGATGCCGTAAATCATCTAAGTCAAATAGCAGGTGTTGATTATAAAGAATATGGATTCAATATGATTAGTGCAGGATCTAGTTTAAAAAATAAAACAAAAGAAGAAATATTGTATACAGATTTTAAAAAGTATCCTACAAAAGATGGAAAAATAGGATTAGGTCAGGTATATACTACTAATATATCTGAAATAGAAAAAGATAAAGAAGAATATATCAAATTATTTGATGATATAGCATACAGAAATGATTATAAATTTATTTGTCTATTTATAACAGATATAATAAAAAATGGTACTTATGTTATTTATAGCACTAATGCTAAAGAGACTTTAGACTTGGCTTTTTCTTGCAATGTAGAAGAATGTCATTTCTTTCCAAATATTTTATCAAGAAAACTGCAAATATTACCAAGCATATTAGAAGCAATGGAATAAATATTATAAATTAGTTAGAAGAAATTAATATTCTAACTTTTTTTGTTATATACTAATAAAACAAGCATAAATAAAATCAAATAATTAATAATTTTATTCTTGCTAAATAGAATATATTTAGATATAATACTAAATGAAAGAGGTGTATATAATGGTAATTTTATCAGTTAATGCTGGAAGTTCATCATTAAAATTCCAAGCATTTGACATGCCAGAAGAAAAATTATTAATATCTGGTGTATTTGAAAAAATAGGATTAAAAGATAGTTTTTATACTATTAAAGTTAATGGAGAAAAAATCAAACATGAAGTAGAATTAAAAAATCATGAAAGAGCATTTGAGTTATTAGTTAAAGAATTAATTGATAATAACATTGTTGATTCCTTGGAAGATATCAAAGCTATAGGCCACAGAGTTGTTCAAGGAGGAGAGTATAGTAAATCTACAGAAATTACAAATGAAGTTATTAAGATGATGAAAGAATATGAAAGTTTTACTCCACTACATACAAAATCTGCTATAAGCGGAATTAAGGCAGCGCAAAGTATTGCACCAGATGCAATGCAAGTTGCCGTATTTGATACTTCATTTCATCAAACTATTGAAGAAGAAAACTTTATTTATCCAATACCTTATGAATGGTATACAGAATATAACATAAGAAAATTTGGTTATCACGGTACAAGTCATAAGTATGTATCTAGCCGCGTTAATGAAATACTAGGTAGATATAATACCAAAGTTATTACATGTCATTTAGGTAATGGAGCAAGTGTATGTGCTATTGAAGATGGTATGTGCGTTAACACTACCCTAGGAGTATCTGCCAATTCCGGTCTTATGATGGGATCACGTTCTGGTGACTTAGACCCAACAATAGTAACTTATATGATGAATAAACTAAATGTTACACCAGACGAAATGAGTAATATTTTAAATAAAGAAAGTGGATTACTTGGTGTAAGTGGAATAAGCAGTGATTCTAGAGATATTGAAGATGGTATCAAAAAAGGTAATTCAAGATGTGCTTTAGCTCAAAAAATGTTTGTTAGAAGAGTAATAGACGCCATTGCTAAATTCTATGTTGAATTAGGAGGATGCGATGCCATTGTCTTTACAGCAGGTATTGGTGAAAATTCTATCCATACAAGACGTGAAGTAATGGATGGACTTGAAGTTTTAGGAGTTAAAGTAGATGAAGAAGCTAACGAATGCCGTGGAGAAGAAAAACTAATAACACTAGAAGATTCATCTATTCCATGTTATGTAATACCAACAAATGAAGAACTTATGATGGCAAGAGATGCATATAATTTAAAAATAGAAAGAGATAATAAGTTAGCAGATAATGATGAAAATAAGTAAAGAAATACTTAAAATAATAAAAAAATATGATAGTATTGTCATTGCAAGACATATTGGAGCAGATCCTGATGCTTTAGGAAGTCAATTTGCTCTAAAAGAAATAATAGAGATTAATTTTCCTGATAAACAAGTATATGCCGTTGGCACTGTTTCTTCAAGATTTAGATTTATGGGAAAATTAGATAAAATTGATTTTGTAGATTTATCTAATTCTCTTTTAATAGTACTAGACACACCAGACGCTAAAAGAATAGATGGGGCAAATCCACAAGATTATGCTTGCTCAATTAAAATAGATCACCATCCTTTTGTAGAAAAATTTGCACCACTAGAATATATAGAAGAAGATGCCTCAAGTACTAGTCAATTAATAATAAAAATTATTTTAGAAAATAAACTAAAAATTAATAGCAAAATAACCGAAAATCTATATATAGGCATAGTTTCTGATACTGATAGGTTCTTACACGATTACACAAACAAAGAAACCATAGATTTAACTAATAAACTACTTGAATTATATAATATTGATTTTACCAAACTATATGAACCACTTTATTCAAGACCATTAAGTGAAGTTAGATTTGAAGGATATATATATGAGAACCTAATTGTTAATGAAAATAAAGTAGCGTATATAAAGATAACAGATGATATTATAAAAAAATATGGAGTAGATGCATCTAGTTCTGGAAATATGATAAATGATTTAAAATATGTTAATGAAATATTGGTTTGGGCTTTCTTTACAGAAGATGTAAAGACAGGAATAGTTCGTGCCAATATAAGAAGTCGTGGACCAGAAATCAAAGATATTTGTGTAAAATATGGTGGTGGTGGTCATAAATATGCCTCAGGTATTAGAATGAATGATTTTTCTAAAATGGATGATATTATTAATGAATTAAATGAATTATCTATAAAATATATAAATGAAAATAAAATGTAGGTATTGATATTACCTACATTTTTATATATTCTTTAGACAAAAAAACTAGGTGTGTTATTTAAAGAATTATCAATTACTATATTTTCGGTTTTTTCTTTGTTTGTTTCTTGTTTTAATATTGTATTTTTGCTTAAACTATTATTAGAAGAGGTTCTATCTGTATTTTTTAAATTAGTATTACTATTTTTACTCGTAGATGTTGGTTTTACTTCTTCTCTAAAAGCCTTAGCCAACTTTATCATTGATTTCATATTAGAAAATAAAGGCTTGGTTTGTCGTACCAAAGGGATAGTTTGATTTACAACTCCCAAAGTTTTATCAGCTCCTGATAATATTTTTGACCAATTTATCCCCTTAATAGTATTTCCAATTCTTCCAAACAACCCAGGTCTTATAGCATTTTGCATAGGAATATTCATCATAGGATTAAAACCTCGTGGTATAAAAGCTCTTCCAGGATACATATTAATACACCTTCCTAAAATAATATATGTAAATTGTATAAATAGTTGTTTAAAAATAAAGTCTTTTATGATAAAATAAAAATAGAATGAAAGGTAGTGATTAGTGTGAACAATAATCAAACAATTAATAATAGCAATCAAGTTCCTATAGTTAATAATAACAATCAAA
The DNA here is from genome assembly GCA_000437895.1 of Clostridium sp. CAG:914. GTDB lineage: Bacteria > Bacillota_I > Bacilli_A > RF39 > UBA660 > CAG-914. The sequence continues at coordinate 75,880 of FR902161.1, read as the reverse complement.
CACAAATTATTAATAATGCTTCAACAAATAAAAAACAAGTCACTACAAAAAAGCCTAAGAAAATAAGATTTAAATATAAAGTAAGAACTAAAGAAGGAAAACCCATAACAGGAAATATGGATGCAACAAATAAATTAGAAGTTCAAAACTTTTTATTAGGTCAAGGATATGAAATATTACAAATAAATGAAGTTAAAGGACAAGTATTTTTATCTGGCGGATTCACGAGGAGAATGTCTTATAAAGATTTAAATTTCTTTTTAACTCAATTGTCTACCTATATTAAAGCGGGAATTCCATTAGTAGACTCCATGGAAATATTAGCAAGACAAGCCAAAAAGAAAAAAAGAAAAGATTTATATATAAGAATAGTATCGGATTTAAATATGGGTATTACATTTAGTGATTCATTATATAAACAAGGAAATGTTTTTCCTAAAATGTTAATTAATATGTTAAAGACATCGGAACTTACAGGTAATTTAACTGAAATACTAGACGAAATGGCTGTTTACTACAAAAGAGCAGATTCTAATAATAAACAAATAAAAAATGCTATGACTTATCCATCTATATTATTAGTATTTGCTATTGCTATATTAGCCTTTGTTATATTATGGGTAGTTCCATCATTTACTTCTATGTATGCAACTACTGGTTCAGAATTGCCTAAATTAACTAGAATGGTAATAGATGTCAGTGATTTTATAGGTACATACTATTTACATATTTTAGGAATATTATTTGTTATTGGTTTATTATTTGCTATGCTATATAAAAATTCTAAATCATTTAGATATGGTATTCAATGGATAATATTACATATTCCGGTTGTAAGCGATATTGTTAAATATAATGAATTAGTAATGTTTACAAGTACTTTTGCTACATTAATTAAACATGATGTATTCATTACCGATAGTATGGATATATTAGGTAGAATTAGTAATAATGAAATATACAAAGAAATTATAAATAAAGCCATTGTTAATTTAAGTAATGGCGAAAGTTTATCTAAAGCTTTTGAAGGACATTGGGCCTTTCCTGATACTGCATATGAAATGCTTGTCACAGGTGAAAGAACAGGTAGATTAGGACCAATGATGGAAAACGTAGCCAATTATTATCAAGAAGAACAATCAAATATTGTTACAAGATTAAAAAGTCTTATTGAACCAATTATGATAATAGTTCTTTCCTTCTTAGTTGGTATTATATTATTGTCAGTAGTATATCCTATGTTTGATATTTATAAAACAATGATATAGAAAGGTCGTTTATGGAAATATTATATCTTACATTGTTCTTTATTTTTGGTAGCATTATGGGATCATTTTTCTATGTCATAGCCGTTAGAGTAACCAAAGGAGAATCAATTTTAAAACCAAGAAGTCATTGTGAGAAATGTGGACATATATTAAAATGGTATGAACTTATACCTATAATATCATTTCTAATTCAAGGTGGAAAATGTAGAAAATGTAAAACAAAACTTAATATAGGTTATATTTTTATGGAAATATGTACTGGAGTATTGTTTGCTGTTTGCTACCATGTCTTTAGCTTATCACTAAATCTACTAGTAGCTCTAATATTTGTTTCAAGTTTAATAATTACAATTATAAGCGATATAGAATATATGGTTATATTAGATGAAGTATTAATTACAGCAATATTGGGTATAATAGTAGTATATTTATTCAATATTGGAATTAGAGAAACTGCAATCAAAGTATTAAGTGCCACAGGATCATTTATAACAATGTTGGCAATAAAAAAAATGGGAGATATAATGTTCAAACAAGAGTCACTTGGTGGAGGAGATATTAAACTAATGTTTCTAATAGGCTTAGTTTTGGGATATCCCTTATCAATATGTAACATCTTCTTAGCAACATTCATAGCTTTTCCAATTGCCTTAGTTATGTTGATAACCAATAAAGATAATATTATTCCCTTTGGACCATTTCTTAGCATGGCAGCTTTAACATTATTTGTATCGGGAATAACTTTTTCAGAAATAATAAATTACTTAATTAGATAGTTAGGAGGATGAAATGAAAAATAAAACGATAATTATTTCTTTTGTCTTAGTAGTAGTTATTATTGTAGTATCTCTGTATACAACATTTGCATATAATGATAACAATAATGGTCTTACAAAGAGTAATGCGGATATTAACTTAGAATATTCCACAAAAGATGATAATTCACAAGAAGTAACCATTAATCATGGTGAAGAAAAATATATTGATATATCATTAAAGAATACTTATACTTCAAAAGTAAAATATGGAATATATTATAAAATGATAAGTCCAAATAAAACACCAAGTGGTTTAAATATTACCAAAGATGATAGATCACAAGGTCTTTTAGAAAGTACTCTCAATAAAGATGAGGAAACTGTAGTAACAATTAAAGTTAGTAATGATTCAAAATATGATGTTAAATTAGAAATTGGTTCATTAATAGGATTTGAGAAAGGAGATATAAGTACTTTAGTAAGTGATAATCAAGTACTTATAAAATAAAAATGAAAAGAATAGCGATTAATGGGTTTGGTAGAATAGGAAGGTTAGCCTTTAGAATAATTAATGATATGGAAAGTGATATGGAAGTCGTAGCAGTAAACGACTTATCCACTCCAGAAGAATTAGCATATCTATTAAAATATGATACTGTACATGGTAGATATAATAAAGAAGTAACCTATAATGATAACAATATAATAGTAGATAATAAAGAAGTAAAAGTATATAGTGAAAAAGACCCTATAAATTTACCATGGGATATGTTAAATATAGATGTTGTCTTAGAGTGCACAGGAAAATTTCTTAAATTAATGGATGCCAGTATGCATATTAAAGCAGGTGCTAAAAAAGTATTGATTTCAGCACCAGGAAAAGATGATATGAAAACAATAGTATATAACGTTAACGATGAAGAACTAGAAGAAACTGATTATATAGTATCAGCATCATCTTGTACTACAAACTGTTTAGCACCGGTATTAAAAGTATTAAATGATAAATTTGGTGTAATAAATGGTAATATGACAACCATACATGCGTATACCAATGACCAAGTAACTTTAGATATTCCACATAAGAAAGGCATTAAAGCAAGAAGAGGAAGAGCAGCAGGAATGAATATAATTCCAACTTCCACAGGAGCTGCTAAATCTATTTCTAAGATTATTCCAAGTCTTGAAAACAAAATAATGGGTAGCGCTATTAGAGTGCCTATTTCAGATGGATCTTTAGTGGATTTAGTAGTTACTCTTGATAGTAATCCAACAATTGAAGAAATAAATCAAGCATTTATAGATTCTAAAAATGAAACATTAGGATATACCATAGATCCAATTGTGTCTTCTGATATTATATCAACAAGTTATGGTGGATTGGTAGATGGTAACTTAACAAATGTAATTAAGTCAGAAGATCATACAATAGCTAGAGTAGTAGCATGGTATGATAATGAAATGGGTTATACTTATCAGATGATAAGAACACTAAAGAAGATGTAATGTCTTCTTTTTTTCTATAAGTAAATAAAAATAATTGCTAATAAAAAAAATATATGTTATCATTATATATGTAATAGAGGGTGATACTATGAGTAATAAAAAAACTATTATTATTATGATTTTAGCCGTATCTTTTGTAGCAGCAATTGTTATCGGAGCAACCTATGCATGGTATTCCTACGAAAATGCTAGTACAGCTATTAACGGTACAACAATTAAAGAAGCACCTGCCGTTATATTTAGTCAAACAGAGTTTATTAAAGATAGTGAAATAGTACCAATCCAAGATAAAGATAGATATAATTATGCTACTAAAAATAGTTTTTTAGTAACAATGGGTACTAATTTATCAAAATATGAAGTTAATATACAAATATCTTTAAAAAATATAAATATATCAGAAGAATTAAAAACAAGTAATTATAAATATGAATTATTATGTGATGACAATATCATTGCTTCTTCTGATTTTAGTAATTTATCTACTGATAAAATAGATTTAATTCCTATGAGTTTATTAAAACCAGAAACATATCCTCATACATATAAATATGAATTATTAATATGGTTAAGTGATAATGGAGAAAATCAAAATGATTTAATGAATAAAAGTTTTAGTGCGCAAATAAGTGTTATCAGTGCTGTAAAAAAATAGAAAGATGTGATTAAATGAAAAAAACATTATTATATAGTTTAGGGTTATTATTGCTAGCCATATTAACTATAGGTGTAACATATGCCTATTTTATTAATACTGTATCATCAAGTCAAAATGCCGAAGCTAATGCTAAAAAGTTTGAAGTACTATATACTGGTGGATCAGCTCTAACAACAAACTTACAACCAAGAGAAAGTCGTGATGAAACTTACAAAACATCAGTCAATATAAAAATGGCTGAAGGCTCTATTAATGCCATAGCTAATATATATATTAACATCGAAGAAATGTCTGATGTTTTAGCAAGCGATGCACTAGTATGGGAAATAGTAGTAAAAAAAGGAACTAACAACATAAATATTACACCATCAAAAGGAACTTTCTCAAGTTGTATGACTAATAGTATAAATGAATGCAATAATGGAAGAAAAATTTATATATTAAATGATTATGAAGTTACCACTGAAAATACTGAAGTAACTGTTTATCTATGGGTAGATGGTTCTAAAGTAGGTAATGAAATAGTAGGAGCTACTTTCACAGGATATATTGGAGCTGAAACAAGAAATGTCACAGGTAGCACAACAAAGGCTTAGTATTAAGTCTTTTTCTTTTGCATATAATTTATTGGTGAACAATATGAAAATAATTATAGATCCCTATCGTGGTGGAGATGACTATGGTGCCAAAATAGGGGACAAATATGAAAAAGATATTTTATTAGATTTATCTAAGTATATGAATAATAGTTTTAATAATCAAAATATCAATAGCATTTTAACAAGAAATACAGATGAATCATTAACCGATGAAGATAGAGTTAACCAAATTAATAAATTAAAACAAGACAATGATTTAATAATTCAAAATAGATTTGATACATCTTCTAATCTCAGTATTATATATCCATTAAGAAGTAGTGATAAATTAGCAAGTTTAATATTTTCAAACCTAGAAAATAATGGAATATCTGTAAACAAATACTATCAAAGAAGATTACCCACAAACACAAAGTATGATTATTATAGTGTTATAAAAGATACAAATCCTAATGAAACAATAATTATAGAGTATGGAGATGCCGATAATTATAAGCAAGTAGTAGATATAATAGTTAAATCTATAATAGAATATTTAGCTTTATCAGATACATATAAAGTAAAAAGTGGTGATACTCTATACTCTATAGCCAAAAAATATAATATTAGTGTAGATGAATTAAAAGAATTAAATAATTTAAAAAAAAATAATATAACTGTTGGTCAAGTATTAAAAATTAAATCTAATATACCTAGTGAAGAAGTTACAGGAAAAAATTATTATATAGTTAAATCAGGTGATACATTATATTCTATTGCTAAAAAATACAATACTACCGTAGATGAAATAAAAAAATTAAATAATTTAAAATCAAATAATTTAAGCATAGGTATGGAGTTAAAAATAAAAGAAGAACCATCTAGTACTAATTATATAGACTATGTGATAAAATCAGGTGATAATTTATATTCTATAGCCAAAAAGTATAATACTACCGTAGATGAAATAAAAAAACTAAATGGTCTAACAAGTAATTTATTAAATATAGGTATGACTTTAAAAATACCTATCCAAATAGGAAATTATATCAATTATACTATAAAGTCAGGTGATAATTTATATTCTATAGCCAAAAAGTATAATACTACCGTAGATGAAATAAAAAAACTAAATGGTTTAACAAGTAATTTATTAAGTATAGGTATGGAACTAAAAATACCATTGTAAATAACTGTAAATTAGTAAAATATCAATAAAAGAATGCAATATTAAATGTTTGCATTCTTTTATTTTAAGTGCTATAATAATGGAAGTTTTGGAGGTACTAGTGTGAGAACAGATGATTTTGATTATGAATTACCAGAGGAATTAATAGCTCAAGAGCCAATAGAAAAAAGAGATGAGTCTAGACTTATGGTATTAGATAAAGAAACAGGTGAAATAACTCATAGCGTTTTTCATGATATTACAGATTATTTACAAGAAGGTGATGTTTTAGTTTTAAATGATACAAAAGTATTGCCTGCTAGAATAATTGGAGAAAAAGAAGATACTAAAGCTGTAATTGAATTACTTTTACTTAAAAATATAGAAAATAATAATTGGGAATGTTTAGTTAAACCAGCTAAAAGAGTTCACTTAGGAACTATTATTTCATTTGGAGATGGTCTTCTTAAAGCTGAATGTATAAAGGTTTCTGAGGAAGGAATACGCGAATTTAAGTTTATATATGAAGGAATATTTTATGAAGTACTTGATAAACTAGGAACGATGCCTCTTCCTCCATATATAAAAAAACAATTAAAAGATAAAGATAGATATCAAACAGTATATGCTAAGAATATAGGATCAGCAGCTGCTCCTACGGCAGGATTACACTTTACTAAAGATTTATTAGAAAAAATAAGAAATAAAGGAGTAATAGTGTGTTTCATAACCCTTCATGTTGGACTTGGAACATTTAGACCAGTAAATGTAGAAGATGTTACTACTCATAAAATGCATTCTGAATTTTATAGTATGTCAAAAGAAACAGCAGATATATTAAATAAAGCCAAACAGGAAGATAGAAGAATTATAAGTGTTGGAACTACCACTACTAGAACAATTGAAACAATAATGAGTAAATATGGAAAATTTATAGAAACATCAGGATGGACCGATATCTTTATTTATCCAGGATATCAATTTAAAGGAATATCAGCTCTAATTACTAATTTTCACTTACCAAAATCAACACTAATTATGCTGGTGTCAGCTTTTGCATCAAAAGAAATAATATTATCTGCATATCAAGAAGCTGTAAAAAATAAATATAGATTTTTCTCATTTGGAGATTCTATGTTTATAAAATAGCATATTTTTAAAAGTAATAAGCACCAAAAAGTGTCAAATTTATGTAAATAAGCAAAAAAAGTTAACTAAAAAGGAAGTAATTTGCATATTTTTTTAGAATATTATTATTGGAGGGTAGTTAATGATTACCAATGAAGTTATTAATGAAATTAGAAATAAAGTAAATATCGTAGACATCATATCTAATTATGTACCATTAACAAAAAAAGGAAAAAATTATTTTGGATTGTGTCCATTTCATGATGACCATTCTCCTAGCATGAGCGTATCCTTTGAAAAACAAATATATACCTGCTTTGTATGCCATGCAACAGGAAACGTATTTAGTTTTGTTTCTGAATATGAACATATTGGTTTTTATGATGCGGTAAGGTTAATTGGTAGTAAACTAGGATATAATCTAGATACTAAAAAAAAAGAAATTACAAATAACCAAGATTTAGAGATATATGAACTGGCTTGTAAATATTATCAAAATAGTTTGAATACATCCTTGGGCAATAATGCAATAGATTATTTAACCAAAAGAAAAATAGATAGAAATACTATTTCAAAATTTAGAATTGGCCTTTCTATGTCTAAATCATCTTTAACGGAATTTTTACTAAGTAAGAATATAAAATTAGATAAACTTATATCACTAGGAATAAGTAACGAAAGAGGACAAGATTTATTTGTTAATAGGATAATGTTTCCACTATATGACCTATCCGGTAATGTCGTAGCTTTCTCTGGAAGAATATATAATACCCATGATGAAAGTAAATATATTAATACAAAAGAAACTAATATATTTAAAAAAGGTAATTTATTATATAATTACCATCTAGCAAAAGAACATTTAAAGAAAAGCGAATCCATAATAGTTATGGAAGGATTTATGGATGTTATAAGAGCATCTGTTGTAGGTATTAATAATTGTGTAGCTACCATGGGAACAGCTTTTACCAAAGAACAAGCCCTGCTTTTAAAGAAAACAACTAATAATATAATACTTTGCTTCGATGGTGATAATGCTGGGGATGAAGCTACCGATAAAGCTATTCAAGTATTAAAAGAAATAGATGTAACACCAAGAATAATTAGACTAGAAGAAAATTTAGATCCAGATGAATATATATTAAAATATGGAAAAGAAAAATTTATATCTAAAATAGATAATACAATTAGTGTTGTAGAATATCGAATGAATAGATATAAAAAAGATAAAAATTTAAAAGATATTAAAGATATATCAGAATATATTGATTTAACTATTAAAGAATTATCAAATAGTAAAGATAATATTCTAGTAGAGTTAACTCTAAAGAAACTATCTAAAGAATTTGATATAGAATATATGACATTAAAAGAAAAATTAGAAACATTTAAAAAAGAAGAAAAAAATGTTCCTAATAAAATAGAACCTGTAAATAATATAAAAAGAAGAGATAAATATAGTAATGCTGGAAGATGCTTACTATACTATATGATAAAAGATGAAAAGATATTAACATTAGTAGAAGAAAAAGTTCCATACTTTAATGAACAAGAAGTTAGAATTTTATCTAACGAAATAATATATTATTATCACAAATATGGTACTATTAATGAAGCAGATTTTATAAGTTACATATCTACAAAAGATGAATTAAATAAGGTCTTTAAGGAAATAATAAATATGAATTTAAAAGATAACTATAGTAAAGAAGAAATTAATGATTACATAAATCTTGTTAATTCATGTCCTAAAAAAATGAAAATAGAATCATTAAATAAAATGTTAAAAGAAGAAAAAGATCCCTTAAAACAAGCAAGTATTTTAAGTGATATTATGAAATTAAAAGGAGTAGGAAATGATTGAAGAAATAAAAACATATGATACAAGAAAAAAAGAATTAATTGAAGAAGGTAAGAAAAAAGGTTTTGTAACTTATGAACAGTTAGCGTCTGCCCTAAAAGGATTAGAATTAGATAGTGATTCATTAGATGATTTATATAATAGTTTGATGGAAGCTAATATCCAAGTTGTTACAGACGAAGACGATATAGACAATGAAGAAGGGGATGCCGATGGAGGCTTTGATGAGTTATTAAAAGATAGTACACTAGCAAAAGAACTAACTATTAATGATCCTGTAAGAATGTACTTAAAAGAAATTGGTAAGATAAGTTTGCTTTCTTTAGAACAAGAAACAGAATTATCAAAAAGAATAGTTGAAGGCGATGAAGAAGCTAAAAATATATTAGCAGAATCAAATTTAAGACTTGTCGTATCTATTGCCAAAAGATATGTTGGAAGAGGAATGTTATTTCTAGATCTTATTCAAGAAGGAAACATAGGACTTATGAAAGCTGTTGAAAAGTTTGATGCAGAAAAAGGATATAAATTTTCGACTTATGCGACTTGGTGGATAAGACAAGCTATAACAAGGGCTATAGCCGACCAAGCAAGAACAATAAGAGTACCAGTTCACATGGTTGAAACAATAAATAGACTATCAAGAATTCAAAGACAACTAACCCTTGAATTAAATAGAGAACCTACAGAAGCAGAATTAGCTAAAAAAATGCATATATCTGTTGAAAAAGTAAGAGAAGTTATCAAAATAGCCCAAGAACCAGTATCATTAGAAACACCAATTGGAGAAGAAGATGACTCTCACTTAGGAGACTTTGTTAAGGATGAAAGAACAATGTCACCAGAAGAATATACGACACATGAAATGTTAAAAGAAGAAATATCGGATGTTCTATGCACTTTAACAGAAAGAGAAGAACAAGTATTAAGACTTAGATTTGGTCTAGATGATGGTTCATGCAAAACCCTTGAAGAAGTAGGCCAAATGTTTGGAGTAACAAGAGAAAGAATAAGACAAATAGAAGCAAAAGCTTTAAGAAAATTAAGACATCCATCTAGAAGTAAAAAATTAAAGGATTTCTTAAATGAATAAAATATCTAAAAGACTAGAATTAATAGCATCTTTTATCCCAGATAACAGTAAAGTTATAGATATAGGTTGTGATCATGGATTATTAGATATATATTTATATCAAAATAAAAAAAATATTTCTATTATAGCATCCGATATAAATGATCAAGCTTTAAATAATGCAAAAAAGAATATTTCAGATAATAGATTAAATGAACACATTGATTTAAGACTGGGTAACGGCCTTGACGTAGTCGAAGCTAATGAGATAGATACTATCATTATGTCAGGACTTGGTTCATATACTATCGTAGGAATTCTAAAAAAAAATATAAACAAACTTAATAATGTAGATAATATTGTAATTCAAAGTAATACCAAATTATATTTCTTAAGAAAAGAAATTACTAAACTAAAGTATTATATATCAGATGAAGAAATGATATATGATAAAGGAATATATTATACAATTATTAAGTTTAAAAAAGGAAAGAAGAAATATAATAGAAAAGAACTATATTTTGGACCAATATTACTTAAAAATAAAGGAAAGGTATTTGAAGAATACAACAAAAGAGAGTTAGAAAGATTATCTTTAGTCTTAAAAATGTTACCTAAAAACAAAATAATAGATAGAATAAAAACTAAATATATGATTAGTTTATACAATAAAATATAATCATCTTCTACTAAATGTAGGAGGAGATTTTTTTACAAATTGACATTATACTACATATATGTTACAATAAGAACGAATGGAGGGATTGCAAATGGAAGAAAATAATACTAAGTTTAAGATACTAGATGAAAATAATATTGAAAGGGAAGCAGATGTAGTTACAGTAATTGAAGTAGAAGGAAAAGAATATGTTGTATATTCTATTGATACTGATAGCGAAAATTGTGATGTTTTAGTTTCTCGTTTAGAAAAACAACCAGATGGAACTGATGAAATATTTGATATCGAAGATGAAATTGAAAGAGAAAAAATTCATAATATTGTTAACGAACTACTAAATGCTTAAAAAATAGGGGGAATTATGACAATTGAAAATTTACAAAAGCAAGTAGAAGAATTAAATGAAAAAATATCAACATTACCAGAAACAGAAGAGAATAAAGTCATTATTGATGGATATAAAAATAGAATTGAATTAATTGAAAGGCAAATTGCATCGATAAAAAATCGTGATTTAGCCATGGAAGAATCAAAAAAATTAAGAAGAGAAGCTGAAGAAAAAATTGAGCAAGCTAGAATTGATGAAAAGGATGCTATTGAATATTCAAAAGACATAAGAATAATTCAAAGACAAATAAAACTAAACGAGAGAAGTACAAGAAAAGCTTCAAAAAAAGCTAAGGTTTGTCGTATTAGAAGGGAAAGAAAAGAAAGAATAAAGAGGATAATTAATAAAATTAAAGAGCCCTTTACTATTTTAACGTTAAAAACACAAAGTATAATAATTGATGCTTCTGGAAAAATATGTGACATTAAAAACAAAGTTATTAGGAAAAGAAATAATGTCAATAAAAAAATAATAACTAGCATAGAAAAAGTAAAATCAACTTTAAAGAGAAATATAGAAAGAATTAAGAAAATATTTCGAAAAAAAGAGGTAATTACATTACAACCTAAATATAAAATTGTAAAACTTAATGCTAAGGGTAAAAGACCACTACACACTAAGAAAACACCTGTTGTTAACACCAAAAAAAGTAAAGTTGGAACTTTTCTCAAGAAAGGTTTACAGAAAATTAAGAATTTTGTGGGTACTATAGGATTAAGAACTAAAATAGCAGCAACTGATATTGGTATAAAGGTGCAAAATACAAATAGAAAAATAATTATTACAAGAAATAAAATTAATCAAAAAATAGTTACAACAATTGATACTGCTAGAAGTAAAGTTGGTAATTTCAAAAAGAGTGTGGTAGAAAAATTTAAAAAAGCTGCTCAAAAAATTAAAAATGCTTTTTCTGTTAATGAAGAAGAAAAACAGAAATTAATTGCTAGATTAGAAGAAAAAAAAGAAAATCTTAATAGAGTTAAAGAAGAAAATAGAAATTTATATGAACAAGGTAAATTTAAAAATTTAACAAGAACAAGAAGCGGATATGTATCCACAACAATACTAGCAATACTTGCTGTAAGTATAGTAGGGTTACTCGTAGCATATTGGACATTATTAATGGTTAAATAAAATAAAAATTAATGTATTTAGATATCTAAATTCATTAGTTTTTTTTATTGTAAAAATATTTATTTAATAGTATAATTATTCCATAAGCAAGATAATTAGATGTATCAAAAATTATTTAGGAGGTTATAATGGAAAATTTAGATAAAATAGTTAATTTATGTAAACAATATGGATTTGTATTTCAAGGAAGTGAAATATATGATGGTTTTGCCAATACTTGGGACTTTGGTCCTTTAGGAGTAGAACTTAAAAATAATATAAAAAAATGCTGGTGGAAAAGATTTGTTCAAGAAGATAATAGATCATATGGAATAGATGCTGCTATTTTAATGAATCCTAATGTTTGGAAAGCAAGTGGACATGTTGATTCTTTTAGTGATCCAAAAATGGATTGTAAAAAATGCAAACAAAGATTTAGAGCAGATAATTTAATAGAAGAATATTCTAAAGGAGAAATAGATGCTGAAAGTCTTACTACAGAACAAATGCAAGATTATATTAAAGAACATCATATTACTTGTCCTAACTGTCATAGTTTTGACTGGACTGATATTAAACAATTCAAATTAATGTTTGAAACATCAAGAGGAACCGTAGAAGATAATAAAGATTTAGTATATTTAAGACCAGAAACATGTCAAGGAGAATATGTAAACTTTTTGAATGTTCAAAGAACAATGCGTGCTAAAGTACCATTTTCTATAGCGCAAATAGGAAAAAGTTTTAGAAATGAAATAACTCCAGGTAACTTCTTATTTAGAACAGTAGAATTTGAACAAATGGAATTACAATGTTTCTGTAAAAATGATGATAGTATGGATATATATAATGATTATAAAGAAAAAGCAATGAAATTTGTTACAGATATAGGATTATCAAAAGATAAACTAAGATTTCATGATCATGATAAACTAGCACATTACGCTAAAGCGGCTTGTGACATTCAATACAAATTTCCTATTGGATGGGAAGAATTAAATGGAATTCATCACCGTGGAACATGGGATTTAACTAGACATTCTGAGTTTTCAGGAAAAAAGTTGGAATATTTAGATCCTGTTACCAACGAAAAGTATATTCCTACCATTATAGAATATTCAATCGGAGCAGATAGATTAACATTAGCTATACTTTGTGAAGCGTACAAAGAAGAAGAATTAGAGGATGGAACAATAAGAGAAGTGCTATCATTAAACCCAGTACTTGCCCCATATAAAGTTGCAATACTTCCTCTTGTTAAAAAAATACATGGTGAAAAATCTGAAGAAATATACCAAAAATTATCTAAGTTATTTATGTGTAACTATGATGATGCAGGTTCCATAGGAAAAAGATATAGAAGAAATGATATAATAGGAACACCATATTGTATAACTGTTGATGATGAAACATTAAATAATAACATAGTCACAATAAGGGATAGAGATACTATGGAACAAATATCAATCAATATAGAAGATATAGAAAAATTTATAGAAGAGAAAATAATGTTTTAAAAAGTATGTAAAATATACTTTTTTTCTTGTTTTATATAATTAAATATACTATACTAATTATAGGTGAGAATATGAAAAAAGCATCAAATAACAAAAAAATATTTATTATAGCAATTGAAGTAATAGTTATAGTTTTAACATTTATTGGTGTAACATTAGCTACTTCAAATATAATCAATGATAATATAAAAGTAGGTTTAAAAGCAGGAGACTTTAATGTCGATTTTAAAGGAAAAAGTAATATTTCATTTAATAACTTAGAGCCTATTAGTGATAAGTTAATAAATATAAATACCAAGGATAATGTTGTTAGAGTAGAGTTTTCTGTAAAAAGTATTAAACAAGATAAAGACTATAATATAGTATATGATGTAATGATGGAAGACTTTAATATTGATACCAAATTATTAAATGAATATACAAAATGGAATCTATATAGAAATGGTAAATTAATATCTTCTGGTAGTTTATCACCAAAGTTTGATGATAGTGTCTTAGGAGGTAGCCTAATTTTAACTAATGAATCCTTAGATTTACCCAAATATAATGAAGATTATGATAAATATGTATTTATATTATGGATAAGTGAGTCTTGCAATGATATAAATAATTGTAAACTTGTAGATCAAAGTTATATTGCTAATAGTAATTTATCAGCTAAAGTTTTCGTAGGATTATATACAGGTACAAAAGTTAAAACAGAAAGAATATCTAACTATGATACATCTTGTGCCAATAAACCAGAATTATATCCATCAATGGTTCCTATATATTATAAAGATGGAAATGTTGTTAAAGCAAACAAAGATAATAATGATATAAATAACTTATGGTATGATTATGCTAATAAAAAGTGGGCTAATGTTGCCATCGTTGAAAAAGATAACTATAATGTTGGAGACATAATTGATAAGAATGATATCTTAGCATACTATGTATGGATACCTAGATTTAAATATAAAGTATGGAATATTAATATGGATGGTTCATTTGCATATAATGCATATAATAATGGAATAAATATTGTATTTGAAAATGGTACTAATATATCAGGAAATATTACTTGCGATAAAGATAAATGTAGTGGACAAAATTTAGATTATTACACACACCCAGCATTTATTAATAACTTAAAAGGCTTCTGGGTATCTAAATATGAACTTAGTATTACCTCAGGACCAAAATTTATAAATGGAAATAAACCATATATTAGCAGTAATATTGAAGAATATGAAAGTCTATTAAATAATATCCCTGTAACATATAAATTAGGTAATAATTTAAATAGTGGTATTATTAAAAGTAGTGAATGGGGAAGTATAATGTACTTAGCTCATAGTAAATATGGAAATATGGATATATCCTATAATAACTCTTATATAACAGGTAGTAATGATTTAGATAGTACAACAGGAAATATATATGGAGTATATGATATGGCAGGAAGTGCTTCTGAATTAACATATGGAGCTAATAGACTAGGAGATGGAACTTACGAACTCTTAGACGAAAAAGATTTATCATGGACAAAAACATACCATGGTAGCATTATGGGAAATAATTATTATATAAGAGGAGGATTAGATAATGGAATATACTATTTCGGTAGTATGAACGAAGGAAGTTATCTAGTATCAGTTAGAAATACATTAACTAAGAAATCTTCTTAATATAAATAAAAAAAGACATAAAATAGTTTAATTTATTTTATGTCTTTTCAATATATCAATCATTGATAGAATTATAAATAATATTTACTACATTTTCTTTTTCATTATCACTAATATTTTTCCAATATAATTCAAATAGAACTCCAAGACCAAATAGAGTATCTTCTTCACTTTCTTTAACGGACTCTTCAATAGAATTTTCAATTTCTTCCTTTGTATCACCTTTAAAATTACCAATAATATATTCTCTCATATCTATATCCATTATTATTCACCATTATTATAATTAAACAAAAAGTAAAAAATATACTATTATTTTAATATTAACATACATTTTAATTGCATAAACCTATATTTTTTTTATATAATATATTGAAAAATAAAATTTAATTTGTTATAATCTATAATGTAATTAATTCAAAACGGACCTATAGCCAAGTGGTAAGGCGTGGGACTGCAACTCCCTGATCGTTGGTTCAAATCCGACTGGGTCCTCCAATATGATAGGAAACTCGAACTAATAGACTTCGAGAGTAATAAATGCTAACTAGAAATAGTTAGTTTTTTTGTACTTAAACTTTTGAAAAAATTATTCCTATAGTAAATTCAAAAAGAAGGCAGATTTAATATAAAAAGGAAGAATTGTTTGATGTGAACCCCAAATAGGAGACATCATATAAAAAGGAAAAAACTGTTAAACTACTTATATCATTATATACCTTATCCGATTTTTCATAATGTATTTGTCAAGATAGTTCTGTACATTTATTATTTTATTAGTATGTAATATATCATTAAGTACATTAAATAACAAGTTAAATTATAATAATTCAATTCTAATTCCTATAACACCATATTTTAATTGATTATCAACAGTATAAAAACGACATAGTTCATCCATTAATTCATTCTTAGTCATTGAAACATCTGCTAATATAGAAATATCCAAATCTTTAAACATATCATAAAAAGAATTATATCTTAATAATCCAATAACCTTTGCACGAAAAATATCTTTTAATTTTGGTTCTTTATAAAATTTTATAATATCCCCAATTTTAATTTGTTGTCTTTTTTCGTCATAAAGTCTAAGTTCAATTCTTTTTGTACCATTTAGTATATAATTATAATATTTATCTTGTAATTTCATTTCATGTTCCATAATATATTTCCTTTCTTTCTAATTATATCATGTATCAAAACAAATATAAAAATCATTTCTATAGATTTAATATTAGACAATTTATTTAGACAATAAATGTTAAAATTTTATATTATAAAAATAATCTTCATGAGGCGAAATATGAAAAATAAAATAAATATTATGTTTATAGTTTTTGTATTGTTTATTACAGGATGTAATAATAACAATTTAGACCAAGAAAAGATTATATTAGATAGCTTATCATTAGAAGAAAAAATAGCTCAAATGCTTATAATATATCATCCAAGTAATGAATATGATGAAAAAATAAAAAGTATTATAAAAGAATTAAAACCAGGTGGATTTATACTAATGAATAATAATATTTCTACCTATGATAAAACATTAAATTTAGTTACAAGTATGCAAAATGACTCGGAAATACCTATGATAATAGCTATTGATCAAGAAGGAGGTTCCGTTCAAAGATTAAAAAGTATTAGTGATGTTGAAGTTACTGATATACCTTATATGTATTATTTAGGACAAACTAATAACAAGGATTTAGCATATTCAGTAGGCAAAATTATGGCAAGACAATTAAGGACTATTGGCGTTAATCTTACTTTTGCACCAGTAATGGACGTATACACCAATGTTAATAATACAGTAATAGGAAAAAGAAGCTTTGGAAGTGATGTAGAAACAGTATATAATATGGCAACATCTTTAAAAAAAGGTATAGAAGATAATGGAATAAATACATGTATTAAACATTTTCCTGGACATGGTGCTACCGAAACTGATTCACACATATCACTACCTATTGTAAATAAAACTATTGAAGAATTAGAAACTAGTGATTTAATCCCATTCACAAAATCTATTAAAAATACTAATATGATTATGATAGGACATATTGCCCTTCCTAATATAACTAGAGACAATACTCCTTCATCTATCTCAAAAGAAATAATTACTAGCCTGCTAAAAGAAAAATACAACTATCAAGGATTAGTAGTAACAGATGCCCTTAATATGAAAGCGCTAACTAATAATTATACATATAAACAAATATATATTATGGCAATAAATGCAGGTGTAGACTTATTACTTATGCCAAATGATCCACAAAAAGCAATTGATTACATAAAAGAAGCAATTATTAATAAAGAAATAGATGAAAATACTATTAATGAGTCAGTTTATAAAATATTAAAATATAAAAATAATAATATAAAAAATAATTATTTAGATAAATCATATTTAAATAAAAAAGAATATGAAAACATATTAAGACAAATTAAAGTTAATGAATAAAAAACAATTAATATCCAATCTAATCGTAGAAAAATACTAAAAATAATAATAGTTTATTTACCGATTTTTTATATACAAAGTAATTTCTACTATGACTTTTTACATATAGACATTTCTAAGATTTAATGTTATAATTAACTAGAGGAGGAGTGAAATGAAAAAAATATTAGAAAACAAAAAAATATTGTTTGGAATATTAGGGACTTTAGCAGTCATTGCCATCATTATTGTTGCTATTCTTTTAACTCTAGGTAATAAAAAGTATACAATATCTTTTGATACTGATGGAGGAAATAGTCTTGAAAGTATAACTGCTAAAGAAAAAGAAACAGTAACATTACCAATAGCGGTAAAAGAAGGATATATTTTCAATGGTTGGATTGATGAGACAGGAAAAATAATACCAAGCATATATGTTGTAACTAAAGATGTTACATTAAAAGCAACTTGGATTAGTGAAACAGCTGATACCATTACAATTAAATTTGATACAAATGGAGGAAGTAAAATTGAAGACATAATTATTGTCAAAGGAGAAACTTTAAAACTACCACAAAATCCAACAAAAGCAGGATATAAGTTTGTAACTTGGGAAACTGAAAATGGAACACCAATTTATAATGAAGCATTATTAAGCGAAAGTGTGACTTTATATGCAGTATGGGAAAAAGAACCATCAAGTAGTAGTTCAAGTAAAGAAAGTAAACCTTCTTCAAGTACAACATTAGTTGAACCAACAGGAGTTGAATTAAATACAACAAACAAGACTATGGTAGTTAATACTACTGATAAACTAGTAGCAACAGTTAAACCGGATAATGCTAAAGATAAAACAGTAACATGGAGTAGTAATAATCCTAATGTTATTACTGTCGATAAAAATGGTAACATAAAAGCTGTAGGTTTAGGAGAAGCAACTATAACGGTTAAAACATCAAATGGTAAGACTGCTACCGCAAAAGTGACTTCTGATGTAAGAAGTATAACACTTTCAGTAGTAAACAAAACAATTTCTAAATATGGTACAATTACTAGTACAACAATCACTGCTAATATTGATTCTAATGGTTATAGTGTTCCAAATAGTTTAATTACTTGGTCTGCACCAGATGCAACTGGTTATACTGCACCAGCGTATATTAGTATAAATGGAAAAACAGCCACTCTAACAGCACGTGATTGGTGGGGCAGTACTTCTAGCATACCTGTTACAGTAAAAGTTAATAATAAAGAAGCAAAAACAACAATTTATGTTGAACCAAAAATAAACATTAGCAATCGTTCAAATGGCATAACTTGTAATGAAAGAGATGAAAGACTATATTGTACCTTTAAAGGTGAAAAAAGTTTACACCTACAATCAAATATAGACGTAACATGGGAGTACTACCAAAATAGTCCTATCATAGCAGGCATCGAAGGTAAAGATAATAGAAATTTAAAATTATCAGTTCAATATGTTAGTCAAAATGGGTTAAATATTAAAGCTAAATCAAAAGCTGGACAAGTAAAAGAAATTGTTTTAACACCAACAGTGTAGATAATTAAAAGAGGACATATCCTCTTTTTTCATAGTTTAAAAACCTTACTTGCTTAGAATAATATTTTATTATATAATAAGCAGTGTTAAGAAAAGGAGAAATAATAATGGCTTTTAAAATAGGTGATATAAATATAGAAAATCAAGTAGTAATGGCGCCAATGGCTGGTATTTCTAATCCTTCATATATGAAAATAATTGAAGAAATGTCTGCAGGATTAGCATTCACCGAATTATTAAGTACTGAAGCAATTGTTAGAGATAATAAAAAAACTTTTGATATGTTAAATGGTATTGAAACATTAAAAATGCCTATTGGAGTTCAAATATTTGGTTCTAATCCCGAAACAATGGCTAAAGCTGCTAAAAAATTATGTCAATTGTACCCAATAAAAATAATTGATATAAATATGGGGTGTCCTGTACCAAAAGTTGCTGTTAAATCAAATTCTGGATCTGCTTTGTTAAAAAATCCACAATTAGTATATGACATAGTATCCCAAGTGAAAAAAAATGTAGATGCCGAAGTTACTGTAAAAATAAGAAGTGGCTGGGACAGCAAAAATATAAATGCTATAGAAATTGCTAAAATATGTGAACAAGCCGGAGCAAGTGCTATTACTATTCATGGAAGAACAAGGAGTCAAGGATATTCAGGAGATGTTGACTTAGATATTATTAAAAAGGTTAAAGAGAATGTTTCTATACCCGTTATTGGAAATGGTGATATTAAAGATGTTTATAGTGCTAAAAAGATGCTTGAATACACTAAATGTGATGCCATAATGATAGGAAGAGCTTTATTAGGAAATCCATGGTTAGTTAAAGAAATAGATACATATTTAAAAACAGGAAATTTATTACCACAACCAACTTATATAGATAGAATAAATATGTGTTATAAACATTTAAACTATCTTATGGAGTTTAAAAAAGAAAATGTAGCTGTCCTTGAAATGAGAAGTCATATTGCATGGTATGTTAAAACTATACCTTATCATAAAGAAATAAAATTAGCTTGTTTTAAAGCAAAAACTTATACCGAAATTATAGAAATACTTGATAATTACAAAAAAAAATTATATAATTATGAAGAAGGTGATTAAATGAATTCTGGTTTTTTTGAAAGAATGGTAGCATATATATTAGATATATTTATTGTTTCACTCGTTTTTTCATTAGTTGTATCTGGATTAAGCGCTGATACAGAAACATCTGAAAAAATGACAAAATTAACTGAAAACTTTGTTAATGGTGAAGTAACACAAGAGAAATATATAGAGGAATACAATAATTTACTATACGAATCACAAAAAAATAATGTCATAGCTAATAGTTGTCAAGTTATATTATTTATTGGTTATTTTGTAGTATTCCAAGCATTAAATAAAGGACAAACAATAGGTAAAAAACTACTTAAAATTAGAGTTGTAGATAATGAAACTAATAATCCTGTTAATATGAAGCAAATTATTCTTAGATCATTATTTATATATAATGTTATTTCAATGATATTAAGTATTTTATTAGTGTACATTATACCAAAAAATAATTATTTCGTTGGAGTATCATTAATCACAATAATAGAGTCTATTTTTATAATAATTACTACCATAATGGTTGTATATAGAAAAGATAAAAGAGGACTACATGATATAATTGGAAAAACTAAAGTTATATCAGAAAGAGGGTAAAGTATGGAACACACAGAACAAGAATTAGTTAGAAGAGAAAAGTTAGATTACCTGGTTAGTAAAGGTATTAATCCTTTTGGTAGTAGGTTTGATGTTACTTCTAATTCCAAAGAAATTAAAGAAGCGTGCTCTGATAAAACAAATGAAGAGTTAGAAGAAATGAATATGCAAGTTAGGGTAGCTGGTAGAATTATGACTAAAAGAGGAAAAGGAAAAGCTGGATTTATGCATATTCAAGACAAATATGGACAAATTCAAATATATGTTAAGTTAGATAACGTAGGAGAAGAGGAATATGATTTATTCCTACGAGCTGACTTAGGAGATATCGTTGGAATAGATGGAACAGTGTTTAGAACACATATGGGTGAATTATCTATTAAATGTACAAAATATACTCACTTAGTAAAAGCACTAAGACCACTACCAGATAAATATCATGGACTTGTTGATGTTGAAGAAAGATTTAGAAGAAGATATGTAGATTTAATTATGAATGAAGATGCAAGAAGAGTAGCTTTTGCTAGACCAAAAATAATAAGATCAATTCAATCATATTTAGATAATTTAGGATATGTTGAAGTAGAAACACCTGTTTTAAATAGTATTCTAGGAGGAGCAGCAGCAAGACCTTTCATTACACATCACAATGCATTAAATATGGAATTTTACTTAAGAATAGCTACAGAATTACCTCTAAAAAGACTTTTAGTCGGAGGAATGGATGCTGTTTATGAAATAGGTAGATTATTTAGAAATGAAGGAATGGATAGAAATCATAATCCTGAGTTTACAACAATAGAATTATATAAAGCATATAGTGATTTAGAAGGAATGATGGATATTACTGAAAATATTATTGCTAATGCTGCAATGACTGTAAATGGCACTACAGATATTACTTGGAAAGGTCATACTTTCTCTTTGGCTCCTAAGTATAAAAGAATACATATGGTAGATGCTATTCGTGAAGTAACAGGAATAGATTTCTTTAAAGATATGTCTCTAGAAGAAGCCAAAGAACTTGCTATTAGTCATAATATTCCTATTGAAGAACATTTTTCATATGGACACATAGTTAATGCTTTCTTTGAAAAATATGTTGAAGAGACTATTGTTGAACCAACATTCGTTTATGGACATCCAATTGAAATTAGCCCATTAGCTAGAAAAAGTTCTGATCCTAGATTTACAGAAAGATTTGAGTTGTTTATATGTGGTGGTGAATATGCCAACGCCTTTACCGAATTAAATGACCCAATTGATCAATATGAAAGATTTGTAAATCAGATGAAAGAAAGAGAACTTGGTAATGATGAAGCTAACGAAATGGATATAGATTTTATTGAGGCCTTAGAATACGGCATGCCTCCGGCAGGTGGTATGGGTATGGGTATAGATAGATTAGTAATGATGCTAACAAATAGTGAAAATATTAGAGAAGTAATATTGTTCCCACACATGAAAAAGAAAGATTAAATAGGGTTTTACAAAACAAAGGAGGATATATGAAAAAACATGGTTTGTTTAAAATTTTAGGAATAATTATGTTTATCATGATTATTCTAAGTTACTTCCTAAAAGGAAGAGGAGGAGAATTTAATTATATTGGTTTAGGAGATGTTTTCTTAAATGGTCTTCAATCAATGTATTATTTCTTCGATACAGTTTTATTTATATTTGTTATTGGAGGATTTTATGGTGTATTAAACAAAAGTAGTTCATATAAAAAACTACTAGATAAAATAGTTACTTCTGTAAAACCACTTAATAAGAAATTTATTTATGCTGTAATAATAATATTTGCTATAGTAGCATCACTAACAGGAAATGTATTACCACTTTTGATATTTATACCATTTGTCATTTCTATAATTCTATTATTAGGATATGATAAATTAGTAGCAATATCAGCTACTGTAGGAAGTACACTTATCGGATACATTGGAGGAATATTTGTAACATTTAGGAATCCAGCTGATTATTATGGTGTAAGTACTACTACTTTTGAAGAATTTGTGGGACTAGAAAATAAATTTGCTAATATTTTTCCTAAATTATTACTATTATTTGCAGCAATCGCATTACTAATATTCTATATAAGTAAACATATTAAGGCAGTTGAAGAGAAAAAAGTTAAATATGAAATAAATGATAATACAGATTTATTAGTTACTGAAGTAAAAGGAAATTACAAAGATATAAAGACTTGGCCAATTATAGTAATTTTATCATTAATATTTATACTGATGGTATTAGGTATGATGCCTTGGAATTCATTATTTGGTATAGATTGCTTTGATAAATTTCATACTTGGTTAACAGGTTTATCAATTAAAGAATTTGCTATATTCCCTAATATTATTTCAAAATATTTCAAAGGATTTGGAGCATGGATTGAATTAGGAAACTATATGATGTTAATGATATTATTACTAGTATTTATCTTTATTATTAAATTAGTATCTAAAATGAAATTTGATGATATGATAGAAGGCTTTATTGAAGGAGCTAAAAAAATGTTACCTTCAGTAGCACTAGTACTTACAGCATATACTATATTAGTTTGTGTATATAACAATGGATTTATAGAAAATATGATTACTAGTTATGGCAAATTTAATTTTGGATTATCTAGTTTAATTGCTATACTAGGATGTATAACACATGTTGATATCTATTACATTGCATCAAGTGTATTTTCTCCAATGTTAGCATTAATTACAGATGAAACAATATTATCTTCTGTAGCTATTCTATTCCAAGGAATTTATGGAATAATATCTATAGTAGGACCAACAAGTATCATCTTAATCGTATGCTTAACATACTTAGATGTACCATATACAACATGGTTAAAATACATATGGAGATTTATTCTATATTTAGTAGTATTATTAGCTTTAGTAGTAGTATTAACTATATTTTTATAAGAAAAATTAAGTCACATACTGTGGCTTTTTTTATATAGTTTGGTTAAAATAATACTATAAAAAAAAGTATTATTATGATAAAATAATATTACATTATTTATGGAGGAAATTATATATGAAAGTAAAATATACATTATTACATAATGATAAAAATACAAAGGCAAGATATGGAACATTAGAAACAAACTATGGAAAATTTGAAATGCCCATGTTTATGCCCGTAGGAACACAAGCAACAGTAAAAACATTAGATTATCGTGATCTAAAGGAAATAAATTCAGGAATCATATTAGCTAACACATATCATTTATGGATAAGACCAGGAGAAGACATTGTAGATAAAGCAGGTGGCTTACATAAGTTTATGAATTATAATGGACCAATATTAACTGATAGTGGTGGATTTCAAGTATTCTCACTAGCTAAACCCAAAAATATAAAAGAAGAAGGAGTAACATTTAAAAATCACTTAAGTGGAGAAAGGTTATTATTAACACCAGAAAAATCAATTCAAATACAAAATAAGTTAGATAGTGATATTGCTATGTCTTTTGATGAATGTATACCATATCCAGCAACTTACAAATATGCAAAAGAATCAACTGAAAGAACTCTACGTTGGGCAAAAAGAGGAAAAGAAGCTTTTAACAATGAAAGACAATCATTGTTTGGCATAGTCCAAGGAGGAGAGTATCAAGATCTAAGAGAATTTAGTGCTAAAGAAACAGTGAAAATAGGCTTTGATGGTTATGCTATCGGAGGAACTAGTGTTGGTGAAGGAAAAGACGTTATGTATAAAATGATAGAAGATGCTATCAGGTATTTACCAAAAGATAAACCAAGATACCTAATGGGAGTAGGAGATCCAATAGATTTATTTGAAGGAGTAAAAAGAGGGGTAGATATGTTTGACTGTGTTCATCCAACAAGACTAGCAAGACATGGTCACGCATTTACAAAATATGGAAAAATAAATATAAAAAATAATAAATATAAAGATGATTTCACACCTATAGATATGACTTGTGATTGTGAATGCTGTAAGAATTACACTAAAGCATATATAAGACATTTAATAACTTGTGATGAAACATTAGGGCAACGATTATTATCAATTCATAATCTAAGATTTTTAATAAGAATAATGGAAAATATTAGAGAGTCTATTAAAGAAGACAGATTTTTAGATTATGAAAATACTTTTATGACTGATTATTTAAAATATAAAGACAAATAAATAATGTAAAGTTATAAAAAAAGATAAAATAATTAATTATCATGTGTTATTATTATAATAGAGGGATATAAATGAAAAGTACTAAATTAGATAAACAACTTTTATTTATAATGATAGCATTAACCATTTTTGGTATGATTATGATACTAAGTGCTTCATCAATGGCATCATATATGAGATATAACAAAAGTATTAATTACTACTTAATTAGACAAGGAATATTTGTTTTATGTGGATTAATAGCCTTTTTAATAACTTTGTATTTTCCCACAAAAGTATTCAAAAAAACATCATTTACAGTAACAATACTTATAACTATATCATTATTTTTGCTATTAATAATAGGGGATAAATTTAACCCAACAGCCAAAAGTTGGTATTATATAGGACCAATATCATTACAACCAAGTGAGTTTATTAAACCATTTCTAATTCTATTTCTAGCCAATTACTATGAAAAAAATAAAGATCACTTAGATGACCAAATAACAATATTAAAACCAATGATGCTATGTATAATAGTCTTTTTATTGGTAGCTATGCAACCAGACTTAGGAACTGCCAGCATAATTGCCTTAATATCATTAATCATATATTATGTTATACCTGTTAGAAAAGGTCAAAGAAAAATAGTTACCAGAATACTCCTTATTGGAGGAACAGCCTTTGCTTTTTTTGCAGTACTTACAAATTTTTCATTTCTAAAAGACTATCAAAAAGAAAGATTAAACTTCTTACGTCCATGTGAAAGATATTCTGAAGATTCTGGATATCAACTATGTAACAGTTTAATTGCTTTTAAAAATGGTGGATTAAAAGGAAAAGGAATTGGTGAAAGTACTCAAAAATACTTGTATTTACCAGAAGCACATACCGATTTCATATATCCAATAATCGTAGAAGAATGGGGATTAATCGTTGGCATAATAATAATATTAATATATCTATATATGCTATACAGAATGATAAAAATAACCAAAAATGCACAAACCCTAAGTAATTCTATAATAGGAATAGGCGTAACATCATATTTCTTCTTACATATTGTAATTAATCTATTGGGTGTTATGGGGTTAGCACCATTAACTGGAGTTCCACTACCATTCCTATCATATGGAGGATCATATACCTTAACGATTTTCTTCGCTATGGGATTAATACAAAGAGTAAACTATGAAACATATAAACACAATAACAAAACAACCCATTCAAAGAAAAAAAGAATATCTACTTAGACTACAAAAATTAGTAGTCTTTTTATCTCAAAAATTACCATTTATTTTCTTGTAAAAAATGTGTAAAATAACTTGATATAAAATGTTCTTATGCTAGAATATTAAGTCAAGAAAAGGAAGTGATTAGCTTTATTATTATATATATAGTTATAGTAATAAACTAATCATTTTTTTAAAGAAAGTAGGTTGTTCTATGATTGAAACTAATTTACCAGTACTCTTGTTAAAAGAATTAATTTTACTTCCTTTTAACGAAATTAGAATAGAAATATCTAAAGGAGAAGATAAAAAAGTATTAAATATAAGTGAACAAAATCATGAAAATTACATCCTTTGTGTCAATGTCCCTGATTTTGTTGAAGAAAAACCAAGTATAAGACATCTACCCAAAATAGCTATTTTAGCTAAAATAAAATCAAAAATAGAACTACCAAATGGATTAGTTAGACTAGTTTTAATAGGTATAGATAGGGTAGAAGTTTTAAACTATGTTGAAGATAATGATAATAATTTATATTCATATGTTGTAAGTACTAAAGAATATGATTTTGATGAAATGGAAGCAACAGCCTTAAAAAGAATTCTATTAAAAGATTTAAATGAATATATAGAAATATCACCATATATATCTAATAATGTATTAGGAAGAATTAATGGAATAAATAACATAGGAAGATTATCAGATATTATAGCCTTTGAACTACCAATAGATTATCATGATAAATTAAAATATATTGAAATGACTAATCCTATGAATAGATTAAAATTAACTATTGAAGACCTACATAAAGAGATAGAAACTGTTAAAATAGAAGATGAAATAGAAACAACACTAAAATCAAAAATAGATATAGAACAAAGAAATTATATATTAAGAGAAAAAATAAGATTAATAAAAGAAGAACTAGAAGAAGATAACTTAAAAGAAAATGATATAAAAGAGATAAAACAAAAATTATTGTCTCTACAAGCACCAGAAAAAATAAAAGAAAGAATTCAAAAAGAAATAGAAAAATATGAAATGCTCTCTGATAATTCACCAGAAGTAGGAATAATTAGAAATTACATAGAATGCCTAATGTCACTACCCTGGGAAATATCTACAGAAGACAATAAAGATATTTCTAAAATAAAAAATGTTTTAGATAATAGTCATTATGGATTAAATGAAATAAAAGAAAGAATTATAGAATATATAGCTACTAAAGATATATGTGATAAAGACCAATCTATAATTTGCTTTGTAGGTCCTCCTGGAGTAGGAAAAACAACAATGGCTAAATCAATTGCTAATGCCTTAAATAAAAATTTTGTTAAAATAAGTGTGGGGGGCTTAGATGATGTAAGTGAGATAATTGGTCATAGAAAAACATACATAGGATCATATCCAGGAAAAATTATTCAAGGATTAAAGAAAGTTAAATCTAATAATCCAGTATTTTTAATAGATGAAATAGATAAAATGAATTCAAATAATAAATCAAATCCAATAGCATCTCTATTAGATATATTAGATAAAGAACAAAATAACAGATTTGTAGATAATTATATTGAAGAAGAATTTGATTTATCAAAAGTAATGTTCATATTAACAGCAAATGATCTATCATCCATTCCAACTGAAATAAAAGACAGATTAGAAATCATAGAATTAAATAGTTATACTATCGAAGAAAAAGAAAGTATTGCAGAAGAATATATTATTCCATCACTAAATAAAGAATATAATTTGAATTTAACATTCTCAGATAAAGTAATTAAAGAAATAATTATATATTACACAAAAGAAGCTGGTATTAGAGAACTAAATAGATGTATAACAAATATTTATAGAAAACACATTACATACTCATATGATGGTAATGAAATAGAAGATATAAAAAAGTACTTAGGTAACTATAAATATAAATATTTATATAATAATAAATGTGCTAAACCAGGTATAGTCAATACATTAGCTTATACCCCATATGGTGGATTAGTTTTAAAAACCACATCTGTCTACTACAAAGGAAATGGTAATATAGAAATAACGGGACAAATAGGAAATGTCATGAAAGAAAGTACCACCATTGCCCTAAGCTATATAAAAGAAAATAGTGAAATATTTAATATTGATTATAGTCTATTTACTAATAATTTTCATATTCATTTTGAAGAAGGAAGTATTCCTAAAGATGGACCATCAGCTGGAGTTTCCATAGTTACATCTTTAATTAGTACTTTAAAAAAGATGACTATACCTAATACTGTAAGTATGACTGGAGAAATAACTTTAAGAGGTAAAATATTACCAGTGGGAGGATTAAAAGAAAAACTAATAACTGCTACAATAAGTAATATAAAAACAGTTTATGTTCCATTAGATAATAAAGAAGAAGTAATGGAAATAGATAAAAGTATAACATCCAAATTAAAAATTAAATATGTTGATGATTATATAGAAATATATAATGATTTATTCCAAGAAAAATAACACTATCAAAGTGTTATTTTTCATAGTGATGGCAAGTATTTTGTAATTAGATAAGAATTATCAGCAATTAAAAAGAGTAAATTAGTTTTAGTAATTATTTGCCTTTTCACCATATCTAGCTATCAAAAAAATAAGAGAAACAGAAATAATAACAAGTCTAAGCTTTTTAAAAATACAGAGAAGTTTAGAGTATACTCGAAACTATTTGACAAAATAAAAATAAAATGATAAAATATATTCAAATAATAGAAAGGAAAGAAAAGTTATGATAAAACGTGAAATGTATTTAAAAAAAATAAGAGACTCATACGATAGCGAACTTATAAAAATAATAGTGGGAGTTAGACGTTCAGGAAAATCAGTATTAATGATGCAAATAATAGATGAATTAAAAGAAAAAGGAATTAATAAAGATCATATTATATATATTAATTTTGAGGACTATGATTATACAGATTATACTAAACCTAAAGAATTTAATAAATATATAAAAGATAAAATTAAAGATAATGATAAATACTATTTATTATTTGATGAGATACAAAATGTCGAAGATTTTGAAAAAGTAATAAACTCATTTAGAGTAACAATGAATGTTAGCATATTTATAACAGGATCAAATAGTAAAGTTCTTTCTGGAGATTTATCAACACATCTAGCGGGCAGATATATTAATATAAAAATGATGCCATTTACATTTTCAGAATATTTAGAACTTCAAAATAGTCAAGGAATAATTAAAGATAAAGATGAAGCTTTTTTAGAATATGTAGAATGGGGGGGGATGCCTCAAATATATAATTCTACAAGTATTCAAGAAAGAAAAATGTACTTAAGAGATTTATATAATACAGTTATTTTAAAAGATATTGTTGAAAGAAACAATATAAAAGATGTTAACCTTTTAAATAGAGTAATTCAATTTATGATGGAAAATATAGGTGGTGTAATATCTGCAAACTCAATAACAAAATTTTTAAAAAATGATAATGTTATAACAAGTGTAGATACAGTTTTAAATTATATTGAATATATAAATAATTCAATGATAGCGAGTAAAACTAGCAGATATAACATAAGAGGAAAATCAGTTATGACATTGCTTGAAAAATATTATGTAGTAGATTTAGGATTATTACAACTAAAAAGTTCTCCAATTGAAAAAAAAGTAGGAGGCAGACTTGAAAATATCGTATACAATGAATTGATAGCTAGAGGATATGATGTTTATATAGGAAAAACAGATAACGGAGAAATTGATTTTGTTGTAGACGATTTTGGAGATAGATTTTATATACAAGTGGCAGATTATTTATCAAGTGATGAAGTAGTAGAAAGAGAATTTGGTGCATATAAAAATGTAGCAGATAATTTCCCTAAATACGTTATAACAATGGATAAAATCAATTATAGCAGAGATGGGATTATTCATAAAAATATAATAGATTGGCTATTAGAAAAATAATAAATATATCAAAGAAACAATGTTAAAAGTAATAAATATGAAGCAAATATAAAATAACACTATCAAAGTGTTATTTTATATTTGCTTCAGGATCACACGTAGAATTTATACCAAGATTATTAAGTATTTGAAGTTCAATATCGGGAATTATATAGGTAGCATGTAATTGACAACCGTTAAGTTTTGATAAATTATCTAAAGACTTAGTAATAATTGGATTAGTAACTGAACAAATACTAAGTGCTAATAAAACCTCATTAAGATTTAAAGTATATTCTTTAAAATTTAGTGTCTTATCTTTTAATTTTAAAATAGGCTCTAATATTTTAGGAGATAACAAGTCAACATCATCTGGTATTTTTGTCGAATATTTAATAGCATTTATAATAGTACTACTAATTGGAGTAAGAAGAGTAGTTTGTCTTCCAGTAATATATTTTTTACCAATACAAATACAAGCCGAAGGCTTACCAGATGACTTCTTCTTTTCCAAAGCTTTAGTAGCTACAATACGATCATTTTCACTAATACCTAATTCATTCATTAGTATCTTAATCCTATTAGGAACTTCTTTATCAACAAGCCCCTTCTTAAAATCAACCATAGCTTTATAATATCTTCTAATTATTTCATCTTTAGAAGCCTCAACAATAACATCATTATCTACTATACATTTACCAATAACATTAACTCCCATATCAGTAGGAGAGTAATAAACATTTTCATTAGTTATTTTAAATAATATTTCTTTTAAAACAGGAAATATTTCCAAATCTCTATTATAATTAACAGCTGTAACACCATATTTTTCTAAATGAAAATAATCTATCATATTTTTATCATTTATATCTGCCGTAGCAGCTTCATAAGCTATATTCACCGGATGCTTTAAAGGTAAATCCCAAACAGGAAAAGTTTCAAATTTAGCATAACCTGCTTTTACTCCGTTTTTATATTCATGATATAATTGTGACAACGAAGTAGCTAATTTACCTGAACAAGCCCCTGGCGCTGACACTACCACTAATGGCTTAGAAGTCTTTACATAAGGATTTGCACCATATCCTTCCTCAGAAACAATAGTGTCTACATCAGTAGGATAACCTTTAGTAAAAGTATGTATATATGAAGTAACATTATAATCATTTAACTTATTTATAAATTGATTAACCCCTTGTTGATTATTAAACAAAGTAATAACAACATTATTAATAGTAATACCAACGCCTCTTAGAAATTCTATTAATCTAAAAACTTCCATATCATACGAAATAATTCTATCAGCTCTAATTTTATTTCTCTCTATATCATTAGCATTAATACACAATATAACCTCAGCTTCATCTTTTAATTCTTGCAATAATTTAATTTTAATATCAGGCATAAAACCAGGCAAAACACGAGCAGCATGATAGTCATCTACCAATTTACCACCAAACTCTAAGTATAACTTATCAAACATTTTAATTTTTTCCCTAATTTTATCTCTTTGTAACTTTAAATATTTTTTACTATCAAAACCAATTTTCATTTATCTCTACTCCTAACTTAATTTAATTATATATTATATTTATAAAAAAATAAATTAAAAAAAATCTTTTTAGTATATAATGTAATTAAATAAAATTATTAAGGAGATTTATGTAAACATTATTATTAGTAAGACATGGACACACTCGTTGGAATACTGAACATTTAATACAAGGTAAGACAGATATCCCACTAAGTATAGAAGGAATAAAAGAATCAAAAAAACTATCTAAAATAATAGACACTACTAAAATAGATATATGCCTATCATCACCATTAAAAAGAACTAGAGAAACCGCCAAAATCATTACAAATGGAAAAAAGAAAATAATATATACTAAAGATTTAATAGAAAGAGATTTTGGAATATATGAAGGAACAAAAGTTGACAATAATCTAATTATAAAATTATGGGATTATGAATTAAATTATCATGAGTGTAATATAGAAAGTATTAAAGATTGTCTAGATAGAGCTAAAAATTTTCTAGATAAATTAAAAAATAAATATCCTAATAAGACAATACTAATAGTAACACATGGTAGTTTTATAAAAGCACTCCATTACAATATTATTGGTTATAATAACAAAACAGATTTTCTATCTTTTAATCCTAAAAATGCAACAATTTATAAATATAATATAGATGAATACAAATTATAACATTTTTTTATCAAAAACTTGTCAATTAACCTTATTTATCTTATAATTTAATTAGAAATGACAAATTGAGAGGACTGGTACAATGATAATTACTTCTTTAAATAATCCAACAATAAAAGAAATATCTAAATTAAAAAACAAAAAATACCGTGATTTAACTAATACTTATCTTGCTGAAGGAGAACATCTTGTAGAAGAAGCATATAAAAATAATATTCTAACAAAAATAATATTACTTGAAGATACCATATGTAACTATGATATAGAAAAAATATATGTAACAAAAGAAGTAATGAAAAAGTTAACTGAATTAGATACTCCTAATAAAATTATAGGTATTGTCAAAAAGAATACACCATTACCAATAGGAAATAAAATACTTATCCTTGACAATATTCAAGATCCAGGTAATTTAGGTACTATTATTCGTAGTAGTGTAGCATTTGATATAGATACAATTGTATTGAGTCCAAATACCGTTGATATATATAATCCTAAAGTTATACGTTCTACACAAGGAATGATATTTTATACTAATATTATCACACTAGAACTAAAAGAGTTTATAAATGAAATAAAAACTAAAAATTACACTATTTTTGGAACTAATGTAAGAAATGGTAAAAATATCAAAGAAATAACCCTACCAGAGAAATTTGCTTTAGTATTAGGAAATGAAGGACAAGGAGTAAGTAAAGAAATAGAGTCACTATGTGATGATAATATATATATAAAAATGTCATCAAAATGTGAAAGTTTAAATGTAAGTGTAGCAACTTCTATTCTTCTATATGAGGTGTATAACAAATGAAATATATAATTATTGGAAAAATAGTAAATACCCATGGAATTAAAGGAGAACTAAGAATCTTATCTGACTTTAAATATAAAGATAAAATATTTAAAAAAGGTTTTCCACTATATATTGGACATACTAAAGAAAAAGAAATAATAAATACATATAGACCACATAAACAATTTGATATGGTAACATTTAATAATTATAATAATATAAATGAAGTACTAAAGTATAAAGGTGAATATGTTTTTATTAATAAAGAAGATTTAGAATTAAATTCTAATCAATACTTAAATGAAGATTTAATTGGATTAGAAGTAATTACACAAAATAAAAGTCTTGGTACTTTAAAAAAAATAGAAAAGTATTCAAGTAAATATGAAACACTCGTTGTAGAAAATAATGGCAAAAGAATACTAATACCATATAATTTTGATATAATAGAAAAAATAGATTTAGATAATAAAAAAATATTTGTTAAATATATTAAAGGTTTAACAGATTAGGAGGTTCTATGGTACCTAGAATAGATATATTGACAATATTTCCAGAAATGTTTGAAGGATTCTTAAATACGTCGATAATAGCAAGAGCAATAAAAAATAAACAAATAGAAATAAATGTCCATAATTTTAGAGACTATTCACTAGATAAACATAAAAGAGTAGATGACTATCCATATGGTGGAGGAGCTGGTATGGTCTTAATGTGTGAACCAATTTTTAGAGCAGTTGAATCATTAAGAAAAGAAGATACAAAAGTCATAATGTTAACCCCATCAGGAGAAAAATTTACAGAAAAAAAAGCCCAAGAATTATCAAAATTTTCCCATATAATTATGTTGTGTGGACATTATGAAGGCTTTGATGAGAGAATAAAAACAATAACAGATATAGAACTATCTATAGGAGATTATGTCTTAACTGGAGGAGAATTACCAGCTATGGTTATAACAGATGCCATAACAAGATTAATACCAGGTGTTATTTCATCATCATCACTACTTAACGAAAGCTTCAACGATGAATATGTCGATTATCCTAATTATACACGTCCAGAAGACTTTAGAGGAATGAAAGTGCCAGAAGTCTTATTATCAGGCCATCACGCTAATATAAATAAATATAGACAAGAAGAAAGAATAAAACTAACAAAGTCTACTAAAAAGGATGGTGAATAAAGATGGAATCAAAAACATATAAAATTGATAGAAAAAGTAATAGTTTAGATATAGTAAATTTAGAATACTCTAACATAGATGGATACAAAATAAAACCAAAAGTAAATAAAGAAAATACCATAAAAGTGGATAATATAATATTCACAAATCCATCACTAATAAAAAAAATAATTAAAAAGAAAATAAATATTAAAATAAAAGAATTATTAAAAGAATTAAAAGATATTGAAGCTGGAACAAATGATTCAACCGGTGATATTCAAAAATCATTAATGAAAGCAGAAAAACTAAGAATAGCTATTATAGAAAAATACGTAAAATATTTAGGAAATACCTATCAAAGTTTATGCTTAAATAAAATACAAATAATAATCAATGAACTAAGATATAAGTTATTTACTAAAATTAATACAAATCAAAATGTTAATTATATAGAATTTGAAGAAAATAGAAAAAAAGGAAGATAATTTATTTTTCGACAAATAATACTATATATCTATTGTATATTATATATGGTGATTATATGAAAAATATTATAAAAAAAGTATTTACTCCTATAATTATGGGAGTAATATTAGGAAGTATCTGTGGTAAGATAGCATATAAAATTTATTCTGATGACTTAGAAAATAAGTTTTCTACAAAAAAAGTATATATCTTAGAATATGGTACATATAATACTTTTGATAATATGAAAGAAGATAATAATCAAAATAATTATATATATTATATAGATAATAACCAGTATAAATCTATCGTAGGAATTACCAAAAATGAAAATAACATAGAAAAAATAAAAAAACTATATAATACAGACCTAAAAGTAAAAGAATTCTATATTGAAGAAAAAGAAATAAATGAAAAGCAAGACGAATTTGATCAAAAACTATCTAATAGTACAAAAGAAGAAGATACAAGAAAGTTATTAGATGATATCATAAACTTATACAAAGAAGATGATAATATGCGTCTAATATCAATAAAATAACTATCAACCTCAAAAGTTGATAGTTATTTTAATTCATAAGTAATTTAGTAATTAGATTTTTATAACTAATACCCATATTTTCTATTAATTTAGGATACATACTTATAGCAGTAAAACCAGGTAAAGTATTAACTTCATTAAAATACAAAATATCATTATTATAGTCATATAAAAAATCAACTCTTGCTAAATCAGATAAACCCAAAATATTAAATATCATATCTGAATAATTTCTAATTTTTCTCTCTAAGTTTTTACTAATATTAGCAGGAATAAGTAATTTACTATCTTTTACATATTTTGCTTCATAATCGTAAATAGTATTTATAGAAACAATTTCCCCAACTTTAGATATAATTCTCTTACCACAATCTAGTATTGCACATTCAAACTCCCTAGCTTTAACATATTTTTCAATAATAACTTTATCATCATATAAAAAAGCCTCCTTAACATGCTTAACAAATTCCTTTTTATTATTACAAACATGTATTCCTAAAGAAGAACCACCCTTACTAGGTTTAACAACTAAAGGATAACCAATATTAGTATGTATTTTATCATTTTTCCTTAAAACATCATATTCTACTTGTGGTAATTCATAATCCTTACATATAATTTTTGTAAATTCTTTATCATAAGAAATAGCACTAGCTAACAAATCAGAACCAACATACTTAACATTACATAATTGAAATAATCCCTCTAAATTACCATTTTCTCCATCATTACCATGAATTATAGAGAATACTTTATCATAACCCTTAATAAATTTAACAACATTATCTATTTTCTTAATATTCCCATTTAACCAATTACCATTATCTAAATAACACAAATTATCATCAAAAATATACCAATTATTACATTTATCAATTCCAACCATAGTCAAATCAAATTTATTATTATCAATATTTTCAATTATATTCTTAGCAGATTTACAAGAAATATTGTGTTCATAAGAATTACCTCCAAATAAAAGTAATATTTTTATCATATACCTCCTTTAATTAATTATATTGTAATTCTTAAATTAATATGATATATTAGAATAAATAAAGGAGGATTTATGACATTAGTTATATTAGCTGCTGGAATGGGAAGCAGATTTGGTGGCTTAAAACAAATTGAACCAATTGATGAATATGGTCATTTTATAATAGATTATTCTATATATGATGCTATAAGAGAAGGATTTACAAAGGTTGTATTTATAATTAAAAGAGAAAATTATGATATTTTTAGAGAAACAATAGGAAAGAGAATAGAAAAGAAAATAGAAGTAGAATATGTTTTTCAAGAAATAGATAATCTACCAGAAGGATATAGCGTACCAGAAGGAAGAATAAAACCATGGGGAACAGCACATGCCATACTTTGTGCCAAAGATAAAGTCGATGAAAACTTTGCTATTATTAATGCAGATGATTTCTATGGAAGAGATGCATATCATGTAATAAGTAAATTCATGAAAAATAATAATACCCATGATAATATTTTAAGATATGCTATGGCTGGATATAAAGTAAAAAACACTCTAACAGAAAACGGAAGCGTTAAAAGAGGAGTATGTGAAGAGGAAAATGGTTATTTAACCAATATAATCGAGTGTAAAGTAGAAAAAGTAGACTCTGAAATAATAGCTACACCTTTAGAAGGTGGTAATTCATTTAAAGTATTAGAAGATGCTCCAGTATCTATGAATATGTTTGCATTTACAAAAGATATATTTGAATATTTAGAAGAAGGTTTTCCATTATTCTTAGATAAACACAAAGAGGATATTGATACATGTGAGTATCTAATACCTTCGGTTGTCTTTGAAGAAATAGAAAACAAAATAGCTACTGTAGAAGTGTTAAAAACAAATGCTATATGGCAAGGAATAACATATAAAGAAGATAAAGAAAAAGTAGTTAAAGAAATAAAAAAATTAGTAGACAACAATGAGTATCCTAAAGACTTATGGAAATAATTAAATTAGTAACTAAGAACCAAAAATTCTTAGTTATTTTTATTGTTATCTTTATTCACTAAAAAATCATTTAAGAATATACTAATAAAGAAAATGGAGGTTAGTGTGAAAAAAATAATAAGTGTAATTATTTTAGTTATTATCTTAGCAATAGTGTCAATATTGCTAATAAAGAAAGAAGAAAATAACAGTAATTTAAAACAAATCACCATAGGTGAAGTAGCTCATAGCGTTTTTTATGCACCAATGTATGTAGCAGATTCATTAGGATACTTTAACGAAGAAGGGTTAGATGTATCAATAGTATTAACCAGTGGAGCAGACAACGTTATGGCTGCAGTTTTATCAGGAGATATAGATATTGGTTTTTCAGGAACAGAAGCTACAATTTATGTATACAAAGGTAACGAAACAGATTATGTCATGACTTTTGCAGGATTAACTCAAAAAGATGGTAGTTTTCTAGTATCAAGAAAAAAAATAGATAATTTTAAAATAAGTGATTTAAAAGGAAAAACAGTAATTGGAGGAAGAAAAGGCGGAATGCCAGAAATGACCTTTGAATGGGCTCTAAGACAAAATGGAATAGATCCACAAAAAGATGTTAATATTGATACATCAATAGCCTTTTCAGCTATGCAAGGAGCATTTGTTTCAGGAATAGGAGACTTTGTTACATTGTTTGAACCTAATGCCACAGCTATAGAAAAACAAGGATTAGGTTACGTTGTAGCTTACATAGGTGAACTAGGAGGAACAGTTCCATATACAGCATTTAATGCTAGAAAAAGTTATATTGAAAATAATCAAGATATTATAAAAAGTTTCTCAAAAGCTATAAATAAAGGTCTATCTTATGTTCACAATAATAAAAGTAATGATATAGCCGAAAGAATAATAGATTATTTCCCTGATACATCTTTAAATGATTTAATCACTATAATAGATAGATACCAAAAAGGTGATGCTTGGAAAAAAGATATTTCTATAAGTCCATCTGAATGGAATCATATCCAAGATATAATTATTGCTTCAAATGAATTAGACGAGTATGTAGACTATGACAAATTGATATATACAAAGTATTTTACAAATTATGACTAATATTATTTCTATTAATAAATTATCAAAAAAATATCATAGCAAAGGGGAAACAACAGCTATCAAAAATTTAACATTATCAGTAAAAGAAGGTGAATACTTAGCTATAGTAGGACCATCAGGATGTGGAAAATCTACTCTATTATCTATTCTATCTGGAATTGAAAAAAAGAGTAGTGGAAGTATTATTTTACATAAAGATAACATAAAGTTTGGTTATATGCTCCAAGAAGATTGTCTATTTCCTTGGCTAAATATACTTGAAAATTGTTTATTAGGATTAAAAATAAAGAAAGAAATAACTAAAGAAAATAAAGAATATGTCATAAAATTACTTAACGATTATGGACTACATGATTTTATATACAGTTACCCAAATAGCTTATCTGGTGGTATGAGACAAAGAGTAGCTTTAATAAGGACACTAGCTATAAAACCAGATATCCTACTATTAGACGAACCATTTTCTGCACTAGACTATCAAACTAGATTAATTCTATCAGAAGATGTATATAAAATGATTAAAGATAATCAAAAAACAGTAATTATGATAACACATGACATTGCCGAAAGTATATACTGAATTAACAAACCATTTAAAAACCCCTAAATATGAAATGATGTGAACCCTGTTTGGTAGACATCAGAAAAAACCTAGGTTAAAAAAATCAAGGGCGAACGATAGTGAGTTCATCTAGACCCTTGATTTTTATTATGCATTTATAATATTTATTCAAATAAAGCTTGTCTTTATTTGTTATTAATTAATAAATTAATAATGTATAGAATATCTTCTGCATATTCAACAATATTTGAGTCTGGTTCTCCCATACCTGGACATAATCGATTATATAATTTATAATCATAACCACCATTATTTTTTAAATATTCTATGACTGCATTCATTTTATATATTATTTCATTATTATTTATCATTTTTATTATATTCTTTCTTTTTGTTAACTTTCTTACCTTTAATTCTTGTTGTATTATAGAATTCTATCCATTCTTCGACTAAAATTATGTAATTTTCTAAAGATGTGATATTATTATTATACAAAGTTTCCTTTTTAAGGAGAGAGTGCCAGCTCTCAATTGGTGAATCATCTATTGGAGTACCTTTTCTGGCCATAGAAATAGTAATACCATTTGATTCACAAATTGCTTTGTATTCATAAGATGTATACTGGAAACCTTGATCACTGTGAATGATAAGTCCAGATACATCTTTTATTTTGGATATTGCTTCATTTAATGTATCCATAACTAATTTGTTATCATTATATTTAGATATTTTATAAGCTACAACTTTTCTATCATATAAATCGATTATTGTTGATAGATACGCCCTTGAGCCTTTAAATATAAGATAAGTTACATCTGTATCCCATACTTTATTTGGTGCATCAGTAGTAAAATTTCTATTTAGCAAATTTGGTTTAACATTATCTTCAATTCTTTCATTCTTATTTTTCTTTTTTGCTTTTCTTATATATTCAGCCATCAAATTATATTTTTTCATTATTCTTAAAACCTTCTTTCCATTCATTACAACCCCATATTTGATTTTTAGGCCTTCCACAATTCTACGATAACCATATGTGCCTTTAGAATCATCAAATATTTCTTTAATTATTAGATAATCAGGATCTTCCTTATTTCGATATTTATAATAAGTTTTAGGACTTATTTCTAATACGGCACACATATTATATAACTTATAATTATCTCTATATAGATTTATAAAAGTTACTTTCTCTCTCGTTGTGCCTTGAGGAAGGCCTGGTATTTTTTTAGTATTTCATATCTTTCTTTATAATCCTCTTTAGTTAATTCTGATTCTTTTGGCCGACCGCTTCGATGTCCAGCATTTGGATATAATTCTGGATGATTAATAAATTTCCTTTTCCAAGTTTTAATTGTATATAATGGTATATTGTATTCTTTAGTTAGTCTTGTTGCCGATCTACCATTTCGAAGTTTTTCTACAATTTCTTTAATCAAATCATCAGTATACTTTGCAAATTTTTGCCCCTTTGAAGTCATAATAAATACACCTCCTTTCGGAGGTGTATTATATCATACCCTTAAATTGGTTTTTTATATTATCTACCCAGAGGGGTGCATTTCAATAACTAAAGGGTTTAACATTGCACTTATATCATAAAGAATACTATATGTATATATAGTGTTGTTTTAATTTTCATAATCCCAATATAATCCAAACACTTTTTATCTTTTCTTTAAAGTTTCAGAAGTTACTTGATTATAAAATCCACCTGGGGCAAAGTATTTACTATCATTTAAAAATTTATTATTGGAAACATAAGCTAAATAAGAATCTAAATCTGTAACATTTGAATATGGATGTGATAATGATACTTCTCCATGACCTGTAAACGCTAAGAATTTTCTTGCTGTAAGATTATCATATCCTAAAAATTCAACAGCTTGTTCAATAAAGGAATGTCCATAATCATGTCCTCTATATAATCTGTGTGAAAATACATCATACGGAAATCTCGCAACTAATCCACTTTTTTCTTGAGCTTCCAAAAAATCTGAATTTCCTCTACTTTCAGCACTACAAACAGCTTCTGCTAATTCTTTTGGTAGAGTACATTTTTCTCGTAAAGTTTTTTCTTTTTCACAAACATCATAATAATTATCAGCCATTATATCTATATGACCATATTGATCTCTTTTATAATCTAGTTTTGGACTAGATTCACCATAAGCACATACTACATAACCACATTTTTCTAGTTCTCTCGCTGTTATTTCATTATAAGGTAAAATACAGGTATGTCCATCTCTAGCTATAAAATTTAGGGTTGAACCATAACAATATACTACTCCCATAGATAGCAATGAATTTTCTCTTTCTGCGACAGCCATACCATTATCATGTACATCAGCAGGAATATCACATTTTTGAATTGCTAATTCCCTCAATTCAGCAGGAATCTCTTTTATTCCAAGAGCGTC
>FR902161.1:0-34228 GCA_000437895.1 Clostridium sp. CAG:914 | reverse complement strand
AAGAGCGTCGGCACATTGTCCTGCTAATATTTGTCTTCTTTCGTTATAATCACTATAAATCATTTAAACCTCCTATATTTTTATAATAATATTTTAAAAGCTATATTTTTCTAAAATTTCATTTCTTTCATTATAAATTGTTAAATAAACCTACTATAAACATAATAACATGTTTTTTAAAAAAAAGCAAGTTTTTCTTTTTTTTCTTTACTGTTGATAACCATAAAACTTAATATCTAATACTTCTGCTTTACCATTGTGTCTATCAGTATCTCTATTAACTATGGTTATACTCTCTACAAACTCATTTAAGAAGTTTAGTTTCTCCTTATCGGTTAATAGTTTCCAATGGTCTACGATATACCTTGATATTTCTGCTTTATTTATATCAGGTTTCTTTGTATAGACTTGTTCTAAACGAGATAGTCTAGTTTCATTTACTTGAATTATGCTATCTAGTTCTTCACTCATATATTTGAATTGGTTATAATCTATCTTTTGTGCCATAAACAAGTCCATTACTTCTTTTTGTTTTGCACGTTTATTTACGAGCAATTTTTTAATGTTTTCTATTTCTTCTAAATCAATGTCTTCTTCTTCAATAACTAAATCATCTATTGCATCAAACTCTGCTATATTATTTTTTAAATACTCTATAAACGCTTCTTCTGCTTTGAGATGTGATACATACCTAGCAGTACATATTTGTTTTTCTTGATTAACACATCTATAAGCATTAAATAAATTTCGTGTACCATCTTTTCTTAATCTACCTATTGTTCTAGCAGTAGTTAATCTCTTACCACATACTCCACAAACTAGGGTACCACAAAAGTATACGTCGTCCTTTGGTCTATTGGTATGTACTTTTGTTTCAATTTTAGATAAATTATCTTGAACCTTATTCCATATTTTCTCACTAATAATGGGCTTATGTTTTCCATCTCCTATATAGTAATCTTTTCTTCCTATACCATACTGTACTTTACCAATATATACTGGGTTAGATAACATTAATCTTATTAGTTTTGGCGACCATACACCTACAAAGGTTTTAGTACCAACAATTTCACCATTCCTACCTATATTAACAGTATCACCTGCACGTTTAGTAGGTATACCCTCAGCAGTTAATCTTTTAGCGATAGTAGTAAAGGAAGTACCCTCTATATACATTTTAAATATTCTTCTAACAACCTTTGCTTCTTCTTGATTTATAATAATTACTTTATTTCCTTTTTTTCTATTATAACCATAAGGAGTACAAGCACAACATAGAGTATAACCTTGTTTTGCTTTTTGATTAAATGCAACTTTAATTCTTTCTGATGTTAACTCTCTTTCGTGTTGAGCAAACAACCCTTTAAGCAATGTCATAAACTTGCCATTTGAATTACTTATATCTACTTTTCCGTCTGATATAGACCATACGTCAACATCATACTTTTGGAATAGTTGTATAAAATCTTCTGTATCGGTTAGGTTTCTTGTTAATCTATCAAACTTTTGGATTAACACTACGTCTATTTTGCCGTCTTGTATATCCTTAATTAGTCTTCTTACTGATGGTCTACCTTCAACATCTTTTCCACTAATACCTTCATCTGCATAGACATCGTAAACTTTGAAATTACTTGTCTTTGCAAATGAAATAAGGTTTTGTTTTTGTGCTGCTACTGAATAACCCTCCTGTGCTTGTCTTTCGGTAGATACACGGATATATATACCAGCATTCCTCATATTACTTTTGCTCCTTACTAGATTGTAGCATTCTAGGTACAGATGTTTTTACAAAGAACTCTAACATCTTTAGTTGCTGTTCTTTTGATAACTTTATTTTTTTACTATCTATTGATAGTTTATTTTTCATAAATTCTCACTCTTTCATTTAAACTTATGAAATTCAAGACAACTTTTTGCCTTAAATATAACTGCGAAAGAGTAAATAAGTATACTGCTACAATCGGACGACAATTGTACCAGCTTTTACCCAATAAATAAAGCCCTAAACCTTTAGATTAGAATATAACAATATTTACTTAATATAACATCATCATAATCATTATATACGGGTTAGGTTTTTCATAACACGGATTTGTTATGATGATATTATATTAAGCATATTATTATATTAACAACCCCATTTTCCTTATTTTTCAACCTTTCTCACACATTTTTAATACACCTCCTATAGAATATTTACCAAGCAACTATAATAAATGTTATTACTTAGTCTTGCTTTTCTTACCAATTAGTATTGTTACGTATAACTCTCCATCTCTAATATAACCATATACTGCCATAACTACCTCCCTCTATTAAATCAAGGGTTGACTATATTGATTTAATATTTTCATACATTATTTAACCCATAATCAACCAAGATTTATTATTAAATTAATCAAATGTTAGACTTTACATATCATTTTTTTTGAAGTCTAGTGGTTCTTCGTCTTCTACTTCAAGTCCATACTTGATTTTTAGTAATTTTCTTATATTCCGCTTTAGTTGTTTTTTATTTTGAACTTCATAATTAAATAACTCAGCCATTATTGAGTTAATGTGTATTTGGAACTTTTCCTCGTACATAGTAGAGTCATAATACCCAGTAGCAAAATAATATGCTACTACCTCTGGTACAATATACTCCTCTAAGTACTCCTCAACTTTCTTATGATGTGGCTCTATAATATCTTCAAACTCTTTATCACTAATATCTCGGTCTGTGTCTTTTAGGAACATCACTATCACCACCTAACACTTTGTCTACTATTCCATATTGTAGTGCATTATTAGCACTTAACCACCAGTCTATACCAGTAGCCTCCTTCTTAATTTGCTTATAAGACCTATTACTTTTTTCGGCAAGTATTTTAAATATTTTATAATTTAAGTCTTTTGAGTGGTCTAAACGATTTTGCATTTCGCCGACCTTTCCAGTTGAAAATGAACTGACTTCGTGAATCATTACACTTGCATTTGGTAGTATAAACCTTTTACCCTTTGTACCATTAACTAGTAATATACTGGCGATTGAACTACACTTACCAACACCTATTGTTGATACATCACTTTTAATCATATTCATAGTGTC
Organism: Clostridium sp. CAG:914; assembly: GCA_000437895.1. Classification (GTDB taxonomy): domain Bacteria; phylum Bacillota_I; class Bacilli_A; order RF39; family UBA660; genus CAG-914. Next base: position 31,134 of record FR902161.1, on the reverse strand, counting down.
ATATATGGCTAGTCCACTTGATACTGCACCTCCATTAGAATTGATATACATTGTAATATCTTTGGGGCTTTGTATGTCAAGTCTTAACAACTGGTCTATAACATCTTTGGCTTTTTCATTGTCTATTTCTCCGTCAACATAAATAATTCTATTGTCTAATAAATGAATAGACGATATTTTCTTTTCCTTAACTTGCTCCCTTTTGTGCCTATTGTAATTCATAAATTAATCCTTCCTTAACAAATTACATCTATTAATCTACCAGCATTTTTTTAATGTATTAACTGACGTAGAAACTTTACTGCCATCCAAAAGTGTAACCTTCCTATATATTATTATAGATTGTTGGGGGAGGTACTGCCTTTTTCTAGACAATCATGATTAAAGGGAGGAGGAAAAGTATGTCTGCTGATGAGATAATTGAAGCAAAAGACATAGCATTAGGGTGACAACTAGAATACTGCGATAACCACTGGAATATTCCAATATGGAAACTTGCTAATAATGGACTATTTGACAGTCTAGCTGAAATAGAAGTATTCTTCTTTTCGTTTGATGTTTATTACTACAGCACTGACATTGCACTAATTAAACGTCTTGGCAAACTATATCTTGATATGCTAGATGAACAAGGTATCAACCGATTGTTCTACGTCTAAAAATAAGGGAGCCATTTGGTTTCCTTATTTCACTTATGTTTCAATGATTACATTTATTTGGTATATTGCCGAAGCTATATCAATGGCAGATAGAGTAGTAGTCTTAACTAATAGACCATGTCAAGTAAAAAAAGTATATGACATTAACTTAACTAACAAGTCAACTCCAATAGAAAACAGAAAATGTAAAGAATTTTCCAAATACTATGATGAAATATGGAAGGAGTTAGACTTCCATGTATAGTAAAGAACACATAAATTATCTAAAAAAAGAGAAAAGAAAAAAAGTACTAGTTCATATAACACAAATAACTATTCTAATAGTATTTTTATTAATATGGGAATATCTATCCCAAAAAGAATTAATAAATCCTTTTATATATTCAAGTCCAAGTAAAGTAATAAAAACAATTATTTCTCTATATAAAAGTAATAATTTATTTAATCATATATTTATTACCATATATGAAACATTTATAAGCTTTATGTTAGCTACTCTAATAGGAACACTTGTAGCTATAATACTATGGTTTAATAAATTTCTATATAAAGTATTTGATCCATATTTAACAATAATTAACAGTATGCCTAAAGTAGCTCTAGGGCCAATAATAATAATACTTTGTGGAGCTAATATGAAATCTATTATTATAATGGCTCTATTAATATCTATAATAATAACTATATCTAATGTATATAATGGTTTTTCAAACACAGATAAGAATAAAATAAAATTACTAAAAAGCCTAGGAGCAACAAAATTTCAAATACTAAAAATATTAGTAATACCAAGTAATTATTCAGTTATTATTAATAGTTTAAAAATAAATGTAAGTATGTCATTAATTGGTGTTATTATGGGAGAGTTTTTAGTAAGTAAAAAAGGAATAGGTTACCTAATTAACTACGGATCTCAAGTATTTAACTTAAATTTAGTTATTTCAGGAATTATTATCTTACTTTTAGTGTCATATATTATGTATCTAATCGTAGCATATATTGAAAAAATTTTAATAAAGGAATATTATGATTAATTCATATTATTCCTTTTTATATACATATATAATGTCATACTTATCACTGTTTTGGGTTACACCAACTATATGACAAAGAACCAAAAAAACTAACTATTTTTAGTTAGCATTTATTACTCTCGAAATCTAAAAGTTCGAGTTTCCTATCATATTGGAGCGAATAAACAACAGGTTGCGAACTGAGTTCTCTTTCTAAAAATATTATAGATGAATTCCTATTAAATTTCAATGGGTGTATGGAAAAAATTAATATTTTATAGTATAATTTTACCAGTATTTATCTTGATTCGAGTTCGGAGGTTAAAATGTTTACTTTAGAAAATATATTAAATTATACAAGTGCCAATATACAAATCATAGGTGTTTTTATAGCAATTATAGGTGGATTAATTGCAATAAAATTGCTTAATACAAAAATAGAAAAAGACACTTTAAAGGAAAAATTAGAAAAGTTAAATAAAGAAATAAGATTTTACCAGAAAAGAAAAATAACTGATGAAAAAGAATTATATAAAATCAACAAAGCAGATTACATAACTTACATTTATGAAAAAGTAAGAAATAAGGATTTTAAGATAGAAGATTATGAAGATTATAATTTAACTTTTGAATAAAGAAGAGAAATTGTCAAAGAAATAAATGAGTTGATAAGTAGTGCATTAAAAATATTTAGTGAACCGCATTACAAAGATGATATACCTAATATTTTAAAACAAAATCATATCAAGGAAGATACTATTGAATATATGATTTATAAATATGTTGGGAATAATACTAGAATTAGAAAAACTAGATTTGGTATTTTAGATCCAACTGATATTGATTTTGATAATATATCATTTGTTTCAATTCCAGAAAAATTAAATGAAAGAGATTTAAATAATCGCATCGATAAATTTGATGAATTTATTGAATGGAAAATGATAGAAAAAGAAGATATTGAATCAAAATTTATAGCTTTAAATAACAATTTATATGTAAAAAAAGATGTTCTTTTATTTGTATTTATAACGATTTTTGCAATCATTATTCCACAAATAATACTATCAACATATCCTTTATTTGTAAATTATAAGTGGCTTAAATATATATTTGCAATTTATAGTATAATTACATTTATTATTTCAATGTTTTTTATGCTATGGTACATATTCAAACTATTTTTAGGTATATCTAATAATGATATAAAATTTAGATTGTGAGGTTATTATGAATACACCATATCAGACATTATTAAAAAGTGAAAAAATAAAGCGAAAGAAAACAAAGAGTGAAATACCAGGATTTTATAATTTTATACCTTCTGTGTATAATGTATTTATAAAAATGCCATTTATTCATGGCACTTTGGCAGAAGATATTGATACGGAATTAATTAAAATTCAGGACCTGTTTCAATTTTTTGTTTATGATTTTCCATTTAAAGCTAGAAATATTTATAATCTAATGGAAATAGGAAGTTATTTTGATGCTACAATACTATTTCGTTCATTAGTAGAAAGTTTTATTATTTATAAATATTATATTTTAAAAAAAGATGGAACAGGTTTGTCAAATTATTTTCTAGGTAATAGTAAAATGAGAATTAAAGATATTTTTGAGAAAGTAATACCTGGATATTATGATAGTTTATATAGTGAATTATGCAAGGCGACACATAGTAATCCTTTATTACAAGCAATATTTAGAGGTAATGTTTCCAAATCTGTACCTATAAAATCTAATATAAATAACATTAATTTAGATTGGTTTTCATATGTAACTAATCAATTAGAACCTTTAATAATAGGAACAATTGAATTATATAAATATGTGTACCCAAATAATACTTTAATTAATGATAAAGATATCAAAAATGACTTAGAATGTATATACAATTTCATAAATGAAAATATTGAATATCGAAAAAAGAATTATCCAGAACAAAGCGAAATGATTTATTATTATGATAATCTTATGAAAATTTAAAAAAATATTAACATTAGAAAATGATAATAAAAAATTTTTGTTTTTCTTTAATGATAATTTATGGCATACTTTTAAGATAAAAATAAAAAGGTCACTATTTGAAAAACAATATAAAAAAACAGTAAAATTTTAAGTAATAAATTATTGAGGAGGAATAAATGGCAGAATTAAAAGTTTTAAATCAGAAAATTTCTTATTTTAAAATAGAAGATGAAGATTATATTTCTATTACAGATATGCTTAAATCTAAAGATGGTGATTTCTTCGTATCTGATTGGTTGAGAAATAGAAATACTATCGAATTTTTAGGTATTTGGGAAGAAATTCATAATCCTAATTTTAATTATGGCGAATTCGCCATAATTAAAAGTCAAGCAGGTTTAAATAGTTATAAAATTAGTGTTAAAGAGTGGGTAGAAAAAACAAATGCAATTGGTATAATGTCAAAAGCAGGAAGATATGGTGGAACTTATGCCCATAAAGATATCGCTTTTGAATTTGGTATGTGGATTAGTCCAAAATTTAAATTGCTTTTAATTAAAGAGTTTGAAAGACTAAAAGCAGAAGAGCAAAAACAGATCGGCTGGAATGCCAAACGCGAACTTTCAAAGATTAATTACAGAATACATACTGATGCAACAAAACAGAATTTAATACCTAATGAGTTAACAAAAGAACAAATTAATTATGTATATGCTGAAGAAGCTGATGTTTTAAATATGGCTCTATTTGGTATGACTGCTAAAGAATGGAGAAATAAAAATAAGAATCTAGATGGTAACATTAGAGATCATGCAACTATAAATGAATTAATATGTTTAGCAAATTTAGAAAATCTTAATTCGGTATTTATAAATGATGGATTAAATCAATCTGAAAGACTTGTTAGACTTAATAAAATAGCAATATCTCAAATGAAAATACTTAATGAAACAGATATAAAGTATCTTAATAGTAAATAGAAAGAGGTGGTTTATTTGAGTAAATATCTAAAAGTAATGTTTGGAACAAAATCTGGTGCATCAGATTTTGAATATAAATTGGGAGAAGTGAATGTAGCGAAAATATGGGATCCAAAAGAGTTAGATCCTAAAAAAATGGGAGGCTTTAATTTTAGTACAGAATCAAAAATATTAAGATGGTTAGTTAGAGGGGATACAATTTATGATGTTGAATTACCTGAAGATGCTGAGGTAGTTGATTGCCCTAGTAATTCAGCACCACATGGTGTATTTAGAAGTAATAAAATTATTATCTCTAATCCAAGAACAGTAACAGATGATATTGCAATGGAATTGTATTTAAAATCCGATTTACCAGAAAAATCCTATTATAAAGCCATGGCTAGGTGTGCAGTAAGAGGATATATGAATACAGCATTAAAGATTTTTGAAGATAAAGTTAATAAAGAAAATGTTAGATTAGTTACTTTAGAATTTGAAGACTTTTGTAAACAAGGTACTGAAAAGCAATTTGATGAAAATAAGCATTTAAATGAACAAACTAGATTTATATATAACAAATTAAAAAAATTATTATAGGAGATTTTAGAGTATGGATAAAACAAAAAAGGAATTAGTAAAAGATATTGTATATAAGTTTGCTGAGTTATCTAAAATAACGGATACAAAAATGTGTGATAATTTAGTTGAAAAGTTATTGAATCTTGATACTGATGATTCTATTGATACTATATTAGTTTCTTTAAATAGTTTATTAAATAGAAAAATCTTATCTGTTGATGATATCCTTTCAAATGTTAACTTAATATTATCTTTGAATCCCGATAAATATCATTCAGCAGATGATTTGATTGCAAGACTAAACTGGATTAAAAGTATGAACTTAGAGTATCCTAAAATGCCATTAGCAGAAAATCATAGATTAGTACTTGAAACATTCGATAGATTTAATGAGTTAATTAAGACAAATTTTGATTGTTTTTATACCGGTGGTTTGATGGGATATTTAGCAACTGAACATCCTTTAGAAAGATATCACGGAGATTTAGATTTATTTATAAATGAAGATCAATTATTTGCTTTATATAAATTAGTGCAAAATAGCGATGACTTTGAATTTGTAAGTAATATGAATCATAAAGAAGTTAATGGTCATGAATATAAAGTTACATATAAAGATACACCTATGAGCATTGGATTATTTTTATTTAGCAGATTACCTAATCACGAAATTGTATTAAAGGAATATTATTATCCAAATCAGGATTCAAATCAAGATTTGTATGTTAATGAACATCATCTTTCCGGTAAATATGCATCTATGATGTTTTCAAATCAAATAAGAGAACATAATGGAACTTTTTATAAAATGCAAACATTAGAAAGTATATATAATTCTAAGAAAAATTCTAGACCTAAAGATAGATATGATGCAACTATAATACAAGATTTTGTTGACAAACAAATTGATTATAAATTGGATACTGAAAAACAAGATAACTATGACATTAATCATCAAATAGCTATAAATTCTGTAGTACAGCAAATGGAAGAAACTATTAAAATCCTATAAATAAGCGGAGATAAAAATCCTATAAATAAGCGGAGATAAAAAAGTCTCTCGGAAATTTATATATTGAATTATAATAGAAAATTATTTTTAAATTTGGGATTTTAATGGTTCTCACATATAAGAATTTGTGCGGGAGTACAAATTCAGTGCTGGCTAGACATAGATTTTATTTCCATATTCAAAGAAACAAAAAAGAGGATTAAATTATTTTGATAATTTTTTCCGCTTTTTGAAGATTATTTATATAAAAACATATTCATTTAAGACAATTTCTTCTGCTGTATTTTTATAGTTATTCATTAGTTTTGTCCATTCCAATGGATTTAATTCTTTGTTTTTTTCAGATAGTCTTTCATCATTCTAAGTTGTGAATCAATGGAATAGCCATTATCTCTTTGGTCATCAGTAGATACATCTATGGAACACATATACCGTATTATTTTAAAACATTAGATTTAATAAATTTTGATTATAAAATAAATACCAGTATAACTATTGGTACTGGTATAAAACAAGAGAAAGTTAATATTGACAAATTAAATATTACAATATCTTTTGGAATATAAATTAGCATATTTTAAATTAAAACAATAATTGTTGAATATAAAATATCCACCTATATAAGTGGATACTTTTTTAATCTATTTTCTTAAATTCATTGCCAATCTTTTCAAATGATGTTCCTATATTTGAATTTAAATACGAAATTATAGTTCTATCATAGTTGCATATAGTATTTAAATCAAAAATACCAAAATTATCTGAATTATTAGTATATGTTTCATCTTCATCTCCAGCAAAAAATCTCCAACCACTGTCAGTTTCATTTGATGGATTTTCTCTATACATATACCCAATTTGTAATCCATCAACAGTTATCTTGTCAGAGGCAATACATCCACCTTTTAACTCTGTTAATTGAATTATTTCTTCTTTTTTTAATTTATAATCCTTCATTATTTCTTTCCTTTCATATTACATAGACATACCATGAGATTCTTCTTCATATTCTGTTTCTTGATTCACTGATTGTTGTTCTTGGTAATTTAACAATTGTTCTTTCATTTCATGAAGTTTCTGCTTGTCATCATGAAGTATAACTGATTTTTTAACAGCTTCGCTTATTATTGGTCTAAATTTTGAAGTTTTTTGTTGGCCGGTAACAATTTGCTGTTCTTCTTGAGTTCTTTGCTCATACTCGTCACTTTCAGTAGTAATTGTTTCTTTTTTACTTCCAACACTCATATTCATTACGATAAGAATTGACTGAATTTCTTTAATAAATTCTTTGCCTTGAAAATTATTTATTATTCCTTTAACTAAATCTATGTTTCCATTAAATAATTCATTTCTCAATATGCTAGTTATTTCTTTGCTATATAAATCAACAAGTTGCGGACAATTAATTAAAAGATTTACAACTCTGTCAGAGTATTGTTTAGCTATTAATTTATTATCAATAGTATTAAATTTATGTAAATATTCTTGCAAAGTTAAAATTGGATCACTAGCAATTATTAATTTAAAGATTTCTTCAATATGTTCTTCAGCTCTTTTAGGATTAGACCATTGTTCATAATTCGTTGTAGAAGTCTTTCTATCAACAACTTGTCCTTTATATTTTTCAATTAGTTTTTTCTTTTCTTCTTGGATTTCTTCATAAGTCTTTGGTGTGCCATTAGGATTATATATTAGACTTAACATGGAATTACTTGGAACTAGTTTACCCAATATAAATTTTTTGTATCTATAATCCTGTTCATAAACAATAGGCAAATGCTGTTTATCATGAAATTCTTCACTTGATAAATCTGTTCCTGTAATTATAGCATTAATATAATTATTTGTTTCGCCAAGTTCACTATAATCTTGCTCTAATCTTTTTTTATCTATAAATAAATCACATTCAGATAGAGCAAACAAATTTGCATCATGTTCCATGATAAAGCAATCATGATTAGAATTGTAAAGTTGAGAATCAATTTGTGTTGCTTTTTCTTTTAATAAAACAACTGTTGACGGATCAATTGATAAAATACTATTGATATCTGTATGCATATTGTTTATATCATCATATTGCATTTTGTGCCTAAATTCATGAAAAATAGTAAACATAATATGTTCAAAATCAGTCGTGCCAATCATTTTTTTTGAAAGATTTATAGTATTATTAAAGAAATGACTTACTGGAGCATCTGATTCCAGTTGATAACCCAATTGCTTATCATATTTTTTAGCCATATAGGCAATTAAATATCTAGAAAAGAATTGATAACTTTGTCTAATTTGATTTGCAATTTCTTTTGATACTGATAAAGAACCACAATAATTATTATAGAATTTACCAACTTCAAATACGAATTTTAAATTTTCTTCTAAATATTGTAAATCACAGCCGTTATTTATTGTTAAATTTATTTCTTGCATTCTTCTAAGCATTTCATCCCAATTCATATTGATTTTACATCTCCTAATCTTTAAATCCTTTAATTTTAAATTTAATGCCAACAATTTTAGAATTCACAACTTTTTCCTTTCCAAATATATTATAAAAAGTCTTTATAAATTCTTCTTTAGAATAGTTAAGAGTATTATTTATATTGTCCTTACTATCCCATAATAAATCAACATTTTCATATATAATTTTATCTATAACTTCAACTAAAATATATTTACTATCATTATCAAGAACACTAAATTTTATTTCGTCGCCAATTTTAATGCTTTCAGTTTTTTCATTTAGTAAACGGAATTCAATAGTTTTCTTGCCAGAAACCATATCATCATAAACACTATCATAAATTCTATATTCAAAATGATTCAAAATCTTCAACTCCCAACTTATTTTTCTAAAGCATTAAGTGTAATAAAATGACAATATTTATTAGTCCAATTTTTATCATTAGTTACATGTTCTTCAACCTGATCAGTTTTAAATATCTGAATATCTGCATTGCAAACATCTTCCATTAACTTTAAATAATTTTCTCTATCTTTATCAAAGAAAAATGATCTTAAAAAATACAAAGTTTTTTTATCATTTTTTTCAAACATTAATGTTCTAAGTTCATCTGCACTGGGTTGAGTATGATGTTCATAATCTTCACCTTGTCCAGTAATAAAACATAAATTTGTAATATAATTTTTAATTAAATAATTTTTTCTAATATAATCAAGTAATTTTTCATCTTTATGATTACCAGATTCAGCAATCAAATCAATAATTTTTTTCAATATAATCACATCCTAATCAAGATTTATATTTTGTATACTTATTAACTCATAATTATCATCAAATTCTAATTTAAAAGTTTCACAATAGTTGAAATATCCGTTTAATAATATATTGTTATTAAAACTATATTTTAATTTATCATCTACAACTTGTATATCACACCATTTTTTTAGCAAGTATGAAATTGCAGTTGCATGACTGACAATAGCAATCCTCTTATTTTTATTTTCTCTTAAAATTTTCATAATAGTAGAATACATTCTATTACTAACTTCTTTCTGACTTTCACCATTACCAATTTTATAATTTTCATCTAAAAATTGCTTTCTTTCAAAGCTTTCAGGTAGTTCATTCCAAGAATTTATTCCAAATTTTCTTTCTCCCAAATCGCTAATAACATTAATCTCTAAATCATCTTTAGTGGATAAATACTTTGCTGTTTGTATAGCTCTTACATAATTTGATGAAAATAGAATATCAATATTATCAAATTCATTTTTATTAAGTTTTTCTTGTGCTATTTGTTCACCTTCTATTGAAAGAGATGATTTTTCATTTTGAATTTGCAAACTATCATTATTAAAAGTATTATTAACTTTTAATGGCTTTGAATGTCTTATTAGATAAATAGTTGTCATTAAAATCACACTACTTTCTATAACAATTATAACATTAATTTCTAATTTATCAAATATTTTTACGATTGAAAAAATTAAATAAGTCTGTAATTATACTAAATGACATATAAATATCGCTTATATAAATTTCAGTGTTTACAATAGTTCACAGAGATTTTATACAACATTTTTAGCGTTATTTATCAGACATTTTATCCTTATTAACTTAAAACAAATGAGTGATACAATAAAGTAGAATATGAAATAATTGGGTGTAGATACAATTATCAATGGTACTAATTATATAACGAGATTAGTATCTTTTTCATATTCAACCAATTCCCCAATATTATAATTTTATGGCCGTAAGATAGACTATAAATCAGTGAAATAACGTCTTGATTTTAGCCGAAAATTGCAATTTTTACTATCTAAAAAGTGTGTACGATTGTTATACACCCCTTATTTTATAAGAAACAAAAATTAACGATTGTATAACAATATTTTAAAATGTAAACACTAATATTTTTACTAAACCCTTATGAAATAAGGGAAAACTCACCACTGGTGAGTTGTTTGTAAACAGGTCTTATCCTGCTGACTTTAGATTTTAAGATATTGCAATTTTTATGGCCTAAACTTCGGCCATTTTGTATCTTAATTATGACTGAAACCACGACACAAATTTTTATTATTTTTCTAATTTTGATAGCTATAACTTTGCTATCTTTTTTTGTTTAAGTGGCTGTAAAAAATAAATAAGCGCGTTATAATTTTTAAAGAAGTTTAAAGAAAGTTGGTGCTTAACTATGAAATGAATTGTTTAAGAATTTAAAGGGGTAATAAAATTATGATGAAAGAAAGTGATAAACATTATGAATATTTAAGAGCTTATATAGCTGAACTTGCTATGTTAGAATTTATAAAAGATAATAACTTAATTAATGATATAGAGTACAAAAAAATTAAAAATAAAATTGAAAATGAATATGCAAAATACAATAAATTAAACAATTCTAATTATGGTTTTGCATAATGAAATATTATTTGAAATATGCTATTATTCAACAATTATTAAGAAAGGAATAAATGAATAATAACAATGTAGAAATAATAAAACCAACTTTAAAAACTATATGTATAAAACAAAATAGAGAAATAAAATTAATACGTGCTTGTGCTTATTGTAGAGTTTCGACTGATAACGAAGATCAAAAAACAAGTTATGAATCTCAACGAATACATTATAAAAATATGATTGAAGAAAATCCAAATTATGAGTTCGTAGGAATATATGCTGATGAAGGTATAACTGGTACACAAACTAAAAAAAGAGAACAATTTAATCAAATGATGAATGACGCTATTAATGGAAAAATAGATTTAATAATTGCAAAATCTATTTCAAGATTTGCAAGAAATACTGTTGATACTTTAAACTGTGTTAGACTACTTAGAGAACATAAAGTTGATGTATTTTTTGAAAAGGAAAACATCCATACACTATGTTTGTCAAATGAATTATTTTTAACTCTATATAGTGCATTTGCTCAAGCTGAGAGTGAATCTATATCAGAAAATGTTAAAGCCGGTGTTAGAATGAAAATGAAACGTGGTGGTATGGTTGGTAAGTATGCACCATTTGGTTATTTATATGATAAAGAAAAAGATATAATACATCCTGATGAAAGCAAAAAAGATATTATTATCTATATCTTTGAAGAATACTCTAAAGGAATTGGTTTTAGAACTATTACACTTAATTTAAATGAACTTGGAATACCTAGTCCAACAGGTAGGAAATGGTGTCATGCATCGGTAAGAAGAATAATAACAAACGAAAAATATGTTGGCGATTTAAGAAGTGGTAAATATTATTCTGATAATGTAATATCTCATAAAAGAAAGGTTAATTATGGCGAGAAAGAACAATATTTTACCTCTAATCATCACGAGGGTATTGTATCTCGTGAGTTATGGAATAAGTGTCAAGAACTATTAGAAAAAAGAAGTAAGATAGTTAAACCTGATGGCAATAGAGATAAGTTCAGTAGAAAATACCCTTTTAGTAGTAAAATCTATTGTGGTATGTGTGGAGAAAGATTTATAAGACGTTCATATAAAATTAGAAGTAATAATAAAGAAATAGCTTATTGGGTTTGCAGAAGTCATAGAAATCAAATTGAGTGTTCTAATTTACTTCATTATAAACAAGAAGAATTGGAAGATATATTTATTAAAGTTTATAATAAATTGTTTGAAAATAAAGATAAATATATTAATACTTTTATTAAGAAAATTGATGAAGTAATTAATGAAAATAACAACTTCAATTCGGATAAAATAAAAGAAAATATTTTAAATCTTCAAAATAGATTATCTAATTTAATTGACTTAAAATTAGATAATAAAATATCACAAGAAATACTAAATAATAAAGAAATAGAAATAACTAATAAAATTAAAGAGTTAGAAAATAAACTTGCAGATAATAAAGATTTAGAATTATCTCGTAGAAAAAAATTAGAACAAATAAATAATATTACAAAAACCTTAAAACAATATAAAGGTTTAACTAAATTTAATGAAGATATATTCAATAATTTAGTAGATAGAATTATTATTGGCGAGAAGTTAGATAATGGTATAGAAGATTTATATAAAATCAAATTTATTCTTAAAACTGGCGAGATGATTAAAGATAATCTACCAAATAATAAATTCAAAATTGGTAGTGATATGGGACATTATGGTTTTAGTATAAATAAGCAATTACTTGAAATTAAAGAAGATAATGTGTCTGCCTATGTATTATGTAAGAACTCTTACATAAATACCACATCTCATAGTTTTCCTCCTTTCATTAAATTTCGAGAAATATTAAAATACCTCTCATATGTTTCCTCCCAAATAAGCAAAATGTATAGTCTAAAATTAAAATTTTTTCAAAAATTGTGCAATTTCTTTAAAATTATACTTTTGATTATGTTCCTTAATATAAAATGGCTTATTTGATATTTCATTAACTTTGTATTCAAGTATTGTAAGAGCAGTAGGATATGTAATTTGGTATTCAGTAGGTATTATTACTTGTAGATTGGTGTGCAATATAGTTTTTATTTGTCCTAATTTAACCTTGTATTTAAAGTCTTTTAAGATGCCGGTTAAATCTTTATTAGTTTTTAGTTTTTCAATTACTTTAAATTCAAGCATGAAAAAAGTCCTCCTTTCTAGAAAGAGAACTTTTTAAGTTTTATATAAAATAAAAACTTACGAACTTTTAAGTCCGTAAGTTGATTTCAAATGGAGCGATATATAAAATAATTTGAAACTATCACTATATAAGTTAATACAACTAACTTCTATAACAATAAGAGCGTAATTTTAACAAATATTAAAGCAATTTGATAAAATTGATAAAAATAATGTTATAATTATAATAGTGGAGGAATTGATATGAATAACGAATTTGATGATTTTAGTAATGCAATTGATAATATTCAAGTTGATAGAAAAAAGAATACATTTGAAATTAATCAATTAAAAATTGAACATTTTCATTGGAATTCTGGCGATATAGATGTTGGTATGCCTATAACTACAAGTATTGAGTTAATTAGCAATTATAATTTTGAAAAAGAAAAATCAGATTGGAAAAAAATTGTTTCTCACACATACTTAAGCTTAGAAAATGATAGAGAGCAAACTATTGATACTTATGAAGAAGAATTGGAAAACTCATATGATTTAACCAAGAATCTTGAAAGTTGTGATTTGAGAGATTTAAAAAACAATTATTTTACTGAAGAAAACCCTGAAAGATTTACTCATTGGGAATTAACTTATAATAATTATTTTAAAATTGTAGGAACATATGACCAAAATATTGAAGAGTTTGAAAAAATAAGTGATATTTTGAATTTTAAGAAAATTATTGCTGATGAAGATAAAAAAATTCAAGATAAACTTGGAAAACAAGATAATATTGAAAGTATAGAAAATGTTTGATAATAGTCGGAGGTAAATATGGAATTAATGGAATTATATAATCAAATTCATAACCCTATTGACGATATAAGTGTAATTGAAAAACTAATAAACGCTTATGCAAATAATTCAAAATGTTTTGGAGGTTATTATGATCAATTAACTAAAACAGTCCAAAAAGAACACAATAAAGGACAATACTATCGTGAAGATGCAGATAGATTTTATGCAATGTTATTTAATAAATGGAAAAATAGTATTGTTGCTATGACCAAAGATGAATTCGTTGAATTATATAAACAAGGAAGTTATGGGCAAGATTTTATAAAAATGAGAAACTACTTAAAAAATATTCCTGATGTATCTACGATGAAAGAAGCAGATGAGATTTTTTATGGTAGTAAGGGTGATAAAGAATTAGAGGATGCTTTAGAAAAATATAGTTGGAAATCTTTTGGAGGCGGTAGTGGATGGATTCATGTCTGTTCTAGATACTTAACTGCAAAAAAAGATCAATACCCTAATGTAGAACATAGGCTATACTTGGATACCGAATCACTAGATACATATAAAATGACTACATATTTGGTTGAAAAATGTGATGAGCATAATTTACCATATTATTTTAAATTCGATCAATATGCAGATAGAGATGACACTATTGTAATATATTCATCTACCGAGAATCTAACTAAATATGTAGAAATATTACAAGAAATAAAAAGAGAACATCCAGAATTAGTTTCAAGAGCTAAAGAACCTCCTGTTCTTACTGGAAAAATTGATGGTTGGATTGGTTATGGTTCAGAACCTGCAAAAACACCTGATGGACAAAGGCATTCTTTCAATGAAATTAGAGCAAAAGTACTTGAGAGTTCAATTGGAAAAGTAACAAAACAATGGATAATGAATCATCGTAATCAGCAAATAACTTATCAAGGACAAAAAATGCTTTTTCAAGAATATATCGCAATGAAATCAACTGAAAAACTAATTGCTGATTTAGAAAGAAGATATTTATCATATGAAGAAAATGATAAAAAAGTTGCTCAAAGAAATGGAACAAAATATAATCCAACAACCGTAAATGATAGATTAGGTTATACTTTACAAGATGTGAGATCCTCACGGTTTAAACAAAATATATATAGAGTTTTAAGAGATAAAATGATAAGTTCTTTACCTCAAGTATGCAATGGTAGTTATAAAGATATGGATGCAATAAATATGAACGTTAGAAATGGTAAACAAATAACATTTAGTGGCTATGATTTAGAAACTATTATTCAACAATTATCAGTAAATATTTCAAAAAATGATCCAAACTTTATAAGTTCTGTTCAAGCAGAAATAAAAAATAATGCTAAACAATATGGAATTGATAGCGAGAAATTTTGCTTTGATACTAAAGCACGAGAAACAATGAGAACTATGACAGCACAACGAGAAGCACAAAAACAACAGCAAGCACGACAAGTAGAAACAAAAATTAAACAGCCACAAAACGATAAAGCCGTATCAACAAAATCTATTGATATGAATTCTCTAAATGTTCAAACATTACCAGAAATAATTAATCCAGCTTTAATGAAAAGAAAAATGAAATTGCCAAATGGTGCCGAAATATCAGCAAGACAATATATTCAAGAAATAGTTTGCCCACAATTACCTAAAAATGGAATCGTTATTTTAGATAATGGGGCAGTTTTGCCAGTAAAGCAATTTATTGAAGAAGGTGTAATGTTCGAGTGTCAAGAAAAATATAATGGAGATTTCCCAAGATATATGGCAGAACGAACTAGAAATAATTTGGGTGTTGTTTCAATTGAAAATGGTGATGAAAAATATGAAATAAATCCTGTTGAAATAACTGAATTTATAAATCCTGCTTTACTTGAGAAAAAAGTAAAACTTCCTAATGGAGTTGAAATATCAGCAAGACAATATATTCAAGAAGTATATGCACCACATATACCTGCAAATGGTAGAGTTACATTAAGTAATGGTGTAGATATTTCAGTTAAACAGTATATTGAAGAAGAATTATTGTGGAAAGATCTGGAAAAGTATAATGGTGATATTAGTCAAATACTATATAATGCAACAAGAAATAACACTGGAACAATTAATGCTGATCCACAACAACTGCAACAAACTTTAATAGAGATGAGAAATCAAACTGATTCTTTAAATAATCAACATAGTAATAGTCAAAGACGATAGCTTATAGATCAAAGTCATCGTCTTTTTCTTTATCTCTTTTATTAACATAAAATTCCTCTGCATTTAGGGCATAGACATTTTTGTAAAAATATATAAGTCAAAGTTCTAGAATATGCTCTTGAGTTATTTCTTTTTTGATGTTGGCATTCTTCCCATAATTCTTTACTAATAATTGGTTCAACAACGTTTTCATAATACGTAGGATTTTTAGTTCTTTTCCCATGAATGAAATCTCCTTTATATATTTCATTTTCAATAATATGTAAAATTGTATTATCTCTCCAATTTTCTTTACCTAGAACTTTTTCTTCTTTAAATAAATTAGCAATTTTTTGATATGATAGTCCAGTATGATACAAATTAAAAATTCTGATAACAATATCTTTAGTTGATTTATCAGGAACAAGCATTTTATCTAGATATTTATAACCAATTGGTGCTTGATGTGGAATGTGTCCTTGTTTTATTGCGCCAGCAAGTCCAACTTTAGTTCTTTCAGAAGTTCTTTCTATTTCATTTTGAGATACACTCATCATAATACGTGAAATCATTCTTCCATTTGAAGTAGTCGGATTAATATCATCATATACAAAATCTAAATAAGCTTCATTTTCTTCTAAAAAACTTAATATATTTTCCCAATCATAAATACTCCTAGTAATTCTATCTTGTTTTAAGGCAATCATTGTATTTATTTTTTTACTTTTAATATCTTCTTTTAATCTTTCCCATTCAGGTCTATAGTTTCCTTTTTTAGCACTAATACCAGCATCTTCATAATAATCTACTATTTCAAAATTATTTAACCTACAGTAAGCTTCTAATCGTTCTTTTTGCTCTGGCAAACTAAATCCTTCACGAGCTTGGTCTTCAGTACATACACATAAAAGTGAAAAAAATAATCAAAGTATTATATAATCTATATCGGAGCACATTTAAGATATACAATAAAATTATAAAGGAGTTATACAAAATGAAAAAAAATACTAAATTAAACGATTTAAGATTTAATATTACTGAAGATATGAATAATATGTTTATTGAAGTTGTTATGTTAAGACAAATGCTAATAGAAAATAAATTAAGTAATAAAGATAGAAAACTTTTAGAGAAAGAGTTAACAGAATTAACAACCTTATTTGTTATGGAGTTCAAGAAAAACAATGTTGAAGAAAGAAAACTTTATAATGAATTAATAAATAAGTAAGTAAATAGAGATAAGAACTTTAATCTTATCTCTTTATTTATACTATTTATTATAGGTGGTGCATTTACTCATTTAAGTAATTGTATTTACTATTTCTAAACATTTCAAATAATGTTTTAGGTATTCTTTTTTCTTTTGCAAATAGAAAAGGGTTTAAGATATAAATATTCTTATTTCCTTTTCTTTTTGTTTGCAATATTTCTAATTCTCTAAATTTTTTTATTGCTCTTTTAAAAGTGCTATCTTCACATTTAACTATTTCTATAATATCTTTACTTGTCATAAAGTTCATAAATCTATTATTACATTTCTTAATAACTATTCCATTATAAATACCATAACCTAAATTAGATACCATAACTAATAATATTTTGCTTTCAAAAGGTGTTAAATCTACATTAACAAGTTCCAAGCAAGGAAGACAATAACATTTAACAAAAGTCTTTTTTTTATTTAGTTCTATGGTAGCATTAAGATAATCAGTTTTCTTTTTTTCAATTACACTTAAACTTTGATTATCATAAACATCAATTATAACTTCGCCACTGTTGGCGTCTATAACAAAATATTTAATATTATTATCACTCATAAAACCCCCTTTAAAGTGTCATTAAATGCCACCAAGTTTATTATTATTGGTAGCAAGTATGACACCTCTATTTTTATAAGAAAACATTATAAATAAAGGGTAAAATAGCAATTTAGATAATTTCTTCTATCTTTATCTATTATTCTAATATTCTCTTTTAGCCATAGCATAATTTTTTTCAGCATACAAACAGCCAATACAATTACGACTAAATCCTTGTAATTCTAACTCTCTAAAAAACTTTTCTCCAAACAAGCCTTTACTATTTAACATCTTTTGCAATTCTTCTTTTAATACTTTTCTTACTATTTCCTTTATGTGTTCGTCTTCCTCGTTTATTAATTGTTGTCTTCTTTGTTGGTCTTTCTTTTCATTTTCCCATTTTTCCATTAACTTTAAAAGGTCGTATTCTATTGTTTGCTCAAATGTCTTTTCAATATCAGTTAAATCAAAAATATCTTCAAACTTAATTTTGTCTTTCATTTCCTCCCTCCAAGATTATTTTTTACATTATAATTTTAAATTGACTTGATAGTTGTTGTTAAGTCTATGCTTTTTTATTTTGTATGTAATCAATTAAATCACTTTCTTTAATTAAATATCGTCCACCAATTCTATAAGCAACTATTTGTTTATCTCTTACTAATTTTTGAATAGTCTTAATTGATAGTGCTAACATACAACTAATTTCCTTTGTAGTGTAATATTTCATTTTCTCGTACCTCCAGTGTATTATAGGGTAGCAATAAACACTTACCCTTACTTAAGAGGAAACAAGAACAACCGAAAATATACAAAAGATACTTGTATCAATTCATAGGGTAGCAAGCACCTTTTAGGGCAAACAAAAAACACCTCATATAAGGCAATATAAGGCATTTAACAAGTGTTACCTTAAACATAGTGTAATTGCTATGGTAGTGCTTAAAGTTGAACCAAGCCCATATATTCCAGTTTGAAACCTATTGACAATATAAAAAAGTTGTGCATCGCACAACTTCTATATTTCCACCACTACCGAGCAATACGGATGGGGTTAAGTAATTAGGGGCTTGACTTTTCAAAAATCGGTCGCCACCTCGTATATAGATTTACTTATTGCTTTTCAAATCTTTATCTAATGAATAAGTTAAATAACTTGTCTTTATTACTGAGTTATCACTTAATATTGTGTATTGTTGTCCTATAAACTTAATATCTTTACTAAACTTTTTATATATTTCACTTTCTTTTAATTCCAACTTGCACTCTATATCTTTATATTTGCTACACTCATCTGTTTTTACTTCATCTAAATAATAATAACCTTTATCACTTACAATATTTATTATTGTATTATCTTCTAATTGATAGTTTTTACCACTATTACTTGTATAATTACTTGCTAAATTTATATGTTTTACATTTCCATATTTTTCTAATGACTTGTATATTTCTTCTTTCTTTAATTGTGATATTGTAGAACCACTATAATTATACACTTGTTTATATATATTGTTGTTTTTAAAAACCAATACATTTATTTCTTTATTATCATAGTTATAATCACTATCAATTATTTTTCTTATGTCTTTATCTGCTAAATATATTTGTGAATAATCACTTGTCCGTTGTTCTTCTAAATCTCTTATATTATAAACTTTATTATCTTTGCTAAAGATATAATAATCTTGTATATTTTTTATATCAATGTCAATTTCTCTTTTTTTACAATTTTGATTATTACTATATAATTCATAGAAAGATATATCATATACTGCATTATCTTTTGTTACAAAATAATCACTTTGAAAATCTTTTATATTGTTATAATCTATATCACATACAAACTTATTTTCTTCAAAAGACATATTTAAACACTCACTATCATAACAATTTAAATATTTCCAACTATGTGTTTTTACATACTCCATTAAAGTTTTTGCATTTCTTCTTTCGTTATTCATCATACTTTGTTTTATCTTTATATATCCAAAAACACCACCAACTAATATAAGTATAACAATTAGTATTATACCTATAATTTTAAATATTTTTTTCATATCATTACCTCACTTTCTTATAAAAAGAATAACATTCTATTATTTGATTTAATTGTTTAAAAAAATGTATCAACAATTTTTTCTATTTTTTCTTTTATTTTCATTTGTTCATCAAAATATTCACTATAAGATTTAGAAAGAAAACTAAAACCTTTTTTCTCTAGTTGCTTTTCCGCAATTTCTAGGTCTGCATATTTTTTTACAAGATTAACAAATTCCTCATTATTATAAATTGTTCCAAATAAAACATTAAAGTTTTCTAAATAATAATTGTTACTTCTTCCATAATCGGAGGTTAAATCTGTTGGGATTTCTCCCGTAAAAAAATCACTACAAAACCAAGCATATTCGTCAACCAAAGTTAGCAAACTATCTTTTGTATTTTCCCGTAAAAAGATGTCTGCAACATTTGCTCCGCATTTTAAGCACTTTTTATCACTAGAATCCATTTCTTTTCCACACTCAACACACTTAATTAAAGCCATAAAATCAAACTCCTTTCACTAGGTTACTCGTATATAGATTTACTTAACTATTTTTCTTCCATATATCTTTATTATAAGCATATAAGTATAATAAATGCTCACACTCAAGTCCATTTTTTGCAATAGTGCAAGTATCAGTTTCGTAGTTTTCGCCGAGTACACGATATTTAAAAGTTATTTCGTTATCTAAAACATTATAATTACAATCGGCTGTTTCGTTGTCGGTAGTATGCCAATCTCTTTTACGATGTGTTTCAATATAGCACTCATTACTATCAAATAATTTTAAGGTACCTTTCCACTCGATATCGTCATTTGTAAAAGAAATGCTATAATTACCTGTTATGTCATTTTTATTTTCATTGCTTTTATCATTACCACAACCACATACACCTAACAAAATAACCCCACATAATAATACTAAACTAATTTTTTTCATTTTATTTTCCTCACACTCATTTATATCTTTTTATAAATTAACTCTTTTTAATTATCTTCAACTAATTTATTTAACAAATCAATTTTAAACATATCTTTCTCTGGATTAGTTTTTGAAATCATAACACCTTTATATGTTTTTATTTCGTCATATTTTTTTCTTTTAGATACAAAATGTCTGTCTTTATAATCTTCATACATTTCATTTACTTTATCTACAATATCATTATTATCAAAAGCATCATACATTTCATTTACTTTAAATACAATATCATAATAGTCGTCATCTAAAGGCTGTATAGGGTTGCCACAATTAACGCACATTTTCGCTTTATCACTTATTTCTTTTCCACACTCATTACATTTAATTAAAGCCATATTTATAACCTCACTTTCATTATTTTTTTCTCCATTTTTCTTTAAAATATTAATTAAATCATATTTACTTTATAGCCCATAATATTATTTATAGCCTTACCATTTTTATACATTCTTATAGTATCATTAACATTCTTATTCCATTATTAAAGGAAATATCAATATAATAATTAGACCAGCAATTAGCCACATAATAAATGCCATTAAAAAACATCGTGCAGTTTTTGGCTTATCTTGTTGCTTATATTCAAAATAAGGTATTAATGGTAAAAAACATAAAAATACTCCCATCATTACCCACATTTGATATTTTTTTTGAAAACTTTTGATTTCTTGTAAAGGTATTTCTTTGCCTAACTTTTCATACCATAGAATATCAGTTTTATTCAAGTTATATTCTTCGATTTCTTCTTTATTTACTTCTTTTGCCATAGCAAAAGGACAGCCACAATTAGGGCATATTTTTGCGTGGTCGCTCATTTCCTTTCCACACTCATTACATTTAATTAAAGCCATATTTATAACCTCACTTTCTTTGATTTTATTTTTTTTCAAAAATAAATATTGGCTCATTTAATTTAACCTCTATGTTATTTTCCTTGCAAAATTTTCCAACGGGACTTCTTTGTTTTAAATAACTTTTATTAAGATAAGACTTAGGGAGTGTTCCACCGATTGCCTTTTCAAATTGCTGAAGTGTGAAGTCTTTTTTCGCACCCTTATTTAATTTTAATAATTCATTAAATAACTTTTGGTAATCATTTCTTTTCATTTGGTATCCTCCTTTCAATACTATTATACCATAACCCCACCCATTTGGAGTGGTTAAGTTATAAAAAAATGTAAGATAATTAAAATGTGGTGGTGAGAAATGAAAGTATCTAAAGAAGATAACAACTACATTTATTATTGGGTAAGCAAGAATATTAAAAAGCAAAGAAAAAATAAAGGTTGGACGCAAAAACAACTTGCCGAAAAGTGTTGTTTCAGTGAAAACTTTATCGGCGATTTAGAAAATGATACATTTAAAACTTGTTCTTTAAATACTTTATACCACATTTCAAAAGTATTAGGAGTTCCTATTAAAGTATTATTTGAAGAATTAGAAGAAGAAACAAAAGAAGAAAAATAGATGTATAAAAGGTGTATGTAAAAAACATACTCTTTTATTTTGCTTAAAATTAGAATACTATTTAATTGATTTAATTAAGCACTATTTATTATTACCCAAAAATAATGCAAATAAAAAAGGTAGTAGCCCTTATTTTTCTACTGCCTCAATGTATTGCTCCATTGTTTCTTTACTCATTGCCTTTAATTCCATTTTATTATAATTATCTTCTAAAAAATCTTTTACTATCTCAACAAAATTATTTCTTGCATTTTCATTGTCATTATAAAGAAAGTTAAATCTATAAGTTTCTTCTTCATTAAAAGCATACTTGAATAATGAAAAATTAATGCAATTACCAATTTTATTATTAATAAATAATTTTATAAGTTCAGTTGTTTTATTAGTTAATAATTGTATTTCCTTATCTTTGGAATTAACATTATAAGTAATTATTTTATTATCATTTAACTTATTAAGCATAGGTATTAAATACTTCTCAAAATATTCTTCAACTTTATTTTCAAATGTATATTTTTTATAAATAATATCAAATATTCTATTACCAATATCTTTTTTAATAGTTAAATCTTTGCTATCAAGAAAACCAACCTCATTGTCTTTTAATAAGAGTGGCGATTTATTTTCTTCAAAATCAACTTTTGCCAATAATATTGTAAGCATTACAGCATTACTCTCCATTTCTTCATAGTAAAACTTTTCAACACTTGATCTTATTTTTTCGCCTTTTGGTATGACTTCTTTAATATCTATGCTTTTTATTTTTCTTAAGATATAATTTTCAACAAAAGAATAAGCCTTTTTATAGAATAAATAATTATGGCTCTTGTCAGCTTTCATTAAATCTTTTATCTTTTGTTCTTCGTTCATAACTTTTATTGTATTTACTGATTTCATAATTAACTCAACCTTTCAAAAAAGTTTTTATTTCTATCAATTATATTTTGCACCTTATCAAAAGCCAACTGATAGTTATTTTCTATTTCTTCCTCATTTTCTATTAAATTATAGATTTCTATTAAATCTTTAACAATTTTATTTAATAAATCATTTTTAATTTTAATAGTATCAGGCTTATTTGCAATTATTCTAAAGTTTTCTCTAAAGTAATAATAATCAAAATTAGCAATAAACTTATTTAATGAAACATCTTTACCTTGTTTTTCTATTCTTTTAATTGTTTTAAAACATCTTTGCATAAATATTTCGGTATTTTCTTCAAATAAAGTATTGTCGCAAAAATCAATATTTAAAGCACTTAAATAAGCACTATAATAATCTTTATAACTAGATTTTTCACTTAAGTTATAATTACTAATATCTTCGCT
The DNA here is from genome assembly GCA_000437895.1 of Clostridium sp. CAG:914. Lineage (GTDB taxonomy): Bacteria > Bacillota_I > Bacilli_A > RF39 > UBA660 > CAG-914. The sequence goes on along the minus strand of FR902161.1, from coordinate 7,277 downwards.
TGAATAGAAGTAAGCAAGTCCGTTATTAGCACTAGCCACCATATCGTAAATAAAGGCTATTTCTAGCATTTCATTATCGCTTAAGTCAATTCCATAGGTATTATTATAATCATGCTTGTATTGGTCTAAAAATGTCTTATTTTCAGCATACAAATTATTAAACTTACTAATAAAGATTTTATAATTACTATCTTTATTTTTTTTATACTCAATTTTGCCTTTAATGACATTATCAAAGCCAACATACTCTAATTTATTCATTAATTCTTCAACATCTTGTTTTACTTGGTCTAATTTATTAATATTCATTAAATAGTCATACCACTCAATAAACTTATTAAATAATATTCTTGAATTGCTATCTAGTAGCCCTTTAATTGTTCTAGTGCTGTATTGGTATTTTTCACTATCGTTATCATTAGAGCCAAATAAACATTTTTCAAGTTCAAGTTCTATTTCAAATATTTTATCGTTTATTGATTTATTACTATCAGCAAAAATAATATTGTTAATCAAAATAAAGGTCTTATAGATGTTTAGCATTATGTCGTATTGTTCTTTATATTCTTTTCTAAAATTATCAATACCTAGTTCTTTTTCAAGTGCTTTAACATATTTAGAGTTTCTAAAAATGTCGTCGCTTAAGGTATTATGTCTTTTTCCCATAATGTAGCCCTCCAATAATATTATACCATAGAAAAAGGCTATCTTTAAGACAACCTTTGTATTTTAGTTTTAAAGTTTTATTTTTGTTTCGTCAAGATAATAACTATCTTTATCGTCAATAACCATAACTTTTTTATTATTAAGAGTTCCAATTACATAATAGCAATTATCAATAGCATTTATTAAGTCATTAATAATATCATAATTAACAATGTAATCTTCGCTTTCGTCTAAATTATCGCCAAATGCGTCATAAATAGTTTTACCACCTTTAATAGTGTCATAAATAAATGCTAAATGGCTGTAAAATTCGTGTTCTGCAACTATGCTATCAATGTTATTCTCAAGCATTACTTTATCAACTTGTCCTTTCCAAGTATTAAATATTGGTATAAATCTTTCTAAATTTTTATTCATTTTTAATCATTTCCTTTCATATTTTTTAATTCATTATCAACAAAATCTTTAATTTCATTATCGCTTACACTTAAATAGTTAAACTTAATTAAAGCATTTTCATATAATTTATCAAGTAAATTATCATTTTTTTTAATGCCTTTCTCGTTATAGATGTAATCTTCAATAAATGTTCCTATGTATTCCTCATAGTCCATTACTGCTTCTTCAAGATAGCCAAAGCACTTACTACTATCAAACCCCTTTAAATAATTCTTTTCATAACCAAATGTGTGTTTTTCCATTTTAATCAATTCCTTTCATTTCTAAACATTTAATTATTTTACAAAGTTTCAAACGCGTTATCTTTTCCCTTTGTGCTTTAATTATAACAAATAACATCTTCAAAAAAAGGTGCACTTTCTTATAAATAATGTTCTATTTTAGAAACAATAAAAGCCTTATATCTATTGACTTTCAGGCTTTTTTAATACCTATTTTTCGACTTAAACAAATAAATATAATATTATAGTTTTTTTATATTTTTTTCTTTAAATATATTTTTTCTTTCATTATTATAACACATACACGCATAGGGAAAGTATCACAAAGTATCATAGAGTATCAAAAAATATCATAAATAATTATAACTTTTTTTGCTTATTTTACTCGAAAAATAGGTAGCATTTTTTAAGTCAGCCCTCATTTTATGGGCTTTTTTTCGTTTTAATTTTGGAACATTTACAGCATTTTTATGAACGAGATTATGTCTATTTTTAAATGCTATATTGTAAGTACCTTAAGGAAAGAGAAAGGATTTAATAAAATTCTTATGTCGGCATAAGTCAAAGGTGAACTTATGAAAATAACAAGTACATTTAATGAAAATGGTAAAACTTTACAAGAAATTTTGGAACAATTTTTAATCGCATATTTTAACGAGAAAATCACTGAAAACCTTGAGAAATAAGGGTAAAAGTGGTATAATAAATATGTATATTAAAAATGTGTTCCGTTAAATATGAAAGGAGAAAAAATTATGAACGGAGCATTTAAAGTTGGTATATATTTAAGATTATCATTAAAAGATTTAGAGGACGGAAAAAGTGAGAGTGAAAGCATTTCTAATCAAAAAGATTACATTATGGAATATGCTATCAAAAATGATTTAGAAGTAGTTGAAACTTACATTGACGATGGAGTTAGTGGAACTCAATTTGATAGAGATAGTTTTAATCGTATGTTAAAAGATATTGACGACAAAAAAATTAATATGGTAATTACTAAAGATTTAAGCCGTTTAGGTCGTAATATGGCACAAAGTATGATTTTTGCTACTGAATATTTTCCTAAAAAAAATGTTAGATATTATGCAATAAGTGATGACTATGATAGTTTTGACAAACATAAAGATAATAATAAATTGATGTTAAAAGCAATGCTTAATGAAATGTATGTTGAAGACACATCAAAAAAAGTAAAAGCAACTCTTAATTCACAAAAAAAGTTAGGTAAATTTATGGGTGGAACAGTTCCTTATGGCTATAAGAAAAATATTCCATACGACAAACACGAACTTATTATAGACGAAGAAGTAGCACCTATTGTTAGAAGAATATTTAATATGGCTAAAAGTGGTATGGGAATTAAAGCAATTAGTGATACTTTAACTGATGAAAACATATCAAGTCCAAGTGTTTATAAAGGAAAAGTCTATAAAAATCCAACTATGACTTATGGTTTATGGCAAAGTTCTACTATTAGAGATATTTTACAAAACCCAACTTACATTGGTAATTTAGCACAAGGCAAACAATATAAAGTTAGTTATAAAATGAAGTATCGTAGAAGAAATGCAAAAGAGGACTGGATAGTCGTAGAGGGTGCTTGTCCTGCTATCATTGATAAAGAAACTTTTGAAATCGTCCAAAATATGGCTGATAAAAACAAAAATAATTATGGTAAAGAAATTCCATATTTATTTAGAGGCTTTTTCTACTGCAAAGAGTGTGGTCATAAAATGGGTATTGATAGAAGTAGATACACCAAAGCCAACGGCGAATATGTTGAAAAAGAATATTGTATTTGTTCTCTTTATAAAAAATATTCAAAAAGAGGTTTATGCACTAATCATAAAGTTAATTACTATGAACTTGAAAATGAAATATTAAAAGATGTTAGAAAACAATGTAAGAAATATGTTAAAACTAATAATTTTGAAGAATTACTTAAACAAAATGATAAGACTTTAAAATTAAAAGTAGATTTTGAAAATCAAATCAGTAGACTTGAAAATAATATAAAATTACAAGACACTTACATTGATAAGATTTACAAAGACAAGTTAAAAGGTATTATTGACGAAGAAATGTTTTTAAGACAATATAATAATCTTACTCAAGAAAAGACTAAATTAAAAAATGATAAACACGATTTAGAACTTAAATTATATCAATTAGAAAATAAATTAAATTCAAAAGATAATTCACAATACATAAATATAATAAATGAGTTTTTAAAACTAAAAACTCCAAATAGAGAATTATTATCAACAATAATTGATAGAATTACTATTGATAATGATAAAAATATTGAAATTAAATATAATTTCAAATCTATTTTTTAAATTTTTTCTCACTTTTAAGAGTATGAGTTGATACACGAATATAAACTCCTGCGATTTTCCTTTCATTATCCATAGTTATCATTCTCCTTTCTTTAATAATGAAAGGCACCAAAAAAAGGTGTCACATTACAAGGACACCTTTGATTTAATTGATTATTACACACCAAAAATAACCAATATTATGGGAGTATCTAAACTCTCAATCAATTTAATGCCTTGCAATGTACTCTGATAACTCAGCTAGTGGAATCTTATTTTGTAGATTTCCTAAATAAAAATATTTCTGTTCATTAAAGAACAAATATAATCGGTTATTTATAATAACCTTATGTGGTTCAACATACGCTAGATTTGTATGTTCAACAATTCGTAAGCAACCTTCGTATATTTCATATTTATGCTTAGCGAATCTGCAAGACCAATCGATTTTGGTTTTGAGTTCATCACTCATATTGATTTTTTTCTTTACGACTTTTATCATACCACATCACACATTTCTTTACAATAGCAACAAAAAAATCAACTTGCGTTGATTTAATCATTAACATCGCATGGTGCGACGATTTTCTCTTATGGAGCGATAAATAAAGATATTTGAAACTCCTTAAGTTGTTGATAAACAACTAATATCTAATAAAATTATAATATTTCATCTAAAAATTTACAAGTATTTTTTTGAAAAAAATACATATAATAGAATTGACAGATGATTATTTTTTATGATAATATAATGTCAGTGAGTGAGTAGTTCGCTGAGTTACTGAAGGGTGCGATTAATTCACACCAGCAAGCTTGCCTTGTGGGTTCCTTCAGTCAGGGGAAAGCTCACTTTTTTTATTTTGTTAAAAACTCTATAAGTTTTTTTAACTCGATAGCATTACTATCACTAGGAACTAATTTTAGTCCATAACTAATTAAATTTTTTCCTTTTAAATATAATTTATTTTTTATTTCTTTAATGTATTTAAAATGTGTTTCATCATTGTATTTTAATGCTTGAAATAATGCACTACAACAACAATCTGCAAGTTGTAATAATTTTTTTCTTTCATTTGGGATGATTTTTATACTTTTAATTTTTGAACTGTCTATTTCAAACTTTTTGTGATTATTACTATTTAAATATTCACTTAAACTTTTCTTTGACAAATTTCCTCTGGAGCTAATATTAATATTTGCTATACCATTTACTTCATTCATATACCAGCATATTCTTTCATAAAGATAACCACTAAAATAATTATATATATTATTTGATGGTATTAATTTAATGCATTTAGTATCAACAATAACATTTATTATCTTTATATCAAGGTCTTTAATTGTTTCCATTATCATTTTTTTATTTGGATATCCTTTTATTAGTTTCCAATGTAATTGTGATTTTATATTCATTTCTAAATTGGATTTGATTTCATCAACTTTTTGTGATGTAATTAAATCTTTTTCTCTTTCAACAATAATTGCAGTTAATATAAAATATCTAGAACCTTTATTAATTCCTTCATCGCCAGATTCATCTATATAAACATTTATATTCTTTAATATCCATATTTTACCTCCAATAGCTAAAATAATTATATCATATATAAATGATAAAAAAACTTTATTACAATTAAAATGTCGAAAAAATAAAAATATTAAAATTAGAAAGCCATATTTGCTGTAAAATATATAAAAAATATTAAAAAAAGTGTATAATAGTTTATGGAAGGTAGTGATAAAATGGCTGAATTACAAACGGTTAGTTATGATCAATTTACTGATATTCCATCTTTAGGTGGTAAGTCAAAAATTATTTTTAGTGAAAAAGTATATAAATATTTAAATAATTTAATAAATGAAACAAAAACAGAAAATGCTGAAAAAGGATGTTATTTAGTTGGAAGAAAGTCTATTTCTGAAGATGGTGCATTATGTTTCTATTTTGATTTTTGTTCATCAAAATTTCAAACAACAAATGGAAACTACACAAATAGCGGTGCAATACCAACTAATAATAACAAACTTGAGTTAATAGGAGAATTAGAAAAATATAATTCTTTAGGAATAGATGCATGTATAATGCATTTTCACACTCATAATCTTAATGGAATATATTCATCGCTTTCAGATCAAGATTATGGTGTTTATGCAACAATGAAACACCAATTTAAGTGTGAAATTTTTGGTATGTTAGCTGCTCCAAATAAAACGCTTAATAATGATACAACTGAATTAAGTATACTAAATTGTAGAGAACCAAAAATAGTTGGTACTAGAGGGTGTGCTAGTTTTTATTCAATACCAAATATATATTATTGTAGTGGAAATCAAATTTATAAGGTTGGTGCTTTTCAAAAAATTGGAATATCTGCTAAAACTGGAATTACTGAATTATCTCGAAGTGATAGATTTGTTCAAAATTATAGAGAATGGCCAGGAACAAATTTAGTAAGTGGTATAGGAAAAAATCCTATAAATAATATGCCACTAATCGATGAAAATGTTGGTTATATTGATGTCAATAATAACTTATGCTTTCCAAATGAAAATTTAACCCTCGAAATACCCGATACACAAATAATTAATACAGCAGGTTTTCATAGATAAAAGATGACTTATATTTCAAAGTCATCCTTTTCTTTAGAAGTTAAATCTAAATCATTTATATCTCCGTCATCTAAAATATTATCCTGATACATTTCGTTAACAACATCAATATATTTATCATCTTTATCAAACCAATTATGAATCTTTCCATGAATAAATAATATTATTTTGTTGAACTTATCTTGCCAATATTCTAGTGTATCTTTTAACTCATTTATTTTTGATTTTAAGAAAGATATTTCCTCATCTTTATCTTTAATTAAATTATTTAATTTATTAATTCTTAAGTTTAGAGCATCATTATTTTCAGTAAGAGTTTTAATTTTATCGTTTTTATCTTTTATCTGCTCATCAACATTTGTTAAAGTAGTAGATAGAGTTTGTATTTTATCATATTCTTTATTGATATTATCAACATTATTGATAAAGTCAATAAATGATTCTTTATCTTCTTTTGACAATATATAATTATCTTTATTTAATTTAGATACTTTTAATGATTCAATTTTATTTTTAATATCTTTAGAATTTTGTTTAAGTTCTAGAGATTTTTTATTTGCTTTCTCTAAAGATTCAGTATTTTTTTCTAATTGCTTTTTCATTTCAATATAATTATCCATGTCAGATACATGAATATCTCTATTTCTACCTTTTTGTTTTTTCTTTAGTGAAGTGTTTAAATTATATTCTTCGTTGAATTCTTCAATACATAAAGTTCTCATATTATCTTGTAGTTTTATTAAAGACTCTTTAGTAAAAACATCTGATTTACCAACTTGTTTAGACATACCATTTTTATTCTTTTCTTTAATGGGGACACCTACAATATGCATATGTGGACTTGTTTCATCATAATGAATAATTGCACTAGCAATTTTAAAATTTGGAACTAATAATTCTAAATCATCAACTTGTTTCTTATAGACTACTGACATTTTCTTTTTAAATGTTTCATCTTTAGTATTCCAATATTCTTTATCACCAAGTTCAATAATTA
>FR902160.1:1286-27657 GCA_000437895.1 Clostridium sp. CAG:914 | reverse complement strand
AAAGTGAAAGGTAAGTTTATAGGTAGTAAACCCAGTTTTGGGTACATGAGAGATCCATTTGATAAAGGACATCTAATACCGAATCCAGACACAGCATGGATAGTAAAAAGAATATTTAATGAAGTATCAAGAGGAGATAAAATATCAGATATAATCGAAAGATTGAATAACGAAAATATTCCAACACCAAGTACATATAAACAAATAAAAAAATCAAAAAGACAAATAAATGGATACATTTGGACTTGTAGTACGATTAACAAAATATTAAAAAATAGAATGTATACTGGTGATATGATTCAAAATGTTCAGACAAAATTAAACTATAAGTCACAAAAGAGAATATGTCTTTCTAGTGAATATTGGATAATTGTAGAAAATACTCATGAACCATTAGTAGATGGAGTAATATTTAATCAAATACAGACAAGTGCTAATAGAACTAGAACAGTAAAATTAAACCGTTCACAGAGGTTATTAGAGGGCTTACTTTATTGCAAAGAGTGTGGTAATAAGCTAACGGTTAGTTATAGAGAAAAACGCAATTACTGGTCTATAAATTGCAACAAATATTCTAGAAGTCCAAGACAAAGATTATGTGAACCCCACTTTTCAGAATATAATAGTTTTGAAAAGGCAGTTTTAAATCAAATTAAAAAAACTTGTAAAAAGTATATAGAAAAAGTTGATATTGATAGTTTAGTGTCTAATATAAAAAGTGAGAAAGATAACAAGGAAGATTTGATTATAGAAAAACAAAAATTAGAAAATAATATCAAAGAACTACAACTAAAAATAGATGCTTTATACGAAGATAAATATAATGGGATAATCTCAGTTGATACTTATACAAGATTATCTTCTAACACAGAAAATTTAATAAGAACATACAATTCTAGAATAAAAGAATTAGAAAATTCTATTTATGAAGTTCCTAAAAAAAATAATGATGAAGAAATAAAACAAAAAATAAAAGAATTAATTAGTATGAAAAAACCTACTAGAGAATTATTATTTATACTAGTAGATAAAATAATTGTTGATAAAGATAAAAATGTAGAAATAATATATAATTTTAATAAATAAAAGGTTAGTTAATACCTGCCTACATTCTACGACTTCGGGGGTGGCGAAGGTGCAGAAGTAATCTATGCACTTCGTAATAATTCTATTTTGGCAAATAATATATTACATAATATTGGGGATACGGGACAGAAGACTAGGAAGACTTATCAGAGGAGATTACCAACAGATAGTTCTAAGGATTATTATTATATGTTGAGAAATACTGGGGTTACTGAGCCTGTTATAGTAGAATATGGTTTTATTGATAATGATAAAGATAGGAAGTTTATTGAAGATAATTATAAAGAGCTTGGGGAGGCTGTTATAAAGGCTGTATTAGAGTATAAGGGGTTACCTTATGTACCTAAGAAGGAACTTGTTACAAATACTTATATTGTGAAGAAGGGTGATACTTTATATTCTATTGCAAAAGATTTGAACACAACTGTGGATGAACTTAAGAAATTAAATAATCTATCAACAAACTTGTTGACTGTTGGTCAAGTACTTAATATTCCATCAATAGTTATGTCTATAGAAGAGGGGAGTGTATATAAGGTTAAGTCTGGAGATACCTTATATAAGATAGCTTTGGAATATAATACGACTGTTGATGAATTAAAAAAACTTAATGGGTTAACTAGTAATGTTTTAACTATTGGGCAATTATTGAAGGTTCCTGGTTCTAGTCTACAAACTAAGGAATATATTGTAAAGAAGGGAGATACTCTTTATTCTATTGCATCAGGATTGAACACAACTGTGGATGAACTTAAAAAGGCTAATAATTTAACTAGTAATATGATATCTATTGGACAAAAATTAATAGTTCCTAATGAATTAGAAACTATATATATGGTAAAACCTGGAGATAATTTATATCAGATTGCTAGAAAATTTAATACTACTGTTGATAAGTTAATAACTTTAAATAATCTTAAGAATACAACTTTAAGTGTTGGACAAATTTTAATGGTAAGAGAGGTATCTTAAAATATATGATGTAAAATTTTATAAGCAATATTTACCTTTTGTTGTCTTTGATATATAATATATTTAGATTTAACAAGGAGGATATTACAGTGTGAATAAGAGAACAAAATTAAAAGATAGAACTCTTCCTAACTATACTAAAGGGGAAGAAATAGCTAATATGGTTACTCATATTATTGGGGGAGTTATTGGTATAGTAGCATTAGTTTTGTGTGTTGTTTTTGCTGCTAAGAATAAAAATGTTTATGGTATTGTTTCTGGCTCAATATTTGGAGCTATGATGATTTTACTTTATACTATGTCTAGTATATATCATGGTCTTAGTCCTAAACTTACAGCAAAGAAGGTTTTTCAGATAATAGATCATTGTACAATATTTTTATTAATTGCTGGTACATATACACCAATAGTTTTGTGTGCAGTTAGAGAGTATAGCCCAGCATTAGGTTGGACATTATTTGGAGTAATATGGGGTTTTGCCATACTTGGTATTGTACTTAATTCTATAGATTTAAAAAAATATAAAACTTTTTCTATGATATGTTATCTAGTTATGGGATGGGCATGTATTTGTATATGTGATAAGTTTACTTTAATACTTGGTAGAACTGGGACATGGTTGTTAGTTTTAGGTGGAGTAGCTTATACTATAGGGGCTATATTATATGGTATTGGTGCTAAGAAAAAGTATTATCATACTGTATTTCATGTTTTGGTTGATATTGGTAGTTTGTTACACTTTTTATGTATTTTGTTATATGTTATGTAATAAAATAAAACACCTGGTCTTTAGGGGCTTTTGGTGTTTTATTTTATTTCTCTATGTATTGATGTTACTTTTCCTAATATCATTTCATTAGATATTACATTTATATTCATAGTAGGATACTTGGGATTCATAGCTTGTAATATTATTCCTTTTGGGTATTTATATAGTCTTCTTACAGATAGGATATTGTTTTTTATTGCAATAACTATATCATCACCATTTTTATAATCTTCTTGTTTTTTAAAATAAACTTTATCATTCTTTTTATAGTATGGTTCCATAGAATCATCTATTAATCTTATAGTTAATTCTGGTTTAGTTAGTTGAGCTTCATAACTTGCATTTTTATATGTAGTAATTATTTTTTCTTCTTTTTGAGTTAAGTTAGCATCTAATCTACTACTTTTAACGTAATCTTTAATAAATCTTTTTTCTATTTTTTCTTTTTCTTCTTGACTTATATCTATATTATCTATAATAGATGTATCAATATTAAATATACGACATATTTCTGCAAATATATCATAAGGTATATTTAATAATCCTGTTTCGTATTTATGTAATGTTTGTCTATTTTTTTTGTGTTCTAAGGCTTGTGATAAGTCTTCTAGAGAGTAATTATACTTTATTCTATTTTCTCTTATTATTTTTCCTACAACGGGTTTTAATTCATCACTTACTAAATTACTTTTACTTGTTCTCATATTACTCCTTAATCATTTTTTTGGTCATTAGTATTGGTATTGTTCCAAATATTCCAATTATTAATTTAATTATATATCTTAGTATAATAGCTAATATTAAATTATATGTATCCATAGTGAAGAGGTATGCTATTAACATAAATATTATATTATCAATAAATTCTACAATTACTATAGTAAATATATTACTAAGAATTATTTTATTTTTTAATATTTTTAACATAAAATATAATCTTGAACTTAGGAAAGCTGTTACTAGTAAAGTTATAGTATTAGCTAAGTATATTCTTAAATTATATGTAAAAATACTGTCATATGATTTATTAGCATATTTGTTTATATCAGCTGATTCAATTAATCCTGATAAGTTAAAGAAACATAAACTTACTAAAGAAGATACTAATATTATTACTAGAAAGTTATTTACTTCTTCTTTTCCTTTATTTTGTGTTATTATGTTTATTGCTATTAATATAGACATTGTTATGCCTAAACCTAAGGGTAGTTCTGTATTTAACATATCTATTTTTTTTAAACACATTAAATTAGATATTATTGTAGCTATTATTGTATAAGTTATTAGTCCATCTGTTTTGTATTTTTTATATAGTAGTATCATTGCTATGTAAGCTACTATTACTTCACATATTATTAATATAATATTTAACATTTTTTCACCTTCTTTTTAAAGATTAGATCAATAATTAGGGTATTTAATAATGTTATTATTATTCCTATTAGAAAACTTGATACTCCCATAAAGATGGTATTTTTTATGTCTATTAAATTAATATATGCTATTAAATAGAATACTAATGTATATACAAGACCGGTTGTTATATATGTTAATGTTATATTAATTATAATATTACTTTGTAATTCTTTTAAATAATTAAATAATTTAATTATTATATATTGACTTAGTAATATTATAATGGGATATAGTATTAGTATTTTATAGTTATATTCAAATGTTCCTTTTATACTTATTGATATTGTTTCAGATACGGTTGGTATGAAATAATTTGTTATTAATATAAGTATAGAGGTTATGATATTTGTATATAGACTTAAGCTTAATATGGTTTTTTTGTCTTTTATACTATATTTGGTAATTATTATATATATAATTGTAAATATACTTATCATAGGTATTAATCCTAGATTAATGTTTAATGAAAATATTTTTATTATTTTAAATGATAAGATAAATGACATTATATTCATTATTACTAAACTAAAGTATAGACCTCTTTTATCATATATTTTATACATACTATAAATTAATAATAAAGATACTAAGATTAATAATAGAACTATTATAATACTATTCATATTGTGTCTCCTTTTTATTCTAATAATAGTATATCACATTATTTTTAAGATACAAAATATTTTTGAATTTTTTAATTAAAAAAGATAGTTATTCACTATCTAATTCATCTTCAGTTACAATTGATAAGTCTCCTAAGTCATTATCTTCATAGTCATCGTCTGACATATTATCAAAGTCTGTATTAATATCTTCTTCTAGTTCATCTTCGTTGTCTTCTTCATTTTCTTCTTCTTCATCTTTTTCTTCATATATTTCATCTATATCTATTTTTATAGAATGATTAGACTTTAAGTCCCATTTTCCATCTTGAAGTAAAATAAACTCTTTAGATGTAGTTAAAGATTGGAAGAAGTCTGTTATTTTATCTTGGTATTCTTTTTCAGATAGATGTAATAAATTACATATTTCTTTGAATAGATCTGCTGTTGTCATAGTAGTCTTATTTTCTTCTAAAATCATTTTAGCTATTTTTGTATAAGATAATAGCTCTAAATCTTCTTTTTTCATATCTTTTAATTTCATATTATTTCCTCCTATATATATCTTGGATTTATTCCAAGTAAATTTAATGAATTATCTATTACTTTTCGTATAGATTTTATTATGTAAGTACGTTCTTTTATATCGTCTTTAACATTGTCATAGTAGAATATAAACATTTTTATTAATTCATAAATATAGTCAATTATGATTGAAGGGTTAAATTCTTCTATAGTTTTTAATATAATACTTTTATATTCTAGTATTTTATCTATTATATTGTAATCAAAATATTTTAAATTATTTATATTTATTGGTATTAATTGATATTTATCTTCTATTTGTAGCAATATTATATAAGTGTCTTCAATTAGGGTGTAATCTTCTTGTTTTACTCCTAATATCTTATACTTAAGGGCATTTATATTACTATAATCTATATCAATAATAGTAGATTGTATATTTTTTATGTAAATACTATTGTTGTTAATTTTTAATGGATAGCTATCTATAATGTATGCTTTATAGTAGTTATTTGCTATTATTTTAAAATAATATGCCATTTTATATAATTTATCTTGGTATTCACCATTAGCATTTATAAGTATATCATATTGTTTTTTTGTTTTATAACATAGACCATCTTCATTTATAAAGCAATTTCCACTTTTTTTTAATAAATTTATAGTATTTTCTATATAGTCATTTTCATATAGTGTAGTATTATTTGAATATATATCTATTTTTATATTTAATTTTTTTATATCATTTTTAATACTATTTATAGATGTATCTTCTATGTATATTTCTTTTATAGTAGGGTATCCTAACGTGTTGTAACAATTAGAAATAATATCTAAATATAAAATAGATTTAATATTTTTTTCTATAAAATTTTCTATTTTTGGAGATACTTTTGACAATAGTACTGTTCTCTTTTGTTCTTTTTCTTTTGGTAAGTATTCCTCATTATATAGTAATTCTATTTTTTCTTCATTTTTCACTATAATGTACTCATTTCTATATTATATTCAGATAGACTATTAGTTTCTATGATATTATATAAAATATGTATTCTTTTTTTATCTATCTGAATTTCTTTTGTTATTATATTAAACTCTAGACTATAATTCATTTCTTTAATAAAATATTCTGATTTTTCTTTTTTATTCTTATTAAATAACATTATATGTTTCATTTTATCATCTTCTCTTATCATTGTTAGAGTATCTTTATTTATAATTATTTTTGTTTTTATATTATCAGATTGATATGTTATAGTATTATCTGATAATATTCCTGTGGTATCTATTGATGTATTTGTCTCATCATTTTTTAGATATCCTTTTATTTTTATTTTAATATGGCACCTCCTTAAAATAATTCAATTGACATTATAACATAACTTATATGAAAATAAAACTCATATTTTTAATTTTTTTATAAATAATATATATAGTGATAAATAGGGATATAAAAAGGTGATAAATTATATGAAAGTTGTTAAGAAAATTGGTAAAATATTTTTAATTATATTTATTCTTTTTATTGTGGCTAATGTTGGTTTATATATATATTGTTTAATAACTCCAAAGATATTAATTAATAAAAATCCTTCTTATTATTTGTATGATAAAGATGATTCTGTTTTATTTAATAATTATAATTGGGTTAATTTAGATGATATTAGTCCTTATGTTATTGATGCTACTTTAAGTACAGAGGATAAGCATTTTTATAAACATTTTGGATTAGATTATCTTAGAATTGCTAAGGCTATGTGGAAAAATGTTACTTCTTTTAAATTATCTGAGGGTGCTTCTACGATTACTCAACAATATGCTAGAAACTTATATTTAAGTTATGAGAAAACGTGGAAGAGAAAAATAGAGGAAGCAATATTAGCTTTTGAATTAGAAGTTCATTATAATAAGGATGAAATACTAGAGGGATATTTAAATACTATTAACTATGGTGGGGTTTTTGGAATTGAGAATGCTTCTAAATATTATTTTAATAAATCAGCTAATGAACTTAATTTGGCAGAAGCTTCAATGTTGGCTGGTATTCCTCAATCTCCTATGAACAATAATCCTTTGATGAATTTGGATTCGGCAAAAAAAAGACAAAATGTTGTTTTATCTTTGATGGTTAAAAATAATAAAATTACTGATAAAGATAAAGAATTAGCATTAGATTATGATCTTAATTATGTTGGTGATAGTAATAGTAATATTACGTCTGGTATTTTATACTACAAAGATGCTGTTATTAAAGAATTAAACTCTATTGATTCTATTCCTAAATCTTTTTTAGAAACGGGTGGTATAAAAATATATACTACTCTTGATACTGAAGCTCAGTCTTGTTTAGAAGAATCTGCTAATAGTAATAAGATAGATTCTGATATGCAGATTTCTGCTTTAATGGTTAATCCTTCTAATGGGGAAGCTATGGCTCTTCTTGGGGGATTTGATTATAACACTAGTCAGTTTAATAGGGCTATTTCGTCCAAAAGACAAGTTGGATCTACAATGAAACCTTTTTTGTATTATGCAGCTTTGGAAAGTGGATTTACTTCGGCATCTTCTTTTATATCTGAAAAAACTATATTTAATTTTTCTAATAATAAAACATATTCTCCTAAGAACTATAATGATAAATATGCTAATGGACCAATTTCTATGGGAACAGCTTTAGCTTATTCTGACAATATATATGCTGTTAAAACGCATTTGTTTTTAGGAGAAGATGTGCTTGTTAATATGGCTAGTAGAATGGGTCTTGGTAATAATTTTGAAGCTGTTCCTTCTTTACCTCTTGGTACAGAAGAGATTAGTTTATATAATATGGTTAATGCTTATGCGTCTTTTGCTAATTTAGGAAATAAAGTTAAGACTCATTTTATAAGAAGAGTAGAAGATTTTGATGGAAATATCTTATATGAATTTAAGGAAGAGAGTAGTCCTTTATTAAATGAGAGTTTAGTATATATATTAAATGAAATGTTAACATATACTTATGATCCTGCTTTTATTGATTATAATTATCCTAACTTAATAAGTCTTCTTCCTAAAATTTCTAGAAAATATTCTATAAAAACGGGAACTACGGATACTGATAATTGGATTATAGGATATAATGCCGATTTTGTTTTAGGTATTTGGTCTGGTTATGATGATAATAGAAATATGGAAAATGAAGATACTCGTGTACATAGAAATGTTTGGATTGATACAGTAGAAAACTATTTTAAGGATAAGACAAGTAAATGGTATACAATGCCAAATAATGTTGTTGGTGTTATGGTTAATCCTTTAACGGGTGAAATTTCTAAGGATGAAGATAAGAATAAGAAAATATTTTATTTTATAAAAGGAACGGAACCACATAATAATTCTACGTATGATTTGGAAAGTGTTTTTCAAGAAGAAAATAGTGAAAATGAAAAAAAAGAATAATTTTGTTATTCTTATTTTTTTATTGTTAATACAATACAATACTCTGTATCATTACTATATTCTTGGTATAAGACATTTGGGTCATTTAATTCATTTAGTACTCTTTTTACTTTGTCAATGCTACTTTCTGATTGTAAAATTTGATTGTCTGTTCCATTAAATAGTGGTGTCTCTAATGGCTGTTGAACAGGCTCTACTATCGGTGGTGTTAGATTTATTGTTGGGTCTGGCATTTGGGCAGGTTCTATTATTGGTGCTACTGATGGAGTTATTGATTCTGGTTGCGCCATTATAACTGGTTCATATGGATTCATATTATTTTCTGGTATTATTGGACTTGTTGGTATTGTTGCATTAGGATTAAATAATGGTTCTTCTACCATAGGTGATGGTTGTCCATAATTATTAGTTATAGGTGATTGATACGTATTATTTTCTTGCATTCCAATGCTTTCTTGTGGCATGAATGGATTTGAATCTAATGGTGTTATTGTTGGTTGTATAAATCCTTGATTAGTCCCATTCATTATTCCTTGAGGTTGATTTGTTCCCTCTGATAATGGCATACTGTTAAACATTATTTGACTTTGTTCATTATTATTTATTGGATTTGGTATATTATTTTGTGGAAAAAACATTCCTTGATTATTATTCATATTTTCTTCTCCTTTTATTTCTTTTTGATTATTTTCATTAATACTTATATCATTCAATACATCTTGTGCTTGTGTTGAATTTATTTCTTGAATAGAATTTTTTATTATTTCTTCTGTTTCTTTAACTGTTAATTTATTATTTATAATTCTTTCTAATAATTTTTCCTGTTCTTCTGGATTAGATATTTTAAGTAGGCATCTAGCATGACGCTCTGATATTTTGTTTGTTGTCAAAGCATCCTGTACTTTTGGTGTTAGGTTAAGTAAACGCATTTTATTTGAAATATTACTTTGACTTATTCCTAATATTGTTGCTAATTCTTCCTGAGTTATATTTTTTAAGTCCATTATTTCTTTATAAGATTTTGCTTCTTCAATAGCATTTAAATTACTTCTTTGAATATTTTCTATTAATGCTATTTGTGCCGTATCTTCATCAGATAATCTTTTTATTATAGCTGGTACTTCTTGCATTCCTAGTTTAATTGCGGCTCGATATCTTCTTTCACCAGCAACAATTTCATATTTATCTCCATTCACCCTTAATATTATTGGATTTAATATACCATGAATTTTAATTGATGACGCTAATTCTTCTAACGATTTATCATCAAATGTTTTTCTTGGTTGATATTTGCTAGGAATAATTGAATTTACATTAACCATAGTAATTACTTCTTGGTTAGGCAAAATAATAACACCTCCTTACTCTTTTTTATTCCCTATATTAATAAAATACACTATTTTATCTTTTTTTTCAAGTTTTTATTGTAATTTACTAAAATTATTATTTTTTAATATTAAAAAATATGAGATTTTACCTCATATTTCTTTTTTTATCATTATTTGATATTTTCTTGGATATTTCAAATCTGTTTTTTCGATTTTTTTAATTACAAGTATGGTTCTTTGACTATTTTCTTTTGGTAATTTAAAAGATATTATTTTTTCTTCGGTTAATGATAATTTTTTATAATAATTATCTATATTTTGTGTTTCTTCTTCTATATTACCTTTTAATGCAATAAAATAACCATTTACTTTTAATAATGGAACTGCATACTCCAATAAGTGTTTTATGGGTGCTACTGCTCTAGATACTACAACGTCATATTTTTCTCTTGTTTTTGTACTATAATCTTCTATTCTTGTATTAATTATATTTACTTCTTTTAAATTCAATGTTTTGACTATCATTTCTAGAAAATGGCATTTTTTTGAAGTGGCATCTATTAAATCTATTTTTATATCTGGAAAGATAATTTTTAATACTAGTCCTGGAAAACCTGCTCCTGTTCCTATATCACATATATATTGATTAGATATAGGGAAAGCTTTATATGATGTTAGACAATCATAGAAATGTTTTAAATATATATCTTCTTCTTTAGTTATTGCCGTTAAATTATACTTTTTATTTTCTGTAATTAAAGCTTCTTTGTATAATTCTAATTGTTCTAGTTGAGTATTTGTTATTTCAATATTTATTTTTTTTAATTCTTCAATAAATTCTTTTTTATTCATTATAATACTTCCTTAAATATACCATTAATATTGATATATCTGATGGATTTACTCCACTTATTCTTAATGCTTGACCTATTGATGTTGGTCGTATTTTTTCTAATTTTTGTCTTGCTTCTGATGCTAAGTTTTTTATTTTGCTATAATCAATATCTTTCGGTATTTGTTTTTCTTCTTGACGAATCATTTTTTCAGCTTCTGAATTAATTTTATCAATATATCCTTTATATTTTATTTGTATTTCTACTTGTTCTATTATTTCTTCAGATATTTGTTCTAAGATACCTTCTTGTATTAAATTCTTTATTTTTATTTCTGGTCTTTTTATTAGGTCATATAGTGTAATAGAATCTTTTATTGGTGTACTATTTAGTTTTTGTAATAATTTATTCGTTGTTTCTTTTGGAGTTAATTTTATTGTGGTTAATTTTTCTTTTAGTAATTCTATTTTTTCTTTTTTATTTAAAAATTTTTTATATCTTTCTTCATTGATTAATCCCACTCTGTATCCATGTTCTGTTAATCTTAAATCTGCATTATCATGTCTTTGAATTAGTCTATATTCTGATCTTGATGTTAGCATTCTATATGGCTCTTTTGTTCCTTTAGTAACTAAATCATCAATTAATATTCCTATATATGCTTCATTTCTTTTTAATATTAATGGTTCTTGATTCTTTAAAGACAATGCTGCATTTAGTCCTGCTAACAATCCTTGGCATGCTGCTTCTTCATAACCACTTGTACCATTTATTTGTCCAGCTGTATATAAACCATCTATTATCTTAGTTTCTAGTGTCTGTTTAAGTTGTGTTGGATTTATGGCATCATATTCAATAGCATAAGCATATTTAGAAATTTGAGCATTTTCTAATCCAGGTAAAGAGTGGACCATTTGTTCTTGAATGTCTTTTGGCATACTGGTAGAAAATCCTTGTAAATACATTTCATTATAATGAATGCTTTCTGGTTCTATGAATAATTGATGTCTTTCTTTATCTTTAAATCTTACTATTTTATCTTCAATAGATGGACAGTATCTTGGTCCACTTCCTAATGGTTCTTCGATGGCACCATACATACTAGACTTGTTTAGATTTGATAAAATTATTTGATGAGTATTTGGTGTTGTATATGTTAAATAACATGGTTCTTGTAAATTTGGGTCATATTCTAAATTTTTTTCTGTATTAAAACAATAACATTCTTTTTCTCCTGGTTCTATAGACATTTTACTAAAATCTATACTTTCTTTTATTATTCTTGGTGGTGTTCCTGTTTTTAATCTTATTACTTCAAATCCATATTCTCTTAACTTATCGCTTAGATGATTACTTCTTTTTTCACCATTTGGTCCTGATGGTGTTCTTGTTGCTCCGACTAAAATATCTGATTTTAGATATGTTCCTGTTGTTAATATTACTTTTTTACTATAAATTTTTTCTTTAGTATTTAGCACTACTCCAAATACTTTATTATCTTCTATAATTAAATCTTCAATTAATCCTTCATATAATTCTAAGTTTTGGGTACTTTCTAATTCTTTTTTCATCGTTTTTGGATATTCTACTTTATCAACTTGAGCTCTTAATGATCTTACAGCTGGTCCTTTGGCGTTATTTAACATTTTCATTTGTAAAAATGTTTTATCAGTTATTCGCCCCATAGTTCCACCTAAAGCATCTATTTCTCTTACAATAATTCCTTTGGCTGATCCTCCTATAGAAGGATTACAAGGTAGAGTAGCAATATTATTTAATGAACCTGTTATTAAAATTGTTGATAATCCCATCTTGGCTGTGGCTAATGCTGCTTCACATCCGGCATGTCCTGCTCCGACGACAATTATATCATATTTATTCTTTAACATTTTATCACTTACTTTCCTAAACAAAATCTTTGAAACATCTCATCTAGTAATTCATCTGTATATGTTTTTCCTATTATTTCTCCTAGAGTATTCCATGATTCTTTTAAATCTATTTCTACTATATCTATTGGATAGTTATTTTCTATATTGGTTAGAGAAGAAACTAATAAATTATTAGCCTTTGTTAGTAATGAAATACTTCTAGCATTACTTAGATAAGTCATATCTTGCGTTTTTATTTTTTCAAGATTAAAAATTTCACTGATTTTATCTTTTATTTGTTCTAATCCTTTTTTTTCTTTGATACTTATTTTTATACATTCTTCATTTAATTTTAATTTTTGTTCTAAATCTATTTTATTTACAATGACAATATGTGGTTTATTTCTTATTTGTTCTAATAATTCTTGTTCTTCTTTTGTAATTATATCATTGTTATTTAATACCAAAAGAACTAAATCACAAGTATCAATTATTTTTTTACTTTTATTTACTCCTATTTGTTCTACGATGTTATTAGAATTTCTTATTCCAGCTGTATCTATAAAGTTACAAGCTATACCATTTATAATTGTTGTTCCTTCAATGGTGTCTCTGGTTGTTCCTTCGATGTCTGTTACAATGGCTTTTTCTTCTTCTAGAATTGCATTTAAAAGACTACTTTTTCCGACATTTGGTTTTCCTATTATTCCTATGGTTATTCCTTCTTTAATAATTTTTCCATCCTCACTAGAAGCTATTAAGTTATCTATTTCTTGTATAAGTTCTTTTATTTTGGGATATATTTGTTCATTTGTAACTTTATTTATATCTTCATATTCTGGATAATCTATATTTACTTCAATATTACTTATTATTTCTATTAATTTTTCTCGTAATAAATCTATTTTATTTGATAGGTTTCCGTTTAATTCTTTCATAGCTTGTGTTCTAGCTAATTCTGTCTTAGCTTCAATTAAATCCATTATTCCTTGTGCTTCAATTAAATCTATTCGACCATTTAAAAAAGCTCTTTTGGTAAATTCTCCTGGACTTGCTAATACTGCTCCATTATTTAATAATAATTCTAATACTTTATTTGTAGTGGATAATCCTCCATGACAATTTATCTCTATGACATCTTCTTTTGTAAATGTCTTGGGTGAACGCATAAGACTTACTAATACTTCATCTATTTCTTCATTATTATCTATTATTTTTCCATAGTGAATAGTATGACTTTTTTCATTTGATAGGTCTTTAGTAAATATTTTATTTATAATTGAGATGCTGTCTTTTCCTGACATTCTTATTATTGATATAGCTCCTGTTCCTAATGGTGTTGATATAGCTGCTATTGTATTATCCATAATATTCCTTCTTTCTTTTTATGTATTTTATCATATTATGAAGTAATTGTCATTTATTTTATTATGCAAGAAAAAAAAGCTTTATTATTCGCTTTCTTTTGGTTTTATTACGACACATCTATTTGGTTCTTCTCCTGTTGATTCTGTATATACATATTTATCTTCAGAAAGAATACTGTGGACGATTCTTCTTTCATAAGAATTCATACTATCTAATTTTACCTCTACTTTTGTTTTAGCTACTTCTCTTGCAGTTTTTTTGGCAAGATATTCTATATTTTTTACTCTTTTTTCTTTATAATTTTCTACATCTAATGTTATTGAAATAGCTTTATTTGTATTATTAAATAGTATTTGTCTTATTATTGTTTGAAGTGCACTTATTGTATAACCGTTTTTTCCGATTAGTACAGCATTATGATCAGAGAATATTTTTATTGTTATATTATTTTCTCTTCTTCTTACTTCTAAGTTAACTTCTAAGCCCATTAGATTGGTTATTTCATTTATACATTCTTTGGCATAATTTATTATATCATTATAATTTATTACTTCTATTATTGTTTGTTTTTTTAAAAGTGTATTTTTTTCTTCTTTTATAGTTATAATTAAATTTTCTTCTTGAGTATTTTGATCTTCTAGAGCATGTGATAGTGCATCTTCGTAATTTTTTCCTTCATATAAATATTTTTTCATTATTTTTCAACCTTCTTTCTTTCAACCAATAAATTTTGAATTATAGTGAATAAACTTGATGTTACCCAATAAATTCCTAAGGCACTTGACATTGTAAATGATGCATATGTTATTATTGCTAACATAAAGTATAGTGAAAACTTCATGTTTTGTGCTTGTGCTGATTGGTCTTTTAGAGTCTTTTTAAACGACACTAAGGTTGTTAAGAAAATTAACACTATTAATATTATATATATATATTTTCCATGTGTTATAGCAGTCCATGGTGTTGTTCCTAGATTTAATGATAAAAAGTTTCCTTCAAAGATTATTGGAGTTCTATTTATTGCTTCATAGTATGCCATTACTAGTGGTATTTGCAAAAATGATAATAAACAACCTGATATAGGATTTATTTGGTATTTTTGATATATTAACATCATTTCTTGTGCTTTCCTTTGTTGGTCTTCTGTTGATGTTTTATCTTTATACTTTTTTTCTAGTTTTTCTAGTTCTGGGCTTGCTTTTTTGATAAGTTCTGATTGCATTGCTGTTTTTCTTGTTAATGGATATAATACTAATCTTATTAATAGACATGATATTATAATAGCTAATCCAGAATTTTTTACTAAACTTTCTATTTTTATTATTAACCATGCTAATGGCTTTACAAAAAGACTTGTCCATAATCCTTCATAATTTTTTAATGGAGTAAATTTATTACATTCTGGTAACTTTGATATATCTACATTGTTATCTTCATATATCTTTATTGCATCTTTTTCTGTTGGTTTACATATTATATTTTCTGTTATTGCTTGTCCTGTTTCAGGATTTTTTACTACTTTTTTTTCACTATCTTTTAATATTTTTGTACAACCTGTTAGCATAAAAATACATAGTATTATCATTATTATTTTTTTATTTTTCATATTTACCTACTTTCTTAAATGTATTTATTAATTCACAGCTTAATTCTTGATATATTAAATCTAAAGCTGTTTCTTTAATAATTATAACATAATTATAGTTTTTTTGTATATATAATTCATTTTCCATTATTATATTTTTTATTTGTCTTTTTAATTTATTTCTAATAACGGCATTTCCAACTTTTTTTGGAATAGTTATTCCATATAATGTAGTGTTATTAGGTAGGTAAAATATTTTAAAGTATTTATTTTTTATATTTTTTCCCTTTTGAATTATATTTGTATATTCTTGACTTTTTTTTAGTATTTTTTCCTTGTTCATATATATACTTCCTTTACAAATTAGTGTTGTATAAACAAAAAACCACATTCTCGTGGTAACTATGCACTAAGTCTTGTTCTTTTTTTTGCTCTTCTTTTATTTATTATATTACTTTTCATTCTGGCAAAAAAACCATGTTTCTTAGCTTTTTTTCTATTATTTGGTTGATAAGTTCTTTTCATTTATGTCTACACCTCCCGTGAAAAATCTTCTTTATTATATAGGGGTTTTATTTTTCTGTCAATATTTTTTCAGTTTTTTGTTTCTTTTTTTTAATTTTATGTTATACTTATTATTAAGAATAAGAGGGATTTTTATGTTTGAAAAAATTTTGGCTATTACTAAAAATTATGCTATGGTTAAGGTTAGTAATAACATTGGTGATGATATACTTAACTATAATGTTATTTTAGAAGATAAAGATAAAGTTATTTTAGGAGAAATTGAAGAAATTATTAATAATGAATGTAAAATAACTTTTCTAGGAGAATTTCATAGTGGTAAATTTTATACTGGTATAATTAGAAGACCTACTCTTGATGCTAAAATTAGGATTATAAATCAAGCAGAATTATCTGAACTTGTTGGAGATAATGATAAAAAAACAATGATTTTGGGTTTATCTCCTTTATATAATAATTATCCAGTTAAGATAAATATTAATGATATGTTTAGTAATCACTTGGCTATTTTTGGTAATACTGGTAGTGGTAAAACGTGTGGTGTTGCTAGAGTTATGCAAAATTTATTTTATATGCATGATAAAATTCCTTTTAATGCTAACTTTTTAATATTTAATAATACTAGTGAATATCATAATGCCTTTAAAAATTTAAACTCTGTTAATGTTAATTATAATTATAAGATGTATACTACTGATAGGAGTAATACGGAAGGAGAATTATTGAGACTTCCTTTATGGCTTCTTGAGGTTGATGATTATGCAAATTTATTGGATGTTACTGATTATTTTCAAATTAATATTATTGAGAAAATGCTTAGTTTAGTTTCTATTTTTGCTAGAGAAGATGAGGAATCTTTACGATATAAAAATCATTTAATAGCTAAGGCTTTAATTTCTGTTTTATATTCCAATCAAGTTGCTGCAAAGATTAGGGACCAGATTTTTACTATATTAACAGATTGTCATACTAATGAATTAAATTTAGATGCTGAAGTTCCTGGTATTGGATATACACGTGAATTTAGGAAATGTTTTGATATAGATAATCATGGTGATTTTGTTGAAAGAATTCTTGTTACTAAGTATATTCAAAGTTTTATAGATAATAATACGAAGTGGAGTGAGGATTATGTTCCAATATATTTTACTTTAGATCAACTTGAAGTTGCTTTGAATTTTACTTTAATTAGTGAAGGTCTTTTGCTTAATGAAAAGTCTTATGCTGAAGCAATTTCTTTAAAGGTTAAATTACATACACTGAACAATAGTTCTAATAAAGATTTTTTCTATTTTCCTAATTTTATTACTATTGATCAATATATTTCTTCTTTATTGTTAACACAAGATAATAAAAGAGCTCAAATTGTTAATTTTGTTTTGGAAGATATTGATGATAGATTTGCTAAAAGTTTAGTTAAAGTTGTTTCTAGGATTGTATTTAGATACATGAAACGACTACAGCCAAGAGGATCTATGCCTATTCATATAATGTTAGAAGAGGCTCATAGATATGTTCAAAAAGATAGGGATATAGATATTTTAGGATATAATATATTTGAAAGAATTTCAAAGGAAGGTAGAAAATTTGGTGTTATTATTGATTTAATTACACAAAGACCTACTGAATTATCAGAGACTGTTTTATCACAATGTTCAAATTTTCTTATTTTTAAATTGAACCATCCTTCTGATTTAGAATATATTAGAAAAATGGTTCCTAATATTAGTAGTGATGTTATCGAAAAACAGAAATCTCTTCAATCTGGTACATGTGTTGCTTTTGGTAGAATGATGAAAATACCTATGATAGTAAAAATGGAAATGCCAAATCCAGAACCACAAAGTGCAAATGCTTCCATTTATGATAAGTGGATGATTGAAATTTAAAAATACTAGAATTGATCTGGTATTTTTTTTTGTATTTATTTCGACATTTATCGACAGTATCAACAGTTATCAACAAGTTTGCTATCTGTTTATAAAAACTTTTCAACAGAAAATGTCTATCAACAGTTTTTGTTGAAAAGTTTATTTTTTACTTATTTTATAATACTTTAGCTTGTTGATAAATTGTTGAAATGTTGTTAATTTGCTTGTTTATAGAAAAAAATGTATAGACAAATCAACAATTTATGTTACAATATCTTTAGATGAAACTGGTAGGTGGTGATGGGATGAATAATGAAGGTTTATGGAATAATTTTTTAGAAATCATTCAAGAAGACTTGTCAACTTTTTCATTTGATACTTGGTTTAAGGATACTAAACTTCATTCTTTGAAGAATAATGTAGCTACAGTAATTGTTCCTGTTTTATTAACTAAAAAACATTTAGAAGATAATTACTTAGATATGATGATTGAAGTTATGAACAAACTTACGGGAAATACTGTTTCTTTTAATTTCATATTAGAAGATGAAATTGTTCCTGAAGATTTAGATATTGGCAATTACATAGTGACGGAGAGTAGTGGTAATGATCATAATTATGCTGATACTAATCTTAATAGTGATTATACTTTTGAAACTTTTGTTGTTGGTAATAGTAATAGATTTGCTTATACTGCATCAAGAGCTGTGGCAGAATCTCCAGGTAAGACTTATAATCCGTTATTCTTATATGGAGAAAGTGGTGTTGGTAAAACTCATTTAATGCATGCTATTGGAAATTATATATTTAATACTACTAATAAAAAAGTTTTATATGTACCAAGTGACAAATTTGTTGATGATTACACAAGAATATTCAGATATAATGACAAGAATAATTTTGATAAGATTGATAATTTTAAATCTAAATACAGAAGTGTTGATGTTCTTATTGTTGATGATATACAATTTTTAGGAAATGCTTCCAAGGGACAAGAAGAATTTTTTCATACTTTTAATGAATTACAAAGTATGAATAAACAAATAATTATTGCTTCCGACAGATCTGTTGATGATTTAAAATCTGTAGAAAATAGATTGTTAACTAGATTAAATGGTGGTCTTACTGCTAATATTTTAACCCCAGACTATGATCTTAGAGTTAGTCTTATAAAAAATAAGTTAAAGTATAATGAAGCAGCACAAGATATTCCAAATGAAGTTATAGAATATATTGCTAATAATTTTGATTCTGATATTAGAGCTTTAGGTGGAGCCATAACTAGAGTATTGGCTTATTCTACTATGTTTAACAAAGGAGTTATTACTTTAGATTTAGCGGTAGATGCTTTAAAAGATTTATTAAAAGACAAAAGTTATTATAAAAATGATGTTCAAAGAATTCAGAAAGTTGTTTGTAGCTATTATAAAATAAGTATTGATGATATGAAGGGAAAAAATAAGAATAATTCTATTAATTTTCCTAGACAAGTTGCCATTTATTTATGTAGAGTATTGACTTCAGAATCATTTCCAAAAATTGGAACGTATTTTGGAGGCAGAAATCATTCTACTATAATTAGTGCATATCAAAAAATAGAAAAAGAATTAGAAAAAAATGATAAATTGAAGAATGTCATTAAAGACTTAAAGAACAATTTATCATAAAACCTGTTGATAATGTTTATTTATGTGTAGATGTTGTTGATATATAGAAGCTTATAAAATAAGGTAATAATGAAGTTATCAACAGTATCAACTTTATAATAATAATAATAATAATAATTAAAAGAAAGGAATGATGAAAATGAAATTAATTATTAAAAAAAGTATTTTATTAGAAGCTTTATTAAATACTTCTAAAGCTATTTCACAAAAAAATTTAATACCTATTCTTACGGGAATTAAATTCGACTTAAAAAAGGAAGGTTTATATTTATATGCTAGTGATTCTGATATTTCTATTAGGAGTTTTATTGATAAAGATGAAATTGTTAAAATAGAAGAGACTGGTAGTGTTGTTATTGGTGGTAAATATATAGTAGAGATTGTAAAGAAATTACCTGAATCTAATATTGTTATTGAAGTATTAGATGGATATAATATGATTATTAGTGCTAGTGATGGAGAAGATTTAAATAATAAAATAGAATTTAATTTAAATGGTATTAATCCATCAGAATTTCCTAATTTAGATTTAGATGAATCTAAAAATCCTATAGTTATTGATCCAATTACTTTTAAAACAATTATTAGTCAAACTTCTTTTGCTACTTCTTTATCTGAAACTAGACCTATTCTTACGGGGATTAATTTTAAGTTAGAAGGAAAAAGTTTACAAGTAATTGCTACGGATAGTTATAGATTAGCTAAAAAAGTTATTGAACTTAATGATAGTTATGATAATTCTTTTGATATAGTTATACCTGGAAAGAATTTATTAGAGTTATCAAGAATTATTGAAGATGATAAGGAAAATATTCAATTACATATATTTAGTAATAAGATCTTATTTAAATATAAAAATATATTGTTTTTGTCTAGATTAATAAGTGGAACATATCCTGTATCTTCTGATATCATTCCTACTGAATTTTCTATTAATGTTAATATTTCATATAGTAATTTGTTTAATATGATTGATAGAGCATCTTTATTGACTTCAGATAAGGATAAAAACATTATAAGATTAGATCTTAATGATAAAGAATTAATTATTTCTTCTAATTCTCCAGAAATTGGTAAAGTTGAAAATAAGATAAGTGTTATTAATGATGGATCAATTTCTATATCATTTAGTTCTAAGTATATGTTAGATGCTATTAAGAGTTTTTATACTGATAATATAATTATATGTATGAATAATGATAATAGTCCTATAATTATAAAAGGAGAAGGAGATACTTCATTAATTCAATTGGTTTTACCTATTAAGACATATTAGTTTTATTTATGAACAGAAATGTTTATAGATGCTAAAGATATCGACAGAATTGTTGATATCTTTTTTTTATTAACATTTTTGTTGATGAAAAAATTTTTTTTGTGCGACTTTTTTTGACAAATTTTGACATTGTAGTTATGTTTTAATAAAAGTTTGGGGAGGTGATTTTGTGGTTAAATATGAAATTGATATGTCAACTTTAATGATTATGTCAATATCTGAAAATACCACAAGAATTATTACAATTGATGATGATTTTATCGTAAATGATAATTCATTGTCTATTATTGATAATTCTTGTCGTTTTTTTGGTAATTCATTAAAGGAGAGAATAAATGTGACAAAAAGACTTGTTAACATTTCTTCTAAGTCTCCTATTATTATTGAAGAGAGTAGATGTATTTTATTTTTTCCTTTAAAATCTACAAGGGAGAAAGAAAATATATGGATTTCGTATAATAATTTAGATACATATGTAAAAAACGATGATAAAACAATATTTCGTTTTAAGTGTGGTAAAGTAGTAGAAATTAAATTTTCATATTATATTATTGATAATCAAGTAACAAGAAGTTTAATATTGGATTATGAGTATAATAAAAGAAGAAAAAGTTTGGAAAAATAGTTGTTTTTTCTTTTATTTATATGGCTTTTGTGCTATAATTTTATTATGGATTAAGGTGTGGTTGAGTATGAATATTATACAATTATGATTATAAAAAATATTAAATTAAAAAATTTTAGAAATTATGAAAATTTGGATTTTGTTTTGAATAATAGATTAAATATAATTATAGGAAATAATGCTCAAGGAAAAACCAATATTTTAGAATCTATTTATTTTTTGTCTTTAACTAAATCTTTTTTTGCTGTAAATGATAAAGTTGTTATTAAAAAAAATTGTTTGTATGCTAGAATAGATGGTATTATAACTAGTAATAATGGTTGTAATAATTTATCTATTTTAGTAAATAATTGTGGTAAATATTTAAAGATTGGAAATAAAGAAATAAAAAAGAGTAGTGATTATTTAGGATATTTAAAAGTTATTTTGTTTAGTCCTGATAATATTAGATTATTAAAAGAGGGACCTTCTATAAGAAGAAGATTTTTAAATATTGAAATAAGTCAGTTATCTAAAAGATATATATTAATTCTTAATCAATTTAATGATTTACTTAAACAAAGAAATGAATACTTAAAGAATATTAGAAATTCTTTGGTTGATAAAGACTATATGTTAATACTTAATCAAAAATTTGCTGAATTAGCTTATCAAATATATAATTTTAGAAATGATTTTATTGTAGAGATAAATAAAAGAATTAAAGATATTTATAAATCTATTATAAATATTGATAATATTGAAATTAAATATATTACAGATATTAAATTAAATGATAAAGAAACAATGATTAATGAAATAATAGATAGATTGGATAGAAATTATGATAAAGAAATATTATATGGTAGTACTTTAATAGGACCACAGAGGGATGATTTTTGTATTTTATTAAATGGAAATGATATTTCTTCTTATGGTTCACAAGGACAAATGCGTATTGCTATTTTGTCTGTAAAATTATCAGAGATAGATATAATATTTAATAAGTTTGGAGAGTATCCAGTAATATTATTAGATGATATTTTTAGTGAATTAGATGTTGATAAGAGAAATAAATTAATTAAATATTTAAATTGTGATAAACAAGTTATTATTACTACTACAGATATAGAAAATATTAATGAAGAATTAGTTAATAATGCTAAATTGTTTAAAATAGATAATGGTAAAGTAATTGAAACAAGAGAAGGGATGCGTGATATAAATGAACAATAAACAAGAACATTATGATGCTTCAGATATTCAGGTATTAGAAGGACTAGAAGCTGTAAGAAAAAGGCCTGGTATGTATATAGGTACTACTGATGTAAAAGGGTTACATCATTTAGTATGGGAAATTGTTGATAATGCAATTGATGAGGCTTTGGCAGGTTATTGTAAAAATATTGAGGTTATTGTTAATAAAGATAATTCTGTTACTGTTAAAGATGATGGAAGAGGAATACCTGTTGATGTTCATCCTAAGACTGGTTTATCTACTGTAGAAACTGTTTATACTGTACTTCATGCTGGAGGAAAATTTGGTGGTGGAGGATATAAAGTTTCTGGTGGTCTTCATGGAGTTGGTGCTTCAGTAGTAAATGCTTTATCTTCATGGGTTGAAGTTAAGGTATTTAAGAATAGTAAAATACATTTTATTAGGTTTGAAAATGGTGGTCATACTGTTGAAAAACTTCAAGAAATAGGTGCTTGTGAATCTAATAGAACAGGTACATGGGTAACTTTTAAACCGGATTCTGATATATTTGATACTACAATATTTGATTATAATACTTTAAAAGTTAGAATTAGAGAATTGGCATTTTTAAATAGAGGTTTACGTATAACTCTTAGGGATGATAGAGATATGGAAGATACTACTGGTGATACTTTCATGTATGAAGGTGGTATTAGTGAATATGTTAAATTTATTAATAATGGTAAGACTTTAATACATAACGAAATTATTCATTTAGAGGGTAGTGAGGATAATGTGTTTTTTGAGGTTGCTATGCAATATAATAATGAATACAATTCTAACATTTATTCTTTTGTTAATAATATAAATACACATGATGGTGGTACTCATGAAGAGGGTGTAAAAAGGGCGTTAACTAGGGTTATTAATAGTTATGCTAGAAAAGTTAATTTACTAAAAGAAAAGGATGAATCTTTAACTGGTGACGATGTTCAAGAAGGTCTTACTATGATAATTTCATGTAAACATCCAAATCCTCAATTTGAGGGTCAAACAAAAGGAAGATTAGGTAATTCTGAGGTTAGAAAATTAGCTGATAGTGTTTTTTCATCAGGTTTTGAAAAATTCTTGTTAGAAAATCCAGATAGTGCAAAACTTATTGTAGAAAAGGCAATGCTTGCTTGTAGAGCTAGAAATGCTGCTAAGAAAGCAAGAGAAATTACTAGAAAAACTGAAATAAGTATGGGAAGTTTCTTTGGTAAGTTAACAGATTGTAAGAGCAAAGATCCTGCTGTTTCTGAAATATTTATAGTAGAGGGAGATTCTGCTGGTGGTAGTGCTAAGAAAGGAAGAGATTCTCTTACTCAGGCTATATTACCTTTAAGAGGTAAAATTCTAAATGTTGAAAAAGCTAGACTTGACAAAGCTTTGTCTAATGAAGAAATTAGAACAATAATTACTGCTTTTGGTACTGGTATTGGTGAAGAATTTGATTTATCTAAGTTAAGATATCATAAAATAATAATTATGACTGATGCCGATGTTGATGGTTCACATATTAGAGTTTTATTATTAACTTTATTTTACAGATATTTTAAACCTATTGTGGAAGCTGGTTATGTATATGCTGCTCAGCCACCATTGTTTAGAATAATGCATGGAAAAACTAGGAAATATGTTCTTGATGAAGAAGAAAAACAATCATATTTAAATTCTTTACCAGAAAATGTTAGATCTAGGGTAGAAATAGCACGTATGAAAGGTCTTGGTGAAATGGATGCAGAAGAATTATGTGAAACTACTATGGATATAAATAAGAGAACATTAAGAAGAATTACTGTTGATGATTGTGTTTCTGCTGATCAAATATTTTCTCAACTTATGGGAGATGATGTTGAACCAAGAAGGACATTTATTGAAGAAAATGCAGTATTTGTTGAGAATTTGGATATTTAGGAGGTTAGGTAATGGATAATGAAGAAAAAAAAGAAATAAACTTTGATGATGACACAAATAATAATGATGACAAAGAAAATATAGATTCTGTTGATATATATAGTGGAACATTTAAAGGAAGAGATAGTTTATCTGAGAATAATATTGTTGATGAAATTAAGAAGTCTTTCTTAGATTATTCTATGAGTGTTATTACATCTCGTGCTTTACCTGATTTACGTGATGGATTAAAACCTGTTCATAGAAGAATTTTATGGAGTATGTATAAATCAGGTTATACTCCAGATAAACCACATAGAAAATCAGCAAAAACTGTTGGTGAGGTAATGGGTAATTATCATCCTCATGGTGATAGTTCTATTTATGAGGCTATGGTTAGAATGGCTCAGGATTTTAATCAGAGGTATATACTTGTTGATGGACATGGTAATTTTGGTAATATTGAGGGTGATGGTGCTGCTGCAATGCGTTATACCGAGTCTAGATTATCTAAATTGTCTTTAGAACTTCTTCGTGATATTGATAAAAATACTGTTGATTTAATTCCTAATTTTGATGAAACTTTACAAGAACCAAAAGTATTACCTAGTAGGTTTCCAAACATTTTGGTTAATGGTACTATGGGTATTGCTGTTGGTATGGCTACTAATATTCCACCTCATAATTTAGGAGAAGTTATTGATGGTTGTGTTGCTTATATTGATAATCCAGACATTGATGTAATTGAATTAATGCAATATATTAAAGGCCCGGATTTTCCTACTGGTGGTATAATTTTGGGTAATTCTGGTATTAAGAAAGCTTATGAAACTGGTCGTGGTTCTATAACTATTAGGAGTAGAGCTTCTATTGAGGAAATAAATGGTCATAGTGTTATTACTATTACTGAGGTTCCTTATGGTGTTAATACCTTAGATCTTAAAAATAAAGTCGCTGAATTGGTTCATAATAAAATAATAGATGGTATATCTGATTATCATACTGATTTAAAAGATGGTGTAAAAATAACTATAACTTTAAAAAGAGATGCCAATCCTCAAGTTGTTTTGAATAATTTATATAGACATACTTCTTTTCAGGTAAATTATGGTATTATATTTTTAATGCTTGATGCTGGGGCACCAAAAACTTTAAATTTAAAAGAAATTATTTCTAAGTATATTGATTTTCAGAGAGAAGTTATTATTCGTCGATGTAAATTTGATTTAGCTAAGGCTGAAACTAGGGTTCATATTTTGGAAGGTTTAAAGATAGCTTTAGATAATATTGATGATGTTATAAAAATTATTAAATCTTCAAAAACTGATGAAATTGCCAAACAAGAGCTTTCTAATAAATATGGTCTTGATGATATTCAAAGTAATGCTATATTAGAAATGAAGTTACGTCGTTTAACTGGTTTAGAGAGGGATAAGATAGAGAATGAGTTATCTGAACTTTTAAAACTAATTGCGGAACTTAAGGATATTTTGGGAAGTAGC
>FR902160.1:0-1262 GCA_000437895.1 Clostridium sp. CAG:914 | reverse complement strand
AGCGAAAGAGTGTTTGCTATTGTTAAGGATGAGCTTCTTGAAATAAAGAAGAAATATGCTGATGATAGGAGAACATTTATTGATATGACTGCTATTGATTATATTGATGATGAGTCATTAATTCCTGAGGAAAATCTTGTTATTACTTTAACAAAAAATGGTTATATTAAGAGACTACCTGTTGATACATACAAAATTCAAAATAGGGGTGGTGTTGGTATTAAAGGAATGTCTACTAATGAAGATGATTTTGTTGAACATATTATTAATACTACTACTCACGATTATGTATTATTCTTTACTAATAAAGCTAAGGTATATAGGCTTAAGGGATATGAAATTCCTGAATTTAGTAGGCAATCTAAGGGCTTACCTATAATTAATCTTCTTAGTCTTGAAAAAGGTGAATATGTTACGGCACTAGTTAATGGTAATATTAATGATAATTGTAAATATTTTGTCTTTGCTACGAAAATGGGCTTGGTAAAGAGGACTGAAATTTCAGAATTCTATAACATTAGAAATAATGGTAAAAAATTTATTACTTTAAGGGATGATGATGATTTAATCTCTGTGAAGAAAACAGATGGTACTTATGATATTTTAATGGCTTCTTCAAATGGTAGATTAGTTAGATTCCCTGAAAATTTGGTAAGAGTTATGGGACGTGGTGCTTCTGGTGTTAGAGGAATTAATCTTGATGATGGAATTCTTGTTGGAATGGAAGTTGCTAATAGTGATATAGATGTGTTAGTTGTTACTGAAAAGGGATATGGTAAAAAGACTCCTATCAGTGAATATAGAATTACAAATCGTGGTGGCAAGGGTGTTAAAACTTTAAATATTACTGATAAAAATGGTACTATTACTTCTTTCAAGGCTGTTGATAAAGATAAAGATTTAATAATTATTACTAATGAGGGTATTATTATTAGGATAGATATTAATTCGATTTCAATGATGAGTCGTGTTACACAAGGAGTTAGATTAATAAATTTAAGAGAAAATCAAGTTGTAAGTTCTATATCTGTTGTTGATAAAGAAATAGAAAATTAATTAAAAGTGAAAAAAGAATTTAAAATTAGAAAATTTAAGTTCTTTTTTTTATGTAATATTGTAAAAATATTTCCCGGAAATATTTTTACTGTTGATAGTCACTATATTTTTTAAATTATATATATATATAATTTGGTTAGATTTTTATATTATAAATTTTTTTTATGTTGATAGATAGTATTTTTGTATTTGTTGATATATAAATT
>FR902159.1:20486-37963 GCA_000437895.1 Clostridium sp. CAG:914 | reverse complement strand
TCGTAAGCTCTGGTAATTTTAATGGAAAGATAACTGGTGATAAAGTTAATTTACTCACTTCAAAAGAATATACAGCGACAGCTACGGAGACATATTATTTATGGATATGGTTAGATGCTGAAGAGACAAGTAGTGAAACCATGAATCAGTCATTTAGTTTATCATTAAATGGTAGTTGTATGAATGATGTTCCAGCAAGTAAACCAGATATTAAAGATGGAATGATACCAGTAGTAATATCTAGTAATGGAATAACTTCAACAGTATCTGAAGATGATGCTTCTTGGTATAATTATAATAATAAGGAATGGGCTAATATGGTTTTAGTAAATGATAGTTCTAGAAGTACTTATCAGAATACTTCTGGAGTTGTAGTATCAGAAGAAGATATATTGGCTTATTATGTATGGATACCTAGGTATAAATACCGAATACCAGAAGTTAAATGTAGTACATTAACTAATCCAACATATGAGGAAAATCCTGAATGTTATGTATATGTATTAAGTGATAGTGATAAGACATTACTTATTAATTGGTGGTATAGTTATGTGCAAGATGCTATTAATCAAGGATTTGTTTCAGGTCCATATACATTAGAAGAAGCAACGACAGATGTAAATAATGCTCTTCAGAAAGGTATTTTTTCAAATGCTAGTCTTGGAATTGAAATGTCTACTTCTCAACTTATTGACATATATGTATTAAGTGATAGTGATAAGACATTACTTATTAATTGGGTGCATGCTTATGCCCAGAGTGCTGGATTTACTAGTTATACATTGGAAGAAGCAACGACAGATGTAAATAATGCCCTTCAAACAGGTACTTTTTCAAATGCTAGTCTTGGAATTGAAGTGACTACTTCTCAACTTATTGACATGTATAATCAAAATAATTCAGATAATCAGATAACATATACGATGGAAATTTCTTCTTCATATAATTATACAGGTCCAAGAGAAATTGATATTATATATGAAGATAAATCAACAACTAAAACTTTGGGAGATGCAGTTAATACTTATTATACTCATCCAGCCTTTACATTTGGTAATACCGAAGTAAATGGTATTTGGGTAGGAAAGTTTGAAACTGGTGGAACGGCTACGGCTCCATTAATAATGCCCAATATCAGTTCTCTTAGAAACCAAACAGTATCAGCAGAATTTACAACTGCTCAAAGATTTGGGACAAGTACATACGGAATGACTAGTAATGTCGATGCACATATGATGAAGAATAGTGAATGGGGAGCAGTAGCATATTTATCTCATAGTAGATATGGAGCAAATCGAGAAATATACATTAATAATTCATCTGGATATTATACGGGAAGAAGTGGCGGAAATGTCGGTGGAAGTACCGCAATTAATACGGTATATACCAGTCAAACATCTACCTCACAATATAATACTTATTATGGCTTTTATACTTGGGATGGATATTTACTAGAATATAATACCAATACGAAGAGTAGTACACATGATATAAGTAAAGTATCTAGTACGACAGGCAATATTACTGGAGTGTATGATATGTCTGGTGGTGCTTGGGAATATGTTATGGGATATTATAGTCCAGCTGGTAGTACGTGGGGAGCAACTTCATTAAGTAATTATGCGGGTTTCTCAAGCCAACCTAATAGTAAATATTATGATGATTATACGGCAACTAATTCACTAACGGCGTGTAATGATGGGATATGTTATGGACATGGATTATCCGAAGTAAGTGATTGGTATGATGATAGTGCCAGCTTTGTCTATGCTGGTAATCCGTGGTTCTTGCGTGGCGGCGGCTACAACACTGATTCTAGTGCGGGCACGTTTAGCTTCGACATCTACAACGGTAGTGCCAACATCAATAGTGCCGCCCGCTCGGTTTTGGTCGTTGGTAGACTACAATAATAGATAATTATATTATGCTAGGGGATAATGTTTAAGGACATTATATTAGTTTTTATCGTAGAGAAATTATTCCTTTTCATGGTTGATGAACATACACATAAAAAATGATAGATTCGCGTGAGTAGTAAAATGGTGAAAATGAGAGTTTATCAAAATTAGTTTTTGCAGTACAATTTTTTTGTGCTGCTATTTTTTGGAGGCATAGTGTGAGTAAATTATATATGAAGTATTTAGAAAAAAAGAATATTGATAAAAATAAATATTATTTATTTGAGTGTGGAACGTTTTATATATTTATCGATGATGATGCTTATAAGATAAGTAAGTATGTACCATTTAAAATTACTAAATTAAATGAAAATATAGTAAAGTGTGGTTTTCCTAAGAATAGTATAGATAAATATATGGGAATATTTGAGAATTTAGAGTTGGATGTTGAGATAATAAATAATAATGATAGAGGTGTTATAAATGATAAAATAATTAAGATGATTAAAGATATAGATATTGATAATATTAGTCCGTTAAAAGCGATAGAGATACTTTATAAGTTTAAGGAGTTATTAAATGAATGAGTTAGAAGGATTAATGATATATAAACAATATTTAGGGATGATATATTATACGGAAAATATTACTTTAAAGTATCCGAAAAGTGAAAAGGGAGCAATGGTTGATGAGATAAAAAGAATTACTTATAATGGTATGAGAAAGATAATACTTGCTAATAAGGAATTTAATAAGAATAAAAGAATAATTATTTTAAATGAAATAGATGTAGAACTTAAGATGTTAAAAGTAATGATTAGGGTATCTTATAAAAAGAAATATATTAATAGTAAGAATTATAGTGCTTGGAGTAAGAAGATATATAATATAGGGAATTTACTTGGTGGATGGATAAAGTCATGTCTAAAAGTATAAAGAATTGTTTTTATAAAAAGTTAACATTTGAATCTTTACTTAGATCACATGATAGAGCTAAAAAAAATAAGACTAATAGGTATGAATTACTTAAATTTAGTGTTGATATTGAGACTAATATAGTTGGAATTATGAATAGTTTAAAGAATGGTAGTTATAGACTTGGTAAGTATAAAGTATTTACAATATATGAACCTAAAGAAAGAATTATTAAGTGTTTACCTTATAGAGATAGAATAGTACAACAATGGTATATTTATGAATTTATAAAACCTTATATTATACCTAGAATAATTAATACTTGTTGTGCTTGCATTGATAATAGGGGGACTCATTATGCTGTTTTGATGGTAGATAAATATATTAATATTATGAAAAGAAAATATGGTAAATATTATGTTCTTAAGTTAGATATTAAGAAATATTTTTATAATATTGATAAAAATATATTATATAAGATAATGAATAGTTTCGTTAGTGATAAAAAAATACTTTGGTTAACTAAAATATTTATATATGATGATGAAATAGATAAGGGAATACCGATAGGGAATTATACTTCACAATATTTTGCTAATATATATTTAAGTATATTAGATAGATATGTTAAGGAAGTGCTTAAGGTTAGGTATTATGTGAGATATATGGATGATATGGTAATTCTTCTTTCTACGAAAGAAAAATGTAGGATAGTTATGGAAAAGATAAAGATGTTTTTAAATAAGGAATTAAAATTAGAATTGAATAATAAAAGTAGATATTATCCTTCAAAGATGGGAGTTAATTTTTGTGGTTATAGGATATATGATGGGTATAGACTTATTAGAAATAGTAGTAAAAGAAAAATAAAAAAGAGAATTAAGAAATGGAAAAAAGATAATAATATGGGATGTTTGGATAGGAAGAAGATGATGCTTAGTTTTAATAGTTGGTCTTCACATATAAGGCATGCAAATAGTTATCATATATATCAGAAGATATATAGAGAAATAGAAAATATTATGTTTTAATAGATGAATTAGAAATAATAGGTATTTGGAATTATTGTTAAAGGGATTAATGATGTATAGTATAAGTAATTAAGTTTGAATATACTTTTTTTTTGATGTGAAATGTTATATAATACTTATGGGATGTGATATTTATGTTCGTGGATGAAGTTATTATGGAAGTTTGTGCTGGTCGTGGTGGAGATGGCTGTATGGCATATAGGAGAGAGAAGTTTGTGCCAATGGGGGGGCCTAATGGTGGGTCTGGTGGACATGGTGCTAATATTATTTTTAAGACAGATACGGGTTTAAAAACGTTAATTGATTTGAGATATTTAAAGAAGATTACTGGTGATGCTGGTAAGAATGGTGAGGGAAAGAATCAAACGGGTAAGGATAGTGTTGATAAGATTATTAAGGTTCCTGTTGGTACGACGGTAAAAGATTTGGAAACGGGAAGTGTTGTTGCTGATCTTACTAAGCCGGGTGAAGAAGTAATCGTTGCTTATGGTGGACGTGGTGGACGTGGTAATGTTAGTTTGGCTACGAAAAATAATCCTTGTCCTTCTTTTGCTGAACGTGGTGAACCTGGTGAGGTAAGAAAAATTAAAGTTGAACTTAGAAT
Source organism: Clostridium sp. CAG:914 (assembly GCA_000437895.1). GTDB lineage: Bacteria > Bacillota_I > Bacilli_A > RF39 > UBA660 > CAG-914. The sequence goes on along the minus strand of FR902159.1, from coordinate 33,515 downwards.
GATGGCTGATGTTGGTTTGGTAGGTATGCCTAGTGTTGGGAAGAGTACTATATTATCTATGATTACTAATGCTAATCCTAAGATAGCAAGTTATCATTTTACAACTTTATCTCCTAATTTGGGAGTTGTTACTACCAAGGGTAATAGTTTTGTTATTGCTGATTTGCCTGGGCTTATTGAAGGTGCTTCTTTAGGCGTTGGTCTTGGTCATAAATTTTTAAAACATATTGAGAGAACGAAAATAATTGCTCATGTTATTGATATGAGTGGTAGTGAGGGAAGAAATCCATATGAAGATTATATGGCTATTAGAAAAGAATTGGCTAGTTTTAGTGAGAAATTATTAAATAAGAAGGAAATTATTATTGCTAATAAGATGGATATTGATGGTAGTTTGGATAATTTGAGAGAATTTAAGTCTAAGGTTAGTGAAGAGGTTATTTCTATATCTGCTCTTAATAAGGATAATTTAGAAGAGTTAATTGATAAATTAAATGTTTTGGTTGAAGAGACAGAAGATGATGTTTTATATGAAGATGATATACAAGAAAGTCATGTGTTATATAAGTTTAAAAAAGAGAAGCCATATTCTATTACTAAAGAGGGTCATACTTATGTTATAAGTGGTAAGGAAGTAGAAAGGATATTTAAGATGATGAATTTTAATACTGAGGAGGCTATTAATAGATTTTCTATGAAACTTAGAAATATGGGGGTAGATGATGATCTTGAGAAGATGGGTATTCAGGAAGGTGATATTGTTAAAATATTAGATTATGAATTTGAATATACTAAGTAATTTGGTAGTGTTTGACTAAATGTTCATAATGTGGTATATTATTTGTGCACCTTTGATAGGTGAAATGTTCTTTAGAAAATTGTTTGAAATTGACAAATGGTTAATTATTTGAGATAATTACAATAGAGGTGATGTGTATGAAGTATGGTGATGTTTCTCTAAGTATTCAGGATATATTGGAAAAAGAATTTAAAATTGATACTAGAGGGTATAGACCACAGGAAGTTGATAGCTTTTTAGATGTTATTATGAGAGATTATAATGAATATAATAATATTATTAAAGCACTTGTTAAAGATAATAAGTCTTTAATGGCTGAGAATCATACATTAAAAGAAGAAGTACGTAATTTAAAATCAAGTATAGAAGCAGCGAAATATGGTGAAAAAGAAATAACTAATGTTGATTTGTTAAGGAGAATTTCTCAGTTAGAGAAAATAATTCTTGGAAAAGAGGAAAAATAAATCTTGGAAGAGAATGATTGTTATCCGGACAAACGCTATAGTGATATAGAGGAAAGTCCACGCTCACACTGTCTGTGATGATGGTAGTGTTTGTGCTTAGGGAAAAAATAACCTAAGGTAGTCTTATGACTAACGGCATTCTTTTGGTCTAAGGAATTTCTATGATTAAAAGAATATAAAGTGCCACAGAGACGAGTCTATTTAGAAATGAATAGAATGAAACGAGGTAAACCCCACAAGTGAGAAACCCAAATAATGGTAGGGGAACTGTTTTAGAAGAATAAGAATGATAAAACGGATGGGAAACCATAGATAAATGTTTGTCGCCTCTTTTAGAGGTACAGAACGTGGCTTATAGGATAACATATTATTTGTTTTAAGGAAGTGTTTATGAAAGATATTGGTTTAAAATTAAAAGAAAAAAGGGAAGAAAATGGTGTCTCGGTTGATGAAGCAGCCGAAGATTTAAAAATGAGACCTAGTCAAATAATTAGTTTAGAAGAGGGAAGAAAAGAAGATTTTAGTGATGTTAATACTTTGAAATTTTTTATTCGTGATTATGCTAAGTATTTGGGATTAGATGGTGAAAAACTAGTAGATGAATTTAATGAATTTTTGTTTGACTTTACATCTAAGATACCTTCAGAAGTTATTGAGGAAGCTAAACAAAAAAGAGAAAAAGAAAAGAAGGAATTTTCTTCTCCTTATACAAAGAAAGAGGGACATAATAAAACTTATATTATATGTATAGGTGTTTGTGTGTTAGTACTTTTGGTATTTATAATTACTTATTTTGTTGTTAGTGGAGTTAGAAATAATGATTTTAAAGATGATAATGTAACTTATGTTATTAGGAGGTAGAAGTGAATAAAGCAAATAAAATTACAATGTCAAGAATTATATTGTCAGTAATAATAATTATAATATTATTGTTTCCTTTTCATGAGGTGGGTGTAAATATTCCTACATATATTGTTAATGGAAATATTGTTATGGATTTAAGATATATAATATGTGGTGTTTTATTTATTATTGCTTCTTTAACAGACTTTTTTGATGGGTATGTGGCTAGGAAGTATGATATGGTTACTGATTTTGGTAAGATGATAGATGCTATATCAGATAAATTGCTTACTAATTCATTATTAATTATTTTAGCTTGTGATAATATGATACATCCAGTTATACCGGTTATTATTATAGTACGTGATATTGTCGTAGATTCTATAAAGATGCTTATTGGTAATAAGGGTAAAGCTGTTGCTGCTATACCTGTAGCAAAGTGGAAAACAGCAACATTAATGGTGGGATTAACTTTAACGTTGTTTTATAATTTACCTTTTGAGTTGTTTGGAATTAGGGTATCAAGTTATTTGTTAATAATTGCTTCTGTTTTAGCAATATATTCTGGGGCTAAGTATTATGTTATGGCACGAGAATATATAACAGATAAATAAAAAATGCTTGCATTATAATTAAATATATAGTATTATTAATTTGTTCCTATTTCTTGGGTGATGGTACTCCTTACCTCATCTGTGATTTAGGTGAAAATCAGATAAAGGAGGAAAAAATGGCTTTAACGAAAGAACAAAAAAGTAAGTTAATTGAAAAATATGCTAGAGATCCTAAGGATACTGGTTCTCCAGAAGTACAAATAGCTATACTTACTGAAGAAATTAAGGCTTTAACTCTACACTTAAATAATAATAAACAAGATAAAGAATCTAAAAGAGGTCTTCATATGAAGATTGGTAAAAGAAGAAGTTTATTAAACTATTTAAGAGAAAATGATGTTGTAAAATATCGTGAAATAGTTCAAAGTCTTGGTTTAAGAAAATAATTGTATTATAAAAGTAGGCACTCTTTTTTGAGTGCCTTTAAATTTGTGAAAGAAGAGGTAATATGGAAAAGAAAATATTTAATTTGGATTTTAGAGGAAGAAAATTAGTTGTAGAATCTGGAGAATTGGCTAAGCAAGCTGCTGGAGCAGTTCTTGTTAGATATGGTGATACGGCAATATTGTCGGCTTCTGTAATGAGTAAAAATGCTACGACGGGTGATTTTTTTCCACTTACAATAAATTATCAAGAAAAGTTATATTCAGTTGGTAAAATACCTGGTGGTTTTATAAAGAGAGAGGGTAGACCTACTGAACAGGCTATTTTGGCTGCTAGATTGATAGATAGACCAATTAGACCTTTGTTTGCGGAAGGTTTTAGAAATGAAGTTCAAGTAATTAGTACTGTTTTGTCTGTTGATCAGGATTGTTCACCTGAGATGACAGCTTTATTTGGTTCATCATTGGCTTTAATGATTAGTAATATTCCTTTTGAGGGACCGGTGGCTGGAGTGGTTGTGGGTCACTATAATAATGAATTTATAATAAATCCTGATGCTGAATTAATAGATGATTGTGATTTGATATTAAATGTTGCTGGTACTAAAGATGCTATTAACATGGTAGAATCTGGTTCTAAAGAAGTTAGTGAAGAATTAATGATAGAAGCTATTATGTTTGGACATGAGGCAATTAAAGAATTATGTCAATTCCAAGAAGAGATAACTCGTGAGATTGGTGTTGAAAAGATAGAGGTTGAATTGGCTCATATTGATGATGCACTAAGTGAAGAAGTAAGTGACTATGCTAGAAATAATATGCTTATGGCTATTCAAATAAAAGATAAATTGGAAAAATATGCTAAAATAGATGAGGTTAAGGAAGATACGATTAATTATTTTAGTGAAAAGTATAGTGATTCAGAAGATTTGGAAACAATACTTAAAAGTGTTAAGATATTGGTGGATACTATTGAGGGTGAAGAAGTTAGAAAACTTATAATAAATGATAAAATTAGACCTGATGGTAGGGCTATGGATGAAATTAGAGATTTATCTGCTTCTGTAGATATTTTGGCAAGAACTCATGGTAGTGCATTATTTACAAGGGGACAAACACAAGTATTATCTGTTACAACTTTAGGAGCTTTGGGAGAACATCAAATATTGGATGGTCTTGGTATTGAAGAAGAGAAAAGATTTATGCATCATTATAATTTTCCAGCTTTTTCAGTGGGTGAGACTGGTAGATATGGTTCACCTGGTAGAAGAGAAATTGGACATGGTGCTTTGGGGGAAAGAGCATTACTTCAAGTTATGCCTTCAGAAGAAGAATTTCCTTATACGGTACGTGTAGTATCTGAAGTATTGGAAAGTAATGGTTCTTCTAGTCAAGCGTCAATTTGTGCTGGATGTATGAGTTTGATGGCTGCTGGTGTTCCAATTAAGGCACCGGTTGCTGGTATTGCAATGGGACTTATTACTGATGGTGATAAATATACTATATTAACAGATATTCAAGGATTAGAAGATCATATGGGTGATATGGACTTTAAGGTAGCTGGTACAAGAAAAGGCATTTGTGCTATGCAAATGGATATAAAAATTAAGGGCGTTAATAGACAAATATTATCTGAGGCACTTCTTCAGGCTAAAAAAGCTAGAATGGAAATATTGGATGTTATGGAAAGTGCTATTAGTGAACCTCGTCATGAACTTAGTCCTTATGCTCCAAAGATAGAAACGTTTAGAATTGATCCTGAAAAGATTAAGGATGTTATAGGACGTGGTGGGGAAATGATTACAAAGATTATTTTGGAAAGTTCAAATGTTAAGACAGTAAATGATAAAAATGCTGTTAAGGTTGATCTAGAAGATGATGGTAGAGTAATTATATATCATACGGATAGTGAAATTATTAGAAAGACTAGAGAGAGAATAGAACAAGTTGTAAAAGAAGTTGAGATAGGTAAGGTATATACTTGTAAAGTAGTTAAAGTAGAAGACTTTGGTGCTTTTGTAGAATTGTGGCCTGGTTGTGAAGGATTAATTCATATTTCTCAATTGGATGTTAATAGGGTTGAGAAGGTTAGTGATGTTGTCAATGTTGGAGATGAAATTGTGGCTATAGCAACAGGCTATGATAGGAAGGGTAAATTAAATTTATCTAGAAAAGATTTACTTCTTAAGAATAAAAAAAGTGAAGAAAAATAATTTGATAGAAAGATACTAAAAAAACAGACTTTTGTTAGTCTGTAGTTTAGTATCCTTTTTTCTTATATTCATCATATAATTCTTTAAATCTTTGAAAGTGAATAATTTCTCTTTGTCTTAAAAATAACAATACATCAATAATATCTTTATCATTAGTTAGGGTAATTAGGTGTTCATATGTGGCTCTTGCTTTTTCTTCAGCAGCCATATCTTCAGATAAATCAGCGAGTGGGTCTCCTGTTGTGGCAAAGTAAGCTACGGTAAAGGGAACACCATTTGAATCTGTTGGATATAGGGCATTACCATGTTCAGTATAATGTGAACCTAATCCAGCGTTTTCTAATTCTTCTTTTGTTGCTCCTTTTAATAATTGGTATACCATAGCTGATATTATTTCTACATGGGCTAATTCTTCTGTACCGATATCGGTAAGTAGAGCTTTTCCTTTTTCATCTGGCATAGTATATCTTTGATTTAAGTATCTTAAGGCAGCTCCTAGTTCTCCGTTAGCACCACCATATTGTGTAACTAGATATTTAGCCATTTTTAAATCTTTCTTTTTTATATTAACAGGGTATTCTAGACTTTTAACATATTTCCACATTATTTAGTCACCTCCCATGGCCATGGTGAATTATCCCAAGTCCAAGGGCTTGTATTTAGATAATGACTATCGATTGTTAATGGTCCATAATTTCTTTCATATTCGTTTAATATTTTGTAGTATTCGTTTAGGTAATTGTTATATAAGTTAATAACGTTAACATCATTAGGGTAATTATCTAGATATAATCCTAAATCTGTTAGAGTAAAGTTATACATCATATAATTATATAATAATTCTTCTCTTTTATTTTGGATATTTAAGTCATTAATTGGATAGTTTTTATATTTGCTATATAAGTTATTAAACATATTTCCTTTTAAGAAACCATCCTTTGGACTTAATAAATTACCAGATCTATCATTAATTATGTTATCATAACTATTAATAGTGTCCATACTATACCAATCTACAGGTATATTATAATAATTATTGTTCATTTGTTCCTCCCATAATATCCTATGTTAATAGTCTAATTTGGTATAGGCTTATATCATATACATAAGATTATCTGGTTCATTATAATTATTGATATTATCTTTACTTGTTTCCAATCTATTAATTCTTTGTTCTAGTTTTTTTATTTTATTATCCATTTCATTTAATTTATATAATAATTCATTAATAATATTTTGGTTATTAAAAGGCATTATCATATTAGGTTGAATTGGCATATTTTCCATATAATTCATACAATACCACTCCTATAAATAGTGTATGCTATTGACTTAAATTATGATACTTTATATAATTAATTAAGTGATAACTTATTGGGAGTGATTTTTAGTATGAGGCTTAGAAATGTAAAAAATAAAGATAATATTATGTCTACGGGAAGGTATTATATAGATAATCCTATGGATTATAAGGGGATATGGAATAATGTTTTTTCTAATAATAATCCTATATATATAGAAATAGGTATGGGAAAGGGAGATTTTATTGTGGAGAATGCAAAAAATAATCCTGATATTAATTATATAGGTATAGAAAAATATGATAGTGTTATAGTTAGGGCTATTCAAAAGTCTAATGAATTAGAACTTGATAATTTAAGGTTAATTAGGTTAGATGCTATTTTTTTAGATAAAGTATTTGATAAAGAAGTGGATTTGATATATTTGAATTTTTCTGATCCATGGCCTAAGGATAGGCATGAGAAAAGAAGATTAACTAGTTATAATTTTTTGAGTATTTATGATAAGATATTTAAAGATAGAGCTAGAATTGAGATGAAGACAGATAATATAGATTTGTTTAATTATTCTCTTGGTTCATTAGAAAATTATGGATATGATATTTGTTATGTTACTAATGATTTACATAAAGAAAATGTTTATAATGTTATGACTGAGTATGAGAAAAAGTTTAGTAGTTTAGGTGTTAAAATTAATAAATTTATTGCTATTAAGTAATATAAACTTTAATGATTAGTAAAAATATGGTAGAATAATAGTTAGTATTAATAAGAAAGTGTAGGTATGATATTTATGATTTATTTAGATTATTCGGCTACGACTCCTCTTGATAAGAGGGTTTTAGATACATTTGATGATGTATGTGTTAATTATCCTGGAAATAGTAATTCTTTGCATTCTCTTGGGGTTAAGTCAAAAGAATTAGAGGATTATGCTACGGCTAAGATTGCTGGGATGTTGAATGTTAAACCAAGTGAAATAATATATACTTCTGGGGCTAGTGAATCTAATAATATGGCTATAAAAGGGATAGCTTGGCAATATAAAAATAGGGGTAAGCATATTATAACTACTTTTTTGGAACATTCTTCTGTAATAGGACCTTTAAATTATTTGGCTGGTGAGGGTTATGATGTTGATTTTGTTAAGATAACTCATGAAGGATTGGTTGATTTAGATGATTTAAAGAGATTACTTAGGGATGATACTATTCTTGTTAGTATTACTATGGTAGATAGTGAAATAGGATTAAAACAACCTATTAGAGAAATAGCTAATATTTTAAAAGATTATCCTAAGTGTTTCTTTCATGTAGATATGACTCAAGCTATAGGTAAGGTAGATGTTGATTTGTCTTGTGTTGATTTGGCTAGTATGTCTGCTCATAAGATATATGCTCCAAAGGGAATAGGAATATTATATAAAAAAGAAAAAATAAATATAGTTCCTCTTATCCATGGGGGAAAAAGTACAACTGCTTTTAGAGGTGGAACACCTGCTTTGCCACTTATTGTTTCTTTAATGAAAGCTATGGAAATATTGTTTCCTAATGTGGATGATAATTATAATTATGTTAGTAAATTAAATAGAAAAATTATAGATAAACTTAAGAAATATTCTTTAGTTCATATTAATAGTACTGGTAATTCTATTCCACATATTATAAATTTTAGTGTTAGAAATATTAAACCTGAGACATTGGTTAGAGCATTATCAGATAATTTTATTTATATATCTACGAAGAGTGCTTGTTCTTCTTCTAATAGTATGTCAAATAGTGTATATGCTTTAACTAAAGATGAATATTTGTCTAATCAAAGTTTAAGGATTAGTTTGTCTTATATGACTACTGAAGAGGAAGTAGATGAATTTTTAAGAATATTTGATATGTGTATAAAGAAACTTGATTTGGGAGGTAAGCATGAAGATAATTAAGATAGGAGCTATATGGTGTCCGGCTTGTTTAGTTATGAGAAAAGTATGGAAAAAGATTGAAAATGATTATAAACTTGATATTTTGGAATATGACTATGATATTGATAATGATAAGATAGGGGAATATAATGTTGGTAAGGTATTACCTGTTTATATTTTTTTGGATAAAGATGGTAATGAGTTAGAGAGAACTATTGGGGAAGTAGACTATGATAAGTTAAAAGAACTAATAGATAAATATGGTGAATTATGAAAAGAAGTTTAAAGATATTATTTCTTGTTATTTGTTTGTTTTCTTTTTGTAATGTTGTAAATGCAGTATCTGAAAAGAATTTAGTAAATATATATTTGTTTCATTCATATACTTGTAAGCATTGTAAAGAAGAAATTAAACTTTTAGATGAATTAGAAAAAGAATATGATAATATTAAGGTATATAAATATGAAGTGAATGAAAATGGGAATGGTGAATTATTAAAGAATATATCAGAAATTATGGGAAGTAAAGTAACTGGTACACCTTATACAATTATTGGTAATAAGGTGTTTAGTGGTTATGATTATGAAAACTCTAAGGGTAGATTTAAAGGAGCTATAGAGTATTATTCTAAATATGGTTATGAAGATAAGGTTGGGGAATATATTTCTTCGATACCTTTACCTAGTTATGAAGTAAAGGATACTGATCCAGATGTTGATGAATATATTAGTAATTATATTAGTTATAAAGTTAAATTACCTTTAATTGGGGAAGTTAAGTTAAAAAATTTAACACTTCCTTTAATAACAGTAGTAATTGGTTTGGCTGATGGATTTAATCCATGTGCTATGTGGGTATTATTATTTTTGATTAGTATGTTAATTGGTATGAAAGATAAAAAGAGAATGTGGATATTGGGAAGTACTTTTCTTTTGATTTCGGCTTTAATATATTTAATATTTATGATGTCTTGGTTAAATTTGGCTAATTTATTAATATCTGTTGTATGGGTAAGAGTAATTATTGCTGTTGTTTCTCTTGTTGGTGGTTTTATTAATTTAAGGGGATATATTAAACATAGAAAAGTTTCTGGTTGTGATGTTGTAGATGATAAGAAAAGAAATAGAATAATTACTAGAATTAAAAAGTTTACAACAGAAAAAAACTTTTGGTTAGCTATTTTAGGTGTTATAGTTCTTGCTATTAGTGTTAATGTTGTAGAACTTGCTTGTTCAGCAGGATTACCTGTTATGTTTATTGAGATATTGTCACTTAATAATTTGACGGCTATTGAAGAGATTATATATATTGTTTTATACATGTTATTCTTTTTGTTGGATGATTTTGTGGTATTTGTTATTGCTATGACAACATTATCACTAACTGGTGTATCTTCTAAGTATGGTAATTTATCTAAGTTAATTGGTGGTATTCTTATGTTGTTTATAGGACTGCTTTTAATGTTTAAACCTGAGTGGATAATGTTTAATTTTTAAATAATTAATGTTATATCAAAAGTTAATAAAGAATATTATTTTTAAGAGAGTAGTTTACTCTTTTTTCTTTTTGTGATATATTTAATTAGGTGATTGAAGTTATGAAAACGAGACATGAATTGAGATATTCTGCTATGATAATTTTATATCAAATATTTTTGTATGAAAGTAATGATATTAGTTTTAAGGTTGATGATATAATAAGTCATCAATTGGATGTGAAGAGTGATTATGTTAATTCTTTAGTACATGGGGTTATTGATAATAGAGATAAAATTGATGAGTTAGCTAATAAATATTTGACTGATTGGGATATTTATAGACTTGGTTTTACTGATCAAGCTATTTTAAGAATAGCTATTTATGAACTTATGTATACGAATACTCCTTATAAGGTATGTATTGATGAGGCTATTGAATTGTCTAAGAAATACTCTGATGATAAGGTATCAAAGATGATAAATGGTGTGTTAGATAAGATATATCATAGTAAGGTGAATAATGAACAATAATTATATATCTATTGGAGAATTAAACAAATATTTAAAAGATTTGTTTGATATGGATGATAATTTACAAAGGGTTTATCTTAAGGGAGAAATATCTAATTTTAAAGCTCATACGAGGGGACATTATTATTTTACGTTAAAGGATGAGACTAGTAGAATTAATGCAGTTATGTTTTCTTATAATACTGGTGCATTAAAGTTTAAACCTGTTGATGGTATGAAAGTTTTAGTAACAGGTAGGATTTCTGTTTATGAAGCAACTGGTTCATATCAAATATATGTTCAAGATATGTCTCAAGATGGTTTAGGTAACTTATATGTTGAGTTTGAGAAACTTAAGAAAAAGTTAGCTAGTGAAGGTTTGTTTGATCCCACTCACAAGAGAAAGATAAGAAGAATGCCAAGAAAAATAGGAATAGTTACGGCTTCAACGGGGGCTGCTATTAAAGATATTTTAACGACATTAAAGAGAAGATATCCTATATGTGAAACTATTTTATTTCCATCTTTGGTTCAGGGAGCTGATGCTGCTAAGGATATAGTTAGAAATATTAATATTGCTAATACTTATGATATAGATACGTTGATTGTAGGTCGTGGTGGTGGTTCTATTGAGGATTTGTGGCCATTTAATGAGGAAATAGTAGCTAGGGCTATATATAATTCACGTGTTCCAGTTATTAGTGCTGTTGGTCATGAAATAGATTTTACTATTTCTGATTTTGTAGCTGATTTACGTGCTCCTACACCAACGGCTGCTGCTGAGTTAGCTGTTCCTGATATGGATACGATAAATACATATTTAATTACGGCTAAGGAAAGATGCTATAATGGTTTAATTAAATTGATAGATAAAAATAAGACTAAACTTAGTTCTTTATTGGAAAGTTATGTTTTAAAGAAACCGACAGCTATTTATGAAATTAAGGAACAGAAATTAGATTTTTTGATTGATAATTTGAATAAGAGAATGATTAATATTTTAGATAATACTAGAATTAGATTATATAAAAATATTAATAGTTATATACTTACTAATCCTTCTTTATTGTATAAATTTAAGGAACAGAATTTGGTTAATTTAATATCTAAGTTAGAGGTGTTAAATCCTATGAATACGATAAAGAGAGGATATGCTATTGTTAAACAGAATGATAAAGTTGTTGTAGATGTTAAGAAATTAAAAATAGATGATATAATAAATATAGATATTAAGAATGCAGTTATTGATGCAAAGATTGTGAAGGTGGATATTGATGGAAAATAGTTTTGAAGATAAAATAAAGGAATTAGAGACAATTGTTAAAGAATTAGAGAGTGGTGAAGTTAATTTGGATGATGCTATTGAAAAGTATACTAAGGCTATGAATTTGGCTAAGGAATGCTCTGATAAGTTAAATACTGCTGTTGAAAAGGTTAACAAGGTGTTAAAAGAAAATGGTACTTTAGAAGAGTTTAATGTAGAAAATTAAATTCTTTTTTCTTAAAGTACTGTTCAAGAAGATAAAAATATAGTAAAATTATATATAGGTAAGAAGGTGGTGTAAATATGGTTCTTAGAGGTATTATTTTGGAGATGTTACCAAGTATGTGGCCTATGATGGTAATTATTGGTGTAATAGTTATATCTTTGCGATTGGGATATCTTTTGAAACAAGGTAAGAGAATAGTTATATATAAGGAAGTAATGTCTCTTATATTTATTATATATGTTTTATGTTTGTATTATATAGTTACGTATAAGAATATTAACTATGGTGGGGTAAATTTGGTTCCGTTTAAGGAAATGTTTAGATATAGTTTTATGAGTGATAAATTTATTAAGAATATTATTGGAAATATTGTATTATTTATTCCGTATGGATATTTTAGTTCATATTTTTTGAATAATAAGAAGTTTTCTTTTAATATTTTATTTACTTTAATAGTTACTTTGTCTATTGAATTGGTTCAATATAATATTGGTAGAACTTTTGATATAGATGATATTATTTTGAATGTTATTGGGGGAGTAATAGGGTTTGTTGTATATATTGCATTAGATGCAGTTAAGGGTAGACTTCCTAAATTTTTAAAGAGTGATACTTTTCTTAATATACTTAGTATTGTTATAGTAGTTATTTTAATAATATATACTTTTAATATAAATGTTGTGGCTTGGTTTAAATAGGAGGATGTATGTTTCAGGTTATAAGTGAAGTTAAGAATGATGTTTTGGAATTAGATGTTTTAAATGAATATATAAAATATGTTGTTAAGAAATTAGGATTAGAGAGATGTGAATTTAATATAATTATAATTGATAATGAAAAAATAAGAGAAATTAATAGGGAATATCGTAATATTGATGCAGAGACGGATGTTATATCTTTTGCTTTAGAGGATACTGATAATATTAAGATAGATGATTATAGGGTTTTGGGAGATATATATATATCTATTGATAAGTGTTATAGTCAGGCTATGGAATATGGACATTCTAGGGAAAGAG
>FR902159.1:0-20468 GCA_000437895.1 Clostridium sp. CAG:914 | reverse complement strand
CTAGGGAAAGAGAATTATGTTTTTTAGCAACACATGGTATACTTCATTTACTTGGTTATGATCATATGAATGTTAGTGATGAAGAGAAAATGTTTACATTACAAGAAGAATTACTAGATGGGTATAATATAAAACGTTAGGAGATTATAAATGAGAGAGAGATTAAAGGAATTATTAAATAATGCTTATGCACCATATTCTGGGTTTTGTGTTGCGTCTATACTTAAGATGAAAGATGGTAAGGAAATTATGGGTGTTAATGTTGAGAATGCTTCTTATGGGGCTTCTATATGTTCAGAGAGAAATGCTATTACGACTGCTATTACTATGGGATATAGAAAGGGTGATTTTGATTCTATATACATTATGGTAAGTGGAAATAAGTTATCAACACCTTGTTTTGTATGTAGGCAATTTATTTCAGAATTTTTTGATGATGATGGAAAAATAGTTTTAATGGGATTAAATGGTGAGGAAAGGGTATTTACAGTTTCACAGTTGTGTCCATATCCTTTTTCAGATGATGATTTAAAATAAGGAGGTAATATGAAAAGTGGATTTATTGCTTTAGTAGGGAGACCTAATGTAGGGAAGAGTACATTATTAAATGCTATAATGGGTAGAAAGATAGCGATTACTTCTGATAAACCACAGACTACTAGAAATATTATACAAGGAATATATACTGATAATGATTCACAAATGATTTTTATAGATACTCCAGGTATTCATAAACCTAAGAATAGACTTGGTAAAATATTAAATAAAGAAGCATATATTTCTATGGATGATGTTGATATTATTCTTTTTCTTGTGGATATTACAGAGAATTTGGGTAAGGGAGATAAATTTATTATTGATTTATTTAAAAATACATCAAAACCAGTTATATTAGTTATTAATAAGATAGATAGGTTACCTAAGAGTGAAATATTGCATAAGATAGAAGAGTATAAGGATTTATACGATTTTGATGAGATAGTTCCTGTTTCTGCCGTTAAGGGGGATAATATTGATAGATTAATATCTATTTTAAAGGGTAAACTTACGGATAATATAAAATATTATGAAGATGATGTTGTGACTAATGTATCTAATAGTTTTATGATATCAGAAATAATTAGGGAAAAGATACTTGAGTTAACTCATGAAGAGGTTCCACATAGTGTTAATGTTGTAACAGAAGATATAAGTTATGATAAGAATGTTGTTAATATAAAAGCTATGATTGTTATAGATAGGGAAAATTTGAAGAGAATAATTATTGGTAAACAAGGTACTATGATAAAAGAGATTGGTAGGAGAGCTAGAATAGAAATAGAAGAATTACTTGGTAAGAAGGTATATTTGGAATTGTTTGTTAAGGTTATTGAAAAGTGGCGTGATAGAGAGAAGTATTTGAATGAAATTGGGTATAAAGATTTTAAATTAGATAATTAATTGTATAAAAATGTATAAAGTATATCATTATTATAATAGGTGATTAAAATGAAGAGTAATGATTTGTTTTTGATGTTTAAATTGACGGGTAAAATAGAGTATTATTTAAAGTATAAGGAACTTGAGGCTAGAGAAAATGACGATAAAGAAAGTAGAAGGAATAATAGTAAGTGAAGTAGATTATAAAGAAAGTAGTAAGATAATAAATATTTTAACTAAAGATGATGGGTTGATTGGGGTTATTGCTAGAGGTACTAAGAAGGTTAAAAATAATTTTGGTGGTATGACTACTAAGTTAACTTATGGTATTTTTCATTTATATTATAAAGATAAGGGATTATCTACTTTAATTGATATAGATGTTATAGATGGGTTTAAACATATTAGAAAAGATATAAATTTGATAAGTTATGCTTGTTATTTATTAGAACTTAGTATGCAAGTTTATAGACATGAAAATAATAATGATATATATAAGTTATTACTTGATAGTTTAAAGAAGATAGATGAGGGGTTTGATGCTTTAGTAATTAGTAATATATTGGAACTTAAATTACTAGATTATTTGGGAATTAAACCTGTTATTGATTCTTGTGTTAATTGTGGAAATGTAGATGATATAGTTACGGTTTCCAGTTATAGAGGGGGGTATTTGTGTAAGAATTGTGTTTTGGAAGAGAGAATAGTAAATATTAAGACTATTAAGTTGTTAAGGATGTTTTATTATGTAGATATATCTAAGATAAGTAAGTTGGATATATCTGATAATATTAAAAGGGAATTAAATCAATTTATTGATGATTATTATGATAGGTATTCGGGATTATATTTAAAATCAAAGGAATTTTTGAAGAAATTGATGTTGATATAGTAAAAAGTCGTCGATTATGTATTGACTTTTAAAATATAATTTGATATTATTATAGCGTTGTTAAATTTAGGTTTTGTCATGGGCAAAACTTATATTTACAGGAATATATGAAACACCAGGGTGTGTGCAAGAGAGGAGGACTATAATGCCAACAATTAATCAATTGACTAAGAAGAGAAGAAGTAAAAAAACTAGAAAGAGTAAATCTCCAGTTTTAGGATTTGGTGTAAATACAATTGCTAGAAAACAAACGAAGTTAAACTCACCTCAAAAAAGAGGAGTATGTACTAGGGTTGGAACAATGACACCTAAAAAACCAAACTCTGCTTTAAGAAAATATGCTAGGGTTAGATTATCTAATGGTCTTGAAGTGACTTGTTATATTCCAGGAATTGGACATAATTTACAAGAGCATAGTGTTGTTTTAGTAAGAGGCGGTAGAGTTAAGGACTTAATCGGTGTTCGTTATCACATTATTCGTGGTACTATGGATACTGCTGGAGTTCAAAATAGACAACAAGGTCGTTCAAAATATGGTGCTAAGAAACCTAAGAAATAATTGAAATATATACTATCGAAGGGAGGATAATATGAGAAAGAGACAAGCAACAAAAAGAGATGTATTACCAGATCCAATATACAATTCTAAAGTTGTAACTAAATTAATTAATCAAATAATGAAAGATGGTAAAAAAGGAACAGCTCAAAGAATTCTATATGATGCATTTGATATAATTAAGACTAAAACAAATACTGAACCTATGGAAGTTTTTGAAAAGGCTATGAATAATATTAAACCATCTTTAGAAGTAAAATCAAGAAGAGTTGGTGGAACTAATTATCAAGTTCCAGTTGAAGTTAAACCAGATAGAGCACAAGCTTTAACTTTTCGTTGGTTAATAAATTATGCTAGATTAAGAAATGGTCATAGTATGGCTGAAAATTTAGCAAATGAAATAATTGATGCATCTAATGGTATAGGTGCAAGTGTTAAGAAAAAAGACGATACTCATAAGATGGCAGAAGCTAATAAGGCATTTGCTCATTATAGATGGTAAGAGAAAGGAAAAATAAGTATGGCTCGTGAAATAAGCTTAGAAAAAACAAGAAATATTGGTATCATGGCCCATATAGATGCTGGTAAGACTACTTGTACAGAAAGAATTCTATACCATACAGGAAAGATTCACAAAATGGGTGAAACTCATGATGGTGCTTCTCAAATGGACTGGATGGAACAAGAACAAGAAAGAGGTATTACTATCACTAGTGCTGCTACGACAGCATATTGGAAAGGTTATAGATTCAATATTATAGATACTCCAGGACACGTTGACTTTACTATTGAAGTTCAAAGAAGTTTAAGAGTATTAGATGGTGCTGTTTTATTACTAGACTCACAAGCTGGTGTAGAACCACAAAGTGAAACAGTATGGAGACAAGCAAATGATTATAAAGTACCTAGAATAATATTCTCTAATAAGATGGATAAGATGGGTGCAGATTTCTTTATGAGTTTAAATAGTATCAAGGAAAGATTAGGAGCAAAGAGTTTGCCTATTGAACTTCCTATTGGTGCTGAGGCTGATTTTAAAGGTGTTATTGATTTAGTAGAAATGAAAGCTATTGAATTTGATGGTAGTACAGAAGAAAATGCTAAAGAAATTGAAATACCTGCTGAATTAAAAGATGAAGCTATTGAATATAGAAATAAATTAATTGAAGCTGTTGCTGATTATGATGAAGAATTAATGATGAAATATTTAGATGGCGAAGAGATAGATGTTCCTATGTTAAAAAGAGCAATTAGAAAGGGAACATTATCTGCAGAATTCTTTCCATTTATGTGTGGAACAGCATTAGGAAATAAGGGTATTAAACCATTACTTGATGCAGTTATTGATTATTTACCTGCTCCAACAGACATTGAGGCGATTGAATGCTTTGATGATAAGGGTAATGAAGTAAAAAGACATCCATCTGATAATGAACCTTTTACTGCTTTAGCATTTAAGGTTATGACAGATCCATTTGTTGGAAAATTAACATTCTTCAGAGTATATTCTGGTACTTTAAAAAGTGGAAGTTATGTAATGAATTCTACTAAAGGTGTTAAAGAAAGAGTTGGAAGAATTTTACAAATGCATGCTAATCATCGTTCTGAAATTACAGAAGTTTTTGCTGGTGATATAGCTGCTGCTGTTGGATTTAAAAATACAACGACAGCTGATACATTATGTGATGAGAAGAAAGTTGTTGTTATGAAGGGTATGGATTTCCCAGAACCTGTTATATCACAAGCTGTTGAACCAAAATCAAAGGCTGACCAAGATAAAATGGGTCTTGCATTAGCAAAACTTGCTGAAGAAGATCCAACATTTAAAATGAGAACTGATCCAGAAACTGGTCAAACAGTTATTTCTGGAATGGGTGAACTTCACTTAGATGTATTAATTGATAGAATGAGAAGAGAATTTGGAGTTGAAGCTACAGTTGGTGCTCCTCAAGTTGCTTATCGTGAAACAATTACACAAATGGGAGAGTGTGAAGGTAAACATATTAAACAATCTGGTGGTCGTGGACAATATGGTCATGTATGGGTTAGATTTGAACCTAATCCAGAAAAGGGTTATGAATTTGTTGATAATGTAGTTGGAGGTGTTGTTCCTCGTGAATATATCTCTGTAGTAGATAAGGGTCTTCAAGAAGCATTACAATCAGGTGTTCTTGCTGGATATCCTATGGTAGATATTAAAGCTACATTATATGATGGATCATACCATGATGTTGACTCATCTGAAATGGCATTTAAAATTGCAGCATCTCTTGCTGTTAAAGAAATGAAAAATAAATGTAAGCCTGTACTTCTTGAACCTATTGTTAAAGTAGTAGTAGTGGCTCCAGATGAATATACTGGTGGTGTAATTGGTGATATTACTTCTAGAAGAGGTAAACCACTTGGTCAAGAATCTAGAGGAAATGCAATTGCATTTACTGCTATGGTTCCACTTGCTGAAATGTTTGGTTATGCTACTACACTAAGATCAAATACTCAAGGTAGAGGTAACTATACTATGACATTCGATCATTATGAAGAAGTTCCAAAATCAATTTCAGAAGAAATAATAAAGAAAAATGGTGTAAATTAATAAAACATCTTGAAAAAAAATAAATTTTTGCTAAAATATAATATGTAAACAATTAAGAAAGAGAGGAAAATAAAATGGCAAAACAAAAATTTGATAGAAGCAAACCACATGTTAATATTGGTACAATCGGTCATGTTGACCATGGTAAAACAACATTAACTGCTGCTATATCAGCACATTTAGCTGGAAAAAATGGTAATGAAAAAGTAGAATTTTCAAATATCGATAAAGCTCCAGAAGAAAGAGAAAGAGGTATTACAATCAATACTGCTCATATTGAGTACAGTACTGAAAAAAGACACTATGCTCACGTTGACTGTCCAGGACATGCTGACTATGTTAAAAACATGATTACTGGTGCAGCTCAAATGGATGGTGCAATACTAGTTATTGCTGCTACTGATGGACCAATGGCTCAAACTAGAGAACATATCTTACTTGCTCGTCAAGTTGGAGTACCTAAAATGGTAGTATTCATGAACAAATGTGATATGGTTGATGATGAAGAATTACTAGATTTAGTAGAAATGGAAATCAGAGAATTATTAACTGAATATGGTTATGATGGAGATAATACTCCAATTATTAGAGGTTCAGCTCTTAAAGCTCTTGAAGGTGACCCAGCTTGGACTCCTAAGATTGATGAATTAATGGATGCAGTTGATGAATGGATTCCAACTCCAGAAAGAGATAATGACAAACCATTCTTAATGTCAATTGAAGACGTATTTACAATTACAGGTCGTGGAACAGTTGTTACTGGACGTGTTGAAAGAGGTCAATTAAAATTAAATGATGAAGTTGAAATCGTTGGTTTAAAAGATACTAAGAAAACAGTTGTTACTGGTATTGAAATGTTTAGAAAACAACTTGATTATGCAGAAGCAGGAGATAATGCTGGTGTATTACTTCGTGGTATTGCTCGTGAAGATGTTGAAAGAGGTCAAGTTCTTGCTAAACCAGGAAGTGTTCATCCACATAAGAAATTTAAAGCACAAGTATATGTACTTTCTAAAGAAGAAGGTGGAAGACATACTCCATTCTTTACAAACTACAGACCACAATTCTATTTCAGAACTACAGATGTTACTGGTGTAATTACATTACCAGATGGTGTTGAAATGGTTATGCCTGGTGATAATGTAACTATTACTGTTGAATTAATAGCTCCAATTGCTGTTGAAAATGGTACTAAGTTCTCTATCCGTGAAGGTGGAAGAACAGTTGGTGCTGGTACAGTATCTGAAATTATTGAATAATAAATTATTAAAATAGTACTTTGATAGTACTATTTTTTTAGAGTGTTGACAAAGTTCAATACTCTTTTTTTGAAAAATATGGTTGACAAATATTATATTATGTAATATTATTTAATTGTACTATTACAAATAGTACAGACATATTGTAATATGGAAGGAGTTAATATGATAAAAGTTGATCGTGTTAGTAAGAAATATGATAATGATTTTGTATTGAATAATTTGAGTTTTAATATAAAAGATAATTGTATTTATGGTTTAGTGGGGGCTAATGGTGCTGGTAAAAGTACTTTGTTAAGAATAATTATGGGGATATTTGATGCTAATATTGGTAGTGTTACTATAGATGGTGAAGAGGTTTCTCATAATGTTAAATTAAAACAGAAGATGGTTTTTATTCCTGATGATTTGTTTTTTTATCCTGGGTATACACTTATTGACATGGCTAAGTATTATCAATCTATGTATGATGAGTTTGATATGGATTATTTGAGAGAATTAGCTAAATTATTAAAATTAAAGGAAAATGTTAAGATTAGTAATTTTTCTAAAGGTATGAAAAGACAATGTGCTTTAATTTGTGCTATAGCTACTAATGCTGATTATATGTTTTTTGATGAGACTTTTGATGGGTTAGATCCTGTAATTAGAAATGTTATGAAGAAGATTATAGTTAAGCAGATGAATAAGAAGAAGACTACTATTGTTATGACTAGTCATAATTTGAGAGAGTTAGAAGATATTTGTGATAATTTAGGATTATTATATCAGGGTGGTATTTTATTTGAGAGTGAGATTGATACGATAAAGACAAATATGTATAAAGTACAAATATCTTTAAAAGGGGATTTTGATAAGGATGATTTTAGTGATATAGATTTACTTAGTTATAAAAAAAATGGAAGTGTTGCTACATTGATAATTAAAGATGTTGATAATACTAGTAAGAAGAAATTAGCTAAGAAGAATCCAATTATATTAGATTATTTGAATTTAACTTTGGAAGAGATATTTATTTATGAGATGGAGGCTATGGGTTATGAATTTAACAAGTTGGTTTAATTTTAAATTTTTGAAAGAGAATTTTAAAAAATCTAGAGCAATAATATTGCTATGTATATTTTTATTACCTATTTTAACTTTTATTACTAATTTAATAAAAATATCTGATAGTAGTGATTTTATACCTAATATATATCATTTATCTTATTTGTTTATAGTAGGATTATATATAATACCTATTGTATTATCTATTACATTGTTTAGTTTTGTATTTAAGAGAAAATCTTGTGATTTTGTTATGTCGTTTCCTATTACTAAAAGGCAAATATTTATGACTAATACTGTTGGGGGAATAGGTTTAATACTTATTTTAAATATTCTTAATTGTTTAATGTTATTTTTGGTAAGTTTGATATCTTCAAATATTTTTATACCTGGTAGAATGATATTTGATATTTTCTTGTTATGGACTGTGGCATATATATTTGTTTTTGTGGTTAGTAATATAGCTATAAGTGTTTCTGCTAATAAGATAACTTCTGTGGTTGTAGTACTGCTTATTTTGTTTTTAATTCCTTTTTTACATACTTTTATTACTGTTAATGGTAGTCTATTTAATAATAGGGAAAGTGGTGTTCTTTATGAAAATAGATGTATAAATAATGATTGCTATGATATTAATTATAATGTTGTTAGAGATAGTAATTATACAGTACCATATTTACTTATAAGTAAAGTTTTCTTGAATAATAATAAATTAAATTATAATGTTTCTATTGTTAAAACTTTTGTATTAAGCTTGATATATATTTTTGTAGGGTTATTACTTTTTGATAGGAAGAAGTTCGAAATTGTTGAGACATCATTTAAGAGTGAAAAGATTCATTTGTTTGTAAAGAATTTGACTGTTATTCCGTTTTTGGCTTTGGGTTATTTAGTATTTAAGGAAAGCGGTTTTTCTTTTGAATATATGACGTATTATATTTTATTGTTGGCTATTATTATTACTTATCTTATTATATATGATTTAATTACTAGAAAGAGAGTGTTAAATGTATTTAAGTCTTTGTTATATACTTTGTTTTCTTTAGTATTTGTAATTCTTTTAGGTATGACTTCTTCTTTAGATAATAATAAATATTTAGATGTAGATAATATAAAAGAAATTACTTTAAGTGATAGTAATAAGTTAAATAAAAGTGGTAGTACAAGGGATAGAGAGTTAATAAAATATATTTTTGATAATTGTAAAAATTATGATGTATATGAAGAAAATACTATATCTGTTAGTACTAGGGATGGTTCTTTTACATATTATTTTGATTTTGCATTTGATAATAGTGAATATACATATATAGTAGATAAATTAAATAAAGATGATTATTATAAGAAGAGTATTGATAATAGTAAGCCTTATGTTATTTTAGATAATTTAAATAATAGGGTATTAAGAGATAGTAAATTAGTTAATGATATTATAATGGATTATGATCTTGGATATTATGATAATGGTGGTAATTTGTTATATGGGGTAGATTTATATTTTTATGATAATTATAGTGTTAATAATTTAGAAGTAGTAGTTTTAGATGAAGAATTGAGACATGATTTGATTAATTATTATAATAAAGAAACTATGGAATATTTAAAGTCTAATAATATGTATATATATCGTGTTGTGGTACGTGATTTTGATAGTGAGGAGGATTATTATTTATCTGGTAATAATATTCAAAAATTAATAAATGTGGTTATGGATAAAGATTTGGAATTAGATTTTGATAAGTCTTATGTATGTATAAGGTTATATACTTATGATAGGGTTTATAAGCTTATTATTAATGATTTTGATTTACTTGATGAAATGAAATCATATGAGAGTGAATGGTGAATATAATGATGGGATTAGATATTAATTTAGACTATCAAAGTAGAATACCTATATATGAACAAATAGTAAATAATATTGAAAAATATGTTGCTGTTGGTATTTTGAGGGAAAAGAGTCAGATTCCTTCAATAAGAGAATTGGCGAATAATTTGGGTATTAATCCTAATACGGTAAAGAAAGCGTATGATATATTAGAAAATAAGGGTGTTATTATGACTATTAGTACTAAGGGGACTTTTATTTCAAATAATACAAAGATGGTATTAGAAAATAAAATAGATAAAGAGATTAATTTGATTAAAGATAAGATTAGGGAATTGGAGAATATGGGAATAAGTAAGAAAGAGATAATGGAAAGGATAGAGAAATGAGTTTATTAGAAGTTAAGAATTTAACGAAGGTTTATGGGGAGAAGTCTACTTTGGTTAAGGCTTTGGATGATGTTTCTTTTAATGTTAATGAAGGGGAATTTGTGGCTATTGTAGGTTCTTCTGGTAGTGGTAAATCAACTTTATTACATATTTTAGGAGCGGTTGATAGACCTACTAGTGGTAGTGTTTTTGTAGGAGATGTTAATGTATTTAAGCAAAAGGATGAGGATTTGGCTGTTTTTAGGAGGAGAAAGGTAGGATTAATTTATCAATTTTATAATTTAATTCCGATACTTAATGTTCGTGAAAATATGACTTTACCTATATTGTTAGATGGAAAGAAGCCTGATGAGAAGTATTTGAATGAATTAATTCTTTTATTGTGGTTATCTAAAAGAATTAATCATTTACCTAATGAGTTATCTGGTGGTCAACAGCAAAGAGTATCTATAGGAAGAGCTTTAATGTCAAAACCTGATATTATATTGGCTGATGAACCTACGGGTAATTTAGATTCTAAGGCTAGTATGGAAATTATGAATTTATTAAAATTATCTAATGAAAAATATAATCAAACTATTATTATGATAACGCATGATATGGAGTTGGCTAAAAATGCAGGGAGAATTATTACTTTAGAAGATGGTAAGATAGTTAAGGATGAGGTTAATAATGAAAATATTGAATGAATTAACTATTAAAAATTTACTTCAGAATAAGAAAAGGACTATTGTAACAATAATTGGAATTATATTATCTGTGGCTTTAATGGTGGGAATAGGGTTGTTATTTTCATCATTTCAGAATTATATGATTCAAGAAGTTATTTCTAATAAGGGTGAATATCATGCTATATATAAAGATTTAGATGGTAGTGATATAGATAAGGTAAGTAAGATAAATAAATTAAAATATTTTTATAGAATTCCTTTGGGATATGTAAAAATTAATTCGGATAATGATTATAAACCATATATGTATATTGAAGAAGTTAATGATGAGTTTTTTAATCAGGTTAATTTAATTAGTGGTTCACTTCCTAAGAATAATCATGAACTTGTTATATCTGAACATATGATTACTAATGGTGGTATATCTTATAAAATAGGGGATAAAATTAAATTAAATTATGGTAAGAGAGTATTAAATGAAGAATATATTATGGATAATGATATGGGATATGAGGATGGTGAGAGTTTAGAGATAAATGATTCTTTGGAATATACTATTGTGGGTATTATGAAGAGAAATAATTATGAGGCCTATCAAGCTCCTGGATATTTGGCTATAACTCTTCATGAAGGTAATATGGATAAGGTTTCTTTATATGTTATATTTAATAAAAAGAATAAAATTATGAATCAGGCTAAGGATTTGGGGGAAAAACTTAATTATTCTTTAAATAGTATTGAGTATAATACTTCTTTACTTGCCATGTATGGGGAGACAACTTATGGTAATATATTTCAATCTATGGTTGGTATGCTTGTTATTATGTTATCTTTGGTTTCAATAGGTTGTATAATAGTTATATATAATTCTTTTGCTATATCTGTTATGGAGAGAAAAAAACAATTTGGTCTTTTATCTAGTATAGGTGCTACGAAGAGACAAATTTCTTATATGGTGTTATTTGAAGCTTTCTTGGTAGGAATAATAGGAATTGTTTTGGGAATTGCTAGTGCATATTTGGGTATTGGTATAGTTTTGGTGATTATTAATCATTTGATTGGAAATGTATTGGAAATAGATTTGCAACTTGTTACTAATCCAATGTTTATAGTTATACCTGTTATATTTATGATAGTGGTAATATTTATATCAGCTTTGATACCTTCAAGAAGAGCTAGTAAAATATCTCCGATAGAAGCAATAAGACAAAATGATGATATTAAAATTAATAAGAAAAAGGTTAAAACTAGTAAATTAATTACTAAGTTGTTTGGTGTAGAGGGGGATATTGCTCTTAAGAATATTAAAAGAAATAAGAAGAAATATCGTGTTACTACGATAAGTTTATTTATTAGTATTGTGTTGTTTATATCGTTTTCTGCTTATATGAATTATACTTTAAATACTACTGATAATGTTTTTACTAGTTTTCCTTTTGATGTTGCTATATCTTATAATGATATTTTAGAGAATGATGATAAGGTAATAAAGGAAATATTAAATAATGATAGTGTTAGGGATTATATATCATATAGATTTTTAACTATACCTATTAGAAATGATTTAAAATATACTGATGAATATATTAAATATAATGATGTAGAGGATGTTCTTTATGATTATGTTAATGTTATTGTTTTAGATGATAAATCATATGATGATTATAAGAATAGTATAGGGTTAAAGGGAGATAAAATAATACTTTTAAATAAGTATCAAGGGGTAAGTTATGCTGATGGTAAGAGGGTTAATTATGATGTTTCTGTAGTAGCTAATGAAAATATTAAGTTAGATGTTTGTAATTTTGTAAATGTAGATAGTGAGGATGTTAGTAATGATATGGATAAGTATTGTAATATATATTTGAGAGATATATATGTAACTAATGAATATCCATATTTAATGCCAGAATTTAATAGGGTACCACCTTATAAGTTAATAATTAATGATAAGTTGTATTCTAAGATATTGAGTGATTATGATATAAATGGTAGTGCTATAAATATTGTTAGTAATAATGCAAAAGAACTTGATGATATTAGTAGTAATTTATCTGATAAGGTTAGTTATTTAAATATTAATGAGGCAAATAAGACTTCTAATAATATTGTTTTAGCTATTAAGATATTAATGTATGGTTTTATTTCTTTGGTTACTTTGATTGGGGTTACTTCTGTTTTTAATACTATATCAACGAGTATGGCATTAAGGAAACGAGAATTTGCTGTTTTAAGGAGTATTGGTTTAACAAGAGGGGGATTTAATAAGATATTGTTTTTTGAAAGTTTATTTTTTGGTGTTAAATCATTAGTGTATGCTCTTCCTGTGTCTTTTGGTATAATATGTTTGATGCATTTATCTTTAGCTAATATGTTGGATATAAGTCATTTGTTAATACCTTGGAATAGTATTATATTATCTATAGTAATGGTATTTGTAATAGTATTATTAACTATGTTATATTCTACGAATAAGATAAAAAAACAAAATATTATAGAACAAATTAGAGAGGAGAATATTTAATTCTCTTTTTAATTCTCTTTTTTTCTTGTACTAGGTTAAATAATTTGATAAAATATATATAGTAGGGAGAAGATGAAATAAATGAGAGAAAAGAAATGTTATGTAAATTTAATTATGGCTATAGTTTTATTGGTGGTAGCTTTTGTGGTATATAAAAATATACCTATAGCAAAGGATTATAGTACTTTAGTAGAAAAAGACGGGGATATTGAAAATAATTATGTAGAAATTAATGTTAAGAATATAGCTAAGATATCTTTAGATGGTAATATGGGATATTATTTTGTAAAGGATGATAAAGATTATTTATATGTTGTAAAATTATGGAATAGAACATATAACAAGATAGAGAAAAAATATAATGATAAGGAATTTAATTATTGTTTAAAGGGATATATTTTTAATATACCTGATGATGTTAGAGATATGGCTATTTTGGGGTTATCTAATAGTTATGATATTGATATAAATAAAGATAATTATAGTGAATATTTTGGAAATACTTATTTAGATGAGGGAAGAATATTACAGGAAAGAATTATAGTTATTGTTTTTAGTACAATGTTATTTATAGTGGGTATTATGTTATTTATAGGTTTTATAAGAGAGATGAAAATTATTAGATTAGAGAAGAAAAATACTTATAAAAAAATAGTAAGAAAGGATTAGAATTATGAAAAAAATGATATTTGCTTTTATATTATTAATAGTATTTATTACTCCTGTAAATTCTTTGGTTGTATCAAAAGATTTAGCTCCTGTTGAAAAGAGTGATGGTGTTAGTTCTGTTATTTCAGGAATGAATATGATATGTAAAGAACAAAAAGGTACTCAAGGAGAGGTTACTTTTAAAGAAAATGACGGAATTAAATCAATTAATATTACTGGTAATAAATCTTATGGATATTATAATTGTAGTGTTAATGGGTTAGATCCAAATAAGATATATGTTATTAGTGCTAATGTAAAGGTAGAAAATTATGTTGGCAATAAAGGTGGAGTTATTGGAATATATAGAAATGAAGATAATTCTTTTTATAATTGGGCATTATCTTCTTATAATAATACTAATGAATATAAAAAGTTAGAAGTTGTGTTAAAGCCAGAATATGATGGTAAAGGTAGAATTGTACTTGGATTTTGGGGAATAGAAGATTATTATGCTATGGGAACGGTATATATAAAAGATATAGCTATTTCTTTAGCAGATGATAGGTTAGTTCAAGTTGAATCAGATGATAAAAAGGTTAAATTGGTAGTTTGGAAGGAAGATGTTGATAGTGCTAGTTTAACAAATGATGACTTAAAAAAAATTACAAATAAATATTCTCAAGCATATAAATATATGGCACAGTTAGTTGGAAATAGTTCTCATGGTACTTTGTATCCATATAAAAATGGACAATTAGTTTATATGATGACTAATTATCACGTTTATGGTGCAATATCTGGTTTTCCTATTGAAACTAATAGAAAATATACTGTTAATAATTTGAAAAGTGATAAGAAAGATAATTTTATATCTTGGACGTTTCTTCATGAGACGGGGCATTTATTTGATTTACCACTTTATAGTAGTGATAATTCTTATGTGACTTCACGTGAGAGATTTACAAAAGAAAAAGAACAAACAGCTAGTTTTTATCCGTTGTATGCTATGGAAAAGATGAATATAATAACAGATAATAATTATGATATGGAAAAGTTTATATTAAATAATTATAAAACTCAGTATGATAATTATGTGAATGGTGGAACTTGGAGTGGTGGATGTGGTGATTATCTTTTAAGCCTTGTTAGAGTAAATGGTAAAATGGATTGGGATTCATTTAAAAAGACTTATAAGTGGTTTAATGATTTGAGTAAAAGTCAATTTGATAGTTATGTTAATAGAACAAATAATAAGAAGATAGCATGGTATTTAAAAAAACTAGATGATTTTAGTAATTTTGATGTTAAGGGAATATTTAATGATAGGTCTTTAAATGATTTTATATCTAAGTATGTTCCTACACAAAGTATAGATATAAGTATTACTAGTATGATTGGTAAGAATGGGCCTTATTTTGTTTTGAATGAAGATGTTAATCCGGTTGGAAATAACGATATAATAGAATATAGTTCTTCTGATGAGAGTGTATTATCAATAAATGAGTATGGTGTTTTAAATATGATAAATTCTTCTGGTAATGCTGTAATAACAGCTAGATCTTTCTTTAATCCAAATATAACTGCTACATATGAATATGTTGGTAATAGTCAAGGTAATTCTGGTAGTACATCTTCTAGTTCTCATGAAATATTTGAGAATCCAGAGACAGGATTAGTATATAAATTAGTAGTA
Organism: Clostridium sp. CAG:914; assembly: GCA_000437895.1. Lineage (GTDB taxonomy): Bacteria > Bacillota_I > Bacilli_A > RF39 > UBA660 > CAG-914. The sequence continues at coordinate 4,946 of FR902159.1, read as the reverse complement.
ATAACATTATTTTTATCAATACTTATATTTACTATTGTGGCTTTTAAAACTAAGAAAGTAGACGAGTAGATTGGAGAAGAAATTATGTTAAGACTTAAAAAGGTATCTAAATTTTATTATAATAAAGGTATTGTAGCTAGTGGAATAAATAATGTTTCTCTTAATTTTGAACTTGGTGAATTTGTTGTAATAACTGGTGAGTCTGGTAGTGGTAAATCAACATTATTGAATGTTATATCAGGGCTTGATAGTTATGAAGAAGGGGAAATGTATATTAATGACTTAGAAACTAGTCATTATAGGGAATCTGATTTTGAAGATTATAGAAAAAAATATGTATCTAATATATTTCAAACATATAATTTAGTTAATAGTTATAGTGTATATCAAAATATAGAGTTAGTTTTTTTGATTAATGGTTATAAAAGTAAAGATATAAAGAGTAAAGTATTATCTTTAATTGAAGAGGTTGGGTTAACTAAATATAAGAATACAAAAGTATCTAAATTATCTGGTGGTCAAAAACAACGTGTTGCTATAGCAAGAGCTTTAGCTAAAGAGACACCTATTATTATTGCAGATGAACCAACTGGTAATCTTGATTCAAAATCTGGTAGAGAAATAGTTAAATTATTAAAGAAAGTTTCTAATGGTAAGCTTGTTATTGTGGTTACTCATAATTTAGAACAAGTTCTTCATTTGGCTACGAGGGTAATTACTATGGCTGATGGGCGTGTTATATCTGATAATAAGATTAGAGAACATGATAAGTGTGATAGTGAGATAGAATTTAATGATAATAAGATGTCTATTTTTAATATAGTAAAATTAGGTATAAGAAATACATTTAATATAATTCCTAAATTTTTATTAATATTGATGGTATTTTTGTTTATATCATTTGGTTTATTATCAATGTATTCTTCTAGTGAGAAGTCAGAGGTAGATAGTATTAATTCTTTATATAATAATTATTTTAGTAATACAGATCCTAAGAGAATTGTTATTAATAAAAAAGATGGTACTAAATTTACGGAAGAAGATGTAAGTAATATATCTATTATTTCTAATGTAGATTATATTGTTAAGAATGACGTTCTTTTAGATAGGACGGTTTATGCTAATACTAATGATGATGATAATTTATATATATATGGTTATTTAAGAAATATTGATTCATTTAAGGATGGTGTTGATGTTGGTAGATTACCTAATAGTGATGATGAGGTAGTAATTGTTATAAATGAAGAATATAATTATCAGTTTGATGAATATAAAGATGATATGGATAAGTTATTTAATAAGAATTTTGTTATTGAAGATAATAAAGATTTTAAATTTAAAATAGTAGGTATTAAATATGATAATAATACTTTTGATGATTATATATATGTAAGTAATAATTATATAGATAAGTATATGTATAATTATAATAGAGAAATTAGTAAGACAAAAGTAATGATAAATAATAAGTATTTAAATGATGATGTAAGTTTTATCGGAAAGAGTAATTCTATTAGTGAAGGACATGCTGTAATAAATGAAAATTATGAATATTTGTGTAAAAATTATAATTGTAAGAATAATAAGGTGTATATAACTGTTAAAAATTTATATTATGAAAAAGAATTGGAATTAGTGATAGATAAGTCTTATAATGAAAAGACTCGTTATGATGATTGGTATTCTGAAGTATATATTAGTGGTGTTGATTATGATAAGTTGTTTAATGAATGTGATTATCAATATAGTATTTTTGTAGATGATATTAGGAATATTGATGTAGTAGATAATGAATTGTTGAATTTGGGATTTAATACTTTAAAAATAAAGGATACTAATATAAATGCTGAGTCAGATTTGTTGAAAGTATTTGCTATTGTTAAGGTGGTTATTAATATTGTTTTAATTGTTACTTTGTTTTTTATATCTTATTTTGTTATAAAATTAATTTTAAAATCTAGAAATGTTTATTATACGACATTAAGAATATTAGGTAGTAATGTTAGTAATACGAAGAGGATTCTTGATGTAGAATTATTTACTAATGCGACATTTACTTATTTAATAGTAATAGGTTTTGTATTGTTATGTAAATATAATGTTATTGATAATAGTTATATTTCTTCTTTAATTAGTTATTTAGAAATGAAAGATTATTTAATAGTATATTTAATAATAGTTATAATGTCTTATGCAATATCTACTAGGTTTGCAAGAAAAATATTTAAACGTTCAGTAATGAAGACATATAAAGAGGAGGTTTAAATATGGTAAGGTTGGAAAATGTATATAAATATTTTAATAAGAGAAGAAAAAATGAAATTAGAGCTATTTGTAATACTTCTTTAGAGTTGGATAAGGGATTAGTAGCTTTACTTGGACCTTCTGGATGTGGTAAAACAACTTTGTTAAATGCTATTGGTGGATTAGATAAAGTTAATTCTGGTAAAATATATATAAATGGTAAGAAGATAACTAAGGTTATGTCTTCTAGGGTTGATGAAATTAGAAATTTAAATATTGGTTATATATTTCAAGATTATAAACTTATAGATAATATGTCTGTTTTTGATAATGTAGCAATAGTATTAAAAATGATTGGTATAAAAGATAAGAAAGAAATTAAGAAAAGGGTTGACTATATTTTAGATAAAGTTGGAATGTATAGATATAAATTAAGGCCTTGTTCTATGTTATCTGGTGGTGAGAGACAAAGAGTAGGTATTGCTAGGGCAATAGTTAAAAATCCTTCAATAATATTGGCTGATGAGCCTACGGGTAATTTGGATTCTAAGAATACGATTGAAATAATGAATATTATTAAATCTATTTCACGTGATAAGTTGGTTATACTTGTAACACATGAAGCGGATATTGCTAAGTTTTATGCTACAAGAATAATAGAAGTATCGGATGGTAAAATTGTTAAGGACTATGAAAATAGTGATAATGATGAATTAGATTATAGAATGGATAATAAGATATATTTAAAGGATTATAAATATCATAATGTTTGTAAGAATGATAATTTTGATATTAATATGTATTCTGATAAAAGTGTAAAATTAAAGTTAAATATAGTTTTTAAGAATGGTAATATTTATATAGAAAATAAAAATCAAGATAATATTGAAGTTATAGATAGTAATTCAAATATAGAATTAATTAATGATAAATATAAAAAAATGGATAAAAGTATTTATGAGAAGTATTCTTTTGATTTTGATAATTTAATTAATAAAGATATTAAATTAAAATATAGTTCTATATTTAATATTTTTACAATAATATCTAATGGTTTTAAAAAAGTATTTAATTATTCGTTTATTAAAAAAATATTATTACTTGGTTTTTTTATGTCAGGAATATTTGTTGCATATTCGATAAGTAATATTTTGGGTGTTACGGATATTAAAGATAGTGATTTTATTAGAACTAATTTAAATTATGTGATGATTAATAATAATAAAATAAAAATAGATGATTATCTTGGATATGCTAATGATGATAGAGTTAATTATATTTTGCCAGGAGATTCAGAAGTAGTATTTAATGTTAAGACAGATTATTATTATCAAACTATGAATAGTTATTCAATGATTAGTGGTTCTTTATCTGGTTTATCTATGTTAAATGAAGATGATATAATACTTGGTAGGATGCCTGTAGATGATAGGGAAATTGTTATTGATAAGAGTGTTTTTAATAAGAATGGTCAGTATGTAATGGCTGGGATAACGGGATATGAAAAGTTGTTAAATCAAATAGTATATTTAATAGTTGATAGATTAGAATATAAAATAGTAGGAATAGTAGATAAGAATAGTCCATCTATATATACTAAAGAAAGTGAATTTATAAATATAATAAGTAATTCTAATGATAATAATAATCAAATTTATGGTAATATTACTATTGATATAGATAGTAAGGATGGAAAACAAGTATATAATTATAATTTATATAAAGATGATATAGTTTTAAAAGAGGGAAAATTACCTAATAATGATTATGAAGTAATAGTAAATATAGATAAAAAAGATGTTATGAAGTTAAATAAGGAAATAGATGTAAAAGTTAATGATAAGAAATTAAAAGTAGTAGGTTATTATGATACTAAGTATAATTTTGATTATTATTTTGTTAATGAATCTACGATTATGTATGATGTTATTTCTTATAAGAATAGTATAACTGTATATCCTAAGAATAAAGAAGAATTTGTTAGTAGTCTTAAAGAAGAGAATATTAATGTTAAAGATGTATATAAAGTAGATAAAGATAGGTATATAGATGAAAAGAAAGAATCTATTAAGTCTTCTGTTATAGTGTCTTTAGTGATGTTAAGTATTTCTTTAATAGAAATAATATTAATGACACGTTCATCATTTTTATCTAGAATAAAAGAAGTAGGTATATATAGAGCTATTGGTGTTAAGAAGAGTGATATATATAAAATGTTTATTGGTGAATCTTTTGCTATTACTTCAATATCAAGTTTACCTGGTGTATTATTTATATCTTATTGTTTATATGAATTAAAAGATATTTCTTATATATCTTCTAATTATATGATAAATATTTGGGTTGTTTTGATAAGTATTATAGTAATGTATTTGTTTAATATAATAGTTAGTTTATTACCGGTATTTAATACTATGAGAAAGACTCCTGCTAATATATTATCAAGACATGATTTAGACTAATTTTTGTTAGTCTTTTTCTTATGGTTGTTTATTTTGATTTTATTATGTATACTAGTGGTAGGAGTGTGATTGTAGATGGATTTAACTATTAGAAAAATGCAGAAATATTTAAAAGAAAAATATAGATTAACTAAACCATTAGAAAAGAATAATACACAAAGTATGTCTTTCAAAAAATTGTGTCTAAAAACTTGACATAAATCCATTTTTTATGATTTATAGACTAAATATGTGGTT
>FR902158.1 GCA_000437895.1 Clostridium sp. CAG:914 | reverse complement strand
TACTCATCAGTTAAAACAAATCCATTATCCCTCAAAAAGTTCATAAGTAAACTTCTTTGATTTAATACACTTTCGCTTTCAGACTCTCTTTTATGTGCTTTATCCTCATCTTCTTGCGATAATCTTATGTATATTCCTACATTATAAAATGATGGTGGTTTTACTGTGCTATACATTATTCTCCTTTCTTTTGCATAGCATCTTGTTTGCCGATTCCATTATAACTCTCTTACCATCATTTGTGTCATTTATTTTATTATTTTCATCTTTATATTTAAGTATTAAACATACATATTCTTGTAATAAAGCCGATATATCTTTACCATCATTTTTGAATGTTTCAGTTATTATCATACCAACCTACCCCTTTTGGTTTCATACTTAAATATATTCCTAAAACTTAAATTTATATTACTTCTACATCTTATAAATCACTCCCCCTTAATAAGATTTTTATTGTTTTTATATAAATTTGGGTACATAACTTATGACTTTAATTCTCTAATTTTCTAAATATTCCGTGTGTTTATTTTTAGCAGGATAAGGATGGCTGACAAACAACTTCCCAGTGGGGAGTTTAGCCCTATTTTAAAGGGATTGTGAAAGACTACTTTGTCATACATTAAAATAGATGTCATACTATTGGGTTAACTAAAAATAGCAAATTTTGTATCAAAAATAGCAGTTAGACACACAAATGGTTATACAAATGACATACTTTTGGATTAACAAAATTGCTAATTATGAACCTCTTTTCACACATAAACCAACTTTTTTAGGTACCTTAATTATTTATTTTTTTATAATTTCTTGGTACATACTTTTTGTTTATATAATTTTAGATAACAATTCCTCCCTACAAAAAAATACTATACTCATAAACTGAATATAGTATTTTAGCATCAAATAGTTCATATCTTAGAACCATTGCTATATTATAATAATTATATCGTAAATATATTAGAAGTCAATGTCAAAAAAGAGAACATTATTATGTAAATCAAAATGACAATATAATGAAAATAATTTTTGTTTATTTAAGTATGTTTCTTAATTTTTTGTCATTTTATCTAAATATTTTGCCGGTATTTTATGTTTAAATTTCCATACAATTCCAACTGGTTTAGAACCACTATGTGATATATAATCAGCTTCCCCCAAATATATATATGGACTTGCTTGGCCATTTTCTTTTCTATTTATTCTTACAAATATACTTACTCTTCCATCAGAATTAATGTACCTATTTAAAATACTACTACCATCGGCCACAGAATTTTGTGTTTGCCAATGAAACAACTCATCATTTATAGCATAATCTTCATAAGCAATTGTTTCACCGAAGTGGCTTGATTCTTTATTAATTGTTACTAAGAAAATATCATGGTTATGTTCTTTTAAATACCATACCCCTTGCAACATTGGTCCTGCATATTTTTCACTAAATACGCCTAATCCAGAATACAATTGTGCTTGTGAATAAATTCCATAGACTTCAAGTGGACACTCAAAATTTAAATTGTTATTTATTGGCATTACTTCTAATGAATTATATAAATAATCACATATTTCATTTATTTCATAATTTAAACATTCTGAATTTTTAATAAAATTTAATGCTTCTATTATGTTATTGAATCCTTCTTTTTCTGGTATTTTATTAAATAAGGTATAATAAGTCATTCTGTCTAATAGTTCATTATGAACTACATCATCATTATTTAGTATTGATTTCATGTAATTAATAAATTTAGGAGAATTAATTGTTAATAAATTTTTTAATCTTCCAACGATTGCATTTTCTGTAATATTTTTTTCTTTAAAATTTCTGATTCCCGCTTCTGTCAATAATCTATAAAAAGATACATCTTTTTTATAAATATCGTTAATATCCATTTTATAATGATGAACAAAATTATATAAACTTAATCTTTTGTGTGTTGTTTCCTCAAACTTTTGAATCATCTCAATTATAACTTGTCTACTGTTTATATTAGCTTTTATATTAGACAAGATATATTCTTCTGCTACCCTTTCTAGAGCAATTGAACATCCAACTGGTAACATTGGAAATCCATTAGAAATTGCTTCTTTAATACTAACATCTTTCATACCAATTAAGGCTTTAAATTTATCTGCATAATTGAAATGTTTATTACATTCTCCAATAAAATCCAAAACTATTAAATAATCTTTATCTTTATGTTTTCTAAGTCCTCTTCCTAATTGTTGTAAAAATATAGTTAAAGAATCAGTGGGTCTTAATAATAATTCTATATTTACGCAAGGGATATCAACGCCTTCATTATATAAATCAACAGTGAAAACAAATTTAATTTTTCCTGACTCAAGGTCCTTTATTGCAGTATTTCTTAAGTTACTATCCGAATTACCAGTCAAACATATAGATGGTATGTTATTTTCATTAAATTTGTCAGCCATATATTTAGCATGATTAATTGAGGAACAAAATCCTAAGCCATGCACTTTATCTAAATCATCAATATATTTAAATAAATTATTAATAATTGTATTAACTCTTATATTTGCACTATCCTCATTCTCAACGAATAATTCATCTAAATCACTATTATTATAACCAAATGAAGACCATCTTACATTACTCAAATCTGTTGGATCAGTAATTCCATAATATTGAAATGGAACTAATAATTTATTATTAATTGCTTCTGGCAATCTCATTTCTGCTGCAATAGTGTTACAAAAATATTCTGTTATATCTTTGCCATCCATTCTTTCTGGAGTTGCAGTTAATCCTAATAATATCTTTGGTTTAAAATAATTAAGAAAATTATCATAAGTTTTAGCTGCACCATGATGAATTTCGTCGGCGACAATATAATCATAATAATTGTCATCAACCTTCTTCATTATATTCTCAAGTCCCAATGGTGTTGTAAACAACCTGTTTATATTGTTTGGCTTATAATTGCCTACATATAATTCACCAAAGTTTGCGTCTTTTAATATTTGTCTAAAAGTATCACAACTCTTTTTTAGAATTTCTTCCCTATGCACTACATACAAAAATTTAGCATTTGGATTTTTTTCTAAAAAGTTTTTAAAGTCAAATGCAGCAAGTACTGTTTTTCCTACTCCTGTAGCTGCTACAACTAAATTTCTATCTCTATGATATATTTCTCTTTCAACTTCTAATTTTTCTAATATTTGTTCTTGATAATCATAAGGTTTATATGTCATCAAATTTTGATAAAAATTTGAATTTTCAGTTTTGTATGATAATGCTTCCTTCAATTTTAATTTATCTTCAGCAGTATTATTTAATATTTTATATTCATATGAATTCCAGTATGTTTCAAATTCAGAAATAACGTTTTGAAAAATCAGTGGTGAATTTTTTTCTGTTAGTTTAACATTCCATTCGTCGCCGTATACTAGAGCAGATTTTGATAAATTTGATGAACCTATATAGAAAGTAGAAAAACCATTATTTCTTTTAAATATATATGCCTTAGCATGTAATCGTTGATTATTAGTTTCATATGAAATTTTTATTGAAGTATTAGGTAATTCTAATAATTTTTCTATAGCTTTATATTCCGTTGCTTTAGTATAGGTAGTCGATATAACTCTCAATTTTTTACCTTTTGTGGTAAGCTCTCTTAAAACATCATAAATAGGCATTAAACCGGTCATTTTAATAAAAGAAACTAATAACATTACTTCATCTGCCGATGCTATTTCCTTTCTTAATTCTGATAATAATGATATTTCTTTAGAACTATTTGTAAATAAAGTTGGCTCCACTAATGAAGTAACTGGCCTGACAATATTTTTTCCGTCAAAAGAGTTATGATTTAATTTTCTAAAAGCATACTCTAAAACTTCTGCATCCATAGATAAATCTAATTCCTTATATTCATCAAAATCTAATTTTGTTCTTAATAAATTTAATATCTCATTACATATTTCAATTTCTTTTAGTACTCTTTCACTATCTTCTAAATCAACATTATTTTCCTGAATACAATCCATTGCTTTTCTTGTTATTTCTTTTAAATATTCTGTAATTAAATTTTTTGCATTTTCTGGTGATTTTAAAATTGTATTAGTTTTATAAAAAAATTCTGATTCATTTAATTTACTTTTTAACTCATTATTTAATAGTTGCTCATAAATACCATCTTTCATTACTTTACCTTCCTTACATACTCTGCTAATGGAATATCAGCAGAGGCTAAATCATAATCTAATAATTCTTCTTTATCTACCCATTTATAATCTGAATGATCATGTAAATTGAAGTTTCCAGATACATAATCACATCTATATAATCTTAAATCAACAACTTTCGTTGGATACTCACATATATTATTAACTACAAATTCTCTAGCTTTAATTGTAAGTTCAAATTCTTCTTTTATTTCCCTTTCAATTGCATCAAATTCGTTTTCATCTTTTTCCACTTTACCGCCAGGAAACTCCCATTTCCTAAGAACATTAATATCTCCTGTAGAACGTTTTGCTAATAAAACTTTATTATCATTTTCAATTAATGCTGCAACTACTTTTATCACATAAACCACCTATACATATTATATCATAACTTTTTTAATTTCATTTTCATTAATTTTTAATGTCAGCTATTAAATTTGCATTTTTTACAAAAAAATATTTTTATTAATATAAAACCCGCTTTTTATAAAAAGGAACGGGATTTTATATATATATTGACTTATTTTTTTCTTGTATTTATTTTTTTAATTCTTAATGATATATATTTATTTTGCTTCACAAATGAAAAAGCAAAAAGTATTACCAATAATATTAAAGTTACAACAATTAAAATATCCTTATTAATTAAATTTGAAATTTTTAATAGCGATATAATTTTTAATACTAATTCTAATAACATTAATGTACATAGGCTCCTATACATGTTACAATCTTGATTTAAAACTTCTAGTTTGTCATCCTCATTATTTGCTTCTATATATTTGTCATATGGCTCTTTCTTCAATGCCCATATTTTAACTATTATCTTTTCAGTTATCAACGAAGAAATTCTACTAATTACTATACCAATAAAATATGCTTCAAAAAATGAAGATATTATATTATTGCTAATTAGAGTTGCATTCAATATTTTACCGTTAATAATTAAAAATAAATACCCTGGCACTAGATAATTAAATATATGGTAACTATTGATTTTTTCCACTATTTTTTCCATTTTATCTTATCCTTTCAAATGAATACTCAATCTTGTCATTTAGCGAAGTGTAAGGACAATTATATAGGTTAAGTTCCGAATTAGTTATTTCAAAATTAAAACCATACTCTTTTCCATTTAATTTATCAGTTGTAATATCAGTAAAAAACATTTTTTTATTATTAAGATTAACTGTTTGTACTAGTCCTTGATAACAAGTGATCATTACAATTACATTTTCTTCTATTTTTTTACTCATCAAATAACTATGTACTTGACCATTATGTCCATTAATAAAGATTATATTTCCAAAATTCTCGGGTATTGACCTCAATTCAACATAATTGTCAAAATAGAATGGAATTGTATAAACCTTAAAAATATCGTATAGATATTCTTGCCTTGATTTTATTTCTTCAGCGAATACTTTTTTTCTCAATAGAACATATTTCATAACAATTTAAATTTCCAGTCCTTTCAGCTATAAATGAATCTCTATTTATGTTAAGAGCTCCGTCTTTTTTAGTATTCATAATACGATGACCTTTACTTTCTAATTTATCAGAACCACCATTAACATCATTACCTTTATTATCAGAAACAATATATAATACATCATTTCTTTTCTCATTTTTTTCAAATACTTTTTTAGCCATATCATTATTTCCATGATGAGGTAACTGAATTGCATCGTAATTTCTAATTTTATCGTCAAATGCTGCTAAATCTGCATCTCCAGTTAACAATAATTTTTTCCCATCAAAAGAAACTTCTAATTGAACACTTATAGCATTCATAATTGTGCTACTATCTATATTGTTACTTTCATTTGGGGTAAACTGTTTAGCAACGGCATCAATAAAATATTCAGTAGCTGGACCTACAATTTTTAAATTGTCAGATAAATCATTATCAGCTTCTAAAGCGTCTTTCAAATTTTGACCTGATAAGGAATAAATATTACTATACATATCTTCAATATGTTGTATTAAAGAGTCTTTAGTAACTCTATTATCACTTACTTTATCAAATATTTCATTTTTGTATTTTAGCAATAGCAATGTTGTAATTGAGTTTATAACCCCATTATCAACTAATTTTGGTATCCCATCAAAATGGTCACTATCATTATGAGACAAAACTAAATCGACCTTATCTATATTTTTTTCTTTTAGATAGCATAACACTTGCTCTGCCAATTCTTCAGAACCACAATCATAAACTATAACTTTGCCATTGTCATTAATTATGATACAATCACCATAATCAATATTATTTTTTCGCTCTTTTGGAGCAAGAACTTTTATTTCTAAATTCATATTTATCCTCCTTTTTTAAAAATAAAATTAGAGGTAAACACCAACTGCATCAAATTAATTCAAAATAAAACATATTTTCCCTCCTTTCCTGTTGAAGAAAAGTGAAAAATATGTTTAACTGCACTACTAATTTTTTGTATTTGACATTTTGCCAAAAAGTGTGTATGATTATAGTAGGAATTGATTTTCATATTTTCTAATCAGTTCTTCAAACATTGTGTTATTGTTTGCTCTAATTTGTTGGTAGTTGATATCTACCGATAAGGAAATATGCTTATTGCCTGAGCATATTTTTTTGTGCCATAATTGGCATATATCCTTACTTACCAAATATATCATAAATTTGTTTAATTAGCAATAGCTAAATAATAGTGCTAATATTTTTTTATTTGCAAAATGTTTTTTATTATCATTCTTACATTATGAAATACTATATTTTTATCATTTTATTACACTACAGAGTAATTTTTTTATAATATTGTCAATTTATTACGATTGTTTTTAAACTTTAAATAAAAAAATAGTATAAATAATAAACATTTTAACAATATACACCCCATCTTATGTTATTAACTCATAAAAAAAGAATTTCAACATCAAATCAAAATTCTTAAATTTTAAAGCAAACAAGAGGCTATTACATATTGACTACATTCTTACCATTCGCACCTCCTGCATTCAAGTGATTAGATATTACTACAACATCTTTATTATTACCAAAAGCCTTTAATACTTCATTAACCCTATCCGTAGGATTCAAAGTTATATCTTTATCTCTTGTAATATATACAGGAATACCCATTTCTTTTAATCTATCATAAATATATTTACTTATAAGTAAAGTATAATCCTTTTCCAAACTAGTACCAGAAACAGCACCAGGATCACTTCCTCCATGTCCCGCATCAATTACTATCCCAGTTAATTTTCTCATATCATGCATTATATCACTCCTAATAATAATTTATGAAAAACTAAAAAAATAGTTAAATATAATTATCATTTTTAAGTAATATTACAAGGATAGACAACGACCAAGTTATAAAAAAACTGTTCCTTGGACATAAAGAAATCTTCTAGAAACTTAGAGGTTCATAAACATAGTATGACTCTAATTATTCTAGAAGAATATCTTAAAATGTATTACCTCAAGTGCTTTCTATCACACTCTTTATTTCATTTTCAACACTAATTGTTTAGCTTTTAGATAATCATCTTTCTTACAATCTTTTGGTGTAAATCTCTTTTCTTCAAATTCTAACATTTCAATTTCACCTTTCGAATTTACATACATATCAATAAAGTATGCTCCCATAGTATTTTCAAGACCTTGTCTTACTGCAAAATTTGTTTTAGAAGTTAAGCATGGTATTAAAAAAGCTATAATATTTCTATATGCCATCATATGGCTTTGATGAAAATGACCTGCCCCTAAAATATTTGGCTTATATCCTGGTTCCATTTTATCTATATATTTTTGCATTTTGTAAGAAAGACTAGATGAACATCCTCCACCTGGATGGTACATTTCTTCTACTGTTTTAGGTGATTCTTTGGGATTAAAAACACCTCTATCATCTCCTATAAAATGCATATCCGGTCTAAGTCTTTCAATAGCAGGACCTATAAATAATCCTCCATTTTTAGCATGTGTTTGATCATGAGTACCAGTTATAAAATAAGTATCAATTCCCTCAACTTTAGGATAATAATTTACTAAATATTCTAGTTGTCTAGATGAACCTAATCTAAATAGAGCATATTGGTGTTCTGGTCTATTATGATAATCCCCATCTAATACATCACCAAAATGTAATACTGTATTAATCCCCCTATTTCTTGCTTCGTTATATATTTGATTTACTAAATTTAATTGTTGCGCCTCATTACAAAAATGAGTATCTGATATCCAAATTTGGCTAATTCTAGTAAGCTCGTTTTTTTGAGGTTTTATTATTTTACCAACTTTATTTTTATTCTTTTTAATTATTATCTGAACACCACTTTTATCTATTATATCTATATCATAACCTTTAAGTTTAAATTCTTCTAAAAGACCACCAAATTTTAAAACTGAAATGTTTAATCTATCACAAACACTAATTAAACTTTCACCATTTTTTATACTAGAATAAATCTTATCTTTTTCATCTTTCGCTGCAGGTTGATTTAAATATATTGATGTTGAATCAGTTAAATAAAGAGTTTTAAAAGTTTTGTAATCATCTTTTATAGTTTGATAATATGGTATATACATTTGAGAAGTGCTTTTTAAATGCCCTTTTTTGTCTTTAATAAGCGTAACAATCCAACTACCTATAGTATTATATACTGGAGTATTAGCCTCTTTCATTTCATCAGTAGTAGCAACTACTGTAGGTACTTGATAAGAACGAACTCCACGTCTTAAAAAAGAATCACAAGCAGCAAAATGACTAGTTACTAATATATTTGTTTTATCTTCATTTCTAAGAGCGGCTATCTTTTGTTGCGGCTTATAACTAATAGTATATGGAACATTGCCGGTTGAATGTTGAAGATATATTGAAATATTTGCATTCGTAGAATCATTTGCAAATGATACTTTTTTACGTCTTGGACCTAAGTATACCATGTCTTCTCTTTTTGATGAAATAATTTTTCCAATATCAATTTTATCCCTAGTTTTTAAAAAAGATAAATCATGTTCCCCAGTAATAAAATATGTTTTAATTCCATCAACTCTTGGAAAACAGGCAGCAACGTAAGTGGCTTGATCTTCATAACCATCTTTATGCAAAGTTGAATTAAATATACTTTTAGCACCTTTATATATACCTTCGACAATATCACCACATAAAAATACATACTTTACTCCCATAGATTTAGCTTTCACATACATATCATTTAATATACTTGTTTGTTGATATATACTTCCAAATCTAAGATCCGAAATAAGCATGCATTTAATTTCATCAGCGTTATCTACAATTTCGTAAGATAAATCATTTATTAATTGTTCATGGCCAAAATTACGTATAAGTGTTACGGTGTTTTTTTCTTCCTCTGAGCCTATTAAAGTAGCAGTAGTATTCATTGTAACTATATTATTCCCTCTTTTTTTAAGTTCATGTATAAGTATAAATAAATCATCACGAGTTATATTATATGATTTACAAAGATCTTCAACTATACATTCTTGTGCTAATGTATCAAATTGCAATTGATCTGCTAAATCTTTTAAATTATCCTCTGTAACTTCAGTTAATTCAGAATTTGTTACTTCTTCTCCTTCTAATATTAAATCAATATTTATTCCTGTTGCTTTTTCATTGTTTGTCATAAAGAACCTCCTAAAAATAAACACAATATATTATCTATATCAACTATAAAATATAAAAAAATAAAAATCAATAACCTTTATAAAAAGTTATAAAAATTAATTCAAGTGTTACTTTTATATATTTATCTACCATCACATTTAAAATTATAGTTATAACTTTTTTATTTATGTGTCTATAAATTATTAGTCACATCAATTAGGGTTTAAATCGTTAATAAGTTGAAAATTAATAAATAAATGTAAAAATTAATTTATAAGAAATGTATCACTAAGTCTTAAAACGCAACATTGATAATATTCTGACTATCTTTACAGTTATCTACCACGACAATCTTTATCACTACTACATTAACCACAAATCCTATAGATCCATCAGTGCCTCCGCCACTTTCAATATTGCTAATTTTAACAGCATAACTTTTACCGTTTCCGGTTATATCTTTAACATATTCATAATACGTTCCGTTTTGAGTAACTGTTTTTGTTTGTGTCATACCAAAAAACAAAGTACTACTACTCAATAAATATGGTTTAGCATGTAAGCCATTAGCACTATTTTCGTATAAAGTTAATTTTGCACTTTGTGATAAGTAGTTACACTAATACTACAAGTTAGTGCAGTATTATCAAACTTGAATCCAGACTTAAGTATTGTTTTGTTATTACCATTTTTTATTTTATTAACAACATTATTATATACTGAATTTTTAACTATTGTAATAACAACTTCTCCATTATATGTATAGGTACTAACAATTAATTTAAAATTACCTTTTACATCGTTTTTATAGGCTATATCACTAATACCATTTTTTCCAATAGTTACCGTTTATCTGATGGTGTAAAGTTAATATAATTAACACCACTAGCAATATCACTGACTTTTAATAGTATTGTCCACTCTTTCTAACATATTATTGGGAAATATTTCCAAATTTTATAAATGGGTCAACGTTAACAATGTTGTCAATTTTCAGATTTTTATTTATCATATCACCCATAGTTTCTAGAGTAATGTAAGCATTAAAAGTTACCGTGTTTGTAAATTTTATTCTCTTTTCCATATTATTATCATATATATAATCATCAATGTTTATATTATTATTTACATTACTAAGCGAATAATATAAAGTTATTGAAAAGACTATTGCAATTATCTAATAATTAATCAAAATAAAACCTTTTTGATCTTTGCCTATTTTCATACCATACTTAGTATAAATATATAACAAAAAGACGCTTATAATTATAATATCTTTAAAGTTCACACTAAATAATTAATAAATTAACATAAATAAGAAACACAACTAAAAAAGACAGTTTCCTATCTGTCTATTTTATGTATATTATCTAAAAGTATTCCTGTTCCTTCAGCAACACAAGTTAATGGGCTTTCAGCTGTAAAAACAGGCACTTTTAGCTCTTGAGCTAAAATCTGATTAAATCCATCAACTAACGAACCACCGCCAGTTAAAACTATACCTCTATCAATTATATCTGCAGATAATTCTGGTGGAGTCTGTTCTAATATACCTTTAGCAGCATGTATGATAGAATATACGCTTTCTCTTAAAGCTTCTTCTACTTCATCAGAAGATAAAGTTATCGTATGAGGTAGACCTGTTACCAAATCTCTACCCCTTACCTCCATTTTTTCATCTTTATTACCTGGAAAAACAGTACCAATACTTATTTTTATATCTTCAGCAGTTCTCTCTCCTACCAACAATTTATATTTATCCTTAATATATTTTATAATATCATTATCAAAAGCATTACCAGCTATTCTTATGGACCTGCTCTCTACAATCCCACCTAAAGACAATATAGCAATATCTGTTGTTCCACCACCAATATCTATAACCATATTACCAGAAGGTTTTGATATATCCATACCTGCTCCTATAGCAGCAACCTTAGGTTCCTCTTCAAGAAAAACTCTTCTAGCTCCAGTCCTTTCAGCAGCCTCCTTTATAGCATTCTTTTCTACTTGAGTTATATTTGAAGGACAACATATAAGTATTCTAGGTCTAGAGAAAAAACTTCTTCCATTTACTTTTTTTATAAAATAATTTAGCATAAGTTCTGTCGTCTCAAAATCAGCAATAACACCATCTTTCATAGGTTTAATTGCTTTAACTCTACCAGGAGTCCTCCCTAGCATTTCTCTAGCTTCACTACCAACAGCTAAAGGTTTCTTGGTATCAGAATCTATAGCCACAACACTAGGTTCATTTAATACTATACCTTCACCCTTAATATATATTAGTACATTGGCAGTTCCTAAATCTATTCCAATATCTTTATTAAACATCATAATATCACCTTTTCCACATATATTTTACCATAAACTAGGATATTTTTATACATTTAGTCTCCTTTTTTCTAAAAATATTTGTTTAGTTTTCTCTCCTCCATTAATATGCCTTA
This sequence comes from Clostridium sp. CAG:914, assembly GCA_000437895.1. Taxonomy (GTDB): domain Bacteria; phylum Bacillota_I; class Bacilli_A; order RF39; family UBA660; genus CAG-914. Next base: position 3,224 of record FR902158.1, on the reverse strand, counting down.
TTTCTATATGATTTTTTAATATTTCCTTTACATTATTATATCTTTTAATGTCTATCAATAATAATCTTTCTTGTAAATCTTTATGAACAGTAGATTTACTAACATAAAACTTTTTAGCAACTTCTCTTATTGTCTTATTAGTCAATATCATATAGTCAGCTTCATCAATAACCCTTTTAATTATTTCTTTTGTCATAATATAATATATTTATAAAAAAACATTATATTACTGTAATTCACTAATATCTTTATCATAATAATCTTCTGGATTAACAGTAGCACCATTATGATATAATTCAAAATGTAAATTATAATCTTTATTATACAAGTTACATACACCACTCTTAGCAATAATCTGTCCCTTTAATACAATATCATCTACTTTAACTTTAACATCATTTAAACTCTGATAAATACTTATTATATCATTACTATGTCTTATTTCAATAGTTTTACCCATTATTTCATTATCTACAACACTAATTACTGTACCATCTAATACCGCAACAACATCAAACTCTTCACTCTTAGTATAATCAACTCCAGAATTTTGCATATATATACCTTCATAAAATATTATAGCATCCTTCTGATCTTCCTCTTCTTTATCATAATCATAATATTTTTTACTTATACTAATATTATCTCCCTTATATGGTCTGATAATATTCTTATCCTCACTAACTACAGGAATATATTCATTAACATTAACAATTTCACTATCAACATACTGAATATTACTATCTTCATCGTTTGCAAACATTTTATTATTAACTATTCCCTCTAATAAATAAATACTAAATACAAAAACACAAATAGCCAAAGTATATGCTACTGGTACTACAAAAGATTTAATTTTTCTCCCTTTCATTTCAATCACCTAATATAAGTTTTAACCAAACAACAAAAAATATACTATAATTTTATTTTTTTTATATAAGAACCATTATAATAGTATTTAAGTATTTCATCATATTTATAACCCTCTTTTGCCATACCTAAAGCCCCATATTGACTCATTCCAACACCATGACCATATCCTTTACTAGTAATACTTATATCATTACCAAGTAGAGTTATTTCAAAATCATTAGATCTTAAAGATAATTTTTGTTTTACAATATTCCCACTAAATTCTTTTCCGTTAATTTTTAAAAGAAGTATTCTATTTGAACTACTTCTTTTTAATATTTCAATATTTAAATTTTTATTATATTCTAATCCAAGTAAATTATAAAAATCTCTTAAACTCATTATTTTACTAGTCATAAATGCTTCCGACACACCTTCATCCCAAGGACTAGCTACACTCTTTAAATAAGGTGCAGAAAAACCAAAAATATTTTCAGGATCTTCCGTATAACCATTACTTGTTGAAAAAAACATAGCATCCACTAAAGTATCTTCATAATATAAATATTCATCTAATGTAGAGTTAACAGCCTTTCTAATTTTATTTATATTTTTAATATATTTATCTTTCCAAGCCTCTTTTAAGTATTCATTATCTAAATAAACTTGATTCATAATTGAATCTTCCACATCATAATCTTTATCTTTATTATAACCAATTCTCTTTAAAGCATAACTACGAGAAGCAACAGCCTGAGCTTTTAAAGCTTCCATATCAAAGTATATAGGCATTTCCCCCGCTAATACCCCAACAAGATAAACATCAATAGGCATAACTTCAATTTCCCCTGTTTTATTTCTTAATACCCGTATATTAATATTACTTATATATTCTAACTTAATTTCTCTATAATTTTTATTATACAAAGTAGCAATAAAAAAAGGAATAAAAATTAACAAAATGATTATTATTATGATTTTTTTCATAATACCTCTTTTCTTAACTTAAACTTCCTATGAAATCATACATAAAATTAACTGTTAGGTATGTCAAAGCAAAAATTATAATTATATATATTACCCTTGCCTGATATATTCTATTTCTTTTAAATATAGAATTAATATTAATTCCATCAACAGCCCATATCACTAAAGGTAAAATAATTATATAGAGTAAAAATCTAAGCATCCTCTATATCCTTAATTTTTTCATTTCTAAGAACATATCTATCCACATTTGAAAAAGGTGTTTCAATAAACTTAACAATAACTTCTTTAGTAGTAAAATCATCCATCTCTTCTGAAATAGCAATAACATTAGCATCATTATGACTCTTAGAAAGTATTGCTTCACTAACATTTGCTACCTTTGCACAATAGACACCCTTCATTTTATTTAAAACTATACTCATACCTATTCCTGTACCACATATAGCTATACCTAAATCAACTTCATTATTTTGAATAGCTCTCCCTAATTTATAAGCATAGTCTGGGAAATCAACAGAATCTTCTGTATCGGTTCCATAATTATTTATAGTATACCCTAAATCAGTTAAAAAATTTGTCAATAATTGTTTCTTTTTTACACCTCTATGATCATTAGTTATCCCTATCTTCATAATACCTCCATTTAAAAATTACTATATATCTTTTATTAAGTCAATAATATTTCTATTCTTTACAAAATTTATTATATAACGTAACAAATAACAAAAGATAACCCAAACTAAACAAAGCACCACCAATAACATCACTAGGATAATGTACTCCCAAATAAACTCTACTAATAGGAATTAATACCATTAAAAGTATAATTACTAGAGATGCTATATATTTAAAATATTTATTCTTAACATTTTTAATAACTAAATATAAAATAAAACCATAAAAAGCCACACTAACCATCGAATGACCAGATGGAAAACTATATCCATTTTCATATAACAAACCATATCCTAAAGGTCTAGCCCTCTTAATTATATTTTTAATAATAACATTAAGTAGATATATTATAGCTAAATTTAAAGCAATATAATTTCCCATATTCTTTTTCTTAAATATTAACATAGAAACTCCAGCTACTATTATCAAAAAATAAGCACTACCAAAACTAGTAATAAATTTCATAATACTAGTTAAAGTATTATTTCTTACCATTTTATCTTGCAAAGTATCCATCCAAATATAATCTTCTTTTAAAACTTTAATTATTAATATACCTAGTCCCAATAATATAAAACTAAATATCAACCATTTAATTATTTCTTTTTTCTTGCTCATATCTATATTATATTATAAATAATTAATTTTATAAATAGTAATTAAAAAAAAGAGACTAGAAGTGATTTGAAGAAAATCTACACGAAATA
>FR902157.1 GCA_000437895.1 Clostridium sp. CAG:914 | reverse complement strand
TTTAAAGATGTTTTTAAGAATAAGAATAATAATGTTGTTAATAAGAGGGGAATGAAGGAGTATTGTGCTACTTTTGGTGGACAAAAAGTTAATTATGCTAAAGAAAAGTTTGAAGGATGTAATTTAACTGCTGTTTTTGGTGGAATAGAATGTGATTTAAGAGATGCTATTATTAATGGGGATGTAGTGATTAATTCAAGTGCAATTTTTGGCGGTATTACAATATTTGTTCCTGAAGGAGTAAAAGTAGTTATTAATTCTACGCCAATTTTTGGGGGGATTTCTAATGATATAAAGAATAAAAATATAGATGCTAAGAATACTTTATATATTAATGCTACTTCTATTTTTGGGGGAGTTGAAGTTAAGTGAGTGAATTTCAAAAAATAATTAAATATTTTGCAATTGCTTTGGCTATGTTTTTAATATTTTCTATTATTTCTGGTATTTCTTTTGGTTTATCTTTGGTTGAGAATATTTTCAATGGTAATGATTCTGAAGTTTTAGAAGATGTATTGGAATTAGTAGAGATAGAAGATAATATAAATGTTTTAGATATTTCTGTTACTAGTAGTAATATATTAATTAAAGTTGGTGATACTTTTAAAATTGATACTGATAATAAGTATATAGATTATAAACAAGATGGGAAAAAGTTTAAAGTGACTGAAAAGAAACATAATTTGTTTAATAGTAATAATTCTAAATTGATTATATATATACCTAGTGATATGACTTTGGAT
>FR902156.1 GCA_000437895.1 Clostridium sp. CAG:914 | reverse complement strand
CATATGACCATTCTTATATCTTTTTGTAAATAACCACCAATTTATATCATTACTATATTTTCTTAATAAACTAACATTCTTCTTATTCTTTAATAATTTATATTCTTTACTCTTATCTCCATATAATTTTTGTAATCTTATTCTTATATTATCTAGCGCATCCATGATATAAGTGGTATAATGAAATCGGTCTACAACATACTTTGCTTTGGGAAATATTGTTTTTGTGACCAATAAGTATGGTTCGTACATATCCGATATTACGAACTCTACAGAATGTCTATTGTTACAGTATGTGAAGTATTGTAATAGACGTTCTTTTTTTCTACTTGGTAATATATCTAATACTTTCTTATGTATTGGATCATTTATTATAAATGCATATTTACCTTCTACAGTATCTGCTTTAAATTCATCAAATGATATTACTCTAGGTAAATTAGCACATATTTAGATATTCTTGAAATAATATCTAACATTTCGTTTTCTATTGATGTTATTGAAACCCTGTATTTTTCAGCAATATATTTTAAAGATAAATTATAATTTAATAAATCCCTCCTTATCATTATTATTTACTTTATAATAACACATGAAAAAGAGATGACAATTTGTCATCTCAACTCCACACTAGATTTTATTGCTTTTTCAGTTCAACTCCACACTGAATTTTATTGTTTTGTAAAATTAAGCATTAAATAATTCTCAATTTTGCTCCACACCAGATTTTATTGAACCAAAGTTAACAACTCTAAAATATTTATACTTTTTATTACTCTATAATTTCATATGGATCATCACTTCCACCACTTCCCTGCAATTTGATACCAGATCGAAGATACAAGACGGGGCGAACCCCAGAGCCATAGCGCACTTGGTAGGTGTCGACTTGGCCATTATAATAGACATCGAACACCTCATACGTAATCCTAGAATCAGAGTAAGGGGAAACTGTCCATTGATAAGTACCAGATTTATACAACCATGAACTATTTGGATTTCCACCATCATAACTACTACATTTTTTGGTAACCGAATAGCACGTATCATCTACACCATTTGCAAATGTATAGGCATAATCCGATGGATACATTAATCCGACTAATCCTGTCCATTTTGTTGGTCTACCATTATATACCTTTTTTCCTCTTTCCCAAGTATATATCTCTTCTGCAGTTCCATATTGTGAGTCTGAATCATAAACTGTTCCTCCTAAATAATAAGTTACTTCACTTATTTGCGATAAGGCGGTACTATTTAGTGTCCAAGTATTGGTAGTACAACTATATGAAGTCGCACCACTAGCTATACTTGCTGGCTTACAACCTAATTGATAGATTATATTACCACTTCCATCATATATATATGTTCCATCTGAACTATATCCATCTTTCAACTTATAACTTGTTGGATTTAGCATATACATTAGTTGGGAATCACTCCAATCATTAGAACCATAATCTGCTATTGATGATCCTACTCCGGATTTTTTATAATCCCAACTCATACTACCGATTGAAGTATCTTTTATTATCTTTATTCTTCCATCAAATACGCCAATTATTCGCCATACTTCATCATTATATGTTATGTAGTTATTTGGACTACTTCCTATATACCTATAATCTGTCGTAGCCTCCAATTGTTCTGTAGCCTCATGAGAGAATGTCCACATTTCTGCTTTTTGGCTATCGGTGGCATCTGCATACATTAATGTACTTGGATTAGCTTTACTAGCAAGTGTTGTTGCTGTTATAGGCATTTTATTATAACAGCTACCTCCTAAGGATAAACTAAATGATTGATTTATAGTGTCACTACTTGTTTCTTCTTTATCAAGCCATATATATAAGTAATATGTCTCTGTCGTAGTACTAGTGTAAGTATTACCGTTTAATATAGTTACTTTATCGCCTGCTGTTTTACCAGTAAATGTACCTGTACTTACTACATCAGTTTCACAATTAGTACTACTTGTTGTTAATGAATACTTTAAATTACTACTATTAGATAATCCAGTACCCATACTGTTAACATTAAGCCATAAATTCATATATATTGGCATATTAATATCCGTTATACTAGGATTTACTGTTATTTCTCTTTTTATAACATGTGAACTATTTTTAGTACAATCTGTAGGCATTAATGAAACTTCACCTGTTGTTATATTACCTCCACCATCAGCACTACAACTAAAACCTTCTCCTTTAGTAAAAGTTACATTAGTATTGTCATCACTATTTGATGTCCAAGACAAATATGCATATGTACCACCAGTAAATATTATTATTAACCCCAACACTATTAAAATTGTAAACATTGTTTTTTTATTCATAACATCACCTGTAATTTATAGTAGTATCAGATAAACAAGTACGAAAAGAAAAGCTAGTAACATTAGTACCACTATGATAGTAAAAATAGAAAATTCCTGAAGCACTACTATTATAATACCCTCCACGGCGAAACCAAGCAGAACTAGAATAAACAAAACGTGAGGAGTCACTATACCAACCTGCTGTTTCATTTAGAGCATGACCACCACATGTTGCTAATGTGCAAAAATTTATATTTGTAGTACTAGTACCAGTAAATACATCAGATGAATACACATCATAATATTTATTATCAGGTAAAGTTGTAAAGCCTGAATTTCCTATTGTATTATTATAATTTCCCATTACATATTCATAAGCACCACCAGACATATCATATACTCCATATATATTGCCTGTTGTACTTGCTACTTTATTTAAATCTCTTGTACTACTTCGAGTATTGGTATTATAATTAAGTAAATATCCATCCCATGTATAAAATCCATATGAATTATATTGTGTTGGAGATGTTTGATTGGTATAAGTCCCATTTATTGGAGTAGAACCAGGAACGTTTCCTCCACTTCTTCCTGTATAAAGTCCACTTGAATTATTTATATACACTTCTCTATTTGCTCCATATTTACTATGAGATAAATATGCTACTGCTCCCCATTCACTATTCTTTAACATGTGACTATCCGTCTTGGAAGTTAATCCATACTCAATATTTCCATTGAAAGTTACCGTACTACCAGATTGTGTTCCACCAGCAAACTTAAGAGCCGTTGCAAATTGCGTCGATATATTTTGATTAACAAGAGCCCTTATATCAGGTTTAACTTTAGGCTCATTAGCAGTACCACCAGTTTCAAATTTACCTATCCAAAATCCATCAAGTTCAGTATCCCCAAATGTAAATGCCGGATGTGTATAATACCCACCAGTTTGAGTCGCTACAGCCTTAGTTTCGTTCTTACCCTCAAATATAATATCTATTTCTTGTTCTTTGCCACTACTACTTACTCCAGTAGTCCATATTTTATATCTATATCTTGGTATCCATACAAAATATCCTAGGATATCTGGTTCTGATACAGTTACTCCTGATGTATTTAAGTATTTACTTCTAGAAGTATTTGTTACTAATACAGCATTAGCCCATTTCTTTTCGCTATAATTATACCAATTACTATCATTCTTACCTATTGTTTTAACTTTCGTACCATTTTTAACATTAGTCGTACCATTTGCTGTATCAAACACAACAGGTATTAACCCTTCATTTACTACTGGTCTAACATTATATTGCTCATATCTTACTTCCATCCAAAGTTCTAAATCAATAGTTAATCCAGCCAAAGCAATAGCATCAGCATAATTACTATCAACCCAAATATAGAAAGTATAAGAAGTATCCGTTGTTGTAACTTCAATATTATCTAACATTACATTAGAACCTACAGCAAAGTCAGCAAGTGTTCCACTTGCCAAAGGAAAAGCACTACTAGCAGTTCTTATTTGCCAATTTATAGCATCAGCATAAGCTAAATAACTATCATCATTTGTCTTAAGATGCATAGAAGCATATACTAAATGTTCTGACAAAGTACTTTCTTTTCCAATTGTAAAAGTAGTATTAATACCATCCAAATAGTTTAAACATAATGGTAAATCTCCTGCTAAAATAGAATGTCCTTCTGTATATCTTACATTTCCTTCTAAAGGAGGAAATGTATTTACTGCCACATTTATGTTATTTGAAGCAACTGTCCATAACGCAAAAGAACTAAGTGTTGTAAGTATTCCTACAATTACTACTACTGCAATAAACAAATATATTTTCTTTTTATCACTCTTCATACATCCTCCTATACTATTGTATCAATTGTAACATAATATAAAATAATTGTAAATTAATTATATCGTTCTTTCATCTTAATAATTACTTTATCATTAATTATTTCTCCAGATAATATATTTTGTTCATAAGCATATCCAAAACCCTCTACACTATAGTCTACACTCATAAGTTTTAATATACTAATAACTTCTTTATATGATAAACCATTAAAATCTATCATTTTCTTATCATAATTATTAGTAAGTAATACCACTAAATCATTACTATATAATACTGTATCTTTATTAGGATATTGATCTACTATTTTATTACCAACTCCCAAAGTAATTACTTTTATTCCTTTATTATTTAATTCTCTAACAACATTAGTAGTTACTTTATTAGCATAATCTTTAACAATAATTTTTTCATCATTAGAAACAGATTCATCAATATTCAAATATTTACTAACATTAGCCACCACTTTTTTAACAGCAGGAGCCATATATGTAGTACTTAAAGTAGGCCTTTCTAATACTAAATATATTATTATCTCTGGATCATCCTTTGGATATAAACCAGCAAAAGAATAAACAAACTGATTTTCATCATCTAAATATTTACCCTTTTGCATATCAAATATAGAAGCAGTACCAGTCTTACCAATCAAGTCATATCCTTCCATATAATATCCTGATCCTGTAGCTATAGAAGCATCTGGTAATATAACACTTTTCATAAGTTCTTTTATTTTAACAATATCTTCATGACTAGCATAATTACCAATTTCTTTTCTTTCAAATACCGTACTAGTATTATCTTCATTTTTAATTTCTTTAACAACATACGGAGATAACATTACCCCATCATTAGCTATCATAGTTAAAGCTCTTATCATTTGAATTGGTGTAATTGTTATACCTTGACCATATCCAGCCGTAGCAGCTTCTACATCATAAGTAAACTTAACACTTCCAGCTAACTCTCCATTTAATGTAATACCTGTTTTAGAACCAAATCCATAGTTTTTATAACAAGTTCTAAGATCTTCCTTAGTAATAAAATTTTCCAATATATTAGCTACAGCAATATTACTAGACATAGCAAAACCAAAATCATACGTAATATTACCCCAACCAATCCTATTCCAATCACGAATAGTAGTCGTATCATTAGGATTCTTAGCCGAAACATAAGTTTTACTACCAGATAAATATGTATCACTACCATTATATTTACCACTAGTAATAGCACACAAATAACTAAATATCTTCATAGTACTACCAGGCTCATAAACATAACTAACCAAAGAATCTAAATAACTAGTCATATTCCTTTCATTAGGATTAAAAGAAGGACTACTAGTATATCCTAATATTTCACCACTCTTAGCATCAGCTACAACCATAATTCCCTTCTTAGCCTCACTACCAGCATAAGCTTCCTTAAAAGCTTCTTCCACAAATAACTGTATAGTATTATCAATAGTTAAATATATATCACTTCCATTAACAGCATCAACCTTATATTCATTAGAATTAGCAATCTTATATCCCCTTAAATCCTTTTCATATTTAACATACCCACTAGTACCACTTAATTCTTTATTATAATACCCTTCAATACCAAGTTCCCCAACTTTCCAAACATTACCATCTTCATCTTCCTTATCTTTAGTATATCCAAGCAAATAAGAAGCAAAATCCCCATTTGGATAATATCTTTTACTACTCTTAATAAAATCAATACCAGGCAAATTAAGTCCTTTAATTGCTTCCATCTCTAATTGACTTAAATTTCTACCACCAGGACCTAACTCAACTTGATACAAATCTTTATTAAGTAATTCTAAAATTCTATCATAAGACATATTAATCAAAGGCTCAAGAGCCTTAGCCGTCCCTTCTTTATCTTTAACATGACGTAATTCCTTACCATCTTCACTTCTATTTGGATCCAAATAAGCAATAACAGTATAACTAGATACATCTTGAGCAAGTACACTACCATTTCTATCATATATACTACCACGATCAGGCATAATAATTTCCTCATTTATATTCCTATTAGCAATAAATGTTTCAATATCTGTATCTCCCACTTTATAATTAACTAAAGTAATATATGAAAGCCACATTATAAAAAACATAAATAAAAGAAAGACAAGCAAATATACCATCTTGTTAATTCTAACAGTATTTGTATTATTCTTATCTTTCATATAAAACCACTATTCCTCTCCATAGCATACTATAATAATTATACCAGTACCAATATATTATGTAAATAATTATCTAAATAAAATACTCTAGTTTCTTCTAGAGTACTATTATTTATTCAGTAATTGTTTTAATATTATCATTTATATAAGCAAGTCCATACTCATTACTTACTTCTTGAATATTTTCTAAAGAAACCATCTCATTAATTTTCATAACTAAACTTTGATTATCTTCTTTTTGACTTTTTATTTTATTATTTAATTTTTGTACTTCTAAATTAACTTGGCTCAAAGTAGCTTTTGTTAAAATAATACCCACAACCAAAATCAATGACATAAATATAAATGATTTATACATAAATCTTTCTATCTTAGACACCCTATTATTCTTCTTTTTAGTCATAATATCATTCCCTTACTTTCTCTATTACTCTAAGTTTAGCACTTCTAGCCCTATTATTATCTAACAATTCTTCTTGACTAGGAGTCAAATTACTTTCTATTATCTTTATACGAGGACTATACTCCTCAGGTATAAAAGGTAATCCTTTTAATTCATTACTAACTTCACTATACTTCTTAAAAATATCTTTCACTATTTTATCTTCTTTAGAATGGAAAGTTATAACACATAATCTTCCACCAACTTTAAGTAAATCAATACTATCCTCTAAAGCCACCTTCAAAACATCTAATTCATGATTTACTTCTATTCGTATAGCTTGAAATGTCTTCCTTGCCGGATGATGCCCTTTTAATTCTCTTTGAGGCATACTCCTCTTTATAATATCTACAAGTTCAAATGTCGTAACTATTTCTTCCTTTTCTCTTTCCAAAACAATATTTCTAGCTATACTACTAGCATACTTCTCTTCACCATAATCTCTTAGTATCCTAACTAACTCATCATACGAATAATTATTAACAACATATTTAGCATCTAATTCATTATCTCTATCCATTCGCATATCAAGTATAGCATCATTATGAAAACTAAACCCTCTTTCACTATTATCAAGCTGTGGACTAGATACACCTAAGTCAAATATTATTCCATCTACACTAGTTATCCCCCTCTTATTTAACTCATCTTTCATATTAGCAAAGTTAGCTTTAATTATCGTATAATTATCACTAACTTTACTAAGTCTCTCACGACTACTCTCTATAGCCATCTCATCCTGATCAATTGCGTATAGATGCCCACTTCTTAAACTTTTTAAAATTAAAGAACTATGCCCCCCATAACCCAAAGTAGCATCAACATAAATTCCATCTTCTTTAACATTTAAATAATTAATAACTTCTAAAAGTAATACACTCTTATGCATTAAAATCAAAATCCCCCTCAAATAAACCCTCAGCAATGCTATCAAGTTCACTTTCATTCTCAGACATTAGATTATTAAACTTATCTAAATCCCAAATTTCTAGACGATCATTTACCCCAATAATAACACATTCTTTTTTTAAACCCGCATATTCTGTTAAAGAAGAAACTAAATTTATTCTACCTTGTTTATCAAATTCGCAAATTGAAGCACCCGATAATAAAAATCTTGTAAAAGTTCTAGCTGATTTCTTAGTAAATGGTAGAGTTTTTAATTTAGAAGTTATTCTTTCCCATTCATGTAAAGAATAAACATAGAGACATCCATCTAAGCCTTTAGTAACAACAAAAGATGAACCAATTTCTTCACGATACTTAGCTGGTATAATTAATCTTCCCTTTTCATCAATATTATGATGATATTCTCCAATTAACATATTATCCCCCACTTTCTACCACTTTGTGCCACTTGCAATTATATTCTATAACAAAAAAAACTATTTGTAAATAGTTTTATTTGTACTTTACACATTTAATTTTCCAAGAATGAATAGTTCTACTTCCATAACTGGATTACATAATCCCGATTTATAATTCTTATCTATCATAGCCAAAGTATGAATTATATCAAGTAACTCATTATCATTATAATTCATACTACGATATAGCATTTTCTCTACATAATATTCTTTCTTACCTATAGTTTTTGATATATCCCTAATAGAATTATTTTTATTTAATTCCTTAATTTGATATAAAGTTTTATACGAATTATAAATAGAAGCCAATATATAATCTATAGCCATATTACTATCTATAAAACTATGATACATAGAAATAGCCTTATTCTCATCTTTCTCTAACAAAGCATTAGTAAATTCATAAATAATATTATCTGTATTATCATAAGTAATTAACTTAACATCATCCAAAGAAATATTCTTATCATCAAGTTTATATATAAATAATTTATCTAATTCATTTCTAATATCATTTATATTATCACTAACTCTAGATAAAAAACATTCTATAACATTACTATTCATCTTATAACCATTATCTTTTAAATAACTAACAACATAATTCTTATTATAACTCTTATCAACATTATCAGAATCAATAGAAATACCCTTCTCATTAATAAGTTTAACTATCTTCTTCCTAGCATCACTCTTCTCTACAATAAATATCAAATAAACATCCTTATTATAATTATTTAAATACATAATAAGTTCTTCATCATCCAATTTATCTATACTAGAAGAATAAACAAGAATAACCTTATTACTCCTAAACAAACTAACCGTATTAGCCTCTTCTATAACATCACTTATTGTATTTTCCTTTAAATTATATATTATTTTATTATTATCATCACAATTAACTTGTTTTAATATATCAGAAACAGTATTATTAATAACACTATCATTACTACCAGTAATCAAATAAACATTATATACTTCTTTCATTATCAAATCTTTCCTTCTTGACAAACATATCCCTTTTTCTCATAAAACTCCCTTATTTCCCTATATGTATTAATTATAGTACTTATATCCCTCTTAAGAATTAACCTATAATTATCCTTATCATTAGTAATAGCATAACCCATAAATAACTCTTCTATATCTTCATAATTAACAATAGCATTATACTCATCCGTAGTAAAATTATAAGTATTAACTTCCATAATATTCTTAACAGTAACATCATCTAATTCAAAATTAATAACCATATCACTAGTATACCATACATCAATATCTTCATTATATAAATTAGTCGTACAATTTAAAACTATTGCTTTTTTCTCATATTTATCCATATTAAAATAAAAATATAAAGCTCCAAAAAACAAAACAATAAGTAACACAAGTAAAATATAAAGAAATATAGGTTTCTTTTCCCTTTCTTTCACTAATTCTTCTTCCTTCTTATTAGGTATAGATAAAACATCCAGTTTCTCTATAACAGTATGATCCATCTCCAAATTATTAGAAGATACTATTTCTAGTTTTAACATATTACGTATATCTAATATTTGATACATAGAAGAATAACTATTACTTAGTAACCTATTTATAAAATCTAAAACTATCTTCTCATTTTCTTTCTTAATAGAAAAAACCACCAAAGAATTATCTTTAAAATGAACAGAACCACAATATAAGACATTCTTAGCATATTCCCCAACATAACAATATATTATATATTCATTACCATATTTCATATCCCTAAAGCAACAAAAAACATTAATATACCTAGTATCACTAACACCAGATAAATCATTATTAACCATTTTCAATGTCTTACCTATCATAGTATCATTCCCTTCATTCTTATATGTTGATTATAGCATAAAAAAATAATTTTGAAAAGACAATTTTATATACTAACAAAAAAGAAAAAGATTATATTAAACATCTTCTTTTCGTATATAATCATAAAAGTTTTTAGCAACATCATGAGGTAGTATCTCTTCTAATTCAGAAATACTAGCATCTTTAATAGAACTTATCGTCTTATATTTCTTTAATATTTTCTTCTTTCTAACTTCACCAATACCAGGAATATTATCTAAAATACTACTAAGTGCCCCCTTACTTCTAATTTGTTTATGATAACTAATAGTGTATCTATGTACTTCATCTTGCATTTTAGTTAAAAACAAAAATAAATCACTATCTTTCTTTAAATCTATTTCTTTTAAATCTTCTGTAATTAAAGTATTAGTACTATGATGATTATCTTTTTTAAGTCCACATATAGGTATATCAAGACCAAGACTACTAATAATATCTTTACAAGCATTTATTTGATTAACACCACCATCTACAATTATCAAATCAGGACGAACCAAATCATCCTTAAGTACTCTAAAATATCTACGATAAATAACTTCCTTCATAGTATTATAGTCATCATTCTTATCTACAGATATTTTATATTTTCTATATTCTTGTGGTGCTTTCTTTCCACCTATAAAAACAACCATCCCTGAAACATTAAAATTACCAAACAAATTAGAATTATCAAACAATTCAATTCTATCTACCTTAGGAATATTAAGAACCTTAGCTAATTCATTTAAAGTATTCTTTCTTTTATCTTCATCATTTTCAAGAATAGTAATCTGCTCATTATAATAAACACTAGCATTTTCATAAGCCAAATCCAATAACTTCTTCTTAACCCCTCTAGAAGGAGTAATAAAAGGAAAAGAAAAAGTTTCTGTCAAAAGTTCATTATTTACAATACTAGGAGTTAAAACTTCCTTTACCTTAGTAGGATTCTCTATATAAAAATTAGATATATATGTTTCTATCTCATTATCTAATGTATCAATCATAGGAAATATATTAGACTTCTTATCAATTAATTTACCACCTCTTATAAATAATATATTAATTGATAAATAATAATTATCCGTATAATAACCTATAACATCACGATTATAATTATCTATTCCATCTACTTTTTGTTTTTCTAAAGTAATATCTATATAATCCAATAAATCTTTATAATATTTAGCCTTTTCAAATTCCAACAAAGAAGAATGTTTATACATCTTTTCTTCTAACTTATTCCTAACTATCGTAGAATTACCATTAAAGAAAGAAATTATCTCTCCCCTCATCTTATCTATTTCTTCTAAACTAACCTTATTAGTACAATATCCCATACATTCATTAATATGATAATATAAACATTCTTTCTTAGGTAAATTCTTACATTTCCTCAAAGGATATATTCTATTTAATATTTCTACTGTTTTCTTTGCAGCATAAACATTAGGATAAGGACCAAATAAACACCTATTCTTTCCTCTCTTAGGATTTATCTGTCTCACAATTAATAATCTAGGATACTTATCATTAGTTAATTCTATATATGGATAAGATTTATCATCTTTATATAAAATATTATATTTAGGAGTATACTTTTTAATCAAATTAATTTCAAGTAATAAAGACTCTACTTCACTACTAGTAAGAATATATTCAAAATCATATATATCTTTAACAAGCATAGCTGTCTTACCAACATGACTAGATTTAAAGTAAGAACTTAACCTATTTTTTAAATTTTTACTTTTACCAACATAAATAATATACCCATTTTTATCTTTCATCAAATAACAACCTGGTTTATGAGGAGTTGTTTTTAATTTTTCATCTATCATTTTGCTTTCCCTTTTTCTCTTGTATAAGGAATAATATATATTGGCAAATTAACTTTATTCTTATTTCGTAAAAATATTACTAAATCATATAGTGTTATATCATAACCAAACTTTTTTCTAAAACAAGCACTAATATTTTGTGCCATATATTCATTTAAATCTGCTAAAACATCCTCATAATCATCTTCAAGATCTTCTATATCTTCTTTAGAAGCATCTATTAATGCATTATAAGTATATCTTAATTCATTAATTAAATTTTTATATTCATTAATATTAACTTCATATCCATAACTTGCCATATATCTTATATATTCTTCACCTATATTTTTTATATTTTCATAATTTTTAGACATTGGAAAATAAAATAAATCCTCAAGCAAAGCATCTTTATATTTATCTGATATCTGAATCCCTTTAATTTTATCTAATTCTATTTTATTTTTAACAAGTACCTCATCTACCCTATGAGCTTTCTGTGTTTCAAATTGAACATCTTCCACAATAAAACTTATTCCATTTAATATATATCTATAATAAGCCCCTTCCTTAGCAAATAACTTAATATCAAAATCATCATAAGCATCTATATATAAATATCTAACCATAGATATTTCATCATCTTTATTATGACCTTTAAAACTTCTATTAATTCTTACATTTTCAGCTTTACCACATTCTAAAGATAATATTCCATGACTTAAAATACTCTCAAATTTACTAAAATTAAATCCTATACCATGCATCAAAGTATCACTATTATATTTATATTCCATATATAACCACCAAAATAATAGTAACACAATATTAATTTCTTGTAAACCAAATAAATATCATATATAATTATTTCAAGGTGACTAACTATTAAAAGTCAAGCACTTTT
>FR902155.1 GCA_000437895.1 Clostridium sp. CAG:914 | reverse complement strand
GGAAATAGCTGTGTTAAAACTAAAACAAATGCAGCAACATGTCCAAGTGGTTATGAAAAAATAAACAATACTTGTAAAAAGGTTTATTATAAATCTATAATTAAATCATGTCCTACTGGATTTACTTTAACTAATGAAACAAATCAAAGATGTTATAAAAAGGTAACAAGTGTAATTACAATGCATGATGTTAGGGATGTTACTTATTATAGATATGCTACAAGAGAATATATTAATGGTACTATTGATTATAAATGGAGTACATCTAATAATGATAAAAGTTTATTAAATAATGGATATAAGCTAACAGGAAGGACTAGAACGAAAAAGGGTGGTAAATAATAATGAAAATAAAAAGAAAAACATTTAATATAATTGTGACTATATTAGGAACATTGCTTGTGGGAGAGTTAATTACTTTTGTATTAATGCATAAGAAAAAAGGTCAAAACAAAGGTAATATTTTTACACCTACACCTACGAATACATATACAACTAATTACACACCATATCCTACAGAATTAATAACTCCTGAAGTAACATTAGAACCAATAAAAAATATTGAAGATATTAGTGAGATTTTTGAAAATAAAACGGCTAATTTTATAGAAACATTAAAACTATCTGGACTTGAATTAGATACTAAGGAAGTAATTGATTTCTCATTAGCAGTTAATTTAGTTACTTTGATAGATAGTAATTATGATGTTACTAAATATTTAAATAAAGATACGGATTTATCTGCTTTAACAGTATATTCTAAAATAGCATATTTAAATATTACACAGTATGATAAAACTAAATCTACTGATGAAATTATTAGATTAGGAAATATGATTATAGAACAAGATCAACAAGAAATATATAATAAGTATGAAAATATGATATTTAGTTTAATGAATACTAATAATAGTAAAGATGGTTTAAGTGATGAGTTATCTAAATTTATTGTTGAGATTAATGATAAAAATAGTGAATATAATAAGTTAGATCAAGGAAGTAAATATTTATTATCTATCCAAATACAAACTATGTTAAATACTAATAATTTTAATAATAATATAAGTAGAGAGGATTATGATAGATTAGTTATTGAAATACAGAATGCTCAAGCTGTAACTAATGAATTTATTAGACAAAATGTAAGAGACTATGATTGTATGGAATATACTAATAATAAGTCATATTCAAAAGTAAGAAGTCTTTAGATAAAAGTTTCTAAAAGGCTTTTTTTTCTTTTAAAAAAAATGTATAATGATATTGGTGATTATGTATGAAAAGGATTATCATTATATTTTTATCTATTACTTTTATATTATTAATGCTTTTGGTATATATTACCAACGATAATTATTATAATAATATAAGTAAAAGTATTAAAGATAATTATGCTAATATTAATTTATATTATGTTAATAAATATAATGATTACTATATATTCTTATCAGATGAGAATTATGGTGTATTAGATGGTGAATATAATGAAATAATGCTTATTTCAAAATCTTTAGTACATGATAATACTAATAACTATGATGTTATTTACAAAGATAATAAATTAATTTATCAAGAAGAAGTTTTAGATAAAGATAAATTAATGATAAATTATTATGATATATATACTTATCAATTAGATAAAACTATTACTATGGGAGAAAATAATGGAAAATAATGTTAGAAAAATTCTTATGGATAGACCACTTGTTATACCAAGAATAATTATTAATAATTATAAAAAATTAAATATTACTGAAGAAGAGTTAATAATATTAATATTTATTATTGATTATGGCGTTGATTTGGAATATAATCCTAGTATTTTTGTTCAAGAACTTAATATAGATAAGTATAAAGTTTTAGAATTAATTAATTCCTTGAAAGAAAAAAATATTTTGACAATATTAATAAAAAAAGAAAATAAGAAAGTTTCGTCTGAATATATTTCTTTACAACCACTTTATGATAAAATTATGAATATTGTTATGGATAATAAAGAAAAACAAATAGAAATAGATGAAAATATTTATAGTATTTTTGAAAATGAGTTAGGTAGAACTTTATCTCCTTTGGAATATGAAAAAATAAAAGAAATGGTAACATCTTATGGGCAAGAACTAGTTGTGGAAGCTTTAAAAGAAGCTGTATATAATAGAGCAAATAATTTAAGATATATTGAAACTATATTGTCAGAGTGGAATAAGAAAGGATACAAAAGCAAAGTAGATATTTTAAAAGATAGAGAAAATTATAGAAAGAAAAAAACAGATAATATTAAATTACCTGATATAGATTGGTTGAATGAAGATGAATAAAATATTTGATTACTTAGATTTTTTGTTTCCAAATCCGGTATGTGAGTTAGAATATAACAGAGATTATGAATTATTAATTGCTATTGTTTTGTCTGCTCAAACGACAGATAAAAGAGTCAATAAAGTAACTAGAGTGTTATTTAGTAAATATAAAACAATAGAAGAGTTAGCCAATGCTGATGTTTCTGATATTGAGAATATTATTAGAGAAATAGGTACGTATAAAAGAAAAAGTATGTATGTGAAAGAAATAGCAAACTATTTATATAAAAATAACATAAAAAAAATACCTAATGATAGAAAACTTATAGAAAGTCTTCCTGGAGCTGGTCATAAAACAGCTAACGTGTTTTTGGGTGTTATTTATAATGAGGCTGTTATTGCTGTAGATACTCATGTTCTACGTGTTAGTAAAAGATTAGGATTGGCTTCTTTAAATGATGATGTTAGAAAGGTTGAACAAAAATTGATAAAAAAAGTACCAAAGGATAAAAGAAATAAGTTCCATCATCAATTAGTACTTTTTGGTAGATACCAATGTAAGGCAATAAAACCATTATGTAATGATTGCCAATTAAAACAAAATTGTAAATACTATTCTTCTATAGTAATGGCAGATACAGGGCATGATTCACAAGCATCTTTAACAAGATCTTCCTTATCTTCTGGAACTGTGTCTACAACAGCTTCAGCTAAGCCATCGTCATTAAAATCAAAAATTTCTTGATCAGTCATAGCAACACAATTACCACAACCAATGCACATATCATTAACACGTGTTTTCATATATATCATCCTTTCTTAACTAATTATAAGTGTAAAATTGATAAAAATCAATAAAAATGTTAGTATTTAAAAATAATATATGTTATTATATATTTAGTAAAGGAAGTAAGGTATGGAGACAAGAATAGATAAATATAATAATAAAAATATACCTACTAGAGTAGAGAAAAATAAGGAACTATATACTAAGATATATAGTGCTTATGATGAATTTGAAAATTATAAAATACCTATTGATTCTAATGAAGTTGACTTATCTAATGTAAAAAGAAATGTTACAAGTAGAGAGGAATATAGACAAGTTAAGAATTATAGTAGTGCTACAAATAGTAAAATTGTTAAAAGAGATCCAGATGTTTATAAAGTTGATTTTGATAAAAATACTGAAGTGTATGATGTAAAAGATATGATAAAGGAAGCAAAAGATGCTAGAAAAACAGAAATAAATGAAGAAAAAGAAGAAAATTATTTAAAAAAATTAAATTTGGATTTAGAAAAAACAAATTTAGAAAAGATGAAAGAAATGTATATGGATGTAACATTATCAGAGGATGAGGAGGAAAAATTATCTAATACGGCAAACTTATCATTAGAAATACTTTCTGATTTAAAAGGTGATAATGAAAATACAGTAGTAACTGATCCTATTCAAAGAGATGATGATGTTATTAATGAAGATAAAACTTTTTATAGTAATAATTATTCATTTAAAAATGAAGATTTCTTTGAAAGTGATGAAGAGATAGAAGAAAAGGATAATAAGTATTTATTTAAAATAATATTAATAATACTTTTTATTATATTGTTGGCTATTATATCTATATATTTTATTGGATATTTTGGGAGAACTTAGGTTCTTTTTTTCTTTTTTGGTATAAGTATTTATAAAATAAAATTATGCTTTAGAAATTAATATTTTGGTGTGTAAAAAAAATGTCTTTTTAATTGATAAGAACTATAATTTATGATATTATTTGAATAGGTGATAGTATGGATGAAGTATTAAATAGAATATATAATTATTCTTTAGAAGAAATTATGGGAGAAAGATTTGGAAAGTATTCTAAGTATATTATTCAAGATAGGGCTATTCCTGATGTAAGAGATGGATTAAAGCCTGTACAAAGAAGAATATTATATTCTATGTATAAAGAAAAAAATACGTATGATAAGCCTTATAGAAAATCTGCTAGAGCAGTCGGCGATGTTATGGGTAAATATCATCCTCATGGTGATAGTTCTATATATGAAGCTATTGTAAGGATGAGTCAGGATTGGAAAATGCGTGAACCGTTTATTGATATGCAAGGTAATAATGGTTCTATTGATGGAGATGGCGCTGCTGCTTCACGTTATACAGAAGCAAGATTATCTAAAATAGCTGATTTGATGCTTCGAGATATTGATAAAGATACTGTGGTATTTTCTCCTAACTATGATGATACGTTGTTAGAACCAACTGTTCTTCCTAGTAGATTTCCTAATTTATTAGTTAATGGAACAACGGGAATTTCAGCAGGTTATGCTACAAATATACCGCCACATAATCTTTCTGAAGTAATTGATGCAACTATATATAGGATAGATAATCCTAATTGTAGATTAGATACAATAATGAACTTTGTTAAAGGGCCGGATTTTCCTACTGGTGGTCAGGCTATTGGATATGATGGAATAAAGAGTGCTTTTGAAACAGGTCGTGGAAAAGTAATTATAAGGCCTAAATTATCTATTGAAAAAAATAAAATAATTATTACGGAAATACCTTATGAGGTAAATAAACAACAACTTGTAAAGAAAATTGATGAATTAGTTATTGATAAAAAAATTGATGGTATATTAGATGTTAGGGATGAGTCAGATAAATCTGGATTACAAATTACTATTGAACTTAAAAAAGAAGCTAATAGTAAATCAATATTAAATTATCTATATAAAAATACTGAATTACAAGTAAATTATAATTATAATATGATAGCTATTGTAAATCGTAGACCTATGCAATTAGGTATAATTCCAATTCTTGATGCTTATATATTACACCAAAAAGAAGTAGTGACTAAAAGAACAGATTTTGATTTAGCACATGCTAAAAAGAGATATCATATTGTTTTAGGATTAATTAAAGCTATATCTATATTAGATGAAGTTATTGCTACAATTAGAGCTAGTAAAAACAAAGCAGATTCAATTATTAATTTAGTTAATAAATATGATTTTACAGAAGAGCAAGCTACAGAGATAGTTAATTTACAATTATATAGATTAACTAATACAGATATAGAAACATTAAATAATGAAAAAGAAAATTTAGAAAAACTAATTTCTATGTTGGAGAGTATTTTAGCTTCACCAGAAAAATTAAATTCTGTTATAAAAGAGGAATTAAGAAGAATTAAGAAAGAATATGGTACTCCAAGAAAGACTGAGATAATAGAACAAGTTGAAGAAATTAAAATTGATACTCAAGAGATGATTCCTAAAGAAGATGTTATTGTTGTTGTTACAAAAGAAGGTTATGTAAAGAGAGTATCTTTAAGAGGATTTCAAGCTAATAGTGATTCTACAGCTTTAAAGGAAAATGACTATGTTATAGGTATATATAATATAAATACTACAGATACTATACTTATATTTACTGATATGGGTAATTATTTATATTTACCAGTATATGAAATACCAGAAGCAAAGTGGAAAGATTTAGGTAAACATGTAAGTAATATTATAAGTATGGAATTTAAGGAACAAATAGTAGCTAGTATTCCTGTGTATGATTTTAATGCTGATAAATATATTACTAGTTTTACAGAACAAGGAATGGTAAAGAGAACTAAATTGTCAGATTTTAAAGTAAATAGATATTCAAAAGAAGTTAGCATGATAAGTTTAAAAAATGATGATAAATTGATAAGCGTTACGGATAGTGATTATTCTGATGTGTTCGTAGCTACTAGAGATGGTTATGGACTTTGGTATGATATATCAGAAGTTAGTCCTGTAGGTATTAGGGCAAGCGGTGTTAAGTCTATTAAACTAAAAGATGACATAGTTGTTTCCTCGTTATTGTTTGATCCTAGTTGTGAATTTATATCTGTTATTATGGATAGGGGAACAGCTAAAAGACTTAGACTATCAGAAGTTACTAAAACAACGAGGGCTAATAGGGGAATTCTTTTAATGAAAGAAATAAAGAGTAATCCTAGCAAGATAGTAAGTATTTATATTGAAAAAGTAAAGAATGAAATAAATATTACTAGTATAAAAGAAAATAAAACTATTAAATTAAGTGAAATATCTATTATGGATAGAGCAAGTAATGGTTCATTTATTGTTAAAGATAGAATATTATTTACTTATCCAGTGGTAAAATTAATATCAAGAGATACATTAAATGAATCATTAGAAACTATATCTGATGAAAAAAAGACTTATGATAGTAAAGAATTAGATTATGTTAAAAAAATAGATAACAAAATTTTAACTATAGATAATTTACTTGATAATATAGAGAAATAGTTATATAATTAAAAAGGAGGTAGGAAAATGAAAGATTTAAAAGATAGTAAAACATTAATTAATTTAATGGCGGCTTTTGCTGGAGAATCACAAGCAAGAAATAAGTATACTTATTATGCATCTAAAGCTAAAAAAGAAGGTTATGAACAAATTGCAGCTATTTTTGAGGAAACGGCAAACAATGAGAAAGAACATGCTAAAATGTGGTTTAAACTAATGTGTGGTGGTGAAATTCAAGATACTATTAGTAATTTAAGAGATGCTGCAAATGGTGAGAATTATGAATGGACTGATATGTATGCTGAATTTGCTAAAATAGCTCAAGAAGAAGGATATGATGAAATAGCAAAAATGTTTACTAATGTTGCTAATGTTGAAAAGGAACATGAACAAAGATATTTAAAACTTCTTCAAAATATTGAGAATAAAGAAGTATTTGATAAAGAAGAGTCTACTGTATGGATTTGTCGTAATTGTGGACATATTCATGTAGGAAAGAGTGCTCCAAAAGTATGCCCTACTTGTAGTCATCCACAATCATATTTTGAAATTAAAAGTACAAATTACTAAAGAAATCGTATAAGATTTCTTTTTTCTTTTTTGTGGTATAATATTTTATGTGAGGGAATGAATAGATATGAAATTAATTTTAGCAAGTACATCAAAATTTAAAAGTGAAATACTAGATAAAGTTGGAATGAAACATAGTAATATGAATGGTAATTATAATGAAGTATCATTAGATACAAATAATGTATATGAATATGTAAAAGAACTAGCTTTGGGTAAGGCTAAAAGTATAGATATTAAAGTAAATGATGCTATTATCTTAGGGTTAGATACAGTTGTATATATAGATGATAAGATATTAGAAAAGCCCAAATCACTTTCTGAAGCAAGATATAATATAAATTTATGTAAAAATAAAACAACATCAGTAATTACTGGTATTGCTTTAATAAATACGGTTACTAAAGAAATAATAAATGATTATCAAGAAACAAAAATAACTTTAAGCGATATATGTCAAGAAGATATAGAATATTATATTCAAAATGAGCCTGATATCATGTATGCATCTGGATTTATTGTAGAAACTATTATTTCTAATTTTATAAAAAATATTAATGGTAGTTATTATAATATTTTAGGTGTTCCAGTAGAAAAAGTATATGAACATTTACTTAAATGGAATATTCATTTAAAAGATTTAGAAGATTAGTACATTAAAATAATATTGATTTATTACTTTTTTTCTTTTATAATTAAATAGAGGTGTATATATGAAAAAAATAATTACAATTATAGTGTTAACAATGTGTTTATTTCTTACAGGCTGTGAGAATGATTCTAATAAATTTAAAGAAGAATATGAGAGTTTAAATGGTAAAACTTTTTATCAAAATTATAAATATAAGGATGTTACTATTCCAGAAGATAATCCAATAAAGTATTCAGATTATAAAGAAATTATTGATATAGTTAAAAATGGTAGTGGAGTTATATACTTAGGCTATCCTGAATGTCCTTGGTGTAGGAGTATGGTAAGTGTACTTATGGAAGCTGCTAATAATACTAATATTAGTACAATATATTACTTAAATATGCATGATGTTAGAGATGAATATGAATTATCAGATAATAATGAAGTTAAATTGGTTCGTGAAGGACAAGAAGGATATCAAGAACTTTTAGAAGCTCTTGATGAAATATTACTAGATTATACTTTAAAAGATAGTGATGGAGTAGAATATTCTGTAGGAGAAAAGAGAATATATGTACCGATAGTAATATTTGTTCATGATGGTACTATTGTAGATTATCATATGGATACTGTAGAAACGCAAACTAATCCTATGGATGAGTTAACAGAAGAAGAACATGATGAATTATATGATATTTATGTATCTGGAATACATAAAGTATTAGATGATTTGTGTGATGAGAATTGTTAATATGGATAATTATCAATATGAGAGAGAATTATATCAAAAGGGTATAAATTATATTGGGGGTATTGATGAAGTTGGGAGAGGACCTTTAATTGGACCTGTCGTAGCAGCATGTGTTGTCTTACCTAAAGATTTGTATATTGAAGGATTAACAGATTCTAAAAGATTGTCTGAGAAAAAAAGAAATTATTACTATGAAGTTATTTGTGAGAAAGCTATAGCTATTGGGATAGGTGTAGTTGATGAAAAAAGAATTGATGAGATAAATATTTATGAGGCTACGAAAGAAGCAATGTTATTAGCAATTAAGAATACTAATATAAAAATGGAACATATTTTAATAGATGCTATGCCATTGGATATTGATATACCACATACTTCAATTATAAAGGGTGATTTAAAGAGTTTAACTATATCTGCTTCTTCTGTAATTGCTAAAGTAACTAGAGATAAGATGATGTATGAATTGGATAAAATTTATCCTATGTATGATTTAAAAAATAATAAAGGATATGGTACAAAAAAACATATTGAAGCAATTAAAAAATATGGAATTACTAAATATCATAGGTTAAGTTTTAATCCAGTTAGTGATTATAAGGATAAAATTATATAAAAAAACTTGTATTTTATATTTTTATGTGATAGAATTATGAATTGAACGAATAATCCGCTGTATTTTATATATGATTATTAAAAGTAAGGAGAGTGAATAATCGTGGCTAAGAATTTAGTTGAAAAAGTAACTGAAAAACAGTTAAAGAATGACATTCCTGAATTTCGTGTTGGTAATGATGTAATTGTAGGTTGCAAAATTATTGAAACTAAGAATGGTAAGTCAAGAGAAAGAATTCAAAATTTTGAAGGAACTGTTATAGCTCGTAAAGGACATGGTGTTACAGAAACATTTACTGTTAGAAAAATATCTAGTGGTATAGGTGTTGAAAGAATTTTTCCAGTACATAGTCCTAATATTGCATATATTAAGGTTACTAAGAACGGAATAGTTAGAAGAGCTAAGTTATATTTCTTAAGGACTAGAAAAGGTCAATATAAGATTAAAGAAGGAAGATAATAAACTATTTCTAGTTTATTATTTTTACTATATTAGGAGAATATATGAAAGCATTTATAAAAGAATTAATACCATATATAATTATTATTTTAGTAGTAGTTCTAATTAGAACTTATTTGGTTACTCCAGTAGTAGTATCTGGTTCTTCAATGAGTCCTACTTTAAATAATGGAGAGGTTTTATTATTGAATAAATTAAAATATAGAATATCTGAAATTAATAGATTTGATATTGTGGTAGTTTCTGTAGATAAGAAAACTATTAAAAATAAAAAATTGTTAGAAAATGATACTAAAATAATAAAGAGAGTTATTGGACTTCCTTCTGAATATGTAGAGTATAAAAATAATACTTTATATATTGATGGCAAAGAAGTAGTAAATGATTATAATTTTAATACGGAAGATTTTTCTTTAGAAGAGATATGTAATTGTAAAAGAATACCTGAAGATAAATATCTAGTTCTTGGTGATAATAGGGAAATATCAGCTGATTCAAGAGTAATAGGTTTAATTGATAAAGATGATATTCAAGGAAAGACAAGTTTTAGGTTATGGCCTTTAAATAAAATTGGAAATATTTAAGAGTGTTAGTGAATACTAGCACTTTTTGTTTATAAATAAATCTTGTAAATTTTATATAATTTGGTATAATTATATAAAGTAGATATAGTCATAATGAAATTAATCTATAAAAAAGAATAAGATATAATATGCTAAGGAAGTGAGGTGTAGTTAGATTTAATATCTAACGATAAGTATATGGATACAATTATTATAACTTTAGAAGATGGAAGTAAAAAGGAATATAAAAAAGGAATAAAAGTTAAGGAAATAATTAATCTATTAAATAAAGAGGATGTTGTATATGCTACATTTAATGATTCTTATGTAGGGTATGATGATGTTTTGTTTAAAAATGGTAATTTAAAATTATTTGATATATATACTAAAGAAGGAATAAGAACTTATGAGAAGGGATTAACTTTTTTGTTTAAAGTTTGTGCTTTAAATATTCTTGGAAAAGATACGAGAATTAAAGTTAGACATTCTATAGATAAGGGGGTATTCTTTGAAGTAGATAGAAGTGTTACGCAAGAAGAAATTAAGGAAATAAAAGATGATATGAAGAAAATGGTTTCTAGGAATATACCTTTTATTAGAATAGATACTTCTGTTAATGAGGCTATGGAGTACTTTCATAGTATAAAGAGGGAAGACAAGGTAAAAACATTGTTTTATGATAAAAGTGAATATGTTACATTATATAAATTTGATGATGTATATAATTATATTATTGGGCCATTACCTTATGATTCTTCTGTACTTAAATATTTTGATTTAACATTGTTAAAAGACAAGGGAATAATATTGAGATTTCCTTCTATATATGATAATGGTAAAATACTTAAATATACGCATCATGAACAATTTTTTAATAGTATAGATGAATATTTAAATTGGGCTAAAATACTTAATATAAGTAATGTAGGGGAACTTAATGATGCTATATGTAATGGTAGGCCAGGGGAACTTATTAATTTATCTGAAACTATTCAGAATTATAGATTGCAAGAAATAGCTAGTTATATTAAAGATCATGAAGAAGATATTAAAATAGTTTTATTATCTGGTCCTTCTTCATCTGGTAAGACTACTACAAGTAGGAAATTATCTATGTATTTAAAAACATTTGGGTTAAATCCTGTTTCTATTTCTTTAGATGATTATTTTTTAAATAGAACGGAAACGCCATTAGATGAATATGGAAAACCTGATTTTGAAAGTATTCGTGCTATAGATGTAAAATTATTTAATAATCAAATTGGTAAATTGTTAAAGGGACATAGTATTTTAGCACCTACATTTAATTTTATTACTGGAGAAAAAGAATTTAATAAAAATATTGAACTTAAGAAAAATGATATTTTGGTTATTGAGGGATTACATGCTATTAGTGATGAATTATTAACTTCTATTCCTAAAAAAAATAAATATAAAATATATATTTCACCACTTGCTTATTTAAGTATTGATGATGATAATAGAATTAATTTAACAGATATAAGGTTACTTAGAAGAATGGTACGTGATAATAGAACTAGAGGATATAGTCCTAGTCATACTTTAAATAATTGGGCTTCTGTTAGAAATGGAGAGGAAAAATATATATTTCCATATCAAGATGCTGCAGATGTAGTATTTAATACATTTTTAGCATATGAATTATCAGTATTAAAAGTTTATGCTTTACCTTTATTATATACGGTTAAACATGATGATCCAGAGTATAATACAGCTTTAAGACTTATTAGATTGCTTGATTTAGTATTACCTCTTCCTAGTGAAGATGTTCCTTCACTATCTATTTTAAGAGAATTTATTGGCACTAGTTATTTTGAAGATTAAATTTTATAATAAAAGAAGGTCTATTACATTGTGATAGACTTTCTTTTTAAATTACATATTTGAGTATACATTAAGTATTTATTTTTATCAATAATTAATAACATTCTTTCAGGATATTCGATGATATTTCCACCAAAGCCTATTTTATATTGATATATTCCATAGTATTTGTTATCTTTATTTTTATAATCAGAGTATATTTCTCCTAGATTAAATATATTATATCCTAAGAGTGAATAATGTTTAATTATACTCCATTTTAAGCTTTTAGATGAATGAAATTGTCTGAAATTATCATTATATCCTTCAATTAAGAAATATACTTCTTTTTTATGTTTAATGGTAGCACAAGTACCTAATATTATATTATTTTTATAGTTTTTTTCTAAATCTATAGCTTGTATTAATTCTTGATGTAGTTTTTCTAGTTTTTTATCTGCTTCTATTTTTTTATTTAATAATTTTTCTTTATTACTTTTTTTATTATATAGAAAATTTTCTTGTATTTTTTCATTTTTATTCTTTTCAATTAAATATTCTTTTCTTTTGTTTATTAAGTATGTTTTAGGTTCGAGTGTTGCAAAGAATATATTCATTTTTACATTGTTTGTATTTAATGATGTCATTAAGTCTATATAGTAATTAATGTTATTGTTTGTTTTTTTCTTTATTAAATTATAAAATGTGTTTATATCATCTATAGTACCTTTTTTTAAAGATATACCTA
Organism: Clostridium sp. CAG:914; assembly: GCA_000437895.1. Lineage (GTDB taxonomy): Bacteria > Bacillota_I > Bacilli_A > RF39 > UBA660 > CAG-914. Next base: position 100,178 of record FR902155.1, on the reverse strand, counting down.
GTTTTTTATTTTCTTGGATAGTTCTTTTAGTATTTCTACTTATATTTTTGTATATATCTTTTGTATTGGTATTATTTATAATAATATCATATTTAGAAAATCTATTTTGATATCCCATTTTTTTAAATCCTATTCTAAGCATATTATCAGTTATAGAGGTATTATCTACTAATAAATTATTATTTTTATCAAAAACTCTTTGATAATACATAGGATTAATCGTTATATATATATATCCTTCTTTTTTTAAATATTTTTTTAATTCTTCAAAAAAGATATTTAAAAGAGAATAATTGTTATAGTCTATTAGAGGCATATTATATATTGTAGCCATTTTATTATTCATAATTAAATTTTTAACTATTATTGTGACTGCTGCACAAACATTGTTGTTTTCATCTATTAATCCTAGGAATTCTTTTTCTTTTGTTCTGTTTTCTTCAATGTGGGAGTATTCGATGGTTTGACATAGATTTTGCATATTATGCATATTAGAATAATTTTTGAATTGTAATTCATTTAATCTAATTATTTTCATATAATACTCCTTTCTTTAGGCTGTCTATTATATCATAAAAATAGCTTAAAATAAAGAATTTTGTTACCAAATAGGTAACAAAGAAATAAAATAAGAGTATTTAAATTGACTAAAATTAGATAGTGTGGTACTTTAATAACATAGGAGGACTTGAAGTGAATAGAGAAGTATTGAGTGAATTTTTATATTCTTTGGAGGAGGAAAAGAAACTAACTAAATTCTTAAAAATTATATTTAAATATAAGGTATTACATGATTATAATTATATTTCAAGAATAGTAGTTTCAAAAGAAAGTGTTATTCTAGATATATATGATAATATATTAGAAAATAGATTTAATAGATATATATTTGATTTTAAGAATAATAATTATATTTATGATGTAGATGATAAAGATGATGTTTTTGTTACTAGTATTTGTATTAATAATTTAACAGAGGATAATATATATGGTAATAATTTGTTAAGATTTGCTTATATATTTAAATTAGATACTAAAAATATGATAGGGTATGCTAAAGAAATATTTACTAATGATATTGTTAGTATATTAGAAAAAGTTATAAAAAAATAAATCTATTTAATTATAGGTTTATTTTTAAATTCTAGATCTATTAATTCGGTATTATTGGTTATTAGAGCATATATGCAAGTGCTTCTAAATTCTATATCTAGAGAATTAGATAAATTTTTCTTATATCCATAAATAATATTAGTTTGTTTTTTGATTGTGTTTAAGTATTTTCTTCCTTTTTTATTAAATCCTAAGACACGAGTATAGCAATCTTTTTGGGTATTTTCTTCTTTAGTGTATCCTAGTAAGATGTGGGTTAACATTCTATTTATTTTATTATAAGTATATCTTTTAGTTTTTATTTTCATAACTAAAGATTGCCAATCGTTGCATTCATAAATATATTTTTTAATTCTATTTTCTATTCCTTCTTCAATGGTTAAATATTTATCTAAAGAATTTATATTTTTAATTATGGAATATTTTAAATAGGGATAAGCATAATTTAAGTTTAATTTATCTTCTATATAGTTTATTGGATATGTTGGAATATAATTAGTAATGTCTTTGTTTTCTTGTATTAGAGTTCTTATATTTGAGGCACTAGTTATATTATTAACTATATCACTACTATGATAATCTATAGTTCTTTTAATAGATATTGTTGTAATGTTATAATTATTTTTTATTATTTCTTTTATATAGGACAATGCAAGTAAATCATTTGGTTTATCTATTTTAATATTAGATATATTTTCTAGGGCTTTGGACATAGCAGTAGGGTAGTTCAAACCTTTGGATAAATAATTTTTAACTATATTATCATATTCTTTATTATCTATTTGTATTTTGGCTAATTCTATTAATTCATTAATGTTATCCTTTTCTGTTCCAAAAACAAGAGTATCTATATGCATACTATTAAGTATTTTTAATGCTCCATTAGCAAAAATATCTGCTGATTGAGTAGCATAGGTATAAGGTAATTCTAAAACTATATCAATATTATTGTCTAAGCATATTTTTGTTTTATTCCATTTATTTATAATAGATATATCTCCTCTTTGGGTAAAATTTGTACTAATTATAGCTATTATAATACTATCTGGATATATTTCTTTTATCTTGTTTATTTGATATAAATGTCCTAAATGAAAAGGGTTATATTCTGCTATTATTCCAATTATTTTCATGTTATCACCAAAATAAGTATATCATTCTTCTTAATAAATTTCTATAAAATGATTAAAAAATATAAATTAATAACATAATAGAAATGGGTGATATTATTAAATATTATAGTATATGAAAAGAAAATGTTAAAAAAAATAGTTTTGATAAGTTAAGTAGTAATAAAAAATGTGATGTTTTAATTATAGGGGGAGGTATTACTGGCATTAGTAGTGCATATCAGCTCATTAATAAAGGGTTAAATGTTATTTTAGTAGAAAGAAATGAGATAGGGGGTGGTATTACTTCTAGAACTACTGGTAAACTTACTTATTTGCAAGATTTAATTTATTCTACATTAAGTAATAAGTATTCTTATGATATTGCTTATAAGTATTTGAATAGTCAGCTGGATGCGATTAATATAGTAAAAAATGTTATTTCAGAAAATAATATAGATTGTAATTTAGATTGTCAAGATTCTTTTTTGTTTACTAATAATAAAGATAATATTAGTAAAATAGAAGGGGAAAAGAAAGTTTTAGAAAGTATGGGAGTAGTAGTAAATGATAAAGATAAAATTAACTTAAATATTCCATATTGTTATGGTATTTCTGTATCTGATACTTATTATTTTCATCCAGTTAAATATATACAGAGTTTAGCTTCAATATGTTTTAATAATGGGATAGAAATTTATGAACATACAAAAGTTATGGATATAAAAAAGAGAGAAGAGTATTATGAGTGTATTCTTGAAGAATGTAAAGTATATGCTAAGAATGTTATTTTGGCTTCACATTATCCATATTTTATAAAGCCATTTTTATTTCCTATTAAGGCTCATATTGAAAAGTCTTATATATTGGCGGATAAAGTTTCTGATTATAATAATATTTCTGGTATAAGTATAGATAAAGATATTACATCATTTAGATATTATAAAGATAAAGATAATTATTTAATATATTTGTATGGAACACATAATTTAGCTTATAAATTTAATTATAAATCTAATTTTGATAGGTTAATTAATAGTTTTAATATTAATAATAAAAATATAAAATATATTTGGTCTAATACGGATATTGTTACTAGTGATGGTCTTCCTTATATTGGTAAGATAAGTGATAATTTATATATAGGCACAGGATATAATGGTTGGGGAATGACTAATGGTACTATTGCTGGAATGATTTTGAGTGATTTAATATTGGGACGTGAAAATAAGTATGCTAGTTTATTTGATCCGTTAAGAAAAAGTATATATAATATAGCTATTTTTGGAAATGTATTTAATAGTATGAAACCTTTTATTCAGAACAAGGTTATTAGAAATAAGAAATATTATTCGGATAATGTAGTTTATATGAAGAGAAATGGTAAAAATATAGCAATATATATGGATAAGTTGGGAAAAGAACATATTGTTTATAGTGATTGTCCTCATTTAAAATGTAGTTTGGTATTTAATGAAGTAGAGAAGACTTGGGATTGTCCTTGTCATGCTTCTAAGTTTGATATAGATGGAAATTGTATTAATGGACCTAGTAATTATAATATTAGATATAATAATGATAAAGAATAAATAAAAGGGATTGTAACGAAATTATTTCATTACAATCCTTATCTATTTATTATTATTTTAATAATAATTTAACATGATAGTATTCGTATTCACTCTGTTTTACTTTTTCTAAAGTAATATCATAGTTAGTTTTTAAATAATCTATAAATTTTTCATCTTCAACTGGTACATAAATAGTAATATAATCATAGCCTTCATCTTTTAAATAGTTAAAAATATGCTCCATCAATTTTTCATCCAAGATAAATCTTTTATCTAGTGTTAACCAATTGTTATTATTGTATATAACAAAATCATTATAGAATTCATTATTTTTATTGATCAAAAAATATCTAGCATTGTTATTTCTAAGTTCAATTCCCATTGGACACTTTATTTGTTTTGTACCATTTACTTCAATAAATTTTCTATAATTACTTTCCATTACTTCATAATTACTATTTTCTTTCATTTTTATTATTTCCTCCACTTTTTTTAACTTATCCTTATATTTTTCTCTTTGTTTAATCAATATGTCTAAATCATGATCTTTTAAATATTTTTTTATATCGCTCAATGATATATCTATCTCTTTTAATTTGTTTATAATAGAAATAGTATATATTTGTTCTTCAATATAATATCTATAGCCACTAAAAATATCAGTATAACTAGGTTTAAATAAATCTATTTCATCATAATAACGAAGAGTTGTAACAGATGTATTACTAAGCTTAGAAAACTCATTTATTGTATACATAAAACCTCCTTTCAAGTAGAGTATAACATTATAGTTAACTTGAGAGTCAACATTTTCAAATTATTTAGAAAATTAATGTTATTATAGTTTATTATCATAATTAATGATTTAAAATTTCTTATCCATTTTTTTTGATAATTCTCTTAATTTTTTATCTCTTTCTTTTCTTTTAAATTCTCTTCATTTAAACTATCTATCGGTATTGATTTCATATTATTATATTTACTTATTATCTACCTTGTACTATATCTAAAATAAATATTATATGTTTTATTATACACCATTATTTCTTAAATACATACCTTATATTTGGATTATATTTGGCTTATTTACATTTTTAATTTTATGATTATTAATTTCTAACCTTAAATGACCTTAAATTTTACTATTCTCTGAAATTTAGTTTTTCAATAATCTATTCTTTCTTTTAAATTATCTATTTATATTTTAGAAATGACATTCCATTCTTAATAAACAAAAAAAATCAATCATTTCTGATTGATTCATATATTTAAAAGTTCGAATAGTTCGAACATATTCGTCAATGGTGCCCATACTATACACGTATACGAAATTACTTTTGATTATTTTTAATTTTATTATAAGCATCTATTATTTCTTGTTTATAATATGTATCAATCATTCCTTTAGTTTCATAATTAATTGAATACAAATTCGGCACATTATCAACAATATACTTACAAACACTTAAAATATAAATTCCATTATCATATTTTTTCCTTTTTTCTTCTGTAAAATCATCAAAAATACGATCTAATAATATGTTATAATCGCCAACATCAAAGTAATTATTATCTTCATGTTGTATTTCCAAAAAGCCATGTGAATTGTATTCCAATTTAAAATTAACTATAAATATTTCATTTTGTAAGCCTTTTATATTTTTAAATTTCTTCTTATATCCTATTGTTGGCACATTAATCATCTCACTTTCTATTCATTTTTACTTTGTGGGAGTAAAACTCCGTTGCTTGCTTATATTCATTTTTATAATTGCTAATTTATTAATTATTAATTGTTCTTTATTTGGAATATAGTAAGTATATGTTGAAGCAAAAATATTATTAGATAATCCACCTAAAGCATATTCTAACATTACATTATCTTTTTCAGCACATAAGATAATACCTATTGGCTTTCCATCATCTTCACTATTTACTACTTGTTCGTAATAATTTAAATATAAATTCATTTGACCTAAATTTTCTGCTTTAAGATTATTTATTTTCAAGTCAATTAAAACATGTGATTTTAAAAATTTGATATAAAAACCATATCTACATAGTAATCAGTATTATTAAGAGTAATTCTTTGTTGTGAACCTACAAACATAAAACCTTGCCAAGATATTTAGTAAGCTCATCTGATAAACCTTTTAAAACTTCCTTACCATATTCTAAACGATTATTAAATTCATTTTCATTTGCTACTATTATTTTCCCTATATTCCAATAAATATAGATAATAGATTTATTAATTTTATTTACTAAATTAGATTTTGTTCGATTAACTAAATCTGTAATTTATTGTATCATTTTAGCATTAGTTTTTTTCTAGCATAAATTAGCTCCTTTCCGAATTGGTCAGATGTGTCTGACTAATTCACTCAATATAATTTTATCATAAAATTTATAGATCAGACATCTATCTTTGAAATTTTTTATATCATAAAAAAATCAATCATGATTCAGATTGATTTTAAACATTAACGTCACATAAGTGCGACGATTTTATCTAATGGTGGGACAGGGGGGAGGCTACCAAACCCCTTTAATGCTATAAAATGTGATATTTTAAGGACTTTTGTCAATATTATGTTTAAAAAATGTTGATTTTTTCTTCGTTATGAATGTTTAATTTAGTTGGTATTATGTGAATGCAAATTGTTACAAAATTGTAACTTCAAACATTTTGAAATAAAAATATATTCACTTTGACTCATAGTTCAACTGCAAATGAATAGTACAAACAAACTTCAAATGAACTGCAAATCAACTGACATAAAATAGCACAAATAGGGTTAATATCAATTGCATATTTTATTTATAATACCATAAGAATTAAATGTTTAAACGTAAAAATAATGTTAAATATATTTTTATAAAGTAGTCCATAAACTTACATAAAAACTTTGTATATTTTAGAAATAGTGTTATAATATATTTATAATTATAAATTATTGGAGTTGATCCTGATGAAATATTTAGAAAAATTTTTATTTAAATATTTGAAGTTATATTTGTTATTTTGTTTAGTTTGTTTTGCTTTTGTACTTTATAAAAGTGATTATTTTGACGAAACTTTGATTATACTGTTGTTGTTTTTATTTGTTTATTCTATTAGTAAGTATATATATAATAAAATATATGAAAAAAATGTAAAGAAAATTGTAGATGTAAGTAATAATATTAAAAACTTAAGTGAATTGAACAAAAAATATAATTTTTTGAAAATTAAAAATAAAAGTAGAGTATTTAGAGAAAGAGAATATTCGGTAAAAAGTTATGAGCGTGTATTAGCAAAAGATATATTAATGTATCATATTGAAAACAATACAGATTATATTAGAGAAGATATCTTGAATGCATATAAAAATAAAAAATTATATGATAAGTATTTAGAAGAATATAATAAATTATATCAAATTCCTGATTCAAATGAATCATTTAAAATTAATATGAGTGAAAAGAAATATCTAAAATTAGAAAAAAAGATTTTTGAAAATAACAAAATTGTAAATGTTTTTGACATTAACGTAATGATTTATGCCTTTTATTCTAGCAAACAAGGACAAAATCATTATTCAAAAAAGAAAATGTTTTATTACCAAGATTTATGTGATGCTTATATGGAATGGAAACATGGAAAAAAATATTCAATAACTTCTAAATTTGAAAGAGAAGCGATGAATGATGATATTAGGTATAATGTTTTAAAAAGAGACAATTTTAGATGTTGTATTTGTGGCGCGACTGCAAATGATGGTGTGAAACTTCATGTTGATCATATTGTTCCAGTATCAAAAGGTGGAAAAACGGTTATGAATAATTTACAAACGTTGTGTGAAAGATGTAATAAAGGCAAAAGTAATAAAATTTAATGTTATTTATAGCGATATGGAAGTGTAATTACAATAAACAATTATACTTCTTTTTAAATTGATATAATCTTTTGTATCGATCTTATAAAAATAGTACAAATTTTCAAAATTTGTACTAGACTTTCATAATTTGTTGTGATATCTTGTGTTTCAAGCAGAGGAGTGGGGGACTGGTGGAAGTTGAACCCATTGTTGAAAAAAAGAAAAAGAATACTTACAAACAAGTATTCGATAAAATCAACTTGGTGGAGCTGAGGAGAATCGAACTCCTGTCCAAAAATATTCATATTTATTATTCTACAAGTTTAGTTAGTTAATGTGTTTCATAAATATTATAATCAACTAACAACTTAAAATATTTACTAGTCTATAAAATTCGTTATATAATCTAGACACATATACAATATAGCTTACTTTATAAGTTCCTTCTACGTCTCGTAAGCAAAGAAGTAGGGGAACCTGTCGCGCTTATTAATTAAGCAAAAGCAACAGCTGTTTGTCTACTGTTTCCAGTTATTTTTGATAGTCTATAACGACGACTAATCGACTTGCTAAATAAATACTAATTATTCCTGTCGAAACCTTGGCAGCCCCAAATTTCTTTTAAATTATAGCATATTAAATAATTTATGTCAATTTATTTATTTATTTATTTATTATAACATATGCAATATGTGGGAAATATTTACTTATATTACAAAAATAAAATAAGAAATTTGTTTCTTATTTTATTATAAATTTAACACCTTTATTCATGTTTGTAATAGTAACATCATAATTTAAAAATTGAAGGGTTTTCTTTACAATTGATAATCCTAAACCGAATACGCCATTTATTCCTTTTTCATATGGAGTAAATATATTATTTATTAATTTTTCATCTATATTTTCTCCATCATTATACAAAGTTATTTTTTTGTTTTTAATATTTATTTTTATTTCTTTTTTGGCATATCGTATAAAATTATTTAAAATATTATCTATTATAGTTTCCCACATATCAGTGGTTCCTCTAAAATTTGTATGATCATCATAATCAAATATAAACTTAATATCATTTCTTGCTACTTTAAATTTAGTTATTGAAGAGTTGATAATGGGTACAATATTAGTATTAACATTTAGGAGTTCTTTTTGGTCTTGCACATAGTTAAGTTTATTTAAGTATAATAAGGAGTGAACTTTAGTTTCTAATTTGTTAACTTGTTCAGAAATAACTTTTAAGGTGTTTTCTTTAGTTTCTATTCCATCTTCTTCTGCTTCAATGTATGATTTTATAACGGTAATAGGAGTTTTTAGGTCGTGTGAAATATTTTGATATATTTGATTTTTATATTGTTCTTCTTTTATTAGATATTCTTTCATGTTATCTATTGATTGATTTAAGGAGTATAATTCATCATCATAGACATAGTGAATGTTTGATTCATAGTTTACGTTATCTAAATTATTTATTTTATCTTTAAGTTTTCTGATTTGTTCTACAACATTATTTGACCATAATACTATTATTAAAGTTGTTACAGTAAAGGCTATACTTGATATTAGAAATATTATTAATAACATTTGATGTCTAACTTGATTTATATAATTATCATTTGTTATAGAAATTTTTGTTTCATATTTTGTTTTTAGTGTAGAGTAGTAATATTTTTTATAATTATATATGAATTTTCCATTATCATTAGTTATATATTTTAATATTTCTGGACTATAATTAGTTATTACTTTATTAACGTTATATGTTAATTTTATTTCACCATTTACAATATATATATAAGCTATATCTGTGTCATAATTTATTGTATTTGAGCTATTATTATTAATGAAAATTAATGGTTGTTTTAATTTATTATATATATTTTCTTCATATATAGGTGTTAATAATCTTGGTAAAATTATTCCTAATGTAATTATTATAATACTGACTATTATTCCTGATATTAAGAATAATTGTTTTCTTAGTGATATCTTTTTCATACTAATCTATATCCATAGCCATATATTGTATTTATATTTAAATCTGGCATTTTTTTTCTTAGTCTTCTTATAAGGTCATCTACAACTCTATCAGTTCCATAGTAGTTTTCTCCCCATACTTTACTTAGTATTTCATCCCTCGAAAATGATTTTCCTTTATTTTGTAAAAACATATTTAATAAATCAAATTCTAATGTAGTTAAAATTATTTCTTTATTGTTTAATAAGACCATTCTTTTTTCTAAGTTAATGGTATAGTCATTATATTTAATTTTGTTTAATTCATTTGAATATACTCTTTTAATGATATTATTAACTCTAAGTACTAATTCTTTAGGAGAGTAGGGTTTTGTTATATAGTCATCACTTCCTAGTTCTAACCCAATTATTTTATCTAAATCTTTGTCTCTGGCTGATGTAAATATTACAGGCATCATTTCATTATTTTTACGAATTTCTTTAATAATATCATATCCACTTATATTATTTGGCAACATTATGTCGAGTATCCATAGATGGACTTTAGTGTTTATATTATTAAGGGCATCTTTACCATTATAAAATGGAATAACTTCGTAACCAGCTTTTTTTAGATAAGTTTGAATTAATTTATTTAAATCTTCTTCGTCTTCTACTAGTGCAATAGTGTATTTCATAGTAACCTCCATATAAAGTATATCACTTTTATAAATTAAATTCTAGTCATTTATCACCTCCACTACATATAATATAAAATATTTATTTGGTATAAATATAGGTAAAATATGGTAAAGTATGGGATAGAAAAAAAGAAGTTTTTATCAACTTCTATTTTCATTTGTGGATAAATCATCTGATATTATAACTGTTCTTGTTTTAGTAGCGGTTAGCCCAATATAATCTGCTATATAATTTATTTTGTATTTTCCAGCATCTAATTGATTTATAGCACTTTCCAATTTTTGAATGGTATTTACTACTGGGAAAATAGCTGTTTGATCGGAAATTTGATAAGTTATATTTGCTTTTTTAGTTACATCATCACCATTATAATATACTACAAAGCCTGGTTCTGTATATTTTCCTTTTTGGACATTGGTGATAAGTTTTCCAGCTAAATATATTTTTAAATCTCCAACAGGTTCATTTCCTAGATTGGCACTAACTTTAACTCCTTTGCTGGCATTTGCTTTAAAATATTTGTGTTCAGCTCTAATTATTAGTAATGAACTTCCGGTTCCGGTATATTCGAAAGTGTTTTCTTTTGTGGTTCCTACTAATGTTTCACTACCATCATTTTCAATTTTATATATTGCAAATATTATTGGTCCTAAGCTGTTTTCATTATATGATTTTCTTTCGTTAATATATTTGTCTGTTTGTTTTCCAAAGACACTTTGACTAAAGTATGTTTTTAAATATTCATCTGTTAATACTGTTGGTGTTTCAAATTCCCATGAAAGTGTAATGGTATTGTTAACTATTGCTGTTTTAACATTTTTGACATCATTAATTGTAGCAAATCTTTCTGATACTTCTGTTGGCTGTGTTCCTTTTTTAAAGTATTCTGTTTTAATTAAATTACTAGGTGTGTTTTCACTTGGTAATTTTGCAGGGTAGGTATACATTTCAACTTGACTTGCTACAACACTGCTTGGCATTGTAAATCCAACGGTATCTTTTGGAATATGAGTCATAATTTTTCTCATAACAGCTTCTTTTTGAACGTTGTTTGTTAGATAATATTCGCTTGATATTTCTTTATATCCATACCATAATGCTATAGAATATTTTGTGGTATATGCTACTGTCCATATATCATTAACGGCATATGAAGGTAAGCCATATTTTTTTAATGTTTCTTGACTAAAGTTTGATGTACCAGTTTTAGCTGCTACGTGGCTTCCCCATACAAGAGCTCCACCATTGAATCCGCCTGTTACAGCCGATTCTAGAACATTATTCATTAAATAAGCTGTTGAATCAGACATAACTCTTTCTCTTTTTGGTTTATATTCCCATACTTCATCTGTATTACGATATTCTATTTTTGTAACAGTATATGGTTCGGTATAGTAGCCACCGCTTGCAAATCCAGAATAAGCAGAAGCCATTTCTAGTGGTGTAAATCCTAGAGCTGTTCCTCCGATAGAGTAGGCTTCATTTATGGCATTGTCTGAGCCATTAGCGTTCAATTTGTAATTTTCTGAACTTGAGTTAAGTGCAATGTCAAGTCCTAAACTATTAACAAATTTAACAATATTTTTAGGTCCAACTTCTTGGAATGTTTTTAGTGCTGGGACATTTCTTGAGTATTGTACGGCATAACGTAAGGTCATTAATCCACCATATCCGCCATCCCAGTTGCCAACGCTAGGTCCGTTAGTGTAAGTCCATGGTTCATCATTAAATAGTTGATATGTTGAATAATTATTATATTCCATGGCTGGGCCATAATCAAATAATGGCTTTGCAGTAGATCCTGGTTGTCTTCTAGCTTGAGTTGCAAAGTTGAAACTTCTTTCTCCAACACGATTTCTTCCAGCGCCAATAGCAGATATAGCACCTGTTTCAGCATTAACAATTGCAATTCCTGCTTGAACGACATCATTTTCCCATGTGAAATCTTTTCCACTTAATATATTATCTATTCCATTTTGAATACTAGGTTCCATGGTGGTATATATTTTCATAGGTATGGTGTATGGATTTTTTCCAGTCTTTTCTTCTACTTCGTCTACGACTGTATCAATATATCCTTGATATTTTCCGTCTGCAATATTATTGTTGGCAAGCAAACTTTCTATACTTATTGATTTAGCAAATTCGGCTTCTTCTTTGGTGATGTATCCATGTCTAGCCATTAAGTATAGTACGGTATCTCTTCTTTCTTCAGCATTTTCAATACTTTTATATGGATTATCTAAGCCAGGCGATTGGAATAGTCCAGCAATAAGGGCTGCTTCTGGTAGAGTTAAATCGGATGTTGATTTGTTAAAAAAGTATTTTGAAGTTTCTTCTACACCAGATCTACCTAAGAAACTATCATTAACATAAAATTCCATAATAGATTCTTTACTATATTTTTTTTCTACTTTAAATACTGCTAAATAAACATCTTGAAATTTTCTAATTATTTTTTTGATTGGATTAGTTTCTATTTTGTTCTTTTTTGTTAAGTTATTTTTGACAATTTGCATTGTTAGGGTAGAGGCTCCACCAGCTTCATTTTGACCTAGGAGTTGCAAAACAGTAGCTTTTATAAATCTTGGTAAATCGACACCATTATGTTCAAAAAATCTTGAATCTTCGGTAGCTACGATGGCATCTATTAAAACTTGTGGTAAATCTTCATAACTAATATTCTCTCTTTTTTCAGTTCCTAAAGTAGCAATTACATCACCATTAATATCGTAAATAACGGTTTGCTCTTGAGTGTTAAAAGCTTCAGGTTCAAATTTTGGAGCGGTAATAGCAACAATAGCAAAGAATGCAGCAAAAGCTAGTATGCATATTATGCATAAAATCAAAATAACAGTAACAATTTTTTTCCATAGTTTTCTACTACTTTTTGATTTTTTCTCTTTGCTATTTTTTCTATTACGTGTTTCTTTGTTATTTTTTTTGTTTTTTGAATTTTTAGCATTAAGGCGTTGTTTTTTGATTGTATTATTTAATTTCGTCAAAAAACTTTCTTTATTAGTTTTTTTGTTATTTTTACTATTTTCTTTTTTCTTAATCTTTCTCATTAACATCCTACTTTCTTTTTATTAATTATAATATAATTTTATTTAAATATCAATTATTAGTTAATATTTTGTCAATTATACTTAAATAATCTAATCTAGGTGTATACTTAAGTGTTAGTAAATGACCGTATTCTTCAAAAAAAGATAATGGTATAGATTTTCTTTCAATGTCATTTATATAATTTATTAGGTCATTTCCCATTACTAAGTATGTTTTATCTAACATAACAAATCTTATTATTAAAAATACAATTCCTTTAAAATATAAGACGTTTTTTATATGTTCTAATTGGTGAGAATGTATATTAGATAGTGGATAACTTGTTTTACTTCTTGTTTCTTTAGCGTCAAATTCAATATATTTTTCTTTATATATTCCGTTATAATCTAATGTTGATTGTGTTTCATAAAATCCATCTAATATTCTTGTTTTAGCATAATTTACTTTTATAACTTTAATAGGAGTTGGTTTTTTATAAATTAAGGCTATGTTATTATTTTTATAATAATCATTAGTAATGTTAATATCATTTTCCAACGTCATTCCTCTATTACCATATTTTATTACTTTGTTTTGCATATTATCACCACTATTATTGTAACATAAAAAAATAAATATGGTTATTTTTTTTACATAATAAAACCCTTAAATAATATAAGGGCTATTTTTTATAAATGGCGGAGTAGGAGAGATTCGAACTCTCGCACCAGTTTCCCGGTCTACACCCTTAGCAGGGGCGCCTCTTCGGCCTCTTGAGTACTACTCCAAAGCACATATTAATTTTATATCAATAAGCGTGGAGTTGTCAAGAATTATTTGCGTTTTTTATTTATTTATTTCTAGCTACATATTCATCATATGTTATTTTGTTTTCGTGAATGAACGTTGCTATATCTACCCCGACATATCTATAATGCCATGGTTCATACATATAGCCTGTTATTTTTTCGGTAGTACTTTCATATCTTAATATAAAGCCATATTTATGAGCGTTTTCTTTTAACCAGTTAGATTCTTTAGTATTATCTTTAATAAACGAATAACTAGTATCAGCAATATCTGTGGCTAGTCCTGTTTGATGTTCGGAGTGCCCAGCTCTAGCAGAATAAGTATCAGCTATTTGAACGCCATCTTCTTTAACGTAATTATTATATATGTATTTTTGATCAGAATAAGATCTATAACTTGATGCAGCATATACCTTAATATTATCTTTTAAAGCATCTTCGGCCATATTTTCAAAAGCTTTAGCCGCAACACTTCTTAATTTATTTGTTCTTGTTGAATATTTTGAACTTATTGTTACTAAGTCGTCGGGTACATAACTACTACTTAAATAATGATATTTATTAACAATTGCTAAAATATCAGAATCATCCACAACGGGAATTGTATTCGTATAAAACTCATAATCAAGACCGATGTTAACATAAGTTATTACATCTATATAATTATAATTATTATTTAAATAATATTTTATGTATCTTTCTAAATTATTATCTTTGAAATATGTTAAATTGAGCATATTTGTTAAATCTTTTATATAATTATTAGAAGTTATTAATTCTATATTATCTGTTTCTAACTTGCTATATATAGTATTTATATCATTACTTTTATATCCGATATTAAGTAAATTATATATTTGTTCTAAAAAATTATCTTCTTCTTTATAATTAATATTTATATATTCATTTATATATTGTGAATCAAAGTATTCTGAATTTATTACTTCTTCTAAAGTTTTGGAATAATCTTTATCAATAATTTTATCTACAATATTTAATTCTTTAAATACTTGATATGTTTCTTTTTGATATCCATGTGTGTCTATATTTAAGGTACTTTTATATAGTATGAGAGATAATGCTAATAATAATAATATAAAAGTAAAAATAATTATTCTTTTGTTTTTTCTTCTTCTTTTCATTCTATCACCTATGATAAGTATATAATTATCGTGCTTAATATACAAGTGTTGAATTGTATTTGTCAAACTTTTGTCAATAGTATTGTAAATAATTATTTTTTAGAGTATTCTAAGAATAGAGATAGGGAGTGTGATACATGATTTATCCATCAATTGATAAAATCTTAACTATAGTTCCTTCTAAGTATGCACTAGTATATATAGTGAGCGATAGGAGTAAGGAGATAACAAGAACAGGATATTTACAAATGCCAGTTAGTTCTTATAAATCTAGTAAACCTATAGGTAGGGCTTTAGAAGAAGTTAATGCGAATTTAATCCATGTAAAAAAGAAATAGAAATATAAGTAAATTTGCTTATATTTTTTCTTTTTGTGTGGTATAATTGTAGTAGAGGAGAGTTATGAAAAATAAATTAAATTATAAATTATTAAATATTTTGGTAATTGTAGCTATAGTATGTTTATTATATTTAATTAAAAATTTATGGATAGGTATAGTTAATAATATTTTTAGTATTATAGCTCCATTTTTGCTTGCTTTTGCAATTGCTTATGCAATTTATCCTATGGTGAGAAAACTTAATAATTCTGGTAGTCCTAAATGGTTGAGTATTTTAGTTACTTTGGTGATATGTTTTGGTTTTCTTTTAATATTGATATTATTAGTAGTGCCACTTATGTATGAACAAACATTACTTTTTATTAGTAATATTTCTGTTTTCTTGTCAGATATTTCTAGTAAATATTCAATAAATGTTGGTTCTTGGCAAGCATCGCTTAGTACTATAAGTAGTGATATTATTAAGAATTTGGGTAATTATATATCTAATGGTGCTCTTAATATTGTTAATACATCAATTAATTTTTTTACTAATACTGCTATTGTATTTTGCTCTGTTGTATACTTTTTGGTTGATATGGATAAAATAAGAAAATGGATAAAAACTTATTTTAGTAGAAAAAATAGAAAATTTTATCATTATTTAAAGAGTCTTGATGTTGAACTTGGAAAGTATGTTCTTGGAATGTGTAAGAATGTGATAGTTCAAATGATTGAGTATACAATAATTTTCTTAATTATAGGTCATCCTAATTATTTGATTTTAGGTGTACTATCAGGTGTATCTGCTATAATACCTTGGTTTGGAGGATTTATAGTAACAGTATTATCTCTTTTAGTATCGTCAGTACTTGGGACAAAGTTATTTATAGCAACGGCTATTGTATGTATGATATGTCCGATATTAGATGGAAATGTTATTGGCCCTAAGATATATGGTAAATCTAATAAATTACATCCATTACTTGTTATATTTGCCGTCTTTGCTGGTGGTATTATAGCAGGATTCTGGGGAATAGTTATTTCTATACCAGTAGCTATTATTTTGAAAGTTACATATAATTTTTATAAAAAAGATATAAATAGAAGAATTGTTAAAATTAAGAGAGGTGTAAAAAATGAAGAAACTTAAATATTTGATATTTGTATTGTTACTTTTTCCAGTTAGTGTATTTGCTGGTAGTAAATATGTATATATTGATGATGATGTATCAATTAATGATGAAGTTGGTAATAGTGCTGTTGTTTTTGGTGGAACAGTAAACGTTAATAATAAGATAGATGGATTGGGTGCTTTTTTTGGGGAGACAGTTAACTATAATACTAATAGTGATTATATAGCTATTTTTTCTAATAAAGTAAATTTGAGTGGTAGTTTTAGAGATGGAGCTATATTTGGAAATGTTATTGAATTACAAGATATGATTATTAATAGAGATATTGTTATTTTTGGTTATAAGATTAAAATTAATGCCCAATTTAATGGTAATGTTTTAATATTTGGTAGTGATATAGATATTAATGATTCTGTAATTTCAGGAGATGTTTATTTGAATGGAAATAAAGTTAAAATTTCTGATAATACAAAGATTGATGGGGTTTTAAAAATTAATAGTGATGCTTCAAAGAGTTTTTCTATAGATAAGTATGATATTAAAGAATATAATAATATTAATAATAAAAGTGATAGTAAAGTAATAATGGATTATGTTAATAGATGGGTAAATATATTAACTATATTTTTGGTACTATATTTATTAATTCCAAAATTATTTAATTCATTTAAGAAAGAAGAATTTGGTAAGAATTTAGGTGTTGGTGCTTTATTGTTTATTTTGATACCAATTGTAGGCCTTATTCTTGCAATTACTGTATTTGGTAATTCTGTAGGAATTATTAGTATATTATTTTATGTTATTATAATTATGATGTCTAAGGTAATTACTGGATATATGCTTGGTAACTATATTTTTAGTAAGTATATTAAAACATATAAGAGTGACTACTTGATGGGTGTTTTGGGTATAACTATTATATATTTAATTAGTATTATTCCTTATATTGGTTGGGTATTTAATATATTGTTAATTATATATACATTTGGTTATATATTTAAATTGATTAAATTTAAAAAAGTGAAAGCAGAGAATTAGGTTTCTCTGTTTTTTTGATTAAAATTCTATGAAATATACTTGACAAATAATAATATTAAATGTATTATTGTATTAATCAATTAATACAATATGGAGATGATAGAATATGGATTTTGATAATAATATTCCTATATATATACAACTTGTAGATAAACTTAAGGTATATATAATTTCTGATAAAATTAAAGTTGGTGAACGACTGCCTTCTGTTAGAGAATTGGCTATGCAGTTAAAGGTTAATCCTAATACTGTGCAAAGAGCTTTGGGGGAATTAGAAAATTTAAAACTTATATATACGGAGAGAACTAATGGAAAATATGTGACTACGGATAAGAATTTAATAAATAAAATTAAAAATGATTATGCTAAGGAATTATCAGATAAATATTTTTCTGGTATGAATGATATAGGTTTTAGTAAAAATGATACGATTGAATATTTAAAAGATTTGGGAGGAGAATAATGGAATTATTAGAATGTATAAATTTAGAAAAGGATTTTGGGGATAAAAGGGTACTTAAAGATATTAATTTAGTTATTCCTAGGGGTAAAATTATAGGTCTTTTGGGAAAAAATGGTCAGGGTAAAACAACTCTTATTAAATTAATAAATGATCTGCTTACACCAACTAAAGGAAGAATACTTATAAATGGTCAGGAAATTGGGGTTAATAGTAAGAAGGTAATTTCATATTTGCCTGAAAGAACATATTTAGATAAGACTATGACGGTAGATGGAGTAATTAAGTTCTTTGAAGATTTTTATGATGATTTTGATTCATCAAAGGCAAGGAAATTACTTAAAGATTTAGGGCTTGATTCTAAGGAAAAATTAGCTAAAATGAGTAAAGGTATGCAAGAAAAAGTTCAGTTAGTTTTGGTTATGTCAAGAAAGGCGGAATTATATATTTTAGATGAACCTTTGGGTGGTGTTGATCCTGCTACAAGGGATTATATTTTAGATACAATACTTACTAATTTTAATGATGGGGCTAGTGTGATTATTTCTACTCACTTAATAGCAGATATTGAAAGAATACTTGATGAAGTTATTTTTATTGATAAGGGTAGAATTATTCTTCAATCGGATGCAGATGTGTTAAGAGAAAAAGAAAAGAGTGGTATTGAAGAGGTGTTTAGGAGGATGTTTAAATGTTAAAGAAATTATTAAAATATGATTTGAAGTGGGTTTTTAAAGTAGTTATAGTTTTTTATCTATTAGCTTTGTTTTTTGCTGTTTTAACTAGATTGTTTTTTAGAATAAATAATTCTTTTATGATGAATATAGTAGCTCAAATATGTAGTGGTACTACAATTAGTATGATAGTATCTATTATTATTAATAATATTATGCGTTTATGGGTTAGATTTAAAAATAATTTTTATGGTGATGAATCATATTTGACTCATACGTTGCCGTTGGAGAAAAAAACATTGTATATTTCTAAAATTCTTTCTTCAATTATTACCTTATTTATAAGTACTTTTGTGATTTTATTAACTTTGTTTGTAGCTTATTATAGTAAAGAAAATATGGAAATGGTAAATAATTTGTTATTATCGATTGCAAGTTCATATAATTTTTCTACGATAGGATTAGTGGTAGCTTTGTTTATATTGTTGTTTTTAGAATTTTTAAATCTTTTACAATCAGGTTATACGGGGATTATTTTAGGACATAAATTTAATGGTGGAAAAATAGGCTTTTCTGTATTGTTTGGGTTTATTACTTATATTGTTACACAATTATTGGTATTGCTTATAGTATATATACTTGGTTTATTTAATGGTAATATTATGAATTTGTTTTTGACTACTAATTTAGATGTTATTAATATTTCTGTTATAAAGACAATAGTGTTGTTTGCTATTTTAATATATTTATTATTATTTGTTGTGGTATATATTGTTAATTTTAAATTGTTTAAAAAGGGTGTAAATGTAGAATAAAGATATTAAATATATCTTTTTTTGTTCTATTTTTTTTATATATTAATATATTTTATTAGAAAAGAGGATACGATGATAAATAAAAAGAATTTATGGTTTTTGACATTGTTTAGTTTAGTTTTGGTATTGAGTATATATTATGTTACTATGCCAAATGAATTACTTTTGACTAGTAATGGGGTAGAGGATGGTAATAATGATAAACAACTTAATGTTAAGGAGTCTGGTATAATATCTGCTCTTAAGGTTGAAGATAATAATTCGACGTTAAAAGAGATAGGGGCTTTAAAAGAAATATTAACGAAAGAAGATTCTTCTGTTGATGATAAGAATAAGGCTTTTGATGCTTTAAAATTAATTAATCAAATAAGTAGTAAAGAAGAACTTTTGGAAGAAAAAATAATGAATAATTATAGTTTGGATTCTTTTGTAAAAATAGATGGCGATCAGATTAGAGTGGTTATTGAGTCAGAAACGCATGATAATGATCTTGCAAATAAGATAATGAAAACTATTCAAAAAGAGTTTGATACTAAGCAGTATATTTCTATACAATTTAAATAATGTGTAAAATACCTTCACTTAAATAAAAAAAATCCATAAAATATTATGAGTAATATAAACCACCCATATGGGAAGTGAGGTATTTATGGATAAAAATATTTTAACAAAAAGAGAAAAAGAAGTATTTAATTTGTTAATTTCTAATAAGACTACTAAAGATATAGCAAATATTTTGAATATTAGTGAAAAGACAGTTAGAAATCATATTTCAAATGCAATGCAGAAGTTGGGAGTAAAAGGCAGGGCACAAGCTGTTGTAGAACTTATAAGAATGAATATTATTGCTCTATAAGCCACTTAGTGGCTTTTTATTATGGAATAATTTAAATGGTTCTATTTTGGCTTGTATTTCATACTATTAATTAGGTGATACTGTGATTAAAAAAATGTTATACAAAAAAATTTTAGTAGCTTCTTCTTTGCTTGTTGTTCTTTTTATGTTGTATTTGATACCGACTAAAAAAGAAGTGGAGTTTGCTGAGACTAATTTGGAATATGTATATCCTAATGATTTAGAAACGGTATACTTACTAGATAGTAATGACTATGTTGCTAGGGTGCTAATAAGTGCATCTAATGATTCGATTATTAGTAAGGCTACGAGTCTTATTGATGCTTTGACTATTGGTGGTAAAAAGGAAAATGTTATACCTAATGGATTTAGATCTATTATACCAAGTTGTACTAAAGTTAACGATATAGAACTTGAGGATGGTGTTCTTGTAATTAATTTTTCTAAAGATATATTAGATATAGATAAAAAGTATGAAGATAAAATGATTGAGTCTTTAGCTTATACTTTAACTAGTATTAATGGTATTGATAGTATTAAGTTATTAGTAGATGGAAAGGAATTAAAAAAGCTACCAAATTCTAAAAAATTATTACCTACATTTTTAGATAAATCTTATGGTATTAATAAAATATATGAAATAACAAATGTAGGTAATATAGATAGTTATACAGTTTATTTTGTTAATAGTGTTAATGATAATAAATATTATATACCTGTTACTAAATATGTTAATGATTATAAACAGGATAAAATAAGAATAATTATTGATGAATTAGCGTCTTCTTTTACTTATCAAAGTAATCTTAGTAGTTTTTTGAATGAGAATACTAAACTTTTAAATTATGAGGTTATTGATAAGCAAATTAAATTAAATTTTAATGATATGATATTTAGTGATATAACTAACAATGATATTTTGGAAGAAGTTGTATATACAATATGTTTATCTATTAATGATAGTATTGATATAGATAGTGTTGTGTTTTTAGCAAATGATAGAGAAATTCTTAAAAAAAATATTTCAGATTTAAAATAATGATAATTATTGATAATATATATTGTTTAAATTAATAAGTTGGGTTTTAATTATTATGAAGAAAAGTGTTATTTAAATAAAGCGTATAATAGTATTTAGAATATATAAAAAGTCTCAATATTTTATAAAATAATGAGACTTTTTATATATGTTTATTTTTTTAATTTTTTTTGTATAGGTGTTTGTATGGAGGTTTGTATTAGTTAAACATGGTGCTTTTATGGTAGGTGAGTTAGTTTCAATTATGTTCGTTTTTCTTTGATTTTCTTTTTCTTCAAGTAATTCTTCATAACTTATATTATATTTATGACCTATTTCCTCCATAAGTTCATCTAAATAAAAATCTTCCATACTTTTTCTTTTTTCTATAATTTCGTGTATTAAAGGTGCTAAAGATATTCCACCTTGAAAAATATAACCAAATCCAAAACAAATGTTTATTGCTGTAACAATATTTTTTATGATTAGTTTATATTCTGTTATATAATTATATAAACTGGTTCCTATAATATTTAATTTTGAATTTAACCAAGCATAAACTCCTATTAATACAGAACCTAAAATAATAAATCCAATAGTAGATATATTTATTCCCTTAAGTCCTGCTTTATTCTTTAGCTTTTTTAAATCTTTTTTATTTAATTCTCTTAATATGTTTCTTAATTCTTTCTTCACTATATTATTCCTTTTCTTTTGGGTTAATATACTGACATATTTATCTAGACTTGTCAATTGCTACTTAAATATGCTAATAAGTGTGTGTTTAAAAAAGATTAACATAATGTTTTATAATTATTTACAATCTATTTTTTTTTTGCTATAATTTTTAATGTAGGGTAGGTGGATATGAAAATGAAAAAAATTATGTTGTTGGTTATGTCAATTTTGTTGTTGACTGGTTGTAAGAGAGATGATAATAAACTAATACTTGCAACTGAAGCAGGATTTGCCCCTTATGAGTATTATCAAGATGGTGAAATAGTAGGAGTGGATATAGATATTGCTCGTGAGATTGCTGCATCTTTGGGGAAAGAATTGGTTATAAAAGATGTTAGTTTTGATTTTATTATAAATGAAATTAAGAGTGGAAAATCAGATATTGGTGCTGCTGGAATGTCTATAACTAAAGAAAGACTTGAAGAGGTTGATTTTTCTGTGGAATATGCTGTATCTAATCAGGTTGTGATAGTACCTATGGATAGTAAAATTACTAGTATTGATCAAATTTCTAATCAGAGAATTGCTGTACAATTAGGGACGGTTGCTGATAGTTATGTGAATGAAAATTATAAAGATGCTACTGTTATTAGACAAAAGAAATATTTATCTATGGTTGAAGATTTAAAAGCTGGTAAAGTTGATTTAATTATTATGGATTTATTACCTGCTAGTGAAATAGTTAAATCTAATGATGGATTAAAGATACTAGATGAATATTTATTTACTGATAAGTATGGTATGGCTATAAAAAAAGGGAATAAAGAACTTTTAGATAAAGTTAATGATGTTTTGACTAGACTTATGTCTGAGGGAAAAATAGAAGAGTATACTATTAAACATACGCAATAAGGGGGATTTAGATGTTAGAAAATATTGGTCATGAATTATATAAGTCGCTTATATATGATAAGAGATACATGTATATATTAACTGGTTTAAAAAATACTTTAATTATTTCTTTATTTGCTGTTATTATTGGTTTTTTGCTAGGAACTATAATTGCTCTTATTAATGATAGCAATGAAAAAAATGGTAATTTTAAAATTCTTAGTACTTTAGGTAGATGGTATGTTAATGTTATAAGAGGTACGCCTATGTTACTTCAATTGATGATTATTTATTATGTGATATTTAAAAGTGTTGATATATCACCTGTTTTGGTAGGCATTATAGCTTTTGGGTTAAATTCTTCAGCGTATGTTTCAGAAATAATTAAATCAGGAATAAATTCCGTTGATACTCTTCAATATGAGTCGGCATTATCTTTAGGGTTCAATTATTCTAAAACAATGATTTATGTTATTTTACCTCAAGCAATAAAAAATATATTGCCAGCTTTGGGAAATGAGTTAGTGACTTTAATAAAGGAAACTTCGGTAGCTGGTTATATTGGTATTGTAGATTTAACGAAAGCTAGTGATATTATAGCTTCTAATACGTATAATTATTTCTTTCCACTAATTATTACAGCTATAATTTATTTTATACTTACAACAACATTAACAAAAATATTAAATAAAATAACTGGTGGTGAGAAGCATGCTTAAAATAGAACATTTATATAAATCTTATGGGACATCAGATATTTTAAAAGATATTAATTTAGAAATAAATAAAAATGAAAGAGTAGTAATTATTGGACCATCTGGTAGTGGTAAATCGACACTTCTTAGATGTATGAACTTAATTACAAAGCCTACTTCTGGTTCTATTACTTTTGAGGGGGTAGAATTAACTCATAAAAACATTACAAAATATAGACAAAAAATGGGAATGGTATTTCAAAATTATAGTCTATTTAACAATTTAAATGTAATTGATAATATAATATTAGCCCCTGTTAAATTGGGAAAGTATAGTAGGAATGATGCTATTAAGAAGGCTCATGTTTTATTAAAAAAGTTTGGTTTAATTGATAAAATAAATGAATTACCTAAAAATTTATCTGGTGGACAAAGACAGCGTATAGCTATTATAAGGTCGTTATTGATGGAACCGGATATTATGCTTTTTGATGAACCTACGAGTGCTTTGGATCCAGAAATGGTTGTGGAAGTACAAGATATTATGAATGAACTTGCTATGGATGGGATGACAATGGTTGTTGTAAGTCATGAGGTGAGTTTTATTAGTAAATTTGCAACGAGAATAATTTATTTGGAAGATGGAAAAATAATTGAAGATGGTACATTTGAAGATTTGAGAAAATCTGACAATGAAAAAATAAAGGCATTTATATCAAAAATAAGTTAGGAGGAATAAAAATGATAAATGTTAAGAGTGAGATAAAGCCATTAAAGAAAGTGTTGCTACATAGACCTGGTGAGGAATTGTTAAATTTAACACCTGATACTTTTGCAACGCTTTTATTTGATGATATACCATATTTAAAGATAGCAAGACAAGAACATGATGAATTTGCTAAAATTTTAAGAGATAATGGTGTAGAAGTTGTATATTTGGAGGACTTGGTTACAGAGGTTTTAGATAGTAGTACAGAAATAAAAGATAAGTTTATTAAGCAGTTTGTAAAAGAAGCTGGAATTAAAAGTAAGAAATATAGAGAAGCTGTTATTGATTATTTAAAAGGCTTTGGTGATACTAAGGAATTAGTGCTTAAAACTATGAGTGGAATTAATATTAATGATGTAACTAGTCTTGAAAAAGATAGTAATCATTCTTTGGTAGATCAGGTTATGGAAGATAGTAAATTTTTAGCAGATCCAATGCCTAATTTAGTGTTTACACGTGATCCTTTTGCTTCTATAGGTAATGGTATTAGTTTAAATAAGATGTATTCTGTTACAAGAAATAGAGAAACTATTTATGCTGAATATATTTTTGAATATCATAAAGATTATAAGGGTACTAAGAAATACTATGATAGATATAATGATAATCATATTGAAGGTGGAGATATTCTTATATTAAGTGATCACGTTATTGCTATTGGTATTTCACAGAGAACACAAGCTGAGAGTATTGAATTAATTGCTAAGAATATATTTAGAGAAAGTGATAATACTTTTGATACTATACTTGCTTTTAATATTCCTAATTCTAGAGCATTTATGCATTTAGATACGGTATTTACACAAATAGATAATGATAAATTTACATATCATCCTGGTATAATGGATACATTACAAGTATTTGAAATTACTGAAGGAAGTAACAATAAGATAAATGTTAAAGAAATAAATGATAGTTTAGAAAATATACTTGAAAATTACTTAGATAGAGCTGTTACTTTAATACCTTGTGGTGGTGGTGATAAAATTATTTCTGAACGTGAACAATGGAATGATGGATCTAATACTTTGTGTATAGCACCAGGTGTAGTAGTAGTTTATGATAGAAATAATGTTACTAATGATGTTCTTAGAAGATATGGTATTAAAGTATTAGAAATGCCAGGAAGCGAATTATCAAGGGGTAGAGGTGGTCCTAGATGTATGAGTATGCCACTAGAAAGAGAGGATTAATATGGATTTAAGGAAAAGAGATTTTTTAAAATTATTAGATTATACGCCAGAAGAGATAAGATATTTATTAGATTTGGCTAAAGATTTTAAGAAGAAAAAACATGAAGGAATAGAACATAAATATTTACAAGGAAAAAATATTGCTATTATTTTTGAAAAAGATTCTACAAGAACGAGATGTTCTTTTGAAGTTGCAAGTTATGATTTGGGTGCTAATGTTACTTATTTAGGACCTACTGGTAGTCAAATGGGTAAAAAAGAGAGCATTGCTGATACAGCTAGGGTTTTATGTAGAATGTATGATGGAATTGAATATAGAGGATTTGGACAAGATATTGTTGAAGAATTGGCTAAATATTCTACAGTACCTGTATGGAATGGACTAACTAATGAATTTCATCCTACACAAATGTTAGCAGATATTATGACACTAGAAGAATGTTGTGGTGACGTTAAAGGAAAAAAATTGGTTTTTTGTGGTGATGCTAGAAACAACGTTGGTAATTCTTTAATGGTTGTATGTGCTAAATTAGGAATTAATTTTGCATGTTGTGCACCAAAAGAATTATTTCCAGAAGAAGACTTAGTTAATACTTGTCGTGAAATTGCTAATGAGAATGGATCTACCATTTTACTTACTGAAGATATTATGGAAGGCACTAAGGGAGCTGATGCTATTTACACAGATGTTTGGGTATCTATGGGAGAACCAGTTGAAAAATGGCAAGAAAGAATAAATTTATTACATAAATATCAAGTTACTATGGATGTTATGAAAAATGCTAATTCTAATGCTATATTTTTACATTGTTTGCCATCATTTCATGATACTAATACAACGATTGGTAAAGAGATTTATGATACTTATGGGTTAGAAGAAATGGAAGTTACAAATGAAGTGTTTGAATCTGAACAATCAAAGGTATTTGAAGAAGCAGAAAATAGAATGCACACTATAAAGGCTGTTATTTATGCTACTTTAAGAGATTAATTATATGTTGAAAGGAACTTGTTAAAAATGGGTAAAAAAATAGTGGTTGCTCTTGGAGGAAATGCTTTAGGTAGTACTTGTGCTGAACAGAAAGAACTTGTTAAAAATACTGCTAAAAGTATTGTGTCTTTAATTAAAGAGGGTAACGATGTAATAATTGGTCATGGAAATGGACCACAAGTTGGTATGATTAATTTGGCTATGGACTATGCTGCTTCTAAGAATCAAATAAAAGCAGCTATGCCTTTCGCTGAATGTGGAGCTATGAGTCAAGGATATATAGGTTATCATTTGTCACAAGCAATTAATAGTGAACTTAAGAAAAATAATATAGATAAAAAGTGCGTAACATTAATTACACAAGTTGAGGTTTCAAAAGATGATGCTGCTTTTAAAAACCCTACTA
The DNA here is from genome assembly GCA_000437895.1 of Clostridium sp. CAG:914. Taxonomy (GTDB): domain Bacteria; phylum Bacillota_I; class Bacilli_A; order RF39; family UBA660; genus CAG-914. The sequence continues at coordinate 72,928 of FR902155.1, read as the reverse complement.
AGCCTGTAGGTATGTTTTATACTAAAGAAGAAAGTGAAAAGATAGCTACAGAAAAAAATTACCAATTTCTTGAGGATGCTGGTCGTGGTTATAGGAGAGTTGTTCCTTCTCCTATACCAAAAAGCATTGTCGAGTTGGACGTTGTAAATGATTTAGTGTCAAAAGGATATGTAGTCATTACAATAGGAGGTGGCGGTATACCAGTAGTCAAAGAAGGCCCTGATTATATTGGTGTAGATGCCGTAATAGACAAAGACCGTTCATCTGCTAAATTAGCAAGCTTAATGGATGCAGATATATTGCTTATATTAACAGCTGTAGAAAAAGTTTGTTTAAATTATAATCAAAGTAATGAAGTAAAATTAGACAAATTAACTATAGAGGAATGTGAGAAATATATTAGTTTAAATGAGTTTGCTAAGGGAAGTATGTTGCCTAAGATAGAGGCATGTATGGACTTTGTTAATAATAGCAATAAGGGAATAGCTATTATTACTTCATTAGATAAAGCTATTGATGCTATTAATGGTTTGACAGGAACAATTATTCAAAAATAATATAAGGAGGAAAAATGAAAGAAAAAGAAGCAAAAGCTAAACAAGAACCTAAAGAAAAGAAAAGATTAAGTTCATTCTCTATAATTATTATACTTTTATTTATTGTGGCTGCTGTGACTTGGTTTATACCAGAGGTATCTAATGCTAAATTATCAGATATTCTTATGGCACCAGTAAATGGTTTTTCTGATAGTATGGAAGTATGTATCTTCATTCTAATCTTAGGTGGCTTTTTAGCTGTTGTTACTAAAACAGGTGCTCTTGAAAATGGTATTGCTGTTTTGGTAAAAAAGATGAAAGGTAAGGAACTATGGTTAATTCCTATTCTTATGTTTATATTCTCAATTGGTGGAACAACATATGGAATGTTAGAAGAAACTGTAGGATTTTATATCTTACTTGCTGCTACGATGGTAGCTGCTGGTTATGATACAATTGTTGGGTCTGCAATTGTTTTACTTGGAGCAGGTAGTGGAGTACTTGGTTCTACGGTAAATCCATTTGCTGTTGGAGTAGCTATAAATGCTCTACCAGAAGGAATTCAAGCTAATCAAACTATTATCTTGTTACTTGGTGTAATATTATGGTTAACAGCTTATGGTATTTCTGTATATTTTGTTATGAAATATGCTAAGAAAGTAAAGGAGGACAAAGGTTCTACATTCTTATCACTTCAAGAAAGAAAAGATATGAAGACAGAATTCATTGACAAGCAAGAAGATAAGAAAGATGTTAAATTAAGTACAAAACAAAAAGTTGTTCTTTGGTTATTTGGATTAACATTTGTTGTTATGATTCTTGGATTCATTCCTTGGGTTGATTTTGGAATTATTTCTGAGGAAGTAGCTGATGCTGGAACACACTGGACAGCACTATTAACAGGAACATGTTTTGGATGGTTCTATTTCTTAGATGCTGCTACATGGTTTTTATTAATGGCTGTTGTGATAGGTGTTGTATATGGTATGAGCGAAAAAGAATGGGTTGATACATTTGTTAAAGGTGTTGGTGACATCGTTTCAGTAGTATTAATCGTTGCAGTTGCTCGTGGTGTTAAAGTGTTAATGGATACGACAGGTCTTGGAGATTATATTATTACTAAGTCTGTAAATGCTTTAGCTGGAACTCCTGGTTATGTATTTGCACCACTTGATTATTTACTTCATATAGGATTATCTGTATTAATACCATCTAGTAGTGGTCTTGCTACATTATCTACACCAATAGTAGCTCCAGTTGCTGCAGGTATTGGATTAAATCCATCTGTTACAATTATGATTTTTGTAGCAGCTAATGGATTAGTTAATTTAATTACTCCAACTTGTGGTGCTATTATGGGAGGTCTTGCACTTGCAAAAGTAGAATATTCAACTTGGTTTAAATGGGCATTTAAAGTAGTATTAACTATAGGACTTGCTTCTATGGTAATATTAACTTTAGCTATGATAATATTCTAATAAAAGCTACATATATTGTAGCTTTTTTAAATTTATATGATAGAAATTTATGAAAAGGTATTATGGATAGAATATAATTATTAGAAATAGTGTCAATAAATAGTTAAATATTTATAAAAGATACTATTTTTTAATATATGTGTTAAAATGTAGATATAGTAGGTGAGTATTATGATAGACGATTTAAAAGTAATTAGAAAAAAATATGGTGAAAAGATGTATCATTTTTGTAGAGAATCATTTCCAACTTTATTAGAGGAACCTGGAAAACTATTAAAACTTTTAAGTGATAATTTTCACGAAAGTCATTCTCTATTTGATGACATTGTAGCCAATGGAAAAGAAAGTGAATTTAAAAATTTTATATATAGTTTGGTTGATGTAGAGAATAATAATGAATTAGGCATGATTAAAACGCCTGAAGAACTTATGTCTGAAGCAGGTTATGTTTTAGTAGAATGTTATAATGAAGGAGATATTCAAGCATTTAGAAAATATTATGCTCGAAGAGAAGAACTTTGTACTTTTAAAGGTGGAAGATTGAATAGGTGTAGAGTATTTTTTGCTGTTAAGAAAAATGTATCAGATATAAAAAGAGAAGACTTTAAGAAACCAAAAAGAGAAGACGAGTATGGAACATCTGTAATAAGTATTCAGTTTACAAAAGATGGGACAAATACTTTATCAATAAAAAATAGATATAATCATACAGTTAACAATCCAGATGCTACTTTTTCAAATAATTTAGATAATATAATTCCTGGATTAACAGAATCATTTGAAAGATATAAAGGTATAATTCAAAGGTATAAAAGTGAAAACTTTGAAATAAAAGGTTATGTTAGAGCTAATGATGGAAAATATTATAAATATAATTATGAAATAAATAATGTATATTATTGCCCTGATAATATAATTATTGATAATTTTAATGTAAAAAGGTATGATAAAAGTAGATATTTAATAATTGATTATTTTATAATAGATTTGTCTAATAAAAGTATTAGGTTATATGACAAAAAACTAAGTGATAGTTTTTGTGATGTAATAAAAGATATAAATAAGATAGAAATAGATAATATTGATAGTGGCAAAAAGATAACAATATTAGGTGACAATAATAAAAGTTTAGAAATTATAACTGATAAAGATGGAAAAATAATATCACTTAAGATGAATAAAATTTATGATATAGGTGATAAATTCTTGTCTTATAATACCTCCCTTCAAAAATTTACTGCCGAAAACTTAACGGAGGTAGGCGATTGGTTCTTGAGTTGTAATAATACTCTTCAAGAACTATATCTTCCAAACTTAACAAAGGTAGGCAATGGTTTCTTGTGTTTTAATACCTCCCTTCAAAAATTTACTGCCGAAAACTTAACGGAGGTAGGCGATTGGTTCTTGAGTTGTAATAATACTCTTCAAGAACTATATCTTCCAAACTTAAAAATAGTAGGCCATGATTTCTTGCGTAGGAATAAAACTCTTCAAAAATTTACTGCTGAAAATTTAATAAAGGTAGGCGATTGGTTCTTGAATAATAATCATAAATTAAGAAATAAAATATTATCTGAAATAGAAAAAAGAAACAGAAGAGGGAGAAGATAATGAAAGAATTATTAGTAATTGAAAAGAATGATGATAGATATATACTTATTGATGAATATAATAATAAGTATGATTTAAATATTCATATTATGGATATTGATTATGAAATAATGGTGGGAGATACTTTATATATAGATGGTGGTATGATTAGAGATGAAAGAGTATTTACCTTTGGTAAGTTAGATTCAGAATATGGAAGAAAAATAGATAATAATAATGATAAAGAAGTAGTAGTATTTAAGCAAAAAGATAATAAATATTATATGAAAAGGTATTATGGATAGAATATGATTATTATAAATAGTGTCAATAAATAGTTAAATATTTATAAAAGATACTATTTTTTAGTTGATTATATATTTATATGGATTTTTTTCTAAATTTTCTTATGATTAGTGTACTTTGAGAAAACAATTTGGTACAATGCTTGTGGGGAGTGCAGTTTATGGATAGAATTAATAATACAAAAATATTTAATAATGGAGAATTGATTAGAGAATATGGTTTGTATACGGGTAGAAAAATAGGAATTATTACTGATTTACATGGATTATATGAACCACTTATAGCAACTTTAGATAGTATGAAAAAAAGAGGAATAACAGAAATATATTCTCTTGGTGATAATATAGGGGAGGGACCTAATCCTAAAGAGGTTATGTTATTATTGAAAGAATATGGAGTTATATCAGTTTTGGGAAATGCTGAGGAATATATTTGGTTAGGTATTGAACCTTTTTCAGATTGTATAAATTTATCTAAGATAAAAGATATATTGTGGATAAAAGAACAATTAGGTACTTTTTTAATTCAAGATATGGAAAGTTGGCCTTATTCTGTAGATTTAGTTTTAGGAGGAAAAAAAATAGGGTTATGTCATTATGCTAATGATGTTAGGTTTGATTTTAGAGATAGAAATGTATTTACTTATCAATTGTTATCTAATAATGGTTTAGATCCGAGGGATCAGTTTTTATATGCTAATAGTTCTATACAAAAAAGAGAAGTTGAATATTATAGTGGATTATATTTATTAAATAAGAATCCTGAGTTAAAAGGATGTGAGGATTCATATAATGATCCGTTATTTAATGGACTTAGTCCTATAATGTATGATGCTATAATACAGGGACATTTTCATTTTAAAAAGTATGATAATATGGATGGTAATATTCCATTTTATTCTATTAGAGCATTAGGAATGGCATATGATAAAGATCCTATAAATTATGCTTCATATATTGTTTTACATGAAAAAGAAAATGGGTTTGATATTGAAGAAGTACTTGTAGAATATGATAGGTCAAAAATGGAGTGGAAAATATTAGAAAGTGAAAATCCAAATATGACTATTAAAAGATATGTTGTATGAGATAAGAAATAGTGTTTTTCACTAATTTTTAATGATTAAATATATTAATGATAATAATTATTTTATTGCTCAATTGTTAATTTTTTGTTATAATTTATCTAGGAGTATATATATGGATTATAGTATTAAAATAAATGAATTTGAAGGGCCTTTGGACTTATTATTACATCTTATAAAGGAAGCAAATATTGATATTCAAGATATATCTATTAATGAGATAACTAATCAATATTTAGATTATATAAATAAGATGGAAGAATTAAATATTAATGTGGCTTCTTCATATTTAGTAATGGCTTCAGAATTAATGGAAATAAAATCAAAGTCATTATTGCCTAAACAAGAAAAAGAGGATAATGATTTAGAAGAGGAAGAAGTATCTAGAGAAGCTTTAATAAATAAATTAATTGAATATAAAAAGTATAAGGAAATAACAGAAGTTTTTAAAATATTAGAAAGTAAGAGAAAAGATATATATATTAAAGGGCCTGAGAAGATATCTAATTATATAACGGGACCTGTTTTAAATAATGAAGGTTATACAGTAGATGATTTAACGGGTGCTTTTCTTAATTTTCTAAAAAGAAAAGAACAAGATAAACCTATTAATACAAAGATTGTAGATAAAGAATATAGTGTTAAAGAAAGAAAGCAGAATATTAGAAGTATATTACATCAGAAACATAAAGTTAAGTTTCAAGAATTATTTAATGAATATAATCGTCCTTATCTTATTGTAACGTTTTTATCTGTTTTAGAGATGACTAAGGATAAGGAAATAATAATTAGACAAGAGCGTAATTTTGATGACATATTAATAGAGGAAGTGGTATAATGAAAGGAGTATTGGAAGGCCTTTTGTATGTAGAGGGAGATTTGGGTATTACTTTAGAACAAGTATCAGAAATATTAAATATTTCTTTAGATAATGCAAAGGATTTGGTATTATCTTTGAAGGAAGAATATATAAAAGAAGATAGAGGACTTAGAATTAATTTTTTAGGTAATTCAATTAAATTGACTACTAAAGAGGAACATAAAGAATATTTTCAGAAATTGTTAGAAAGTCCTAAGAATAATGTTTTATCACCTCAAGCTCTTGAGACATTAGCTATAATTGCTTATAATGAGCCTATAACAAGAATGCAAATTGATGAATATCGTGGTGTAGATTCTATTTATGTATTGAGAAGATTATTAGCAAAGGGGCTTGTTAAGGAGTGTGGTCGGAGCGATTTACCGGGTAGACCTATTTTATATAAAACGACTGATGAATTTTTAGATTATTTTAATTTATCTAGTAAGGATGATTTACCTAAAATTGAATTATTAGAAGAAAATGATGAGGAAAAAGATTTATATACATCAAATTATAAGGAATAGAGGTTAATATGAATATAGTAGATATTATTGATAAGAAAAGAAGAAAGATAGAATTAAGTGAAGAAGAAATAAAGTATGTTATAAATGGATTTTTAGAAGGTGAAGTTAAAGATTATCAAGTTAGTGCGCTTCTTATGGCTATTGTTTTAAATGGTATGAGTGATGAAGAAATTACTTATTTGACTAAGTATATGATTGAAAGTGGTAAAACACTAGATTTATCTAGTTTAGGAAGTGCCTTAGTAGATAAACATTCAACAGGAGGTGTAGGGGATAAAACAACGTTGATAATTGCTCCTATAGTGGCTTCTTGTGGCGTTAAAGTGGCTAAAATGAGTGGTAGAGCTTTGGGATATACTGGTGGAACAATTGATAAATTAGAATCAATTCCAGGTTTTAAAGTAGATTTATCTATTCAAGACTTTTTAAAAGAAGTTAATGATATTGGTGTTGCTATAACTAGTCAAACTGAAGATATTGCTGTAGCCGATAAGAAGATATATGCATTGAGAGATGTGACTGCTACGGTAGAATCTCTTCCCTTAATTGCTTCTTCTATTATGAGTAAGAAAATTGCACTTGGTGCTAAAAAACTAGTATTAGATGTTAAAGTTGGTTCTGGGGCTTTGGTAAAAGATTTACAAAGTGCTAGAAAATTATCTAGAATAATGATTGATTTGGGTAAGAAATTTGGAATGACTGTTATATGTATTTTAACTAATATGGATAAACCTTTGGGAACTAATATAGGTAATGCTCTTGAAATTGAAGAATGTATTGAGGTGTTAAAAGACAATAAACAGGGTTCATTGAGAGATTTGTGTATTATATTGTCTTCATATATGGTTAGTTTAGGTCTTAATATAACTTATGATGAAGCTAAAGAAAAGGTTTTATCTAATCTTACTAATGGTCTTGCTTATAAGAAATTTTTAGAATTAATTAAATATCAGAATGGTGATATTACTAAGTTACCACATTCTAGATATGTATATAATATAAAAGCAAATATGTCTGGATATTTAAATAGTATAGATGCATATAAGATTGGTTTATTGTCAATGTCACTTGGTTCAGGTAGAAAAAATAAAGATGACACTATTGATTATAGTGCTGGAATAGTTTTAAAGAAAGATTTAAATGATTATATTGAAAAAGGAGATATACTTATGCAGGTACACTCTAATAAAGAAATTAATCATATAGATAATACTATTTTTAAGATAGGCCCAAATAAAGTATATAATCCAAGAATAGTATATGAGGTTATAGATTAGGGGTATTATGAAAGTAGCAGTTCATACTTTTGGTTGTAAAGTTAATTTATATGAATCAGAATATATAATTAATTTACTTAAAAATAAAAACTATTCTATAGTAGATTTTAAGGAAGAGGCAGATATATATATTATTAATACATGTTCAGTAACTAATGAAGCGGATAAAAAGGATAGGCAATTAATTACTAGAACAAGAAAAAAACATCAAAATGCTATATTGGTAGTAATGGGATGTTATTCACAATTAAATCCTGATAAAATAGATGCTGATATAGTTATAGGAAATAAATATAAAAGTGATATTGTATCTTTGATAGAAGAATACCTAAAAAATAAAGAAAAAATAGTTAAGGTAGAGGATATTTCTAAGACTAATTTTGAGAATATGTATATAGATAAATTTAATATACATACAAGGGCTTTTGTAAAAATTCAAGATGGTTGTAATGCATTTTGTGCTTATTGTGCTATTCCATATGCTAGAGGTGGAATAAGAAGTAAGGAGTTAAATACGGTTATTGATGAAGTAACTAATTTAGTAAATAATGGATATAAAGAAATAGTGTTAACGGGTATTCATACGGGTAGATATGGTATTGATAATGGTCATTCTTTGGAAGAATTACTTAAGTTTTTAGTGAATATTCCAAATATTTATAGAATTAGATTGTCAAGTATTGAAATAAATGAAATAACTGATGGAATTATTGATTTGATAAAAAATAATAATATAATGGCTAAACATTTACATATACCACTTCAATCTGGTAGTAATAGTATTTTGAAGAGTATGGGAAGACTTTATGATAAAGAATATTTTATTAATAGAATAGAATATATAAGAAGAGAGATTCCTAATATAAGTATAACGACTGATTTAATCGTTGGTTTTCCTGGTGAAACAGAAGAGTTATTTAATGAAACAATAGATACTTTAGACAAGATTAGATTTACAAAAATACATACTTTTCCATATTCAAAAAGAGATGGTACTAGAGCAAGTATTATGTCTAATCAGGTAGATGGTGTTATTAAGAAAAGAAGAGTAAATCAAATACTTAGATTATCTAATATATATGAAAATGAATATTATAAGAGAAATATAGGTATGGTTTTTGATGGTGTTCTTGAGAAGAGAAATGATAATGAATGTTATGTTTTGACTTCAAATTATATTAGTGTTTTATTAAATGATAATTATGATAATAATGAAATATTATCTGTTAAAATAGATAGGGTTATTGATGATGATGTTTATGGAATTGTAGAGAGATAAGAAAGTATTGTTTTTTCTTATCTTTTGTGTTATTATAAAGGCGTTTTACGAAAGGAAGTATTATGTATAATAAATGTTTGGAATATTTGCTTAGCAATAATCCTGATAATGTTATGTCAAAAAGTGGTGTTGTTTTTAGAAAAATGTTAAATCCTATAATTAGGGGGACAGGTAAATTAATAGGTCCATATCATCTTGAAATATTAAGAAAAGAACCAGTTAGAATAAAGAAACCAATTACTTTGGAAGAAAAAGAATATAATAAGCGACCTATTATATTTGTTCCTACTCATGGTTTTAAAGATGATTTTTTATATTCTATAATAACAATGCGAGCTCATGCTTATGCCCTTCATGCTAGTATACCTTATTTTTATAATTCTTTTGATGGAATACTTTTATGGTTAAATGGAGTATTAATAATAAATCGAAGAGATAAGGAAAGTAAAAAATCAGCACTTCCTAAGGTTAGTAATGTAATTAAACTAGGAGCTAATGTTACGTATTTTCCAGAAGGAACCTGGAATAAAAGTCCTAATTTATTAGTTTTAGATTTGTGGAATGGTATTATTAAAGCAGCCAAAGAAAACAATGCTTTATTGGTACCAATTGCTACGATGACTGTTGATGATAAAATATGTTATAGTATTCAAGATAGTCCTATAGATGTATGCGATATGGATTCAAAAGAGGCTAAAATATTTTTGGGAGATACTTTAGCTTCAATAAAATGGGAAATTATGGAACATATTGCTAGTGTCAATGGTATATCTAAAAGAGAGGATTTTGAAGATGGTTATTGGGATGATTATGTTAAGAAATTAATAGAACCTGTGAAAAATTTTTATGACTATGAGATAGAAAATAATAGTGAATATATAGATCCTACTAAGACTAGTGAAGAAGAAGTGTTTGGATGTTTGGATAATGTAAAATTAACTTCTAATAATGCTTATGTTCTAGTTAGAACTAGAAATAATAGGAAGGGTTAATGATATGTATAATAAATGTTTGGAATATTTGCTTAGTAATGATTCTGATGATGTTATGTCAAAAGGTGGTATAGAATTTAGAAAATTTATTCATCCGGTTGTTATTAGAGTTGGAAAATTGCTTGGTCCAGATAAATATGTGCTAATAAAAAGGGAACCAGAAAGAATTAAAAATCCAAAAACTATAGAAGAAATAGAATATAATAAAAGGCCAATTATATACGCACCAACTCATGGTTTTAAGGATGATTTGTTATATTCGTTGTATACGGCTAAGAATCATGCATATATTTTATTTGGAAGTTTACCACAATTTTTTAATACTTTTGATGGATTTAGTGCATGGGCTAATGGTGTTTATTTGGTTGATAGAGATGATAGAAATAGTCGTAAAGCATCATATGATAAAATTAGGAGAGGTTTTGAATTAGGAGTAGAAAATCTTTTATGGTTTCCTGAAGGTGTTTGGAATAAAAGTCCTAATTTATTGATATTAGATTTATGGAACGGTATGTATAGAGTTGCTTTAGACCATAATGCTTTAATAGTACCAATATCTGTTATGGAAGAAGATGGTGTATGTTATGCTATTCAAAATAAGCCTATTGATGTATGTTCTTTAGATTTAAATGAAGGAAAACAATTAATAAGAGATAGTTTGGCTACTGCTAAATGGGAAGTCTTAGAATATATTGCTAGTAATAAGGGTTTAGCTAAAAGGAGCGATTTCTATCCTGGTTATTGGGAGGACTATGTAAATAAGTTAATTGATCCGGTTAGAAAGAATTATAATTTTGAAACAGAAGCTAGAGCAGAATATATAGATCCTACTAAGGTTAGTGAAGAAGAAGTATTTGAGTGTTTGGATAATGTAGAATTAACTTCTAATAATGCTTATGTTCTAGTTAGAACTAGAAATGATTTACATAAGTAAAAATATTTATTTTTTATAAAAAAACGTATTACTTTTATATAAAGTATTGTATAATTAGTAAGGTGGATATGATATGAGTGAATTACAATTACCTTTTTATGCAATGCTTTTTTCTTTATTATTGTGTTTTGCATATTTCTTAAGAAAAAGAATTAATTTAATTGAAAATAGAATATATTCTATAATGCTAATATGTAGTACTATTGATTGTGTTTTAGTTGTTGTTTTGAGAATTATGGCTATGTTTCCTTTAACTCCTATTGCTATTAAAATAATTTCTTTATTAAATAAGATAGATTTTATTCAATTAATAATAATAGCAACTTGTTTATTTTTATATATGTTATTGGTTACTTTTCCAAATCTTAAAAAGATATATGTAAAAATAGTTTATATATTAGCTATTATAGATAGTATATCAATATTATTAGTGGCTATTTTGAAAGTGAATATTATTTCTAATGGTAATAATGCTTTAACTATAGGTGGATCAGCAAGTGGGGTGACAGCTTTTCTTTGCTTGTTATATTTATTATCATCAGTTATTGTACCTCTTTTAAACATTAAACATTTAGATAAGAGACATATACCTATGCTTTTTGTAGTGGTGTCTTGTATATTTTTATTTTTTGTATATAAATATAATCCTTATTTAATTGTTATTTCTATTACGATTACTTTAGTTAATTATTTGATGTATTTTACAATAGAAAATCCTGATGTAAAAATGTTATTAGAAATGAAAAAGTCAAAAGATAAATTAGATAAATCTAATTATGATAAGTCTATGTTTTTGTTTGATATGTCTAAAATGGTGAAGAGGTCAACTGAAAATATTAATAAAATAGCTTATGATGTATTGGATGATAGAAATATAGATAAAGATAATAGTATGCGTGAGATTATTAATGAAGTATCTATGTTAAATACTATGTGTAATAAAATGTTTAATATTAATGAGATAGAGGCCTCGAAGATAAAAATATATAATAAAAAGTATGATGTTAAATTATTGATTAAAACTTTAGTAAAATCTTATAATAGGGATAATTTGAATTTATCTATTGATAGTAATATTCCTGATAATTTGTATGGGGATGCAATTACTTTAAAGGAATGTTTGATTGATGGATTAGAATTGTTTGTTAATAGTGATAATATTATTTTAAATATTAATTCAGTAAATAAAAATGATATATGTAGATTGATTATATCTATTGAAGGAAATGGTGCTATAGATATAGAAAATAATGATTTATATAAGAATATATATAATAGAATAATTTTAATGGGTGGATTTATAATATTAGAGAATAATAAAATAAATATTATATTAGATCAAAAGATGGTTATTGATAAAGATGATAGTTTAGAAAAATATACTAATTATTTGAAGAAAATAAGTATTTTAGTGGTAGATGAAAATATTTCTAATCAAAAATTAATATCTAAGTGTCTAGATGATGATAATGTTGATTTGACTTTTGTTAGTTATGGGAAAGAATGTTTAAATAGGATAAGAAATAATGAGAAATATGATTTGATATTAATGAGTGATGAACTTAATTATATGTCTTATATAGAGACTGTTAAAAAATTAAAATTAATTAGTGGTTTTAATTCTATACTTATTTTGATGACTAGAGATAATAATGTGGAATATACGGGTAGTTATAAGAAATATGGTTTTGATGATTATATATTAAAACCTATTAGTAGAAATAAGTTAATTACTTTGTTAGAAAAATATTTTAAATAATATGACATATTATTAAGTAAATTTTATGTATAGTTATAAATAAAGTTTACTTTTTTTTATGTTGTGTTTTAAAATAATTATGGAGGTACTAATTATGAATATAAAAACTAGTAATAGAATAATTATGGTATTATATGTAATAGTACTTTTTTTATTATCAATACAGGTGGGGAAATATTATAATAAATTTGTCAATAAAAAAAATAATGATGATTTTGTTATAAAATATGATTATAAAGATAATTCTAGGATAGTTAGTGATATAAATAATAATGATTATAGTGCTTGTTTGAATAGTTTACCTTTATATGAATTGGATAATGAAAGGAAAGAGATAGAGGAATATATTAAAGAACATGATATGGCGTTATATTATGAAGATATTAATACTTCTTATGTGATTAAGTATAATGATAATAGAACTTATTATGGAGCTAGTTTGATTAAGTTATTAGATGCTTTATATTTGTATGATAATAAAGTTAACTTGATGACTAAGGTTAGTTATATTAGTGACAGGGGAGATAAGTGTTCTAGTAATAAACAGGTAGATAATGAGATAACGTTAAAAGATTTGGTATATTGTACTTTATCTGTTAGTGATAATGATGCTCATTTTATGTTATATAATTATATTGGTAGAGATAATTTGGTTAGATATGGTAATTCTTTAGGAATTAAAAATATATTAACGTCAAGTGAGAAATTTGGTAATCAGACTGTTACTAATACGAATATATATTTAAAAAGATTATATGAGATAAAAGATACTAAGTATGGAAAATTTTTAATTGATACGATGACTAATAATTTTTATTCTAGTATAAATAAAAAATTAGACGTAAATGTTGCTCATAAATATGGTAAATGGGGAAAATATTATCATGATGTTGGTATTGTTTTTGATGAGAATCCATATACTATATCTATTTTTACTAAAAGTGCTAATGATGATTATACTGAATTGGTAGGAAAATTATCTTTAATGATCTATGAGTATCATTCTAAATATTGGCTTATTGTTAATAGAGAATGTGATAAATAAATATATTTGGTAAGATACTCTAATCTTGCTAAACTATTTATTTTATAGTATAATTTAATCGATGAGGAGGGAAGTTATGAAGAGTATTGATACTTCCAATTTGAAGGGAACAGAAGATTTTTTTGGTAAGGAACAAATAATTAGAAATTATATTATAGATACACTAAAGAATATATTTAATAATTATGGGTATTTACCATTAGATACTTCTATATTAAATAATTATGATTTATTAGCTTATAAATATAATGATGGGGCTGAAATATTAAAAGAAATATATAAATTAACTGATCAAGGTAATAGGGAATTGGCTTTAAGATATGATTTAACTATACCTTTTTGTAAGTTTATTGCTAATCAGAAGGAGCTTAGATTGCCTCTTAGGAGATATGAAATAGGTAAAGTATTTAGAAATGGACCAGTTAAATTAGGAAGATGTAGAGAGTTTTATCAATGTGATTGTGATATTGTGGGTATTGATGGGACTGATATTGAAGTTGAACAAATGATTATGGTTATTGAGGCTTTTAGACGTCTTGGTATTGATATTATTGTTAAATGGAATAATAGGAAATTAATGACTAGTTTAATTAAATATGCAGGGATAAATATTGATACGGATATGGTTATTGGTGTTATTGATAAGAAAGAAAAGATGTCGTTGGATAACTTATATAAAGAATTTGAAAGTATTGGTATAAGTAATGATATGGCTAGTAAATTAATGAATTTATTTTCTATGGATATTTCTGAATATAATAATCTTGATTATGATGATGAATTATTTAGGGAAGCATTGATTGAAATTAATGATGTTAATAATAAAATTATATTATTAGGGTTAACAGATAATACTGCATTTACGCCAACTCTTGCTCGTGGTCTTAGTATATATACTGGTATTGTTTTTGAATTTTATGATAAGATGGAAAGATTAACTTGTTCACTAGGTGGTGGTGGTAGATATAATAAGATTATTACTGATTTTATTAATGATGGTAATGAGTATCCGGCTATTGGGTTATCTTTTGGACTTGAACCTATATATACAATATTAAAAAGTAATTTGGAAGAAAATAGTCTATATGATGTATATATTATACCTATGGAAGAAGATTATAAAGTATTAGAATTAGCTACTATACTTAGAAATAATAATATAAGTACTATAGTAGAATATTCTAAGAGAAAACTTAAGAAGTGTTTTGAATTTGCTGATAAGAATAATATTAAATATGTTATAGTTCTTGGTAGTAGAGAATTAGAAACGGGTGTATATACGATTAAAGATATGGAAAAGCAAGAACAATATGAATTTAATTTAGAAGAACTATTGGAATACTTAAAAAAATAGTTCTTTTTCTTGTTTAATTTATTGTTATATGATAAAATTGATTTATGTAGATAGGAGGATAAGGTGACAAGAACAGTAGGTACTGTTGTACGTGGTATAAGAACACCAATAATAAAAGAAGATACTAATCTTGCAGATGTGGTTGTTAATTCTATAATGGAGGCTCAAAAAGAAGAGGGATTTACTTTTCATGATAGAGATATTATAGCAATTACAGAGGCTGTAGTTGGTATATCAGAAGGTAATTTTATTAAGGTAGATGATATTGCTTATGATATTAAAAATAAATATCCAGATGGAGAAGTTGGAATAGTTTATCCTATACTTAGTAGGAATAGATTTTCTTTGATACTTAAGGGTATTGCTAGAGGATGTAAAAAGATATATATGTTATTATCTTTTCCTAAAGATGAGGTTGGTAATAGTATTCTTGATTTAGATACGTTAGAAAATAGTGAATTTGACTTGGGTAGTATAATTAGTGAAAGTGAATATGATAGGGTATTTTCTTCATTTAAACATCCTTTTACGGGTATTAATATGGTAGAGTTTTATAGAGAAGTTATACATAATGAAGGATGTGAAGTTGAGTTTATTTTTTCTAATCAAGCTAAGGATATTTTAAAATATACTTCTAATGTTTTAACTTGTGATATTCATAATAGGGTTAAAACAAAAGAAAATATTATATCTTCTGGTGGTACTAATGTATATGGTTTATATGAGATTATGACTAAACCAATTAATGGTAGTGGTTATAATCCTAAGTATGGTTTACTTGGTTCTAACAAGTCAACAGAAGAAAAATTAAAGTTATTTCCTAAAACAGGAGATAAATTAGTTATAGATATTCAAAATAGAATGTATGAATTAACTGGAAAGAAAATAGAAGTTATGGTATATGGTGATGGTGCTTTTAAAGACCCTGTTGGAGGTATTTGGGAGTTAGCTGATCCTGTTGTTAGTCCAGCTTATACGAGTGGATTGGAAGGAACACCTAATGAGATAAAACTTAAATATGTTTCTGATAATAAATTTCCTGATTTAAGAGGTGAAGAATTGGCAGAGGCAATAAGAAATGAAATAAAGAGCAAAGACGATAACTTAGTTGGTAATATGGCTAGTCAAGGAACTACTCCTAGAAGATTTACTGATTTGATAGGATCTTTATGTGATTTAACTAGTGGTAGTGGTGATAAAGGAACGCCTGTTGTATTTATTCAAGGATATTTCGATAACTATGCAAGTTAAAAATATTATAAAAAGAACTAATGCTTTATCTAGCAATAGTTCTTTTTAGTGTTCTACTTTTAATTATTTCTTCATATTCATGTATTGAACTACTAGGATATAATCCTAGACTTTTAATATACTTATAATATTCTTCTTTACTTAATCCTTTTGCTTGGATTATTTTTTTTAAAATGTATAAAGATTTATCTTTATCATTCAAATATAACAAGTATAGTTCTATAGCAAACATATAAGATATTATATATTTTATAATGATTTCTATATCGCTTGTTTGAAAAATTTCTTCAAAAATATTTTCTTTTATTCTAAATGTATTTTTAATTAATTCTTTCATTTGTTTGTTAGAGTTTAACTGTGTATTGTTGGTCTTTTCATAATCTGTTAGTGTATATATTATGGAACTATATATAACTTGATTACAATACTCTAAATGTGTTATTAGATTAGCTTTATCGGCTTCGTTATTTTTAAATAAATTTCTTAAATAATCTGTTATTATTAATTCAATAAAAAGGGTGTCTATTTCAAAAAAATATCTTTTATTTTTTTCATATGCACCACTTGGATTAATACTATAATTTATTGTATGCATATATTCATGAGCAAATGTTATAATATCTTCAATGTCATGTGTTCTTGCTATTGCTATATATGTTTCGTTTAGGTATGAAAGCATATATGAACAACCCATGAATGGAGTAGTATCTTCTTTATTAAAGGTTTTAAGGTTATTTTTTCTTTGTTTAAATACTTTCATAAATATTTTAAAGAAATAGGGATTTAGACTTTTATAAAAATCATGTACTATTGTTAATATATCATCGGTTTTTAAGTTCATTGTTTTTTGTTCTTCATAAGTTATATCGCTAGAGAATAGTGTGCTTTCTTTATAAAAATTTAATATATCTTCTTTGGCAAAAGATATATTTTCTAATTCTTCTTGGCTTTCTCTATATATTTCTAATAAGCTTAAATTGTCTCTTGCTAAAATAGGATATTCAAATGATTTATCAACGGTTGCAATCATATTCATTAGTAGTGATATATCAAATCCTAAAAGAATTGATTCCTTATTAGTATTTTCAAGTATTATTTCATTTGTTTTTCTATTAAAAGAACCTCCACGTTTTATAATTTCATCAATTAGCATATTTAATTTATTTTCTAAAATGCTTTGACTCCAATTATATTTTTTCATAGTTACACCTCTTTAATGGTTAATATATTAACATATTCTATTATAATAGTAAATACATAATTCTACATTAATAAATAAATATAGACAATAATTTGATAATTTGGTAAAATTATATTAGGAGATAGATATATGGTTAATATTTATAATGAAAAGATTCTGCCTAGTAAAAAGATTATTGATGTTTTAAAGCCTAGATTGGTTTTTATTCCTCTTATAAGTACGTTGGGTTATAAATATGATATGGTTGTTAAAGTTGGTGATTATATTTGTAAAGGGGATATAGTAGGTATTAATAAACTTAGTAATTTTCCTATTCATGCTAGTGTTAGTGGTTTTGTTATTGATGTTGTAAAAAAATATACTTTAAATGGTTCTTTGGTGGATACCGTTGTAATAGAAAATGATTTTAAGGAAAGATATAGAAATAAGAGAGGTAAGAAAAAATATATTAATAGTTATTCTAAATTAGAATTTATTAATATGTTAAGGGATAATGGTATAGTAAATTTATATGGTAGTGATTATCCTTCTTTTATGAATTATTATGATAAGGAAAATATTAAGTATTTAATTATTAATGGAATAGATGATGATATTTTTTCTAGTACTAATAGTATGATTATGTATAATTATACTGAAGAATTATTGGCAGGAATAGATGCTGTTTTGGAAATTATGAATATAGAAACGTGTTATATTGCTGTTAATTATAGTAATGAGTTGGTTATAAATAAATTACTTAAATATAAGAATACTTATCCTAGTATTAAGATATATGGTATTATGGATGGTTATCCTTCTGGAAGTGAATTAAATATTTTAAATTCTATTCTGGATAAGAATTATGATAGTATTCCTGATGATTTAAATGTTATATTTGGAAATGTATCTCTTATGTATGCTATATATGAAATGCTTTTATATAATAGGCCTTTGACGGAAATATTTATTACTGTTTCTGGTTCTGGATGTAAGGATAATGCTAATGTTAAAGTAAAGATAGGTAGTGAAATATCTTATGTTATGGAGTGTTTAGGTGGATATAAAGATAAAAAACTATATATGATAGCAAATGATGTGATGAGAGGAAATTCTCTTAAAAATGATGATGTTATTGTAACTAAAGATTTACATACTATTGTATGTTTACCTGTTAAGGTGGAAGAAACTATTCCTTGTATAAAGTGTGGTAAATGTTCTTATGTGTGTCCTTCTGGTTTAATGCCTATTATGATAATTAAAAATAAAAAGAGAGCTAAGAAGTTAAGAATAGATAAGTGTAATAATTGTGGTCTATGTTCTTATGTGTGTCCTTCTAAGATAGAATTATCTAATATAATGAAAAGTATTAAGGAGGAGAAATGAGAGAGTTTGTTGTATGTAATGGCTTAGCTATTAAAAGTGATAATACTAAAAATAAGATAATGAATAGGTATGTATTTTCTTTGTTAGTATTTCTTCTTTTATCAATTATTACTTCTTTTATTACTAATAATAGTTTTATAGATAAAATTTATCCCATTTTAGGTATTATTTTAACTTTGGGTATATGTTATATTGTTGAATATATTTTTATGTTAATGAGAAAGGAATATAATATAAAGAGAATATGTGATAATAATATATTATTAGTAGGTTTAATACTTAGTTTATTTACTTGTAATTCTTCTTTTTTGATAATTATTATTGCTTCTTTGATTACTTCAATATCAAAAAATTTAATAAAATACTTAGATATTAAATCATCGTTGTTAGGTATTATTATAGTTATATTATTTGGGAATATTAGTTTAGATAGTTATAATAGTATTTTATTACTTATGGGTAATTATAAGATATATATGAGTATTATATTGTCTATTATTTCATATATATATTTATTTTATAATAAGTCTATAAAGTATTTAATTCCATTAACTTCAATAGGTATTTACTTTATAATTATGCTTTTAGTAACGTTATTTAGTGGTAATAATTTATATGATATATTTTTTCTTGTTATTAGATCTAATATAGTGTTTCTAAGTGTGTTTGTGGCTAGTGATTTTGTAAATACTCCTATTAGTAAGGAAGGTGAAATTATTTATGGGATACTTTTAGGTTTATTGACATCTATAATTAGTATATTTAATGTTGAGTTATCTATGGTAATAAGTATAATTATAGCAACATTATTTACTAATATAATTGATATATATAGTTTTAAATTGCGATATAATAAGAAATTTTATAATATTTTACTTAGTATATTTTTGGTTCTTATTTTAATAGATATTCCAATATTGATACATATAATGAAATAATAGGAGGAATTTATGAAAGATAAAATAAAAGTATTAATTACTAAAGAAGAAATTAATAATAGGATTAAAGAAATAGCTTGTGATATAAATAGAGATTACTATGGAGAAGATGTTGTACTGGTATGTGTTTTGAATGGGGCTGTTTATTTTGCTGTTGATTTATCTAAGGAATTAACGGACTGTAATGTTATTATGGATTTTGTTAAGATAAGTAGTTATGGTGTTAATGCTAGAAAATCTTCTGGTAATATAGATTTTAAATTGGATATTAGAACAGATATTAAGGATAAAAATGTTATAATTATTGAAGATATTATTGATTCTGGTAATACTTTAAGTTATTTATATGACTATTTATTAGAAAAGTGTCCTAAGTCATTAAAAATATGTGTTTTATTAGATAAAAAAGAGAGAAGAGAGAAGGAAGTTAATGTTTCTTATGTAGGGTTTTCTGTGGATGATAAGTTTGTTTTGGGATATGGTTTGGATTATGATGAGGGGTATAGGAATTTAACTTATATTGGGTACATTGAATAGTTTTAGGTCGTTATGATATTAAAAAATTATATAGCATATAATTATATATGATAGATATTGATAGATTAAATGATATTAAGATAGAAAATTATATATTTATAATTTATTATATTATTATTACTATTTCTTTATATGCTAATAAAGTAGAAACAGAATATTTAATTACAGATGATAAAGAAATAAGAGAAAAATATAGGAAATTATTGTTTGTTATATTTGGAATGGCTTTTTTGGTATATTTATATTATACGATAAGTAATTATGATGACTATATAGAAGATAATAATCCTAATTCTAAGAGACTTAATGGACTTACTTTTTTAGCTAGTTTTTTTGTTCTTATTAGTGGTATTATTTATTTATATGTTATATATGAAGATAAGGATGTAAATATAGAATTGGCTTTTAATTAATAGTAGTAATAAATGAGGTGTAGTTTTGTGTATTTTAAAATATCGTTGGTTACTTTTAATGGAATAATATATAAATTAAGATATAATAATGATAATAAATGTTATGAATATAATATAATTGTTCAAGTAGTAGATAATTGTCTGTATGATTTAATTACTGGTAAGAAGATAATAATGAAATGTGATAGAATAGAAAATCATTATTTAAATCATGAATATTTATTATGTAGTGTGTTTGACTTTAATATGGATTCTAGTATTTGGTATAGGAGTAATGGATAGGTAATTTTATTGCTAAGAGTTTATCTTTGGGAGAAGTAATATATTATTTAAAGAAATTAAGCGATGAAGATATTACTAGATATAAATTGGCTATACAAAGTTTGGAAGAAGAAGCAAAAAAGTATGTTATGAAATATTCTAAAAAATTATAATTAATAACTATTGACAGTAATAATTAATTATTATATATTTAATATGACGTTTGCAAAGAGTACAATTTAATTTTTAACTTGATGATATTCTGCATATATAGTTATGTGGATTTTTTGCGTTGTTAGAAAGGATGTGAGGAATGGCAAAAATTATAGTCAGTAATGTGACTAAAACTTTTAAGGTGGCTAAGCGAAATAGTGGTCTTAGGTCTGCCTTAAAGTCTTTCTTTAAAAGAGAATATGTTTATATTGATGCAGTTAAAGATATAAACTTTTCTATTGAAGAAGGGGAAATTGTGGGATATATAGGTCCTAATGGAGCTGGAAAGAGTACGACGATTAAGATGTTATCTGGTATACTTACTCCTAGTTCTGGTAGTATTTTAGTAGATGGACTTAACCCTGTTAAAGATAGGAAGAAATATGTTTCTTCTATTGGAGTAGTATTTGGTAATCGTAGTCAATTATCTTGGGATATACCAGCAGAAGATACGTTTGATTTGCTCCATGATATTTATAAAATACCAGATAACGAATATTATCAAACAAAAGAAGAATTAGTTAAGTTGTTGGGAATTTCAGAAATTATTAAGAAACCTGTTAGAACACTTAGTCTTGGTGAGAGAATGCGTTGTGAAATAGCTTCAGCATTATTGCATAAGCCTAAAATATTATTTTTAGATGAACCAACGATAGGGTTAGATGCTATTAGTAAAAATATAGTTCGTGATTTTATTAAAAAAATAAATAAAAAAAATAAGATAACAGTTATATTAACTACTCATGATATGGCGGATATTGAAGCTCTTGCTAAGAGAATTATTTTAATAGGTAATGGTAGTATACTTTATGATGGTAATTTAGAAGAATTAAAGCATAAATTTGGTAGTTATAAGAAAATATTGGTAGTTACTTCTGATAAGATTGGTAATATTAAAAATAAGGGTGTAATGGAAGCAAATAAGGTAGATAATGGTTATATGTATACGATTGATTCTAATGTTATTTCTGTATCTTATTTTTTAAATTATTTATCTAAGAATTACGATATTGAAGATATAGAGATTGATAATGAGAGTATTGATAATATAATAATTAAATTATATGGGGAATATAATCTATGAAAAGTTATTTAAGCTATTTTAAGTTAAGAATTATTACTAATTTACAATATAGGGCAGATGCTTGGGCTGGAGTGTCTACACAAATATTTTTTGGTTTTATGTTTATTATGGTATATTTGGCTTTTTATGAATCGGGTACGGATAGTGCATTGCCTATGAATTATCAGGAATTAGTTACATATATTTGGTTGCAACAAGCTTTCTTTGCTTTAATTTATCCATATGAAAAAGATAAAGAACTTCTTGATATGATTAAGAATGGTAATTTGGCTTATGAACTTATTAGACCACAAGACTTTTATTTTAAATGGTATATTAAGTTTTTATCTAAAAAGATAGTTTCTACATTACTAAGAATGTGGCCTATACTTTTACTTGGGTATATTTTACCATATCCTTATCATTTATCATTACCTATTAGTTTTATGAATTTAGTTATATTTATTATTTCTTTAATATTATCTGTATTACTTATTTCTTCAATAAATTTACTTATACATATATTAACTATGTATACGATTGATGATAAAGGATTTATAACTATATATGCTGCTATTGCTGAAGTGTTTATGGGTGGTACTATACCATTACCATTTTTTCCTGATTGGTTACTTAAGATAGCTAATTTATTGCCATTTAGATATATTGGAGATTTTTCTTTTAGAATATATTCAGGAAGTATATCATTATACGAAGGAACTCATTTGTTAATTGGTTCTTTTATATGGATAATTATTATTATTGCTTTAGGGTATTTTATATCTAAAATTACATTAAGAAAGGCGGTAATACAGGGTGGTTAAGTTATATTTTTCTCATTTAAAACAAAATTTAAAGAGTCAATTAGAATATAAATGGTCATTTATTATGAGTTTAATTAGTCAGATATTTGTTTTTTTTACATATTATTTTTTAATTATTTCTTTATTTACTAAATTTAATAATATTAAAGGTTTTTCTTTATATGAAGTATTACTTTGTTTTTCTATTATTAATATTGGCTTTTCTTTTAATGAGATATTTTTTAAAGGAATAGATAAATTTGAAGATTTTATTATAGATGGCTCATTAGATAGACTTTTATTAAGACCATATGGTATTTTATTTCAAGTAATGTGTAGTAAAATGGATTTTTCTAAGTTAGCTAGAACTTTTCAGGGAATAATTATTTTAATTATTTCTTTATATAAATTAGATATTGAATTAACTATAGGGAAAATAATTTTGTTATTGGTAATGATTTTATCTTCAATAGTGTTATTTTTTGCTATATTTGTTCTAATGGCATCATATTGTTTTGTTACTGTTCATGGTCTTGAAGTGAAGAATTTACTTACTGATGGTGGTAAACATATGGCTCAATATCCTATTGGTATATTTAAAAAAGGAGTTATATTTATATTTAGTTTTATTATTCCTTATGCTTCAGTTAATTATTATCCACTTCTATACTTTGTAGGTAAATCTAATAGTGTTTGGCATTTGTTATCACCAATACTATGTTTTATATATTTAATTCCGTGTATATATTCATTTAATTATGGTGTTAAACATTATACAAGTACTGGTTCATAATTACGTATTGAATACTTTAAATAAGGAGATTCTTTTTGTTGTTATAAAATATATGATAAAATGATTTTCATAAATGGGAAGGAAGGGTGTATATGATTATAATGTTAAGTGGACCAGATAAAAGGATTGGGTTTAGTAAAGATGTAAAGAAATTTCTTAATAAAGAATTAAAGAATTGTAATTCTTTGGTAGCTATTGCTGCTTCGGATTGTGCTAAAAAAATGATGACTATTTTAATGGCACTGATATGGCACTTGGTGTTAAGGGAATGTTTAATCAATTAGATGTTAATATTAAAGAGTACTATTTACTTGATTATAGAAATTCTTTAGATGAAATGATTGATATAATTAATAAAAGTGATATTATTCATTTGATGGGTGGTGATCCTTTTAAACAATTAGAAGTTTTAAGAAAAATTGATTGTAAAAAGTTATTTAAAAATAAGATATTAATTGGTGTAAGTGCTGGATCTATGAATATGGCTATAAAGGGGTACTATTCTAATGATAAAGATTATCCTAAAACGTGGTTTTATAATGGAATAGGATTAGTTGATATAACTATTGATCCTCATTTTGATATTAATAATTTAGAATGGGTTAATGAAAATAAAAAGTATTCATATATTCATTAAATTGTTGGTCTTCCTAATGAATCTGCTATTATTATTGATGACAATAATAGCATTAATTATATTGGAGAATACTATGTATTTCATGATGGTGAAATTAAGTAAATTTAAATATATTGTAACAAAAAAGCGTTGACATGCGTATACTAGTATGATATAGTTAAGTTGAATTTAAAGAGAAAGGAGTGGAAAACAATGAAGATAATGATTAATTTAAATATTTTTGATAAGGTAGTTTTTGATAGAAGTGGAGAGCTTTGGTGTTTTCCACGTACAATGTAAATTTTAATTATCAAGACTACTTAATTATAAGTGGTCTTTTTTTAGGAGGTTAGATATGAAAAGTTTGAAAGAATTTAGACCTATAATTAAATTAATTAAAGAAGATAAGAAAAAACTTATTATTGCAAGTATAATAATATTTGCTTCTGGAATTTGTGAAATTTTTACAGGATATTTAAATGGTAGAGCAGTTGAAGAAATTACAAATCTTAATGTAATTAGTTCTTTGGTTTATTTGGGTATATATTTTATACTTGAAGTAACTATGGATGGTGTGTTATTACATAAGGCAAATTCTATGTTATATACTATAGAAAGTGCTTTAACTAGAAAATTAGGTTTTTATACTTATAAGAAAACACTTAATTTACCTGCTGTTGCCTATGAAAAAACTTCATCTGGAGAGATAATTAATAGAATAACTAATGATGCTGATACATTAAGCTTTGCTTTTGGTAGAATTCTTAATGTTATATCCTCTTTGGTTGCTTCATTAATAGTTATAGTATATGTTTTTATTAATTCATGGATAGTAGGGTTAGAAATATTGTTTTTTGTATCAATATTATTTTTGATACTTAAAAAATATAATCCTTTACTTAGAAAAATTCATAAAGAGAGAAAAAAAGAGCAAGATAAGTTTACTTCTTTAGCTACAGAATCAATTAGGGGTGTAAGAGAAATTAAAACATTGGGAATTAAAAATAATTTAATTAATGATATTATAGATATTATTAAAGATATATTTAATAAATCTAAAGAAGAAATTGATATACAAAAAAGTTTTAATATTAAAACTAGATTTCTTAAATCAACATTAGAAGTAGGGGTATTTGCTACTTGTGTTATATTATTATATTATAAAAATATTTCATTAACATTTTTTGTGGCTATGACTTATTATGTATATCGTTATACTTGGCTTATAGAAAATATTAATGATTTGACACAAACTTATCAAAAAGTTATTGTTTCTATATCTAGAGTTAATGATATATTAGAGAATAGAATTTATGATGATGAAAAGTTTGGTATTAAGGAATTAAATAAAGTTAATGGTATAATACAATTTAAGGATGTTACTTTTGCTTATCCTGATGAAGAAAAATTATTAGATAATTTTAATCTATCTATTTTTCCAAATAAGAAGGTTGCTATTGTAGGTTCTTCTGGTAGTGGTAAGTCAACTTTATTTAATTTACTTACTAGGATATTTGATCCATTAGAAGGAGAAATAACTATAGATGGAGTAAATATTCATGATTTAACAGAGGAGAGCCTTAGAAAGCATATATCAATTATTAGACAAGAACCATTTGTTTTTAATAGAAGTATTAAAGATAATTTTAAAATAATAAATAATAAAATTACTATTTCTGAAATTAGAAAATATACTAAGATGGCTTATTTAGATGATTATATAATGTCTTTACCTAAGAAGTATGATACTGTTTTGGGTGAAGGTGGTGTTAATCTATCTGGTGGTCAAAAACAAAGACTATCGATTGCTAGAACTTTATCAAAAGGAAGTGAAATAATATTGTTTGATGAAGCTACTTCGGCTTTGGATAATACTTCTCAAGAGTATATAAAGAAAACTATTGATAATTTGGTTAAGAATCATACTGTTGTCATTGTGGCTCATAGACTATCTACGATTATGGATGCTGATATTATTCATGTTGTATCTAATGGTAAAATAGTAGCGTCTGGTAGACATAATGAATTATTAAATAGTTCTAATATATATAGAGAATTATATGAGACAGAATCTTTAAATTCATAATAAGTACTTGTTTAATCAAGTGCTTTTTTATATAAATTTAAAAATATTGATAACGTTTAATATTATTTAAAAAACTGCTTTGATTTAGAAGGATTTACAAAAAATAGAAATAATAATAATATCTAACTTTACTTAAGATACAAGTAAAGTGGTTATTTATAATGATAATTGCTTTTGTGAAAAGAATTAGTCCTTTAGAAAGTTGATGATTTATGAGTTTTGATGATGAATATTTTATAGTACTAAAAATATAGGAATTTCAAATAATTAATTATTTAAACGAGCTTGTAATATTATTGCTACTAAATTTATTATAAATAATTTTTTAATTATAAATAAAAAGAATTAATTAATGATTTAGATCCAGTAACAATTATCAAATTTAAAAATTATATAGTTGAGAATTTAATGATTTTTTATATTTTTTTTGATATAATAGTTATATATAATTGATTATCTGAAATTTATTTAATTATATTTGTTATTTAGAAAGAGGTTCATTAATGTCAAAAAAAGAAAAAAAAGTTCTTATAGTTTTAGAAGATATTTGTAAGAATTATCAAAAAAAAGGTGAGCAAATAAAAATATTATCAAATTTAAGTGTTAAATTTGAATCTGGTGTTTTTTATGCAATAATGGGTCATAGTGGTAGTGGTAAAACAACACTGATTAATATATTAGGATTAATTGATTCTTTTGATAAAGGAAATTATAAATTATATGATAAGAGTGTCAAAAATTTAAATGATAACGAATTATCACATTTAAGAATGAAAAATATAGGTTTTGTTTTTCAAAATTTTCAATTAGATCCTTATTTGAAAGCGTATGAAAATGTTATGCTTCCAATGCTTATTAATAAAGATATTGCTAAAAGTGATAGATATGATATTTCTGTATCTTTACTAAAAAAAATGGGACTAGAAAATAGGATAAATCATTATCCAAATGAATTATCTGGTGGTGAGCAACAACGTGTGGCATTGGCTAGAGCTTTAGCAAATAATCCAGCAATAATTTTAGCTGATGAACCAACAGGCAATTTGGATAAATCAAAAGAAAATGAAATATTTTTATATCTGAAGGAAATGGCAAATAATGGAAAGTGTGTAATTGTTGTTAGTCATAGTGACGATGTGAAAAAATATGCTGGTAAAATATATACGTTAGAAGATGGAAAATTGATAGGAGACGATGCAAAAAAATGATAATTGATTTTTTAAAACTGTCTTTTATTAGACTTTTTCGAAATAAAAAAAATGCTTTTTATGTAATTGTTTTATCGCTATTTACTGTTGTTTTGTTATCCTTATTAACATTTAAAAACTCTTTAATTAATTATATAGACAATTTTATCATTAAAAATATTGGTTTTAGAACAATAAGTGTTTCTCCAAGAGATGATGTTGAAGATTTTGGCTATAGTGATTTAATCAGTATTAATCATGTCCAGGATGTTCATAGTGCAAATTATGATACGGCTTCTGTTGAGAGCACATTTAAATCTGATGAATTAGATGGTTATATTGATTTAGTTTATGCTAATTATAGTATTTTACCAACTAATGTCGTAGGTGAAAAATTTGACGCTGATGATACTGGTTTTGCAATTTGCCCAATAGATTTTTTACCATCAAGTGAAGCATTTAATTTATTGGTAGATGAAAAAAAATTTTTATCTGGATATGAACTATTAAATACTTCTTTTCAAATAAACTATTATTCTTATCTTTTCGATGGAAAGAGACTGATTGAGAATGATAAATATATAAAAGAATTTAAAATAGTTGGCATATATGATGCAAAGAAAGTTATGAATCCAAGTAATACATGCTATATTTCTAAAAAGGATATGGAAGAAATAAAAAGTATTACTACAGTTAATAACGAAAATACGATTTATGGATTTATGGTAGTAGTTGATAATATAAAAAATGTTGAGTTGGTTTTAAATGATCTTGAGAAAAAAGGATTTTCAAGAGTTAATATTCGTAGTCAAATTGATTATGATATTATCAATAAAATATTATTTGCTTGCAATATTGTGGTTTCTGTTATAATGGCTTCAATTGTTATTATAATTATTAATTATACTAAAAAGAAGTATTTTAATGATATAAAAAGCATCGGCTTGTTAATGACAATGGGATATTCGAACAATATAATTGTTTTTATATATTTATTAGAAATTGTTTATTCCAGTATATTTTCATATCTAATTGGGTTGTTTTTATTTTTAATAATTTATAATTTAATTAAATTTTATTTTTTAAAGGGTTTAATTTATTCTGGATTTGAAATATTATTACACTTAAATACATTTTTGATATCTGTGTTTGTTGTTATTTTTACTAGTATAATAGTTGCATTATTGTATTTTTTAAAAAACAAAAGAAAAAATATAAATTTAATGATAGAAGGTGATGATTAATGTTAATAAGAAGTTTTTTTAGAAAAAAAACAACAAAAATTTATATTATTATTCTTTCTATATTATTATCATCAATATTTATTTTATATAATTTTGTTAACTATTTTCGAGAAGTTGAGGAAAACATTATTGCTGAACATTCCATATTAATAGTGTCTAGTAATAATGATTATTATGATTATCTTCAGAAAATAAAAAACGTTACAAAAATTGAAAAAGCAATTATTTTTACTCCTGACAAGTCATATGATATTATTGTTGATGGTAGTTACACTATTCAAGATTCAAATGGTAATATAATTAATTCATATATATCAAAGTATGATGGTGAGTATAAAATAACATGGAATGAATTACTTACTAGTGATTTTGATGACTATATATTAGTTAGAAATCAGGAACAAAGAAATATGAATTTGAAAAGTGATGAAATTTCTATTGTTTTAAGAGTTCCTTTTTATGAAGATGGTAAAGAATCTTATAATTTTCAACAGTATAGAAATCAAAAGATTGGATTTAAATTTTTAGATGAAACAATAGAATTTTCTATATCGGATTTTTATCCTTCAAAGTGGACTGAGTGGCCTGAATTAGTAATATCTAATGATAAATTTGAACAGTTGTATCAAAAAAGTAAATTATATACGTATTCAATTAATTTCGATTCATATGATGAAGCTGTTTCTATTAAAAATAAACTTTCAAATATAGACAATAATTCCAATTCTAAATTTATTATTGATACTTTTTATCATCATGGAGAAGGAATGAAATTATCAAATATAAGTGATATATTAAGTGTGTTAAAAATGGCTATTTGCCTTGTATCATTAATATTTTTGATAATATATATAATTATTATTAAGAATACAATTTCTGACTTGAAAAGAAATGTAAAAATATCAAGATTAGTTGGGTATAATATGATTCAAATTAGGAAACGTGTCATTATATTATTAATATTATTGTTTTTTGTAACCTTTTTATTGTCTGTTCTAATAAATATTTTCTTTAATATTTTTGTTAAATACTTTTTTTCATTTAAAATAAATTCATTAGATGTAATGAAATTAATATTATTATTTATAATTGGTATTTTCATTAATTTTATATGTGGAATTACAACGAAAAAAATAATATGTAAATAATATTTATATATTAATCAATTATTATAGTTATCTCTTTTAGAGAATAACTTTTTTAGTGTTCTTACTTTTTGCACAAATGATTATAATTAGAAATATAAAATTTATTACAATAATAATTATATAAATAAATTTATTAATAATTATATACTTTCTTGATTTTTTCTTAAAAAAATAGTATGATAAATGTAGAATTATCTATTGCAGTATTGATGGAATAATTCGGTAATTATGAAAGGAGGATTTGTAGTGAAGAAAACAATTAAAAACATTGCATCTTTTGGCATAATTTTATGTGCTTGTTTTACTTTTATTGTCTTGGTTAGCGCAAGTGAGTATTCTGTATTAAGTTATAATTCAAGCCATAGAATAACAAAAAGTTCATTAGGCACTAAATTCTATACATCTATTTCATCAACTAGTGTTTCCGGAACGCCTACTGTAGAAACACAAGCTGGAAGACAAATGTTTAATTTAATTTGGTATGATTCTGGTAAAGCAAATATAAGATTTACTGCTGCTGGTCAAGCTAATGTTACTTCTTGGGATGCAAATGGAACTTATAATACTAGAGCAACTTGGACAAATATAACTTCTGGAACATCAATATCTGCGTATTTTGATTTATATTAAAATATGCAATATAAATGATATTTATCTATTGAAATATTATTTATAGTAATTTTATAGTAATCAATTATTTGTTAAATATTATTGCCGTGTAATATTTAATTATTTAAGTATTAATAACATTGAAATTTTTTATTTCAACTATATTTTACGTTATATTTTTAAAAAAGAGTAGTATATAATTTTACACTACTCTTTTATTTATTATAGTGAATAATGGAAGAAATTGGCGGTTAATGAATATTATAGAATATCTATTACTATTGATAAATTGACATTTTTGTATAAACTATATTTATCTGAACAGGTATTTTATGTTGAAAGAAATAATTAATTATATATTAATTAAATAAAAATAGTAGATAGTAGTATAAATATAAATCTTAATACTGCTATTTTTGATGTGATCTGTATGACATATCAAAAATGACTAGTGATGCATCTAGACTATTACTAAAAATAAATACTTTAACATAAGCAAACAATTGTATATTAAATATAGTGATGAATGTATCTATAAAAAGAAACTTATATTTGAAATGAATATAATAATCCTATTAATAAAACAAACTTATTAATAATTAACTGTAGTATTTTGATTGTTGTGTCAAACATAATGGTTATATTGATTTAAAAGTGCATTTTGATTCTTTATTAATTGATTATTAATATTCAAACTTTTTGTACTAGACAAAAATGTATCAAAAATGGATTTGATATTATTATTCAGATAAAAAAAATTAATATTATTACTAAATAATGATATATATATAATGATAATATATTTTCATATTTAGAATATAAATGTTTAAATGGCTCAAATAATTTTAATAAAAAATCTATAAAGCATGAATATATTAACAGAACTAGCACTTATGTTTTTGATATATCTTATACAAATAATGAAAGATATATTTTGAAAATAGTTGAACTAAATACTTAGTTATGTTATATTTATTCTAGGAGGTAGTTATGAAACTTATAAATAAGAAAGAAGAGAAGAAAATGAATATATTAACTAAAGTAGTTATGATAATTGTTTTTATTGTTATGGTTATAGCTTTTGTTATTATGAGATTTAATTTAAAATATGAGTATGTTTGTTTTAATAGAGATATGCAAAAAGATGAGGTTGTTTTTGAATCATATTTGGATATTTGTACTACTAGAAAGGAATTACCTCAAGGTGTAGTTATTAATAAAAGTGAACTAATTAGTGATGTAGAGCATACTTATTATAAATTAGAAAAAGATATATATAAAAAGGGAGATATGTTATATAAGAAAGATTTTACTATTTATGAAGAAGAGAAAGTAGAAGAAAAGGTATTGACTTTACTTGAAGAGGCTACATTTAAGACAGATGAAGGGAAAACTATTTTAAATGAAGAAGATTTTATTACTTACCATGTTTTTATAGATGAGAATGTTCTTTATGCTGTAAATGAAGATAATAATGAAAAGAGAGTAATATTTGATAAGGAAAATGTTAAGAATATAGCTATTATGCCTATATGTTGTGCTGGAGATGGTAATTTACTTATTTTAACTGATGATGGTAATGTATATATATCTGAAAAAGATTGTAATTATTCTTTTAGTTTTGATTTTCCTTTTAAAAAATTAGATGTCTCAGATATTGTATCTTTTAAATTAGTACCTACAGATGAATATAGTTATTATAATATGAATTTATATGGAATTAATTCAAAGAATGAAGAGATATTGATTCAAAAGTAAAATTGGAAATGTAATAAAACATTTCTTTTTCTTTTAAAATATGTTAATATATTTTTTGTGATATTATGAAAAAATTAAATAAAATATATATAGAAATAACTAATGCTTGTAATTTAAATTGTAGTTTTTGTATTAAAAATAAGAGAACTATTAAATATATGACAGTTAATGAATTTATTTTTATATTAGATAAGATTAAACCTATTTGTAATAATATATATTTACATGTTTTGGGTGAACCTTTAATGCATTCGGATATTATTGAATTTATAAGAATAGCTAATGAAAAAGGGTTTAATGTTATGTTAACTACTAATGGGTATTTAATAAATAGACTTAATAAAGATATTAGAATTAAAAGACTTAATATTTCTTTACATAGTTATAATACTAAGTATAAAATAAGTCTTAATGATTATTTAATTAATATTTTTGATTATATAGATAGTATTTCAGATAATACTTATATAAATTTAAGATTTTGGTTAAAAGATGATAATACTAAGGATATTATTGAATTTATTAATAAAAGATATAATGTATGTATTGAAAATATTAAAGATAATTCTAAGATTAATGTTTGTAATAATATATTTATAGATACATTTCATGAATTTATATGGCCTGATTTAGATAATAATTATTATAATGAATTTGGAAAGTGTCTAGGATTAAGGGATCATATTGGTATTTTATCTGATGGTACTATTATTCCTTGTTGTCTTGATAGTAGGGGGGTAATTAATTTGGGTAATATATATAAAGATAATATTGATGATATTTATAATAGTAAAAGGGTTAATGATATGATAAATAATTTTAGAAATAATAAAAAGTGTGAGGAATTATGTCGTCATTGTAGTTTTTTGGGTGATAGAAATGAAAGTTGTTAATTGGAAAAATGTTATTGATAAGAATGAATTAGATGAAGTGTGTAAATCTTTATCTTGTGGTAATTTGGTTATTTTTCCTACGGAGACAGTATATGGAATAGGGGCTATTGCTACTGATGAGGAGGCAGTTAAAAAAATATTTATTGCAAAAAAAAGAGCAATGGATAATCCGTTAATAGTACATTTGGCAAATATGGAAGATATTTCTAAATATGCAATTATTAGTAATGATGTTGAACAAAAATTAATAGATGCTTTTATGCCTGGACCATTTACTTTAATACTTAAAAAGAAAGAAAATATTCCTGATGTTGTAAGTTGTAATTTAGATACGGTAGGTATTAGAATTCCTTCAAATAAGATTATACATACTATATTAGAAAAACTAGATCAACCTATTGCGGCTCCTAGTGCTAATGTTTCTGGGAGACCAAGTGGGACTAATATAGATGATATAAAAGATGAATTTAGTGAATCAGTCTCCTATATAATTGATGGAGATAATTCTTTGATTGGGCTTGAATCTACAGTAGTAAAAGTAGTTGATGGTGTACCGGTAATATTAAGACCTGGTTTTATATGTGAAGAAGATATTAGAGAAGTGATAGGGGACGTTAAAATATCTAGTGGTGTTTTTGGAGTGGTTAAAGGGAAGGTAGAAAGTCCTGGTATGAAATATAGGCACTATGCTCCGAAGACTAAGGTGTTACTTCTTTACTCTGAGGAAAATATTGTTGATTTGGTAAGGAAAAATGTTATTGATAGAACTATTATTATAGGATCAGAAAAGTTGAAAGATGTTCCTTGCTTTAAATTCTTAAACTATGGAAATACTTATGAAGAAATATCTCATAATATATTTACATTATT
Organism: Clostridium sp. CAG:914; assembly: GCA_000437895.1. Classification (GTDB taxonomy): domain Bacteria; phylum Bacillota_I; class Bacilli_A; order RF39; family UBA660; genus CAG-914. The sequence goes on along the minus strand of FR902155.1, from coordinate 38,659 downwards.
GAGAAAAGTTGATAAATATAATGCTAATTTAATAATTATAGAAAGTGTAAAACAAGAAGGTTTGGGATTAGCTATTTTTAATAGATTGATAAGAGCATCTGGGTATAATTATATAAGTGAGTAAAAATATAAATTTTACTCTTTTTTTTTTAGATGTTTTATGCTATACTTTTATTATAGGAGAGAGTATATGAAGAAGAAATATATTATCATTATTCTTGGAGTATTAATTTTTATTTGTGGATTAATAATATTAATAAGAAAAGAAAACTTACAAAATAAGAAAAATAGTTTACAAATTATAGATGCTACTTATTCTTGTCAAAGTGTAAAAGAAAAATTTTATGAAGATGACAATTATGTATATTATTTTCCATGTGTTAAGAGTAAATCTATATATGTAAAATTTGAAAATGGAAATAAAATGCTTATTACTGAAGCTTTGCAGAATAATAAAGTTACTATTGACGAATTATTAAAAAATGGTCTTGATGCTATAAAAGAAGAAAAATAAGACATGGAGGATTTTATGCAAGTTACAGAACTTTTTAAATTACAGAAACATTCAGTTTATCTAGTTAGGACAGAAGTTATTAATTATTATATATGTATACCTGAAAATAGTTATCAAAAAACAAATATTTCAATTGAAATAAAAACAAAAATGGGTAATTATAATATGGATGAAAATGATGAAACTTGGGTTTTAGAAAATGTAAAGAATACTTATAATTATGTTGATGACTATAATATCACATTAGTACTACCTATTATGAATGAAAGTATGCAAAGTATTTTGGAAAAAATGGATGAAAAAAAATTTGTTTTAGTTGACCAAGTTCTTGCTTATATTATTAATAGTTCATTTAATTTACTTACGCAACATAATATAAAGGTAGATAATAATGTTATTATGATTAATAATGATAGATATAAAACATTTATAATGTGGTTTTCTTCTAAATATAATGGTAGGGTAGAAGTTAAAAATATGTTGGAAGTTATTCATATTTTTAATGTAGAAGCTACGAGTTATAAAAAAGTTGAGACTCCTCTTATGAATTTTGTTGTAGGAAGTTATGCTACGGAGGTAGATGCTCCTCCTAAAGATATTGAACCAGAAATTAAAACAATTAAGAAAACTAAACCTGCTTATAGTGGTGGATTTGTTTCTTATTATGCTATTGCTATATTAGCTATAATAGTGGGTATTGTTGTAATTATATTGGCCTTTTAAAGGCTTTTTTTAATAAAAAAAATTATCAATTTCTTGATAATAATTAATTTAAAAAATAAGCAATAATACCAATTAGACTTGATCCTACCATTAGAGCTAACATAAATATACCCATTATTCTATTAAAGGTATTAACGTTAGATTTCTTTTTTTTCTTTTTTGTACTCATTTTTCTACACCTCTATTTAATTATACAAGAAAAAGTGAATATTTACAACTATAAAGAATATAATTTATTGGGTGAATACAAATGAGAAAAAAAATTAGTAATGTAAGTAGATTAATAGTACCAAATAAAAAAATTAATATCTTTGTAATTAGTATTCTTATTTTAGGAGTAATAACTGGTAGTATATTTATGACTATTATAAATAATAATGATAAACAAGTAATAATAAATAAAATTAGTGTTTTTATTCAAAATATAAATAACTATAATTTAGATAATACTGTTTCTTTTAAAAATAGTATTATTACTAATTTTACTTATGTAATAATTATTTGGATTTTAGGTATGACTATTATAGGGGTTATTTTTAATATATTTATGACTTATATAAAAGGCTTTGTTGTGGGATTCTCTCTTACTTCTTTTATAGTAATGTACAAAACTAAGGGTGTTATATTATCTTTTTTATATTTAATATTTGGTCAATTGTTAAATATTTTTGCAGTATTACTTCTTATGATTTATTCTATTCTTTTTAGTACAAAATTGTTAAAACAAATATTTAAAGATAAAACTAATACATTATCTAATTTTATTAAGAAATATTCTTTTGTATTATTAATAGCTTCAGTTATGTCTTTGATATCATCAATATTGGAAACATTTGTTTTTCCATCATTATTAAAACTTGTTGTTAAAATTTTTATTTAGGGCATAACTTCTTTTGAAGTTGTTTTTTTTTACTTTTAAATATGATATAATTTTAACAGATATATTTGAAAAGGAGTAACTAATATGAAAACAGTAGTAATTGGTATGAGTGGGGGAGTAGATAGTTCAGTGGCAGCTCTTCTTTTAAAAGAAAAAGGTTATAATGTTATAGGTTTATTTATGAGAAATTGGGATAGCACAATAAATAATGATTTTTTGGGAAATCCTGATTTGAATAATGATATTTGTCCTCAAGAGAGAGATTATAATGATGCTAAAAATATATGTGATAAATTAAATATTCCACTTTATAGAGTTGATTATGTAAAAGAATATTGGGATAATGTATTTACTTATTTTTTAGATGAATTAAAAAAGGGTAGAACACCTAATCCAGATGTAATGTGTAATAAATATATAAAGTTTGATTTGTTCTATAAAAAGGCAAAAGAATTGGGAGCAGATTATATTGCTACGGGTCACTATGCTAAAATAATTGATGGAAACTTGTATAAAGCTAGTGATAAAAATAAAGATCAAAGTTATTTCTTAGCTTATGTTAATAAAGATATATTTAAAGATGTAATATTTCCCTTGCAAGATATTGAAAAGCCAGAAGTTAGAAAGATTGCTTTGGAAAATGATTTAATAACAGCTAAAAAGAAAGATTCTACTGGGATTTGTTTTATTGGAGAAAGAAATTTTACTAACTTTTTAAAGAATTATTTACCAAATATTCCTGGGAAAATTGTTGATGTTGAAACTAATGAAATCTTAGGTGAACATATTGGTCTTATGTACTATACAATAGGTCAAAGAAAAGGTCTTAACTTAGGTGGTGGAGATAATAAAATTTTTGTTGTAAAAAAAGATATTGAAAATAATATTTTGTATGTTGCTAAAGGTAATGAAAATAAATATTTATATTCTACGGAAGCTATAATTGAAGAGTTTAATTTTTTGACTGATAAAAGAACTAACAAATGTAGTTGTAAATTTAGATATAGACAAAAAGATATTGAATGTAAAGTTGAATATATAGATGACAATACATTAAAAGTAATTTACGATAAAGCTAAAGCTGTTACACCAGGACAATTTTGTGTACTATATGATGGTGAACAATGTATTGGTGGGGGAATTATTAAAGAAGTATATAAATAAAATGATAGGCTTGACACAAAAAGTGTAAAATGATAAAATTATATTATGGAGATGGGAAGATGAATACTGTAGATAAAATTAATTTAATATTAAAGGAAGCTAATATTTCTAAAGTTAACTTAGCTAAATATTTAGGAGTTTCAAGACAAATGGTATATAATTATTTAGATAGTAAAGATTTGTCTAAAATTTCTAATGATAAATGTCAAATGTTATTTTCTCTTTTAGATGTTAAAAACGAAGAAGAATTAGCAAATGTTGAATTGACAAAGGAATATATCCAAGGAGTAGGGAGTAAGATTTTTAATGCTAAAAAAGAGAACCCAAAGAAAAATGAGGTAATTTCTTTAACGGGATTGAGAGCTGAGGAACAACAGGTTATAGCAGATATTGTCTTTTTAATGAAAGAAATTTTAAATGAAGATAAAACCAAAAATAGTTTAACTATGCTTACTTATTTTTATCATTTTATTCAATCAGCAGTTAAAACTAAAGAAACTAGATATATATTAGCTTATATTTCTAAGGCTTCTGGCTTTACTAGTCCTACAACTTACTCTTTTGAAGAAGAACAACAATTTATTTTCGAAAGTATTATGTATTCTGCAATGACATTGTATTCTAATGGTGGGGCTTCAAAGACAAAATTAGCAGAATCACACAAAAAATGGGAAAATGAATTATCAAGAAAAAATGAAGAAAAGTTATCTAGAACTCAAGAATTAAATACTGCTAAGGTGTTAGCACTTAAAGAACTTGGATATACGGAAATTACTGAACAAAATGCTTCTGAAGTTTTTGATAAAATTGCAGAAATACAATCTAGGGGAATATATTAATGAAGTAGGGGAGTGTCCCCTATTTTTTATTGCATTCCCCCTATTCATATAATTGTTATACTTTATTATATGATTTTCCAAAAAAAAGATCTTTAAATTTGCATCGAAGTATTTTAAATAATATAAATGTATTAATTATTCCAAAAATTGCATCAATTGTATTATTTGATACATATGATATTTTGCATCTGATATTTTGCGCCGAAGTATTAAAAGATGGATAATTGTATTAATATTATTAAATTAAATTTCTATGAAGTTTAACGAATATAATATATATTAATAATTATAATGATATTTTGTTTTATTTTTAAACATTCTTATTTCCTATAATGTATATTATGTTAAGTTCTATTTTTTACTAAATAGGTATACTTAGTATATACTTTTATCATGTTACAATATAATATTAAAGAAAGGAGTATTGATATTATGTATGGATATCCTGGATATGGATACGGATATGGTTACGGTGGTTATGATGGCTATGGTTCAGGTGGTGGCCTTTGGATTATAATTATAGTTTTGATAATATTCTTTATATTATTTTTTAATAATGGAAATAATTGCTGCAACAATCATCCTCATCAATGCAATTGCAATCGTTAATATCCCCTACTTTTAGGTAATTAAACGTTAAATGGCTTAGGTATAACTAAGCCATTTCTTTTTATTTATCACTTGTTAGTGTATCTATTATTTCAAATAGGTCTTTTTTCTTTATTGGTTTCAATAAATAATTTTTGAAACCATATTTTTTATAATCATCACTATATTGAATATTGCTATCTTTGGTTAATAATACAACTGGAGAATTAAATGTTTTAATATTATTTAGCTTTTTAATAATTTCATATCCATCTATTGGTTTTAAATCATCTTCTATAAATACTAAATCATATTTTTCTTTTTCTCTAATTTTATCAAGTCCTAACTTCCCTACTCCAACATAATCAATATTAATATTATCACTATGCAATATTTTTTTGAATATTTTATATGTGTTTTCGTTTGAATCAATAAGTAATATCTTTTTATTGTTATATAATTTTAGTTCAGGGGAAAATTCATCTGGAACTATCTTTTGATCTAAAATAACCTTCATTGTTGTACCCTTACCATATGTACTATTAGTTATGATGGCACCCCCCATAATTGTTAATATTTTCTTTATTGTATATAAGTTATTTTTTAGATTATCTCTATTTAATCCTTCTTTATTTTTATTGAATACTTTGTCTAATTCTTCTGATTTTATTCCAATACCTGAATCTTCTATTGAAATGATTAATCTACATATATCTTGTTTCTTAACACATGAAACATTAAGTTCTACATATCCATTATTTGTATATTTTATAGCATTATCTAGAAGAGAAATTAATATTTTTTTAAGATTGATACTATCTCCATACATATATTCTGGTAGATCACTTGCTATATTTGATCTAAATTCAATGTTATTACATTTATCTTTATATGTAGTTATAATTTGTTTTAAAATAAGTTTAATATTATATTTAGTATTATATACTTTAATATTTGCTGCATCAATGCTTGATATATCTAAAAGCTCATTAGTCATAGTGTTAAATTGAGCTATATCACTTTTTATTTCCATGGCATTATCATTAACAACAGCAACGTTTATATTTTTATTGGAAGTTTCTTCAAGAATTGTATCAGTATGACTATTAATACTATTGGTAACAGTTTTAATTTCTTTAGTTACATTAAATAAAAACATTGTTTTTTCTTCGTTGGCATTATCACTTATTTCTTTAGCACGATATACTTCTGTTAACATTTTTACATCGGGATTTTCTATTGTAAAATACATAATTATTGTTACAATCATTTCCATAGGACTAATTAAAAATAATTTAGGATTATTTATTTGAAAAATTAAAGCTACAATTCCTATTAAAAAGAATGATGCTACTGGTATATATTTCTTTGATAATAGATTCTTTCTGTTTTTAATAACACAAAAAATTATTGTAAGAATACATAGAAAAGACATAAAATACGTAAAGCTAACAGCAGAACCACTTGTATAAACAAAATTATTTATATTATAATAACCCAATGGTAATGCTGATATAATTAAAAATACAATTAAAAATAGTGCAAAGATTATGAAATCTATTTTTTTATTTTGTTTATTATTAAAAGAAATAGATATAACATAAAGTGTAAATATTAATGCCCAACATATTAAACTAAATAAATATGCAACATTAATTATTCTTTTGATTAATAAGGCATTTGGATAATAATATATAGTAATAAATCCTAACAATCCCATTATAATCTGTAATACAGATACTAATAATAGATGTCCATATATCTTATTTTCATATGTACTTATTCTTTTTTTATTAAAATACATCATTGTAACAAGAACAATATATATACATCCCGAGCAAGCCATTCCTAAATTAAATCCCATACATATCACGACCTCTATGATAATTCTAACATAAAATAAAGAAATAGTCTACAAATGTAAACTATTTCTTTTTATTTTTTGTAAGTTATTTGGATAAATTATTTTATAACTTTCTAATCCGATATTAGTTTCATTGGTAATTATTGTTATTTCATCGCCTGATAGCCCATTATTTTTAGCAGTTATATAATCTTTTTTATAAGCTTTTGTTAAAGGTATTTCGTTTACAATTTTTATTTTTCTTGGAATATCGCGAAATGATAATTTACTATTGTTTATGATTTTTTCAATTTTGCACTTATTATATCATTTTAATGTTGAAATGCAAAGCATTTATTTACATAATAAAACATACTTATGTACACTACAAATGTAGATTATTTCTTTATAGTTTTTATTTTTACTTTTTCTGGGTATATAATGTCATATCCTTCAAGCCCCATATTAGTTTCCTTAGTCAATATAGTTATTTCTTCACCTGTAACTCCTATTTCTTTAGCTTTTCTATAGTCTTTTTTCATCGCAGGTGTCATAGGAATGGAGTCAACAAGTTTAAGTTTGCCAGGTATATCACGGAATGATATTCTTGGTGCATTAACAATTCTATTTATAATATCATCAATTATTTTTTCATATGATTCATCTATATTATCTTCTAAAACAATAAAAGCAAGAGGCATTTCGCCATATCTATCATTATCGTGGTATTCAGTTAACATAACATCTTTAACATAAGGTGATGATGCAATAATTGGTTCTACGGCTGCTGGCTTTACTTTATAACCATCATAGCGACTTATATCATTACTCATTCTTCCATAAAAGAAATATTCCCCATCATTATTCTTAATCATATAGTCACCAGTTCGTAAATATGTTTCTTCATCAATTTTTCCTGTTTTTAGTATTGTTTTACCATCAAATTCTGTAACTGGGAAACTTCCTTTAGTAAACCATAATTCACCAGGTTCTCCATTTGGTACTTCTTTTCCTGTTTCTGGGTTAATAATTTTCCCCATTCCACCAATTAAATCCGTTCCGCAGCTTCCTTTTGATGATCTAAATGGATCTTCTAAAATGCATGTACCATCTAATTCACTAAGACCATAACCGACTCTTAAAAGGCATCTTGCCCCATGCGTTACAAAAAATTTATTAATTTTAGCAACTATAGATGGTCTTAATTCTCCACCACCATAAACAGCTTCATATAGAAAAGATAAATCAATATTAGAATACTTAGTATCTTCAACCAATTTTACCCATAACGCAGGCAAACTAAAGACTGCATTAATCTTATACTTAAGAATCATATTTATAGCCAATTCTAATGTAAATATAGGTTGTTCTATTAATTCAAGGCCTAAACAATGCCCCATATGCATGACATCAGAAAAACCAAATTTAGCAAATCCTGGTAAAAAATGAAGCATAGTTTTGACATTACTAAAATCATCATCTAATAATTGATGTTGAAAAGTTATAAAATTAATATTTTCATTTGTGGATGGTATTATTTTTGGAATACCTGTTGTTCCTGATGAATGACATATGGATGCTATTTCACCTTTAATATATGGAGTGGTATAACTTAATGTGTATCTACAATTGCTCAAAAAATCTCTAATACTTATGAGTTCTATTTTACCCGATTCTGTTAAATATTCTTTTTCAATTTGGTTTGCTTTATTTGTTAAACTATATAATGCTCCAGTAACTAACCCTAAAGAATCTTTTATCGTAGGAACTAAAATTTTATCAATATGTAATTCTCCACGTATATAATTAAGATTAGGTTTTATTGTATTTTCAAACACTGCATCAAAGCATACAATTGCATTAATACCTTCTGTTTCTAAAAAGTGTCTAATTCTATCGGGCTTACTAGTAGGATCAATATTATCAGATATAGCACCTATTTTATTTAAAGCATATATTATGATAGTTGATTCAGGTAAATTAGGTAATAATAATGCTACCCTACTTCCCTTGGTAATACCCATAGCCAAAAAACCTTTGGCATATCTACCTATAGCATCGTCAAATTCTTGATAAGATAATCTTCTATTACCAAATCTAAGTGCTTTACTTGACATGTTATTTTTATTGCATTCTAGCATATAACCATACATTGTGTACTCTGGTATATTGTCTCTAATATAATAAAAACTTTCCTCTTTACTCATACGTTTTATTATTTCTTTCATTTTTTCAATATTTTCTAATCTATTCATTTTTCTCCTTACTCAATCGAAATTAATGTAATCCCGAAAATTTGCACTTATTATATCATTTTAATGCTGAAATGTAAAGCATTTATTTACATGATAAAATATATTAAAAATAAGCAATCTCATTGTAGATTGCTTAGATTATTAATTATCTTTTTCGTATCCTAAATATTTATAAGTTTTATCTGTTACCATTCTTCCTCTAGAAGTTCTTTTTAAATATCCATTTTGTAATAAATATGGTTCATACACATCTTCAATTGTGTTTGCTTCTTCGCCGATTGATGCTGCTAAGGCATCTATTCCAACTGGCCCACCATTGAATTTTTCAATGATAGATATTAATAAATTATAGTCTGTTTCATCAAGCCCTAATTTATCTACTTTTAGCCTATCTAGTGCTTTATCTAATACTTCTTTGTCTATTACACTTTTTCCATCAACTAGTGCGAAATCTCTTACTCTTTTGAATAATCTATTGGCAATTCTAGGAGTTCCTCTACTTCTTTTTGCAAGTTCTTTAGCAGAATTATCCAATATTTCCATATTTAATACTCTAGACGTTCTTTTTATTATTTGAAATAATTCTTCTTCGGTATAATAATTTAGTTTAGATATTATGCCAAATCTGTCTCTTAGTGGACTAGATAAGTCCCCTACTCTAGTTGTTGCTCCGACTAATGTAAAGGGTGGTAAATCTATTTTTATACTTCTACTAGCTCCGTCACCCCCAATCACTATATCTATATAATTGTCTTCCATAGCAGGATATAATATTTCTTCAATAAATCTTGGCATTCTGTGAATTTCGTCTATGAATAAGACATCATTAGGTTCAAGAGTAGATAATATGGCTGCTAAATCTCCACTTTTTTCAAGTGATGGCCCACTTGCAGTTTTAATGTTAGTTCCCAATTCATTAGCTATTATATAGGCCAATGTAGTTTTACCTAATCCTGGTGGACCATATAATAGGACATGATCAAGGCTTTCTTCTCTTATTAGTGCTGACTTTATAAATACTCGAAGATTTTCTTTTACTTCTGTTTGTCCTATATATTCGTCTAATGTTTCGGGTCTAATATTTTCTACTTTATCTTCTTCTAATTCGTCTTGGACAAACATTTTATTCATTATTATCCTCCAAACTTTTAATATAGTTATATACTTCTTGCCAATTATGTGCTCTTGGGCTTTTATTATAATCTCTGTTCCAATTAGTATCAAAAATTATAGCTTTTTTACCATTATTAATAACTTTTTCAATTGTGGTATATCTATCATCAATTAAGATATCAACATTATATTCTTCACATATTTTTTCTTTATTTTTGGCATCTGTAATTAGTTTATCAAAATATATATTATTCTTAGTAAGGTATTCTTTCGATAAACCATATGGATCATTATAAAATAATGTTTCTCTTGCTGTTATGAAATATATTTCATTACCTTCATCATGTAATTTATTAATATATTTATCAGCTTCTTTTTGCAATGGCAAATTTAATACATGTCTTTGATATACTGGTCGCATTTTTTGACAATATTCATCTAAAGATATGCCAAAGTCATCTGTAAGTAATTTGGCATAAGCATTTTTTTTCTCTTTTAACATGGATAATTCTATATTAAATTCTTTTGAAACATCTTCTAACATATAATTCCATGTATCTGTAATAGTATCATCCATGTCAATACCTATTCTCATAAAACCTCCTTACTTAAGAAGCAATTTTAATGCTTCTTTTATTTGATTTTCTATTGTTAAATTACTATCAATACTTGCTACAACTTTCTTGATATCATTATTTTTATATCCTAAGGCAAGTAGTGCTTCTGTTAATTCTTCATTTACATTGTTGTTTGTAACTGTTTTAGCTAATTTTCCTTTTAAATCTAAAATTATTTGTCTTGCTACTTTGTCTCCTATTTTAGGGAACTTTTTTAAATATAATATGTTTTCTCTATCTATTGCATCCATGATTCCTTCTATAGAACCTGTTGCTAATATAGGTAACGCCATTTTAGGACCTAATCCTTTTACAGAAATTAACTTTAAGAATAGATCTAGTTCTTCTTTACTTTTAAATCCATATAAAGAGAATTCATCTTCTCTAATATGCGTATAAGTATATACTTTGTAAGAATTTTCTATTTGATAATAATATGGATTAGCTACATATATTAAATACCCTATTCCATTTATATCAAGAACTATATAATTACTTTCTATATCTTTTATTATTCCATTTAAATATGCATACATTATTTCATTTCCTTTATGTCTTTTGTTTTTAATCCTTTAAGTATATCCATATCCATGGTCTTAATAATATGTGTATCTTTATTTATATTTTTTAAAGTATCATTTATTAATATAGTTAACAATTCTCGATATGATATGTTGGCAGTTTCCCACAAGTGATGTGAATAACAAGTTGGTATATTATTAATCTCATCTATATATAGTTTTTTGTTATTATTGTCATATAGAAAATCTATGGTACATAGACCGGTATTATTAAGTAAATTAGTTGCTTTTTTAGCTAGATCTATTATTTCGTTTTCTAATTTTTCACTTATGTTAGCAGGATTAGTTCTAATTATATTACCATTTATATAATTATCTAATTTATATTTATCATTATATTCTCTGTATGTTAGATTAGTTTCTATTTGTTCTATTGAAGAAGTAAATATTTTATCATTTGTTTTTAAGACAGATATATTTAATTCTTTTAAATCTTCTATTTTTTCTTCAATTAATATTTTTCTATCATATTTAAAAACTTCTGTGATTATTGTATCTAATTCTTCTAGATTATTAACGACTTGAATACCTATACTAGAACCTAATGTAGCTGGTTTAATTATTAATGGGTATTTTAATTTATCTATTTTATTAAAAATAGCTTTTTTATCTTTATAGTAATCATTGTCAAAACACCATACATATTTAATTACTGGTATTTCATTATAGTCTAATATTTCTTTAGTAAATATTTTATCTTGACATATTACAGAGGAATATATATTATTTGATACATAAGGTATACCTAATGTTTGTAAATATCCTTGGATAGTTCCATCTTCCATTCCTGCACCATGTACCATTGGTATAACTAAGTGTATTTCATTATATTCTTTTTTTATTATACCTGTTGTTTGTAGTACAAATCTTCCCTTTTTATTTATTAGATTTACTTTTTTGGCATACTTTTCTATTAAGTTAAAATTATTAAAGCTATCTATATGTCTTAATAGTCCTCCAGCATACCATGTGTAATCTTTTGCTATATATATTGGAATAATTTCGTATTTTTCTTCGTCTAAATTATCCATGGCTTGTATTGCTGTTAATATGGATATTTCATGTTCTAAACTATTTCCTCCAAAAATTACACCTATTTTCAATTTCATTTTACCACCTTCATTTTAAGTTTATCATAACTAGGAATAAAGGTCAAATATTATAACTATATGTTTACAGTTATAGCTTTTTCTTAATAAAAAAAGACTAAATAATTAGTCTTAATGTACATATACAATAGTATTCATACCAGCATTGTTCCAAATAATTTCCATTTTTTCTAATGGTATATTTACACAACCGTGACTTCCTGAACTTGATGAACCAGCAGCACCAGGACCTTTATATTTTATACCACCATATTTTTGGAAGGTTTCTCTAGTTCCTCTCCAAGATGAATCATGTAATCCGATAGCAGGACTGCTGATAAATCTCATCCAGTAATTAACAAATGTTTCTCCATTTAATAATCTATCTCTTTGAGTATAGAAAATTTTATAATAACCTTTATTGGTGTCATGTGTTCCATATTTTCCAGTTACTATTAATGAATCTAAGAATAAATTTTTATCTTTATATAATCTTAGTACTTGAGAAGTTATATCTACTTCAATAAAATCATCAGCAACATAATTAGAATGAACATAACCAATAACATTATTATATGTTATTTTGTACCATTTGGCACCATTTACAGTTGTTTCACTAATATATGTAAGAATAGTTCCTTTCTTTGCTTTAGCTAATATACTAGAACTAGTATTAGGATATTGTCTTATATTTAAACTACTACAATCTACGATTACTTTTTTAAATTTATAAACATAGTTTAAATTACCAATAGTTTTTTCTCCGACAAGAGTTGGATCAATAATTCCATATTTTTTTTGGAAATTTCTAATACATGCTCTTGTTTTCGAATCAAGTCTACCAGTAACATCTAGTTCACAATTCATCGTAGCATTTAATGCTTTTTGCATTAATCTAGCACCATCAGTACCATCTGCTACTTGTCCAGATATATATTTAACATATCTAGAATATGGTGAAGGCGATGGACTATTGCTTCCTTTTTCTTCTGTTTCTTTTTCTACTTTTTCATCTATTATTGTAGCGTTTACAGGCATTATAAATGATATTGTTACAAGAAATGCTAAAAATATTTTACTTATTTTATTTTTCATCTTTTTCTCCTTTTCGAATTAATACTATAGCATAATTGTTCGCTTTTGTCAATAGTACCTTATTAATAGGATAGCGTTTCCTGTATTACAAATGTTTAAAAAAATTATATAACAATAGAAGATTATTATAATTTAAAATATGGAAATAACAATTATGAAGAAATAAATATTAAAATAAAAAAATTATGTAATATAAAATATGAGCAAAAATTAACATCTAATCATTCATTAGAATATAAAGTTAATATTTCTATCCCTATATTTGACTCTCCATCTGAAAATAATAAACTAAAAGAATTAACTTCTATTAGACAAGAAATTTATGTAATTTAAAAAGGAATAGATATTGACTATCTACTCCTTCTATCTTAAAATTAGTTTAAATTATAAATCTTATTTTTTAGGTTAAAAATCTCCACACTTATTCTACACTACTTATTAAAAGCAATATAATAATGTATTTGTTAATTTTTATAACCTTTCAAGTTTAAATTTTACTTTATAATCATTAATATCATATTCATCTTTTAAATTATTTTCTTTATTAAATTCAATAGCTAAAGTTTCATCTTTAATCATATCTAGAAAGTCATTAATTCTATTAGTATATTCATCATTAGCTTCATAATATACTTTTATTCTATCTACAATGTCAAAATTATTACTCTTTCTTATTTGTTGTATTTTAGATATTGTTTCACGTGCTAGACCTTCATTGATTAAATCGTCTGTTAACGTTGTATTTAATATAATAAAATTATTATTTTCCATAGCAACATCAAAGCCTTCTTTAGCATTAATTTTTATATCAATTAAATCATTAGTTATAAGTATATCTTCAAAATACATTTCTTCATTATTTTTAAGTTTGGTAATATCTTCACTAGATAAGTTAGCTAAGAAATTAACAAAATCTTTCATTTTTGATCCGATGACACTACCGGCATTTTTAAAGTTAGGTTTAATTGTAAAATTCATATAGTTAGATAAATCATTAGTAAATATAATGTTTTTAACATTAAGTTCTTCTTTAATAAGATCTATAACATCATTTAATAGTTCTTTATTTTTACCATCTAGTATAACGTCTGATATAGGTTGTCTTACTTTTATTTTTGATACTTCTCTAACATTTCTACCAAGACTAATTAAATCTCTTACTAAGTCCATTTTGACTTCTAAATAATCATCTATTTTATCTTCTTCATATTTAGGAAAATCACTTAGATGAACTGATTCTTCATCAGTTAAATTTTGATATATTTCTTCAGAAATAAATGGAATTATTGGGGCTACTAGTTGTGATAAACCAACAAGTACTTGATATGTTGTTTGATATACACCTTTTTTGGAATTATCTAAATCACTAGACCAAAATCTTTTTCTATTTCTTCTTATATACCAATTAGACAAGTCTTCAGAAGTAAAGTCTGTAACTAATCTAACTACTTTATTTAAATCAAATTCTTCATATCCAGCTGTTACATTTTTAACAAGTTTATTATATTTGCTTAACATCCATTTATCAATCTCTTCTAAGTCATTATAGTCGACGTTAAAAGTTCTTGGATCAATATTATCAATATTTGCATACATTTGAAAGAAAGTATAAGAATTTTTAAGTGGATTCATAAATTTGGAGTGAACTTCTTTTAATCCTTCTTCATCAAATTTTAGTGGAGTCCATACGGGACTTACATATGGTAAATAAAATCTTACTGTATCAGCACCATATTTTTTCATAGTACTAAATGGTTCTACAATATTTCCTTTAGATTTACTCATTTTTTTACCATTTTTATCTAGTAATAAGTCGTTAACTAATACTCTTTTATAAGGTGATGTTCCCATAACAAATGTAGATATTACAAGTAATGTATAAAACCATCCTCTTGTTTGATCAATTCCTTCTGATATAAAGTCAGCTGGAAATTGTGTTTCAAATAATTCTTTGTTTTCAAATGGATAGTGATATTGACTGAATGGCATGGATCCTGAATCAAACCAGCAATCTATTACATCTTTTACTCTTGTCATTGTTTTTCCACATTTTGGACATTTTATATGGATATCATCCACATAAGGTCTATGTAGATCAATATCTAAATCAATGTTTTCTATAGCTTTATCTTTTAATTCTTGTCTACTTCCTATCATTTCGCTATGTCCACAAGAACAAGTCCAAAGTGGAAGTGGTGTTCCCCAATATCTATTTCTTGATATAGCCCAATCATTTAAGTTTTCTAACCAATTAGCAAATCTTTTTTCTCCAACAAATTCTGGATACCATTGTACTTTTTTGTTGGCTTCAATTATTTTATCTTTTATTTTAGTTATTTCAAGATAATAACTTGGTTTTGAATAATATAATAATGGACTATCACAACGCCAACAGTGAGGATAATTGTGAACCATTTTTTGCTTCTTAAATAATTTATCATTAGTTTTTAAATATTTTATTACTTCAACGTCAGCATCAAAAACTTTCATTCCTTTCCATGGTCCTTCTATATATGTTGCGTCTTCTGCAACAGGATTTAGGAATGGTAAGTCGTATTTTTTACCAACATTAGCATCATCTTGGCCAAATGCTGGAGCGATATGGACAATACCAGTTCCATCAGACATGGTAACATAGTTATCACAGGTTAC
Source organism: Clostridium sp. CAG:914 (assembly GCA_000437895.1). Classification (GTDB taxonomy): domain Bacteria; phylum Bacillota_I; class Bacilli_A; order RF39; family UBA660; genus CAG-914. The sequence goes on along the minus strand of FR902155.1, from coordinate 22,707 downwards.
ATAAAAGGCTTTTTTATCTACTTTTAATTCTGGTATTAATTGTTCATATTCAATATATTCTAGATCTTTACCTAAAAATTCATCGATAATTGTATATTCATCTCCTAGAACACTTTTGCATAGGGATTTAGCTAATATGAATTTATATCCTTTTGATTCTACTCTTACATATTTTTCTTTTGGATTAACACACAAAGCAACATTTGAAATTAAAGTCCAAGGAGTTGTTGTCCAAACTAGAAAGTATTCATCTGAATCTTTTCTTTTAAATGGAACAATTACTGTTTCTACGGTAATTTCTTTATATCCTTGTGCTACTTCGTGGCTAGCAAGACCAGTACCACATCTAGGACAATATGGTAGTATTTTGTGTCCTTTGTAAAATAGTCCTTCTTGAAAGAATTTTTTAAGTATCCACCATTCTGTTTCGATGTAATTATTATCATAAGTAACATATGGATGTTCTAGATCAATAAATTGACCCATTTTGGTAGTTAAATCAGAAAAGGCTTTTTCGTTTTTCCAAACTAATTCACGACACTTTTCATTAAATTCTTTAATTCCATATTTTTCAATATCATTCTTATTAGTAAATCCTAATGATTTTTCAGCTTCAAGTTCTACTGGTAAGCCATGGGTATCCCATCCTACTTTTCTTAGTACTTTATAACCTTGCATTGTTTTGTATTTGCAAAAAGAGTCTTTCAAGAACTTAGCAACCATGTGATGTAATCCAGGAAATCCATTTGCAGTTGCTGGTCCATCATAAAACACCCAATAGTCACTTCTATTTTGAATAGATTTATTTAAAATATCATGTTCTTTCCAATAGTTTGCAAAATACTCTTCATTTTTTTCTACTTCTTCTTTTCTTAATTCTTTAAACATATTTTTTCCTCCATAAAAAAATCCTTATATATTTTATTATATATAAGGACGATTATAACCGTGGTACCACCTTAATTCACTAACTATAGTGCACTTAATTTATATTTAACGGTATTACCCGATCTATTCTAAATATCAAACAGATACATCCAGAGTGATCTATACTATAAATTCATATGACTTTCCACCAACTAGTCACTCTCTATTAATTCTCTATAGTATCGTCTCTTTCATTTGTTTTTAAAAAACTATTTAAATTATAGTAAATAAAGGTTATCTTGTCAACCCTTTTAGACTAAAATGAGTTATGTTATTAGGATTTTTCTATTTAACATCTATTAGATAATAAGTATCGGATTCGTTGATGTAAGTAAAAGTTAGGTGTGGTAATTTATCTTTGTTATTATTAAATATTTCTTCTACTTTTTCTTTGCTAAAACTATCTATTTTAAGCAAATCTGTAGTATATGTTTCTTCATCATTTATAGTTTTATTATAATAAGATAAATATGTTATATCTATTGTTAATCTATCATCATTTATTTCTTTAGAATTTATGTCATATTTATAATTTATATCTTGAACAGGTCCAAAGTTCGTAGATAATTTGAAATAAGCATTTTGCTTTTGTGAGTAGTCATATCCCCAAGTATAACCTTTTTTAGGATTACCAATAGAACCAAATAATTTTCTATAACTAGTTAAGACGTCATTATACTTATAACTTCTTATTTTAATTTCGTTATCTTCACATGAAAATCCTTCATTTTCTACTGGTCTATAGCCATTATAATCAGAAGATATTGTAAATGCTTCGTTACATGTATAGATTTCTTCATAATTATCAGTAGAATTTATAGCTAAAGATAATTTGATTTCATCTGTTAATCCTTCTTCTTTTAAATTATCTAATATATTATATGTTTTAGTATTAATTAATTTATCTATATATTCTTGAGCTGTTTTTTTATCTATTTCCTTTATTTCATTTTTTGATTCTTGTTTTGACATTACTAAACATATACTTAGTACTACAATAATAACTATACATATAATTATAATTATATTTGCTGATTTCTTTTTCATTTTTACTCCTTTCTATATTTAAAGTATATTATTTTTATTATTTAATCAATATATTTATAGTAAAAAGAAATATATACATGTCTGATGTAAATATTTCTTTTATATTTATATTTAAAAATACTATAGTATTTATCCTTAAATTTTATAAGCATCTTCTAGAGAGAATATAACGTTTTCTTCTATCCAATTTTTTCTTGGTTCTACAGCATCACCCATTAATATGCTTACACGTTTTTCTGCTAATGCTGCGTCTGTTATATTAACTTTTATTAGATTTCTTTTATTTGGATCCATTGTGGTATCACATAATTGGTCAGCATTCATTTCTCCTAATCCTTTATATCTATTTATTTTATAATTACTTTTACCATTAGTGTATTCTTTTAGTTCTTCGTTTGTCCATAAATATTTTTCTTTGCCATTAGCTACAACTCGATATAATGGTGGCATAGCAATAAACAATCGTCCATTTTCTATTAATGGCTTCATGTATCTATAAAAGAATGTTAATAGTAGACATTGAATATGTGCTCCATCGTCGTCAGCATCGGTCATAATTATTACTTTTCCATAATTACAATCATTGATATCAAAGTCATTGCCATAACCTGCACCAATGGTGTGTATCAAAGTGTTTATTTCTTCGTTTTTAAATAAATCTTCTAATTTGGCTTTTTCAGTATTTAAAACTTTACCTCTAAGTGGAAGGATTGCCTGTGTTTTTCTATCTCTTCCTTGCTTTGCAGAGCCACCTGCTGAATCTCCTTCTACGATGAATAGTTCTCTTTCTAATTTATTTCTACTTTGTGCTGGTGTTAATTTACCACTTAATAATTTTTCTGTTTTTTTACTATCTTTTCCTTTTCTGGATTCTTCTCTTGCTTTTCTGGCAGCTTCCCTAGCTTCTTTTCCTTTCAATGCTTTTGAAACAATTTTTGTAGCAATAGCTTTATTTTCTTCTAGGAAATAATGTAATTTTTCTGTAGTAATACTTTCTGTTATACTTCTTGCTATTGGAGTACCTAACTTAGATTTAGTCTGTCCTTCAAATTGAAGTAAATCTTCAGGAATTTGTACAGATATTATTGCAGTTAATCCTTCTCTAACGTCAGACCCTTCAAAGGTTTTGTCTTTTCCTTTTACTAAATTATGTTCTTTTACATAATCGTTCATTACTTTTGTTATAGCTGTTTTAAAACCAACTTCATGTGTTCCTCCATCAGATGTTTTAACGTTATTTACAAAGGAGATAATATTTTCAGAATATGTATCAGTATATTGCATGGAAACGGTTACATTAATTCTATCTTTTGTTTGATTAAAACATAGTACATCATGTAATGTTGTTTTTCCTTCATTTAAATATTCACAGAAAGATAATAATCCATTTTCGTAACAATATTTTTCACTTCTTCCATCTATCTCATTAACTACTTCAATAGTTAATCCGTTAATAAGAAATGCACATTCTTGCATTCTTTCACATATTACACTATAGTTAAATTCTGTGTCTGGAAATATTTCTTTGTCTGGTTTAAATCTAACTGTTGTACCAGTTTTTGTAGTAGGACCTATTTTTTTTAGAGGAATAGCAACTTTTCCTCCATTTTCAAATCTAATATAATATTCTTCTTTATCTCTTCTTGTTGTTACTTCTAAATAGCTACTTAAAGCATTTACGACAGAAGCACCAACACCATGAAGACCTCCAGATACTTTGTATCCTCCTTCAGAGAATTTTCCACCAGCGTGAAGTACGGTATATATTACTTCTGGAGTTGACTTTCCTGATTCATGCATACCTGTAGGAAGTCCTCTTCCTTTATCAGTAACACTTACAGAGCCATCAGTATGCATAACTATTTTAATGTTATCACCAAATCCATTTAGGGCTTCATCTACGCAGTTATCAACGATTTCCCATACTAAATGATGTAGACCTCTTTTATCAGTGCTACCTATATACATACCAGGTCTTTTTCTTACGGCTTCTAATCCTTCTAGAATTTTTATTGATTTTTCATTATAAGTCATATTTATCACACTTCCTAGGATAATTTTAGCATAAGATTTTATTTTCTTCAAGACAGTTTACATTTAATTTCGTTGATAATACTTACGTTTTATGTTATATTAGATAAGGATGTGATATAATGACTAAGACAAAAAGTAAAAAAAATATGATTAAGAAAAATAAAATGGATGAAAAACAAGAAAAAGAACAATTGACAATGAAGAAAAATAAAAAAATATTTGTTATTGCTTTTGTTATATGTATAAGTATTTTGGCTATATTTCTTGTTAAAAAGACATTACAAAATGATACTTTTTATACGATTAAGATAGGTAAACTTATTCTTGAAAATGGTATTGATATGAAAGATCATTTCTCATTTCATAGTAGTTTACCATATACTTATCCTCATTGGTTATATGATGTATTTATATATTTGATATACCTAATTGGTGGATATACTGGTATATATATATCTTCAATTGTATTATTTTTAATACTTATATATTTCTTATTCTTTGCTTTATATAAAATAACTAATCATTTATCGATAAGTGCTTTTTCAACATTTATTGCTACTTTATCATTATCAGGTTTTGTTACAGCAAGAGCTCAATTAGTTAGTTTTATTTTGTTTGCTTTGGAAGTTTATTTTATAGAAATGTTTTTAAAAAATGGTAAGAAAAAATATTTGTTATTTCTTTTGTTAATTTCTTTAGCTATTTGTAATATACATTTAGCAGTATGGCCATTTTATTTTATAATATTTCTTCCTTATTTTGCGGAATATATTTTATCTTTAATAGTTAATAAAAAGAAAGATAATAAGTTTACTTTATTTTTAAAGAAGAGATTTGATTTAGATGTTAATAGTAATATTAAATATTTATTTTTGATAATGTTACTTAGTATTTTTACTGGTCTTATTACTCCACTTAAAGGAACACCATATACTTATATGATTAAGACTATGTTGGGAAATAGCCAAAAATACATAGCTGAACATCAAATGATTACTTGGAGTTCTAGTCCTTTTGTTATTATAATGATTTTTGAAGTTTATTTTCTATCATTATTTACGCGTGTTAAAATTAGAGATTTGTTTATGATAACAGGGCTTACTATTATGGCTGTTACTTCTATTAGACATATATCTTTATTAGCTTTGGTAGGTATATTTTGTTTTGCAAGAGTATTTACTTTATATTTTATTAATAATAATCTTGTTATTGATAATACTATTATTAATTTTATGTCTAGAAAAAAATCAGTAATTTGTACGGTGTTGATAACTATTATGATGGCTGGTGGAATATATTTTATTCAAGGTATTAAGAATCCAGATTATATAGATATGAAGACATATCCTGTTTTGGCTACTGAATATATTAAAGATAATTTAGATTATAAAAATATTAGATTATTTAATGAATATAATTTTGGTAGTTATTTACTTTTGAACGATATTCCTGTATTTATTGATTCTAGAGCAGACTTATATACTAAAGAATTTAGTGGATTAGATTATGATATATTTGATGACTATAAAAGTATAACTAAAGATTATCAAAAAGTACTTAAATTTTATGATATTAGTCATTTACTTATATATAAACAATATCCTGGAGAGAAAGAATTAAGTACTTTTTATATTATATTAAAAAATAATAATAATTATAAATTATTATATGAGGATGATAATTTTGCATTGTTTGAAAAGATTAATGATGAAGATATAATCATTACATATAATCAAAAGAAGTAGATTCAATTATGTTCTACTTCTTTTAATTGTGTTACTATGATTTCTTACCAATATAAATTCTAAATCATTAGAGTTTATATTTTCATAAAATCTATAATCTACGGATATATCTTGTTTTATAATATTCCTAAGATTATTTTGAGAGTAATCTTCAATTTTAATATTCTTTTTTTTCTTTTTTAATGCTATTATATAATCATTTCTAGAAAACAGTGAATATAATTCATTAAATAAGGATAATACTAACTCTCCTTCAACGTTGGATAAATTATATTCTTTAATAGTATTTTTTATTGAAATAAGACATCTTTCATAATCTCTGTTTATATAACTATCTTCCTTATCATTCATAAAGATTAATTTTCTAAAGAATGATGGTGAACCTGCTCCATATTGATAGATATAAATTGGACTACTTGCAAAAAATACTTTATTATCTGTAGGGTTATATAAACCAAATACTCCTTTATTTTTAGATTTAAATATTTCTTTAATGGCTATAATTTTATCATTTGGAAATATATCTGGTGTTAGAGATAAACCTTTACTTAAAACATTTTCATATATTCCTATATTAAATGTATGAAAAACATATCCATCTTCAAAGTAGTTTTTAATGATGTTTCTGGTTATTTCTTCTTCATTTTTTCCTTTGTATAGTTTATCTAATATTATGTCTATACCATCTAAGTATAATTTTGTGTGCATTATGTTGGGATAATTGTCATCTAAATTATTTACATAACTAGCAAGTAACATAAAAATTTCGTCATTGATGTTTTTAGTCATAATTATATAATTTAAAACTAAAGATAAGAATAAAGATTGTTTTTTAAAATTAAAACTATATTTATCTAACAATTCATAATAATTACTAATTTCTAACAAATTTTTTATTCCCATTAGTTATCCCTTACAATGGCTTTACATTTTTCTTTTACTTCATTCATGATTTTTTCAAATAGTTCCATTACTTCTTCTACGGTAAGTGTTCTTTCTGATGAAGAGAATGTTAAAGTATATGCTAATGATTTTTTATCTGACATATCATATACATCAAACAAAGTAATATTAGTTAGTAGTTTTCCGCCTTTATTTTTAATTACTTTTATAATACTTTCATTAGTTATATTTTTATCTACGATAAAAGCAACATCTTTTTTAATACTTGGATATTTACTGTATTCTTTATATGTTAATCTAGATACTTTGTATTTGCTTAATTTGGTTAAATTTATTTCAAATACATAGATATCATCTTTTATAATATTAGGATGTATTTTACCAATATAACCTATACATTCTCCTTGAAGTATTATTTTAGCACTTTGTCCTGGATGGAATTCTTTTGGTAAATTATCTTTTACTATAGAATATCTTCCTTGATAACCTAAGTAATCTAATAAAGTAAATAATATTCCTTTGATAGTATAGAAATCTATTTCTTTATTATTTAATCCTAAATAATATTTTCCGGTCATTAAACAAGCTAGCTTTTTATCTTCTTTATACTCATTATTTTCTTTATAGAAACATTTACCTATTTCAAAGATTGATATATCTTTATTATTTCTAGCTTTATTATATCTATATATTTGTTCTAATGAATAAAGTAATGTATAACGAAGGGTTTTTCTATCTTCACTCATTGGCATATCAACGTTTATATGTTGGAAGTCGCCATTTGTATATTTTGTTACAGCGTCTTCTCTTATTAATGCGTAGCTAAGTGTTTCATTTAAGCCAAGTGAAACCATTTTATCACGAATAATTCTTTCTGTTTTGTCATAATGTGCTTCTTTTAGAGGCATGGTTAATGGAATGCTTTCTATTTTGTCCATTCCGTATATTCTCCCTACTTCTTCGATTAAATCTACAGAAATGTTTATATCAGTTCTTCTTGAAGGTACAATTACTTTTAATATTTTATCTTTGTTAATAGTAAAACCTAGTCTAGTGAATATATCTTTTACTTCTTCTAATGATATATTTATACCTAGAATTTTATTTATTTTTTCTAGACTTATTTCTATTTCTTTGTCATAAACATCAATATTTTTATAAGAAACAATTTCTGATAAAATATTTCCTTTAGCATATTTTTCTAATAAATGGCATGCCCTATCCATAGCCATATATGTTCTATTAGGATCTATTCCTTTTTCAAATCGATTACTTGCTTCACTTCTTAATACTTTATTAGCTGTTTTTCTTATTGATGTACTATTAAATAAAGCGCTTTCTATAATAATGTTTTTAGTGTCTTTTGTAACTTCTGTATCGAATCCACCCATAACTCCAGCAAGTCCTACAGGTTTAGTTCCATCTGTTATGACTATGTCACTATTAGATAATATTCTATCCTGTCCATCTAATGTAGTTAAATGTTCTCCTTCTGTGGCCATTCTTACGGTTATTTTGTTACCTAATTTGTCGGCATCATAAAAGTGAAGAGGTTGTCCAAGTTCTAACATAACATAGTTAGAAATATCTACAACATTATTAATTGGTCTAATACCTGATGCAATTAATCTATTCTTAATGAATGATGGACTTTCTTCAATAACAACATTTTCTACTTTTTTTACTAAAAATAATGGACAATTATCAGTCTTTATTTCTAAAGTAAAATCTAATGGTTTATCTATTTTATTGTAACTTAAATCTACTTCTTTTACTTTTTTATTGTATATGGCACCAACTTCATATGCCATACCTAGAACACTTAATAAGTCTCCCCTATTTGAAGTTAATTCAAAATCTATTACTTCATCATCTAAACCTAGATACTTAATTGGATCTTCTCCGATAGGAGCATTATTATCTAATTCACAAATTCCTTCTATATCTTCTTCTTTTAAAAACTTATGGTCTAAACCTAATTCTGAAAGTGAACATAACATACCATTAGAAGTATAACCTCTTATTGTAGATTTTTTTATTGTACCACCTGGTAATGTGGCACCATCTAGAGCAGTAATTACTTTTAAGCCTTCTCTTACGTTTGGTGCACCACAGATTATATCTAATATTTCACTACCTATATTTACTTTACATAAATGTAAGTGATCACTATCTGGATGATTTTGACATGAGATAACTTCTCCGATAACTAATTTTGTGGCATTAATTAAAGGCATGGCACTATCATATTCATTACCAACATTAGTCATATCATTAGCTATATCAGTTATTGTTAAACTAGGTTCTATATCTACATACTCTTCTAAAAATTTTCTACTTAATTTCATTTTATTCACTATCCTTTCTATCAAATTCACTTAAAAATCTTATATCATTTTGATAAAGTGTTCTAATATCAGGAATAGCATACTTAAACATTGTAAATCTATCAAGTCCAGGACCGAAAGCAAATCCTTGATACTTTTTAGAATCATAACCACACATTTCTAATACGTTTGGATGAACCATCCCTGCTCCTAAAACTTCAATCCAACCGGTTTGTTTGCATAATGGACATCCTTTACCTTTACATTTAAAACAAGTGACATCAACCTCAACTGAAGGCTCTGTAAATGGAAAATAACTTGGTCTAAATCTGACTTTAGTAGATTCTCCTAATATTTTTTTAGAAAATTGTTCTAAAGTCCATTTTAAGTTAGCTAGAGAAACATTTTCATCTATTACTAAACCTTCCATTTGCATGAATTGATGTGAATGTGTGGCATCATCATCACGTCGATATGTCTTCCCTGGACAAATTATTCTTAATGGGCCTTTATCTATGTTGGCTTCCATCGTTCTTACTTGGCCTGTAGAAGTTTGTGTTCTTAATAAATATTTATCTATTTCACCTTCTAAATAGAAAGTATCTTGACTATCTCTTGCTGGATGACCCAAAGGAATATTTAATTTTTGGAAGCATACTTCATCACTTTCTATCTCTGGTCCATCATAAATATCAAATCCCATAGATATAAATAAATCTTCAAGTTCTTCTTTAGTTCTCATTAATGGATGTTTACTACCTGACTTTATTCTTTCTTCTGGTAAGGTAATATCTATACTTTCACTTTCTAATTTCTTATTTAAATTATACTCATTAATACGTTCTAACATAGCATTGTATTTATTGTTAAATTCTTCTCTTATTTCATTAATAAGAATACCTATTTCTTTTTTTTCTTCATTTGCTATATCTTTCATAGATTTAGATAATTCTGTAATTTTACCATTTTTACCTAAATATTCTACTTTTAAATTGTTAAGTTCAGTATTATCTTTAATATTTTCAAATATAATACTTAATTCTTTCTTTATTGCATTAATTTTTTCTTTCATATTATTTCCTTTCTATATAAATAAAAAGATGGTAACAAAAGGACGAATTATTAATCCGCGGTACCACCTTCTTTTATAACGTATGTTATACACTTAAAGCTATAACGGGCTTACCCATAATGCTAAAGGGCGAATTCATATACTTACTTATATATAAGTTTACACCAACACTTACTCTCTATAATACTTTTGGTATACTACTAAATCCTTATCATTGCATTAAATTGTCATTAATTCTTTTTCTTTTTCTTTTAATTTTTCTTCAATAATTTTATTATATTCATTAATTAAGTTTTGTACTCTTTCGTTTCCTCTTTTTTCTTCATCTTCTGGCAGTTTAAGATTTTTAATGGCGTTATTAGCATCTTGTCTAATATTTCTTAGGGCAATTTTACCTTCTTCTGCCATTTGATGTACTTGTTTAACTAACTCTTTTCTTCTGTCTTCGGTTAAAGCAGGAACTACTAAAAATATTGATTCACCATTATTATTTGGAGTAATTCCTAGGTTTGCTTCAAATATAGCTTTTTCAATACCATTTAAAGCACTTTTATCAAATGGTTTAATAGATAATTGTCTTGCTTCCGGTATTGTTATATTTGCTAATTGTTTTAATGGAGTTGGGACACCATAATATTCAACCATTATTCCATCTAACATATTGGGATTTGCTCTTCCTGCTCTTACATTAGTAAATCTATTTTCAAGTGTTGTAATAGCATTCATCATCTTTTCTTCAGTATTATTAATTATATTTTCCATTTTTCCTCTTTCCTTCAATAAACTCAACATCTGAGTATATTTTAACATATTTTTTAAAATTATTCCATATATTTTTTAATAATATTTATTTCTTCTTTACTAAAATCTAAAATATTATATTCTTCTTTATATATATCTATGCCTTGCTCCAGATAAACAGTGTCTGTATTGACTATTTTTACATCACTATCTTTATAACCTAAAAGATATACTACTTCCATTATTTCTTCTAAAGTTGGTCCTTCTATTTCAAGATATGGGGATATTTTTGGCCACTTATCTATGACTATTTCTGTATTTTTATAATCATAAGCAATACGCATTTTTGATTGATGTCTTTTATAGAAATAACCTAGGTCTTCTAAGAATTCTTTACCATATTCAAGACTAGGAATGGGAATTTCCAATTCACTTACAGCATCTATTTTATATTCTCCATTTCCATTAACTATTCTTTTAATGGTAATTGTAGTATTATCTCCTGTCTTTCTTAATCTTATCCATTTACTAAATTTGGTATTTACTTTTTTCATTAATTTTATTAATTCTTTTGATTTTAATAAATGTAGATTTTTACCTTTATGAATAAATTCTATAATATCTTTGTTTCCTAATATTCTCTTTAATATTTCTAAGTCTTCAGATGAAAAACAAGGTTTTATTTCTGTAATTAATTTTGTTATTTCTCTTGAATCATTATCTTTTAATAATAGATTAATATATTTAGTATACAATACTTCCACTTTAGGTAAGTCATAAGTATAAATATCTTGAATGCACTTACCTTTTGTTTTGATACCAAGTTCTTCTAATTTATTTAATATCTTAAATACGTCTATATTTAAAATTTTTATTTCTTTTTCTATGTTGCCCATATAATCCTCACATGAAATTATTATAACATAATTATTAGAAAAGATATACCCATTAGGACATATCTTTTAGTGCATTTACTCAATTTCTGTATGGAGACTATTTAGTCTATTTACTGATACTTTAACACTTTGATATTCGGCATTTATTGTGCCTAATACTTCAAAGTTAGTAATTATTTTAGCATAATAGGAATATATCAATAATATTGTTCCTATTTCCATATTACCTATAGATACTAGATATATACTATAGACTATTATACCATATCTACATAATTCTATAAAAGATAATACTATATATATTATACCCATAGCTAATACATTAAATTTAGCATTTGATTTTAAATATTTTATAGTACTTTTTATAAAACCATCATCTTCTAATTTATTATTTTTTTTTAATATATCATATATGTTATGAATATTCATAGTTTTTATATCTAGGTTATCTTTTCTTGTTTTATTTACTACTTCTATTTTATTACCGAAGTAGAATATTAATATGATCATTATTATAGATGTAATTAAGGTAACAAAGAAAATATATTTGTCTATAGATAAAAAATAAAAGTATATGACTAGAAATTCTATTATTTGAATTATTCTTGTTACTAAATTACCTAAAAATGTTCCTATTATATCTATATCATTATTTATTACATTGGTATATTGTCCAATTGTTACATCGCTAGGACTGTATTTAATTATATTATTTGTGTATTCTAAATAAAGTTTGTTATAAAATGTATACCATGTTTTTTGATTAGCATAAGCCCAAAAATAATATAGTAAAGTTAATGTTAGTGTTATTATTGTTAAATCAATTGCTTTATCATATATTTCATTAGTTACATGGTTAATAGTATTACTCCAATAAACAGGAATTATAAGTAATAATCCCTGTATTATAATGGAAGTAATTATTTTAAATATTAATTCTTTCTTACACTTTTTTAGTACATCAAATAAGAACATATTATCACCCGTTAAATATCGATGTAATCTCCGTTTTCTACTCCATAAAGTGTAGCGTCATCTTTAGTTATGTGTAGTTCAAGGACATAACTATCTTTTTCTTTAATATGAATGTCATTCATTATTTTTCCATTTATAGAGCCACTTATTACATCACCATTAGTATAACCAAAATTATCTAATTTATTACAGTGAATATGTCTATTGGGAATAATACAACAACTTTTTTTGAAAATACTGCCAGATGGTCCTATGATTAGAACATCTTCAGAATTATCTAAATCTCCTGAATCTCTTACTGGTGGATTTATTCCTAATAACTTAGCATCACTTTCAGATATTTCTACTTGAGTATAATCTCTTATTGGTCCTACTACTCTAACATGATCAAATGTATAGTTATCTGTTTTAACAATGACAGTATCTTCTGTAGCAAATTCTCCTTTTTGTGATAAATCATTTCTTTTTTTGAATTGATAATTTTCTTTGAATAATATATTCGCATCTGTTTGACTTAAATGAATATGTCTATTAGATATACCTATTTTTACTTTCATATATAATCCTCCATACATTGATTTTAACATATAAAAGTTTTGTTTTCAATTAATTTGTTTTACGTGTTATTTTTTATTTAATATTCTAAGTATAGAGGTAATATTAATTATGGCTAATAATGCTACGAATAAATCTGTATAATTCCATAATATTTTAGGACTAATATATGCTGATAGAATTAATACTAATAGGGACAATATCTTAAATATGTTTTTTAGTTTTTTATTTGTTGTTAAATTCATTAAGTTGTTTTCGCCAAAGAAGTATCCTGATGTGATGGTGGAAAATGCAAACATAATTGTTATGAGAGATAAGATAATTGTTCCTAGTGAACCAAAATGATAATTAAAAGCGTGTAATACTAATTCTATACCATTTATGTTATTAAAATTAATTTCTGTATAATTACTCATAGCTATTATTATAAATGTTACATTACATACTAGAAATGTTGTAATATGAATTCCCATTACTTCTAACATTGCTTGATTTTCTTCATTATTTTCTACTACTGATGAAGATATAGCACTTGTTCCTATTCCTGATTCTGTTATAAATATAGCTCTTTGCATTCCTATTAAGAATACTGATATTATAGATTTTATATCAAAAGCACTTTTTATTATATTATTAAACATTAGAGGTATATTATTACTGTTTTTTATTAAAACATATATTCCTAATAATAAATAAACTATTAACATAAATGGTACTAAAATACTATTTACAAAGCTTATTCTAGATACTCCTTTAGATATAATTATATATACTATTAAAGTTAATAATATAATACATATATGTGTATTTAAATTAAATACTTCTAATGTTTTGATAATAGTATTAGATTGAATAGAAAAGAACAAAAAACTATAACTTATAATAATTAAAATACTATATAATGTAGATAATTTTTTATCTTTTAATACTTTTTTTATATATGTAGATGGTCCACCTTTGTATTTTACTCCTAAGATACATTCTAAATAAGTATTTACAGCTACTAGAATTGATATAATCCATATCCAAAATATTGTTCCTAGTCCACCAAAATATATAGCAAGTGCTACCCCTGATAAAGAACCTACACCTATTTTGGCAGCAAGTGATAAAGATAAGGAAGATAATGGGGAAATAGAATTATTACTTTTTGATTTTATACCTTTGATTATTTTTTTTATATTTAATTGAATGAATTTATATTTTATAGTATATTTTATGGCAGTATATATTAATATTATTGAGGTTACTGACCAAATGATTGCTAATAATTTATTAAAATAGTCTACATTTATTATATTTATATATATAGCTAACATTATTAAAGAAATAATGGTTATGAATAGTTTGTTTTTCATACTAAAATATATAGTCATTTATTAATTTTATGCCTATAATTAGGTAATAGTTGTTATTTTTTTTTAATTCATTCATATTATATATTGAAATAAATAAAGGGGTGGATTATATGTGTAACAATAATGAGCACAACTCTTGTGAAAATTGTATTGCTGAAATTTTAAAAGTAATTTTATTATTACAGCAAAGCGTATGTCAAAATGATAGTTGTCTTCAAACTTGTGATAAAGGTTTCTTAGGTCAAAATAGTCAATCATTTTTTAATACAAGACCTATAGTACTATATACTTGTTCTTCTGGGTCAACACCATTATCTTTACCAATTAGTAGAGATCCTAGTATAACAACTACATCTAGTGTATTTAGGATTGAAAAGCTAGATGACTGTTGTGCTACTTGTAGAGTACTTGCTCCAAATACGGAAGAAGATAGCACTTATCCTTATGTAAGTACTAATTCATTTTTTACAATTAATATAAATTGTATTTGTATAATTAGATGCTTAGAAGATACGTATGTAGAAACACTATAAATTAGTTACTCAATAACAAAATAACATCCATTTGTGAGGATGTTATTTTTTGACTTTTTCATTAGTTTTATTCTTTTTTTTAGAATCATATTCTTCTTCTATTAACATGTAATTATTCTTTATTTCTTCAATAGAATGAGATAATTTTGTTCTTTTCATACTGCTTATCATAAGTTTCATTTGATAAATATAATATTTATCTGTAATTTCTCCTAATTTAAAGTTGTCTTCATAATATATATTATCTTTATACATTGGAAAATAATATTCTAGAAAGTCTAATAAATTATTAATAAATTTATTTCTATATGTATTACTTTTAACACTATTAGTTAAATTAAATATTCTTTGAGCTATATTTTTTATAAATATCATTTCTATACTTTCATAGTATAAATATAAAATATTATTTTCTTTGAAAGTGTTATATATTGTTTCTAGGGGTAAATAGGTATTTTTTATATTTTCATATTTATATCCATATAGGCAATTTTTTACTTGACTACTTTTAGATATTTTATAATAATATATTGCCTCTTTACAATAAGATATATATCTAGCATTAGTATACATAGAATATATTATTGATATATCTTCGTTAGCTTTGAAATCTACTTCTTTTAAGTCAACATATTCTCTTTTAAATAATTTGGATATTAAACACGGGTTTAAGGCTGATAAATATTTCTTTTGTGTTAGGACATCCATTTTTTTAGGAAGTGTTCTTGCTTTAAAACCAAAATTATCTATTATTTTATCATTAATACTAATATGCATTCTTCCTAAGCAGATATTAGTGTTAGTACTTTCTAATGTATTAACCATTCTTTCTATAAAATGTTTTTCTAATTTATCATCAGAATCTACAAAAGAAATGTATTCACCAGTCGATTCTTTTAGTCCGTATCTTCTAGCTGAAGCTGGTCCACCGTTTTCTTTAGTTAATACAGTAATATTAGGTAAGGATTTTAAAATATTTAGAGTATTATCTGTACTGCCATCATCTACGAATATTATTTCTAAGTTTTTATATGTTTGATTAATTAAACTTTTATAACATTTCATTAAATCTTTTTCTCTATTATAAATAGGTACTATTATACTTACTTTTTTCATTATTTAGTAGAACCTCCTAATTAATTATAGCACAAATTAATTATTTTTCTATATAATAATATGAAAGGATGTTATTATGTATAGACAAGCAAGACCAATTTATAGAAATATGCCCCCTAATCATGGAAATAATCGTATCGTTGGTGGGTTTCTAGGTCCATTTATTCTAGGAGGAATTACGGGTGGATTATTGGCACCGGCTTTTTATCCAAGACCAGTACCTATGCCATATTATCCATATCCTCCAGTGTATCAAACGCCACCTTATTATTATTAGACACAAATATGTGTCTTTTTAATTTTTTTCTTTGTTTTATAAAAAAATAGTGATATAATTATGTTAGGTGATAGAGTGAATAGTAATTATATTATAGATTATATAAATGAAAATGAATTTAAGAAAAAAGAAAGATCCGTTAAGAAATACAATATGCTTGCTTATAAAAAATTATTATTTGAATATTATCCTTCGTTAAGAGAAGGAAATTTCTTGGGTGTTTTGGTATCTTCAAATAGTAAAGATAGAATTGATAAATATGAATTAAAATTACCTACTGATAAAACATTTATACAAGTACATGGTAATATTACCCTACACTATTCTGTATATTTGAATCAAAAAATAGTTATGTTAGAGACTCTTACTCCTGAGGAATTATTATCAGAAGGACATCAAGAAGAATTAACAGCTTATAAAGGGGTAATGGTATCTAAATCGCATAAAGATAGAGATATGTTTAAAATAAATTTGCTTAATAGTATTAATAAAGGTGGATTTTTAAACATTAAAAATATACCTATCTATTTGCAGATAATTATATATGTTGTGGCAATTGCTATAGTATTGGGTATTGTATTAGCTATAGTTAAGTAGATTGTTCCCTTTGAGGGAACTTTTTTAAACAAATGTTTGACAATTTTGGCTTAATATGATACTATAAAGTTAGAAAAGGAGAATGTTATGGAAAAAGAAGAAAAGAAAATAACTAAAAAACAAAAGCAAGTATTAGACTATATTAAACAATATCAAGCTAAAAATAAATTTCCCCCTTCTGTAAGAGAAATATGTAGAGCTCTTAATTTATCTAGTCCTGCTACAGTTCATACCCATATTAATAATTTAACGAGTAAGGGATACCTTAAGAGATGTGATAATGGAAGTAGAAATCTTGAAATATTGGTACCTAATGAATATGAAAACATAGATGAAAAAGTAATTAATGTGCCACTTCTTGGTAAAATTACAGCTGGTAATCCTATTGAAGCTATTGAAGTACCTAATGAAGTGTTCCCCCTTCCTACTTATTTAGTTCCTAATAAAAAAGAAGTATTTACTTTAAAAGTGGATGGTGATAGTATGATTAATGCTGGTATACATTCTAATGATGTTGTTATTATTGAAAGATGTACTAATGCTAAAAATGGTGATATAGTGGCTGCTATGAATGATGAGAATGAAGTTACATTAAAAACATTTTATAAAGAAGATGGATACTTTAGACTTCAACCAGAAAATGACTTTATGGCTCCAATAATTTTACCTAATGTTACTATTTTAGGAAAAGCTATTGGTTTATATAGAAAATTTTAATAATAAAACAGTATGAGATTAAACTTCATACTGTTATTTTTTTTCTTCTAATTTAACAGAAACCAATTTACTAACACCAGACTCTTGCATTGTTATACCATATAAGGTATCTACATATTCCATAGTTTTTTTCTTATGGGTAATTATAATAAACTGTGTATTGTCTTTATACCTTGATAAATATTCTGAAAAAGTCAAAACATTATTATCGTCTAGTGCTGCTTCTACTTCATCAAATAAGCAAAATGGTACTGGTCTTACGTTTAGTATAGCAAATAATAATGCTATGGCTGTAAATGTTTTTTCTCCACCAGATAAGGCTTGAATACTTCTTAAATTTTTTCCGGGAGGTGTTGCTTCTAATTCTATACCGGTTTCAAGTATATCTTCAGGATTGGTTAAATATAAGTTAGCAGATCCTCCTTTAAATAATTCTTTAAATACTTTTTTAAATTCTTCTTTTATTTCTGTAAATGTACTTAAAAATTTATCTTTCATTATATTATCCATATCTTTTATTATTTCTAATAGTGTATCTTCTGCTTTAGTTAAATCTTCTTTTTGATTAGTTAAAAATTCATATCTAGTATTAATTCTATTATATTCATCAATAGAACCTAAATTAACTATGCCAATATCTTTAATAATATTTTTATATTCGATAACTTGTTTTCTAGCAATATCTTCTTCTATAGATAAAATATACTTTTCTTTTGCATTTGAATATGTCATATTATAGTCATTAGTTAAGTTATTTAATAAATCATCTATTCTTATTTCTAATTTACTAGATTTAAGTTCTAATTCATGTAAATGTTTTTCTTTCATATTTATATTAGATAATGAATTTTTACTTATTGTTTCTAATTCTAGAATATCTTCTTCTAACTTGCATTTATCTATATTACATAACTCTATTTCTTTAAGTGTATCTGTTATTTTATTTTTAATTTGATAATATTTATTCATTAAATTATCTCTTTCAATATCACTTGTACCTTTATTAATGACATTTATATCATTTAATTCTTTAGTTAAAATCATTATTTCATCGTAAGAGGTATTTTTTTCTTGCAATTTTACTTTTATTATTTCTTTAATACTATCAATATTTATTTTTAATTGTGTTAATTTAGATACAATGTCATTTAATTCTTTATTACTTTTTTGTAATATAGTTTCTTTTTCTTTGATATTATCTAAAGTTATATTAAGTTTATTTTTATATTCTTCTAGATTGTGTCTAGCTTCAATAGTGTCATTAGTTTTGATTTTATCTCCACCAGTAATAGAACCACCAACATTAACTACTTGTCCATCTAATGTTACTATTTTATACTTATTATTTAGAACTTTGCTTATTTCATTAGCACTATCAATATCCTTTACTACCAAGACATTTCCAATTAAATTGGATATAACATTAGTGTAGATAGGATCATACTCTACAAGATTATTAAGTATACCTATAAATGAAGGATTATCTTTTATCTTTATTAAATCTTCTTCATAAACATTTCTAGGTTTCATAGTGTCTAATGGATAAAATGTGGCTCTACCTAATTTATTTTCTTTTAAGTATGTAACTAATCTACTAGCTACAGCTTTACTATCTACGACTAAATAATTAGAAGATGAAGTAAGTGAAGTCATTAGTGCTAAAGAATACTCATTAGAAACAGTAATTAAGTTGGCAATAGTATTATGTATTCCTTTAAATATTGGATTATTTAAAATACTTTTTATTGCTAATGGCATTCGTGAATTATTATTTATTTCTTCTTCTAAATAATCTATTTTATATTTTATATTAGATACTTCTCTATTATATTTATCTATTTGTTCAATAATACTATTATTTTCTTTTTTTATATTATTATATGTATTGTTACTATTTTCATATTCTTTATTAGATATTTCTAATTTATGATTATATACTTCTAATTCTTTTATAATATTATTTAATTTATTATTTTTTTCATTAATATTATCTTTTATATCATCTATTTTACTTAAAGATTCTCCTTTATATTTTTTTCTTTCTTCAAGTAATTTTATATCTGAAGATGTATTTTCTAATTCTTTAGTTAAAGATAATTCATCTTCTCTAAGACTTTGTAATTTATCACTTACTTCTTTTAATTTATTTTTATACTTAATTAAGTCAATATCATATGTAGTACTACTGGTATTTAATTTGGTTATTTCATCTTGTAATGATGATATTTTCTCTTTTAACTCATTATATAAAAAATTATTTTTTTCTATATCAGATACCATTAAAGATATTTCTATATCAGATAATTTTTCTTTAACATTTAAATATTTTTTAGCATTAATACTTTGTTCTTTTAATGGTTCTAAATTAGTTTCTAATTCTTTTATTATGTCATTAACTCTATTTAAGTTATTATTTGTTCTTTCTAATTTACGGATAGCTTCTTCTTTTCTTTTTTTATATTTTAAAACGCCAGCTGCTTCTTCAAAGATAACTCTTCGATCGGTTGGTTTTGTAGATAATATTTCGTCTATCTTACCTTGACTTATAATATTAAAGGATTCTCTACTGGCACCAGAATCTATTAATAAGTCTGTTACATCTTTTAAACGACATTTTTCGCCATTTAAGTAGTATTCATTTTCTCCACTGCGATACATTACTCTTTTTATTGATACTTCATCATAATCAATAGGTAATGCGTGATCTATATTATCAAATATTAAATTAACCGAGGCGCTATTTAAGGGCTTTCTACTTTTACTTCCTGAGAATATTACATCTTGTGATGCTTGTGCTCTTAATGATTTATTTGAAGCACTTCCTAATACCCATCTTACGGCATCTACAATATTTGATTTACCACTTCCATTAGGTCCTACAATACCATTTATATTATTACTGAATTCTATAACTGTTTTATCTGCAAACGATTTAAATCCGTATGCTTGTAATTCTTTTAAATACATATATAATCACCCTAACTATACTATAAATTATAATATAGAATTATTTTAAGTTCAAGGAATTTTGTAATGAATGGTAATAAAAAATGGTACATACTTATCTTTATAAAAAATTAGAGTAATAATTTATATAAAAAAAGTAGACTTATAATAATACAATTCTACTTTTTAAATTCTAGACAAGGATTATATATTTAAATTATCCATAGTATCTTTTCATATAATATTTAACTGTTTATTGTATGTTAATATTACTATAGTAAGAAAGGTATCACTTCTTAATGAAATGATACCATGGTTTTAAGTTTAAATCAAATAAATATCAATAAATTAATGTAGGTCATCACGTGTTATTCTTGAAATGGTCACATCGTTTTCGTATTCTATAGCACTTAATTTTTTGTCATTATCAAAAAAATATTTAGAAAGTGATATATATATAGGATTTTTTTCATTTAATTTATTAATAGTTTCCTGATTTAAAGACTTTAACAAATTACTAATAATAATTTCTTCATTTCCAATATCAAAATTTTCAAAACCATTGCCATTATTATTAATTTTAACATTATAACCGAATTTTATAATGTTAATCTTTCCAAACAAGTTAATTTTTCTTTTTATAATATATTTCATAATAAATCTTTTATAAATTTCCTTTACAAAAATAAATTTTCATATCATTATCTGTATATTTGATTAAAAGACATCAATATCTAATATCTTGCCAAAGAATTTTTAAAATTTAATATTAACCTTCTTATTTGATAGTTTCTGTTTCAATAGTGCTTTTCAAGCAAGTTTAAATCATGCTTAAGTATATAAATGTGAAACAATTTATGAATTTTCCTTTGATTCTATAACTTTTTCAAGAAAAATTTTCTGATTGAAAGCACCACGTTTTTCACTTTTTTTATCAGCCTTTTCTATAATATCATTTAAATTTTTATTTTCTAAGCAAGCTAATGCCCTAATAACTTCTAACATATCTGCTAATTCTTCTATACGCTCATCACCGTTTGCTTCTATTACCTCTTTATATTCTTCGTATAATTTTTTTTCAAGTTCCTTTTTATAATTAATTTCATCTAGCACCTTAACAACAGGAGTTTCTCCTTTTTCTTCTATTATATTAGGTATTTTATCTCTTACTAACTTATTATATATTCTTTCCATTTTAATTTCCTCCATTACTTTTTTCTAATAATTTTTTTTATTAGGTATTACCCCTCTAACTCCACCGTGTGGATTTTCAACATCACCCTTATACCTTGGAATTAAATGCATATGTACATGCATAACACTTTGCCCAGCATCTTTGCCACAGTTTAATCCTACATTATAACCATCAGGGTTATATTTTTTATCTATATATTTTTTACATTTATTTAGTAAATCAATCATCGCCATTTGTTCTTCGCTAGTAATATCAAAAAAAGTTTCTGCATGTCTTTTGGTAATTATCAACACATGACCATTACTAACTGGAAATTCATCAAAATATGCATTTGCTAGTTCATTTTCAAATAACGAATCTTTATTAGGAATAAACTGATTACAAAAAACGCATTCATTCATAATGACTACCTCCTACAATAATTATTATATCATATTCATCATAGTTTTAGTCATTAAAGTTAAATTTGACATCGTATTTTAATAAATCAAAAATTATTGACTGTAAATCTTCTTCACTACTATTAACTTCCGGAACAAAAAATCTAATGTCATTGTCATCAAATGTATTAACTACTGAACTAATGAATTCATCCTTTAATAAATTATTATTACTAAAGAATGTATTTAAATCTCCTGTATGTGAAGTCCATCTTCCTGTCTGGCTTTTTCTCTTTCCCCATAAATGAAAGCCACCTATATGTGAAATATATGGCTACATGAAATAAAAAGTTCTAACTATGACTA
>FR902154.1 GCA_000437895.1 Clostridium sp. CAG:914 | reverse complement strand
ATCCAAAGTCATATCACTAGGTATATATATAACCAATTTAGAATTATCACTATTAAACAAACTATGTTTCTTTTCAGTAACTTTAATCTTTTTCCCATCTTGTTTACAATCTATATACTTATTATCAGTATCAATTTTAAAAGTATCACCAACTTTAATTAATATATTACTACTAGTAACAGAAACATCTAAAACATTTATATTATCTTCCATCTCCACTAACTCCAATACATCTTCTAAAACTTCAGAATCATTACCATTGAAAATATTCTCAACCAAAGATAAACCAAAAGAAATACCAGAAATAATAGAAAATATTAAAAACATAGCCAAAGCAATTGCAAAATATTTAATTATTTTTTGAAATTCACTCACTTAACTTCAACTCCCCCAAAGATAGAAGTAGCATTAATATATAAAGTATTCTCAGCATCTTTATTTTTATTCTTTATATCATTAGAAACTCCACCAAAAATTGGTGTAGAATTAATAACTACTTTTACTCTTTCGGGAACAAATATTGTAATACCACCAAAAATTGCACTTGAATTAATCACTACATCTCCATTAATAATAGCATCTCTTAAATCACATTCTATTCCACCAAAAACAGCAGTTAAATTACATCCTTCAAACTTTTCTTTGGAATAATTAACTTTTTGTCCACCAAAAGTAGTACAATATTCCTTCATTCCCTTCTTATTAATAACCTTATTATTCTTATTCTTAAAAACATCTTTAAA
>FR902153.1 GCA_000437895.1 Clostridium sp. CAG:914 | reverse complement strand
CACATCCTTTAATATTCTTTGATTTCTACCTTGATTTAATTATAGTAAATATTAGTATTTTTGTAAATAGTTAATCTACAAAACATTTATTTTTCCATATATTTATCTATACTATTCTTAGGAAAACCACACTTTACTATATTTTCATTTAATTTAGTAATTTTAAATGGTACATACTTACTTATCTTATAAGCATCATCATCGATAAATATATAAAACATTCCACACTCAAATAAATAATATTTGTCTTTATTAATATTCTTCTTTTCTAAATATTTCGTATATAACTTACTCACACTATACCTCCAAAAAATAAGCAGCACAAAAAATTGTACTGCAAAAACTAATTTTGATAAATTCTCATTTTCACCATTTTGCTACTCACACGAATCTATCATTTTTTATGTGTTTGTTCATCAACCATGAAAAGGAATAATTTCTCTACGATAAAAACTAATATAATGTCCTTAAACATTATCCCCTAGCATAATATAATTATCTATTATTGTAGTCTACCAACGACCAAAACCGAGCGGGCGGACCAATTATTGTTGGCATTACCGTTGTTGTTGTTGAAGTTAAACGTGCCCGCACTAGAATCATTGTTGTAGTTGCCGCCACGCAAGAACCACGGATTACTAGCATTGACAAAGTTGGCATTACGAAATTATCCCTACAACCTTTTTTTACCCACATATCCAGTGCCTGTTTTGCAAAAAAAGAGGCAAAACAGGCACAACCTTCTACGAAATTTTACATATAACCTGTTTTTTTACTACCACCACCTTATTTATCCTTTTTAAAGAGCAACCCGTGATGCTTCGCATCATAGTCTACCAACGACCAAAACCGAGCGGGCGGACCAATTATTGTTGGCATTACCGTTGTTGTTGTTGAAGTTAAACGTGCCCGCACTAGAATCATTGTTGTAGTTGCCGCCACGCAAGAACCACGGATTACTAGCATTGACAAAGTTGGCATTACGAAATTATCCCTACAACCTTTTTTTACCCACATATCCAGTGCCTGTTTTGCAAAAAAAGAGGCAAAACAGGCACAACCTTCTACGAAATTTTACATATAACCTGTTTTTTTACTACCACCACCTTATTTATCCTTTTTAAAGAGCAACCCGTGATGCTTCGCATCACTAAGAACCAACGACCAAAACCGAGCGGGCGGACCAACTATCGTAGGCACGACCGCGGCTGTTGTCGAAGTAAAACGTGCCCGTACTAGAATCACCGAGGTAGCCGCCGCCACGCAAGAACCACGGATCACTGCCATTGACAAGGTTGAAACAATCACCATACCAATTACTTACTTCGGATAATCCATGTCCATAACATATTCCACCATTACATGCTGTACGTAAATTAGTTGTCGTATACTTATCATAATATTTTCTATCAGGTAAAGTTGTAAAGCCAGAACTTCCTATTGTATTATTATAATTTCCCATAACATATTCAACAGAACCGCCAGCCATATCATATACTCCAGTGATATTACCGGTCGTACTAGCTACCTTGTTTATGTCATGTATACCACTCTTCGTATTTGTATTATATTCTAGTAAGTATCCATCCCATGTATAAAATCCATATTTATTATATTGTGTAGTTAATGTTTGATCAGTATAAGTTCCATTTATTGGGGTAAAACCAGGAACGTTTCCCCCACTTCTTCCCGTATAATATCCAGATGAATTATTAATGTATATTTCTCGATTTGCTCCATATCTACTATGAGATAAATATGCTACTGCTCCCCATTCACTATTCTT
>FR902152.1 GCA_000437895.1 Clostridium sp. CAG:914 | reverse complement strand
TAATAATTCCTTAAGATTGATTATACGTGATAATATGTACTCTATAAAAAATAATAGTATAAATGAACTAATAATTAAAAATTCAAAATTTATAACATTACTATATAAAGTTGATGATATTAATAAAATTAATTATTATTTAGATAAAGTAAAAGAAACATACAAAGATGCTACCCATTATTGTTATGCTTACATCATATCAGATATTAAAAGATCTAGTGACGATAATGAGCCATCAGGTACAGCAGGTATTCCTATGTTAGATGTATTAGAAAAAAACAATCTAAATAATGTATTAGCTATAGTAGTAAGATACTTTGGTGGAATTAAATTAGGAAGTGGCGGACTAATTAGAGCCTATAATAAAAGTGTTAGAGCCTGTTTAAATCTTGTAGATAAAGTTAAATTAATTAAAGGATATAATATAGATATAACCTTTGACTATAATGATACTAAGAAAATAGAATATCTCTTAAAAGATACAACTATTTTAAATAAAAGTTATAACGAAAAAATAACATATAATGTAGATATAGATACAAAATACTTAGATATTTTAAATAAAAATAAAATTAATTATATAATAAAAAAAGAAGTATATATAGAGACTAACTATTAATTACTTCTTTTACTTTATCATATAATTCATCATTAATATCTTCAATACTTCTCATTATATTATCACTAACACAATCTATCTTAGTATATTTATATAAATCCACTAATTCTAAATAAGTTCTCTCAGAATTCTTTAAATATATACTAGAAGATTCCAACTGATCAGGAGACTCTTCCCTATTCTTTTTAAGAATTAAAGCATTCTCATAAGGAACATATAAAAACATAATAGCATCAGGTCTATTCAATTCATTTATCTTATATTCTAATGTTTCTATTTTCTTAAACATTTTTCTTCTTTCCCTCTTAGTCTTTAACATTCCTCCCTGATGAGCCATATTAGAACCAACATATCTATCTAATATAACATTAACACCAGAATCTAAAAGTTTATCTATCTTAGGTTTATTATAACGTCTATCTGCTGCAAAAAAGTTAATAGACACTAACGGATCAACATTATCTGCCCCTTCCAAAAACCATCCCTTTTCACTTTTTAATTCACTTTTACAAAGATATTCCTTTCCCAAATAACAAGCACCAATTATCTTACCCGTAGGAGTATCATAATCCGGATAAGCTAATCTTTCTGCTCTTATTCCTTCCCTATTAAGTCTATCTACTAATAATCTTGTTTGTGTTTCTTTTCCAGAACAATCTGTTCCTTCAATAACAATTAATTTTCCTCTCATATCATACTTCCTTTACATATAAATTATATCAAAATTATAAATAAAGAAAACACTTTTTAAAAAAATTTACTAATTACTTACATAATTTCCCTATAAAATATCCAATCAAAGATAAAGGAATCCCTATCAAATAACCAAATAAACTAGGACTATAAGTAATTATTTTTAAAAAAAGAATAACTATATTAGATAAACAAAAACCCAATATTGCCGAATAAGTTTTCGAAGAATATTTAGAAAATAACCATTTAACTACAATAGATATTAAAATAATACCCAAAAATAAACCAATAACAAAAAAGACAATCAACAAAAAATTATCAGCTACATAAACAACATTTGTTAAATTAGCTAACATCTCGATAACTATATTATATATCCCCATAACCATAAATAAAGCTGTTCCCGATATACCTGGTACAATAGAACTAAAAGCTTCTGTTATACCCCCTATAAAAAGAATAATATAATCAACAAAATTACCCTTTAACATATATGCATTATTAATAAATGAAAAAGAAAGAATAGTAACAATTAGAAAAGACATACTAGTTATAATTATATTCTTATAATTATAACTAGTCTTATTAATTAATCCTGGTATTCCCCCAATAATAAGGCCCATAAAAAACAACATAGTAGGAATATAATGATTAGTATAAAAATAATTAATAATCTTACTAAAAACAATTATTGAAGATATTATTCCAATACCCAATAATAATAAATATTTAAAATTCTTTTTTATATCACTAGTAAAACCAGTAAAAGCCTGTATAGCCTTATCATATACTCCTAAAGTAATAGCAAGCATAGCTCCTGATACCCCAGGAACAATTTTACCTATTCCAATAATAAACCCTTTTAACATTAACCTCATAGTAAATTATATGAAAAAAAGAAGATTTATTCATTATTTTTCTTCTTTTTCAAAACAATTCTAATAATATTTATAATTAATAACAAAGATATAATACTTATAAATATATATACATAACTTTTAGACTTCTCTATCTTTATATTATATGTTTTACTACCATCATCATTAAAAACAGTTATTGTAATTAAACTACCATTTTCTAATTTATCATTTCCTTTTATTGATATATCTTTAACATTACTAGTTATCTTTAAAGATTTCTCATTTTTTATCTTTAATGTATATGAATATGTATTTTCATCAAAATTTAAATCATACCCCTCTACATTAATTTCTATAGGTTCACTAACATAAGGCGTAACAATAATATTAATACTAGCACTATACTTTCCATCCATACTACTAACAGTAACAATAGTCTCACCCACATTATTTGCTTTAATAACACCTTCATCAGATACTGATAAAATATCTTTATTATCAACATCCCATTTCAAAGAAGGCAAATCTGCCCCACTTGGTAAAGCATTAAGAGTTAATTTTAAAGTTTTACCAACGCTTATACTAAGAGACTCATCTTCAAATACTATTCCCGTTAAATCTAATTTTTTAACAATAATCTTACATGTATCTTTAATATCTTTTCCATTTATCGTAGCCGTTATAGTAGCTTCACCATCTGAAATAGCAGTAACAATTCCATTCTTAACCACAGCAACATCTGTATTACTACTTTTCCAAATAATTATACTATCAGTCAAATCCTGTGATAATTTATACTCAAGTTTTTCCTCACTACCTTTATTTAATTCAATCGTATCCTTAATAATATCAATACTAGAACTAATACTACTTCCACTACTTGAACTTGAACTAGGTTTTGAACTAGAACTTGAATTAGAACTTGGTCTATTTATAACAGTAACATCAGTATATGCACTATATCTACCATCATTTGTAGTAACAGTAATCCTTGCCTTACCAGAAGACTTACCAACAATTTTACCATTGCTAACACTAACAACATTAGTATTACTACTACTCC
>FR902151.1 GCA_000437895.1 Clostridium sp. CAG:914 | reverse complement strand
ATAAAATCCGGTGTGGAGTAAAATTTACATAGTTCATTATAAAATAAGGGAGAAATCATAATTTTTAATGTTTTAAATTTTATGACATATTTTTCCCTTATTTTTAATGATTTTTTCATTATTTTAAAAATAGACTTTGGAGTAGAAAACTTACTTAACTATTTTTTGACTTTGAAGTCATTTTTCTTTTAACTGATTCACTAATCTTACCATTAAATATGTATAATATTCTTTCTCTAAATAATTCAAAACTTTTATATCCAAATGCTATTCTTTTTATTACCTTTATTTTATTATTTATTCCTTCCGTATATCCATTACTATATCTATCATCTATAAATGAATTTAATATATATTCTTTCCACCTAGATATTGTTCCTACCGATTCTACAAATTCAGGTATGTTTTTTTCTATACATTTACTTATCCATTTAGTTATTTGTTTTTCTACATCAATTTGGTTATAGTGGTGAACAATATCTAAAAATTCTTCTTTTAAATAATATCCTTCCATTAAATCATTTGATATTTTTAATATATCATCCAATATATTTACTGGTAAAACATCTACCATATGACCATTCTTATATCTTTTTGTAAATA
>FR902150.1 GCA_000437895.1 Clostridium sp. CAG:914 | reverse complement strand
ATTCTATTATGGTTATAAAGATGAAAATAATTATAATTTTAGAAGTAATTTAACCATTAAAGATAGTGGCAATGGTAATAATGGTAAAATAATTGGAGCAGGATTTAATGGCAGAGTAAGACTATCTACTATAGATATGGCTGAAGAATTAAAAAATTTACCTAAGGCTTATGGTTTTACTATTGATGGTGGAACTTATGCCGTTACCGGAACAGATTCATGGGATGAATATATATTTGATGTATTTTCTGATTCAGAACCTAATAAGCAAAACATTACTTTAAATGTTAATGTTAAAAAAGGTATTTTTGAAGTTGGAAAAGTAGATGGTGGAATATTTCATTTCCCTGATACTAATATGACAGCAAACTTCAATTTTGAAACACTTATGGTAAAAGGTCAAGGTGTTATACTAGGATTTAATATTTTAGGTAAAAAAAGAATTAATGAAGTAATACCAACTGATACAAAAGTATATTATACTTATGGTAACCAAGTAATTGAACTAAAAGATAAAGCAACATTAGTTATGCATGTTAAAACTGGTACAAGTGCTAGTCAACCACAATATATTAAACTTGCTAAAGAAACAGGTTTAAGTGTAGATAATGTAACATTACCAAATGTTATATTTGGATATACTGATGGATCAGAAGCAATAATTAATATTGCTAATATTGGTGCTGCTGAGTTAAAAATTACTAATGTAACAGTATCTGATACAGATAAATTTGAAATCATTGGATCAACAACACCAACAATAGGTATTGGTGTAACAAATACTGATTTTAAAATTAAAGCAAAATCTGGTCTATCTGCTGGAACATACACACCAACAATTACTGTAACTGATGAAAATGGTAAAACATATACAGCAACAGTTACATTAAAAGTTGAACCAAAACAATTAACAGGATTAGGAATTGATTTAGCTAGTACATGGGTTTATAAAGAAACTAAAACACCAACTCTAAAAGGAGTTGAAGGTTTAACACCAGATGACTATGCAATCACTTATTCTAAGAAAGACAATTCTGAAAACTATGGTAATATAATGCCTATATTAGTAGGTAAATATAAAGCTACTTTAAGTATTACAAATCCAAATTATACAGCAAGTGAAGCTAGTGTTGATTTTGAAATCACACAAATTACAACAGAAGTAAAAGTAAAAAGTTATGATGAAACATTTACATATAATGGTTCAGAACACACAAAAAATGCTTATGATGTTTTATGGGCAAATAATGCAAGTGCAGTAACTGATAATAAATTACCTAATGGTGATAAAGTCACTGCAGAAATTACTGGTAAAGTAAGAGATGTTAAAGATACAGCTGATGGAAATAACACAATTGAAAGTATTACAATAACAAATGCAGAAGGTGTTGATGTAACTAGTTGTTACTCTAAT
Organism: Clostridium sp. CAG:914; assembly: GCA_000437895.1. Classification (GTDB taxonomy): domain Bacteria; phylum Bacillota_I; class Bacilli_A; order RF39; family UBA660; genus CAG-914. The sequence continues at coordinate 3,079 of FR902150.1, read as the reverse complement.
ATTGTAAAAGCTGCAGGTAAATTAACAGTAAACCCAATTTCAACACCAATAGTTGTAACAGCTGGTTCAGATACTAAAGAATATGATGGTACTGAATTAACAAAAAATACTTATACAAATCCTGATGGTGTATTACTACCAGGTGATATGTTAGAAGTTACAATTACTGGTAGCCAAAAATTTGTAGGTTCTTCAAATAATGTTGTAAGCAATGTTAAAGTAGTGAGAAATGGTGAAGATATTACTTCTAACTATACAATGGGAACACATGTAAATGGTGTACTTGAAGTAACAAGTGCAGAACAACCTTTAGCAATTGCAGATCAATATGTAAAAGTTAATGGCTCTATAACAAAAGGTTATTTAGAACAATCAGTAACTGGAAATGTAGGAAACATTGATTTTACTATTAAATCTGGTGATGCACTTACTTATGATAATATAAATGATGAATATGTAGCAGGAGCTACTGAAGGTGATGTTGTAATGACTGTTACAGCAGTAAAAGTTGATCTTGGCGGAGATGGTACTCCTGAATATAAAGAAACATCAAAAGATTTTACAGTTCATGTTGTAAATAAAACTGATGTAAATATTTCAGGACTTTCTAATAATGAAACATTTACTTATGATGGAAATCCTAAAAAGCCAACAGGTACAATTAGTGTTAATGCTGGAACAGTAAATGTTAGTGATTTAGAAGTATTATATAAAGGAACTGGTTCTACATCTTATAGTAGTGCTACTGCACCTACAAATGCTGGAACTTATACAGTAACATATAAAGTTCCTGATACTAATGCAAATTACACTGGAACATTTAGTGTAGCATTCACTATTGTAAAAGCACAACTTGAAAAAGTAACTTTAGTTAAAGATACTTTTGAATATACTGGTGATGAAATAGTTTCACAAGATAATAATTTTGATTCAAATAAGATGAATGTTTCTGGCGATATTAAGGCTACTACTGTTGGAAATTATAGCATTACAGTATCCTTAAAAGATAAAGATAATTATGAGTGGAAAGATAGTACAACTACAGATTTAGTTTTAAACTGGTCAATCACTCAAGCAACACCAGACTATACAGTACCAACTGGTCTTACTGGTGTAAAAGGAAAAACATTAAATGATATAACTCTACCAGGTAGATTTACTTGGAATGATACAAGTACAGTATTAACAGCTGGAACACATACTTATAAAGCAACATATACTCCTGAAGATACTACAAACTATAAAACAATAACTGATATTGATATTGAGGTTGTAGTTAAAAATACGTTTAATGTAATAACATCAGTTCCTGGTGGAAATGGAACAATTACACCAAGTAAAATAGGTGCTGTTGAAGGAACTAAAGTTGAAATAACATTTACACCAAATACTGGATATATGATTGATAAAGTATTAGTAAATACAGTAGAAACTACTATAACTGGTAATAAAATAGAACTTACTGTAAATGAAGCAAAAGAAGTTGTTGTAAGTTATAAGAAAATACCATTTACTGTAACTGTAAAAGATGTAGATGGTGCTACTATTACTCCAAATGGTGTAGTTGCAGTAAGTTATGGTGAAGATAAAGAATTTACTATAACTGCTAATAGTGGATATAAGTTAGTTAAAGTTCTAGTTGATGGAAATGATAAAACTGCTGATATGGTTGGAGATACTTTAAAACTTACAAATATAACATCTAATATCAATTTAGAAGTTGTAGTTGAAAAAATAGTTTATGAAGTAACAGAAGGAGCTAATCAAAAATATACAATTACTAAAAATAATGAAGCTAAATTTAAAATAAATGCTGACTTTAGATTATTTGATGATGGTAAGGTATATGTTGATAATGAATTAGTTGATCCTAAAAATTATACAGCAGAAAGTGGAAGTACAATAATTACATTAAAGAAAGAATTCGTTGATACATTATCAGTTGGAGAACATACTTTAAAAGTATTATTCAATGATGGTGGAGAAGCAATCACAACATTTAATGTAGCAAGAGTAACAGTGCCTACTGACAATCCACAAACTGGAGATAATATTGGATTCTATATAATAAGTGGAATCTTATCAATCGTAGGACTTGCTGGAGCTGGAATCTTTTATAGAAGAAAACAAACAAATTAAACTGTGAGTTAGAGTTTTCTCTAACTCCTTTTTAATATAAAAATTGAGGGATGGTAATGTGAAAAAGACAAAATTAAAGATAAAGAAACTATCTAAAAAACAAGTTATCATTATTTCAAGTATTCTTCTAATTGTTATACTAATTATTGTTTTACTTTCATCAAGAGAACCATATGTTGGTAAAATAAAAGATGGGAAAGCAGTGTACATTGATAGAGTTAAAAATGTAACAGTATATCCTGAAAAAAACAAGACATTAATAGAGTTTGAGAATAACGAGGAACTTATTGATAATTGTATAATATCAAATGAAATATATGATAAATTTAAAAATAATGATCCACTTTATAATATAACAGTTAAAGACTATTCTAAATTATCTAACTTGTCAGCTAAAGAAAATTATAATATAAATAAGTCTTTACAATTAAAGTTAGTAAAAGAAGATGATAGCTATACTGATTATTATGCAATGACTTGTGGATTTAAAAACAAAAAAGAACTTATGAAATATACTAAAGCAGTTATAAAACTTGCTAATAAAGTTAAATAAAGAATAGATTTTCTAAAAGAATTTCTATTCTTTTTTATTTTGAAAATGAGGTGATATGATGCCAGCTTGGAAATGGTTAATATTTATAGTGTTAGTTTTAGGACTATCACTTTTTTTATTTTGTACATTAAAAATATCTAGTAAGAGTGCTAGAGAGGAAGAGAGGCGAATTAAATATAAAAAAATTAGGTGAAATAATTAAAATAGCAAGAAACAAATTAAATCTTACTTTAAGTGATTTATCAAGAATATCAGATATATCTGAAATAGAATTATGGTAGATATTTATATATAAAAGCCTAAGGAATGTGATTAGTTCATAGTTCCTTAGGCTTATTTTTTTTTGTGTAATTTAAAATTTGATGGTATAATTAATGTGTGTTAAAG
>FR902149.1:33167-46752 GCA_000437895.1 Clostridium sp. CAG:914 | reverse complement strand
TATTTTGGGACATTTTCAAAAATTATTGACATCAATAATTAACAAAAATAAAAACGGGTATTTTTCCCGTTATATTATTCTTTAATTTTACTTGAAGTTTTATGTTTAAATATAATATCTGTCTTCATAACAAATATAAATACTAGTATAAACAATATAGCATATATAACAATACCTACAATTCTATTGCCTATAATATAAACAAGTGAAGCAATAGCAAATAATATATCAATAAAATATATAACTAATACAGTATTTCTATGTGACAAATTTAATTTAAGCAATTGATGATGCAAATGTTCCTTATCTGGTTCAGATATAGGTTTTTTATTGACTATTCTTCTTATTATTGCAAATAATGTATCTAAAATTGGTATAGCTATTAATACTAAAGGCACAAGAAAAGTTGTTAATGTTACATTTTTAAATCCAAGTAAAGCAATTACTGCTATCATATATCCCATAAACATACTTCCAGAATCTCCCGCAAATATTTTAGCAGGGTTAAAATTATGAAATAAAAATCCTAATGTAGAACCTAGCATAATAAATGTAAGAATTGTATCTAGTCCAAAACCATTATGTAAATGAATGGATACAATACCAATAGTTAAAAAATAAATTGAAGCAAGTCCTGAAGATAAACCATCCAACCCATCTATTAAATTAATACAATTAATAATTGCTACAATAAATATAATAGTAATTGGATAACTAAAATAAGAAAAATTAATATATAATCCAAAAGCACTAATATCTTGTAATAATATTTGTCCATAAATAGCTACAACAGAAGCAGCCGCTATTTGTCCCAATAATTTAACTTTAGCCGGTATAGGATTAATGTCATCAATTATACCCGTTATAATGATAATAATGCTCCCTATTAAAATTGCATTCATTCTTAAAGACATCTGTCCAAATAATATATACCCCAATAAAAATCCTAGATATATACCTAGCCCACCTAATCTTGGAATAGGCGTTTTATGAACCTTTCTTTGATTTGGAATATCCATGGCACCAATATGTCTAGCAATTTTCATTACCACAGGCATAAAAACTAAAGTAAATAAAAATGGAACTAATATCATTATTATAATATCTTTTGTACTCATACTACATCACCCAAGAGTATTATAACATAATAAAATAGCAAAAAAAAGACTAAATGTAGTCAATTTTTAGGTTTAAAAATAAGAGTCAATATAAATGCCGATACAACTGCTATACTAATACCAGCACTAGTCAAATCAAATATACCCAAAGATAATCCAAGTAAACCTAACTTTTTAGCACTATCCATAGCCCCATGTAAAAGTAAATGTCCAAATGAAGTAATAGGAACTATTGCCCCACCACCAGCATATAGAACTATTTTGTCATATATACCAGCAATATCTAAAAATGCCCCAACTATTACAAATAAACTCGTTACATGTCCAGGTGTTAACTTAGTATTATCTAATATTAATTGACTTAACATACAAACAAAACCACAGAATAAAAACGCATATACATATATCATTTATACAACCTCCAAACTAATAGCATGAGCAATAGAAGGAATTGTATCCCTTTGATAAAACATCGTTGGAGAAAATATTGCCCCCGTTGGAACATACAATACCTTTTTTAATTTTCCTTCTTTCATTTGCTTTATAATATAAGAAAATATTACCAAAGCCGAGCATACTGGTCCAGATCCACCAGCAAAAACAGGCTGATTTTCTAAATCAAATAATATACAGCCACAATCATTATAATTCTTAGTCAAATCTATTCCTAACGAATTAAAATAATCTATTACAATTTCTTTCCCATATTTACCCAAATCACCTGTCAGTATTAAATCATAATAATTTGCTTCTATCTTTAAATTAGATAAATGTCTTCTTATGGTGTCGATTGCCGATATTGCCATAATTCCACCCATATTATTTACATCCTTTATATTAGCATCACATACCTTACCAATTGTTCCCGAAGTTATTTTGATTTTACTTTTTTTATTACTTAATAATAAACTTACTGCCCCAGTAGATGTAAAAGTTGAATAATCTGGCTTAGGAGCACCATATTCTGTAGGATTACGAAATTGCTTTTCCGCCACCATATTATGACTAGAAGTAGATACGATTAAATTATTATATTTTTTTGAATCAATAAAAGAAGAACCAATAATTAAACCCTCACCAAATGTAGCACAAGCACTATATATACCAAGATAAGGAATATCAAAATTTCTAATAGCATAATCAGAAGACGCCAGTTGATTTTGTAAATCACCAGATATAATTAAATCAATATCTTTATCCTTCTTCTTTGACACCTCAAGTAAACATGATATACAATCTCTAAGCATTTTAATTTCTGCCTTTTCAAAACTTTTTTCTCCAAAATACATATCATCATCATATAATCTATCAAAATACTTTTTTAATGGTCCATCACTCTCATACATACCTGCAATAGAATAACTATCATTTATATATACATTATCATATTTATTAGTCATTTTTATCCTCCCAATACCAATAATCTAAACAATCCAAAAACATATACCGAAACAATACCATATAAAATAACTGTACCAGCTAACTTGAAAATATTAGCACCAATACCAAGAACAGGACCTTCATTTTTATATTCTAAAGCAGCCGAAGTCATTGAATGAGCAAAACCTGTTATAGGAATAATTAAAGCACTTTTAAACTTACTAACCAAAACATCAAATACTCCTAAAGCCGTTAAAAAAGAAGATAATACTATTAAAGTAATAATTACTAAAATACCAGACTCTTTTCTAGGTAAATTAAACCACATACTATATCCTTCTAATAATAATTCACTTAAACTTCCTAATATTCCTCCACATATAAATGTCATAATAGCATTCTTAACTACATTAGGCTTAGGTGTATGTTTTTCTACTAAAGCATTATATTTTTCATCCATTTTATTCACCATTACTAGTATTTACCAAAGAATATAATATATACAAAAAAGATTAAAATTAATTAATCTTTTTAGCAATCATCATTTACTCTTACTTCATTTACACCCATATCATAATATTTATTACTATTATTATTTCTCTTTTTATAATTATATATATACATTACTCCATTTTTAGTCCTAACAAGATATTTATTTCCAAACATATCTCTTAAATATAATTTATCTTTATTGTAAAACTTATTTAAACTAAATTTAGATACCATAACCTCTTCATAAGCAGAAGATATAACAGATACATTAGGATGACAATTAAATAACCTATGATAATTATCAATAAGCTCTCTTATCTTTATATCATTTAATTCATAAGATAATGTTATCATATCAGCACCAAGAGAATGTAAAAAAGCCACCGTATAAGCATTAGTTACATTTAAAGAAAAATCTGTATATATATTTTTATTTTTATATAATGCCCCTATTTCACCTGCTAAAAAAGGAGACTTCATATTATATCCATCAATTACCCTAGGTACTTTTCTTATTGTATTATCACACATAACTTCACTATAAATAATATCATACTTATCCTTTACTCTATCATATTTATATTTATCATCAATAAGTATACTACTTCTCCTTTCCCTAGGATAATCCCTAACATCAATATAATAACTATCTTTTCTATAATCTATCTTATATTGTCTTAATTCATTTAACTTAAAAATAGCATCTTGTCTCAAATTATTTAATTCACTATAATTAACAAAAATATTATCATCCATAACAATATCTAAATTAGAATACTTATATATAGAATTACCCAATCTATCTAATTTAGATACTACATCTTCATAACTTATACTCTTATTTATTGCCTCATTAACTACATTACCAAATACCACTACCTCATTAATCCCATCATTTAATGAAAACTTTATCCTATTACCTACTTTTAATATACATCTACCATTAATCATAACTTTTCTAGGATTATTTTCAATAATAGATTTAATTTCCTTATTAATACCATTATCCATAGTAATCAATACTATATCATTAGAATTAACCACATCATTTACTTTAATACTTATTATATCACCATCATATGCCTCCTTAACAAGTTTATTATTAACATAAAACTCATTTACCATAACCCCAACTTCTTTTTTCAAAGACTTTATTCTAAGACCACTACCACAAGTCAAAGTATCACTAAGTCTTATTTTAGCAATACCATTTTTATAATCAATAACAGTCCCTATTCTAACACCCCTATGATTAGGAGTATATTGATTAATAACCTGATTATTTAATTCATTAAATATAAATCCCTTCGTATATTCTCTATTAAATATCTTCCTTAATTTTAATAAATCATTATCATTAAAATTAACCAAACCATCTCTATAATAACTATCAATAGCCTGCCTATATAAACTAACAACCATATATACATATGGAGGAGACTTCATTCTCCCCTCTATTTTAAGACTACTAATACCTAAATCCAATAATGTACCTATATGTTTAATAGTATTTAAATCTTTCATAGAAAGAGGATAATTACCATTATTTAATTTATGATTATCTTCATCAAGAATATCATACTTTAATCTACAGCTACCAGCACAAGTGCCTCGATTACCACTCCTACCCCCAATCAAACTACTCATAAGACATTGACCAGAATAACTAACACATAAAGAGCCATGGACAAATATCTCAAGTTCAATATCAGATTTCTCTTTAATTAATTTAATAGTGTCAATACTTGTTTCTCTTGCCAAAACAACTCTTTTAGCACCGAGTTTTTCCATAAGTAAAGTTCCATCCAAATTATGAATATGCATCTGTGTTGAACAATGTAATTCTAAATTAGGAAATACTTTTCTAATTAAATCAAACATTCCAAAATCTTGTATAATAATAGCATCAACATTATTCTTATGTAAAAACTCTACATAATTTAAAAAATCATTAACCTCATCATCATATATTAAAGTATTAACCGTTACATAAACCTTAACTCCATATAAATGAGCATAATTAATCGCATTAATTATTTCTTCATCATTAAAATTCTTAGAAAATGCCCTTGCCCCAAAATTAGTACCACCCAAATATACCGCATCACACCCTGCCATAATAGCATACTTTAACATTTCCATATTACCAGCAGGTGCTAATAATTCTACTTTTTTCATTTCAATCACCTAATTTCTAAATAATAATAACAGAAAAGCAAGAAGTAGTCAAACAAGAAAATTATAACATTAAAGATTTTAGTAAATATTTTTATTAACTTACATATCATTTACTGAGGAGATGATATATTGAACGGAAGTTATTACCAAGGAAATGCTTTTCCAGGAGTTGGTCTTAATAATAATACAGTACCTAATCAACAAAGTGTACCTAGTTATGAAACTAATAAAAACAATACCATGTTTGATGAAGAACAATCTTATATTGAAAATATTTTAAGATTAAATGCTGGAAAAAAAGCCAAATTACATGTAACTGTACCAGGAAGTAAAGAATGGCAAGATAGAGTCTTTGAAGGTATTATAGAGCAGTCTGGACGAGATCATATCATAATGTCTAATCCACAAACTGGAGAATGGTATCTAGTATTAATGATATACCTAGACTTTGTCACTTTTGAAGAACCAATTAATTATAAAAAACAATATTATTTACAACAATAAATTAATTTGTTATAATTAACTTAGGTGATATTATGGAATATGTCGTATATATTGTTTTTGGAATTATTATTGTTGTATTATTAATTTTTATGTATCAAATGTCTTTATATAATAAAATAAATGATAGTAAAATTAGAATAGAAGAATCATCCTCAAGAATAGATACTGATTTAAAAGATAAATTAGATTTATTTAATCAAGTAATTACTATCACAAAAGAAGAAGAAGATTTAAAAAATTCATTTAAAGAATTAAATAAAATTAAAGGAAGAATAACCAATAGCTATTCTTTAGATAAAACATTAAACGAATCTTATAAAGAACTAGAAAAAATATTAGAAAATAATTCTAAAATAAGTAAAAATAGTGAAATTAAAACACTATCAAAAAAAATATCTATTATAGATAAAGAACTTAAAGCATTAAAAAAATATCATGATATTAATGCTGAAGCATATAATAACATGTTAAAAAAGACTTCATATAAACTAATAGTTAAAAATAAAAGATTAAAAGAAAAAGAATTATATAATTAGTTCTTTTTCTTTACTATATATTTACTTTTATTTATAATATTCTTTGAAAGGAGTATCATGAAAAAAATAATAAACGAATTTAAAGAATTTATAGAAAGAGGAAACGTTATTGATTTAGCTGTTGGTGTTGTTATGGGAAGTGCTTTTAGTAAAATAGTATCTTCTGTTGTTGATGACCTATTAATGCCTGTAATCGGAGTTGTTATTGGTGGAATAGATTTTAGCAGTTTAAAAATAACCTTCAAAAACGCTGATATTAGATATGGACTATTATTAAATAATATTATTAACTTCCTAATTATTTCTCTTTGTATATTTATTATTGTAAAAATAATAAATAAATTAACTCGTAAAAAAGAAACGAAAAAAGATACTGAAGTAAAAGAAGTTAAAAAAAGCGATGAAGTCATATTACTAGAAGAAATAAGAAATGAAATAAAGAAACAAAATTCAGTATCTTCTAAAAAAAACAACAAATAAAACAGGTAAATTTACCTGTTTTATTTTCTTCCATTACCCTTCATTTTTGCCAATGTTTCTACTTTTTGTTGTTCTAATATATTTAATATTTCTTCATCTGATAAACCTTGATATGTATTTCTACAACTAGGCATATAATTATCATATATTAGTCCTAAATATTCCATAGAATTATTTTCCAACATAATTTTGCCATTATCTTCATCATATATGTATATAATCAGTCTTTTTATTAATTCTTCTCGCATATTATCACCTCATGTCTGTATTGTACCATAAAGAAACAAAAATATCAATTTAATTTTTCAATAGTATTTACTATAATTTGATATTTATCATATCTCTTCTCTACTCTACCATTTACTTTTATAATATTTTTTACAGATAAATTATTATATTTTTTATAAGTATCAGGAAATAAAGTTAACTCTACCTTAGAATACTCATCACTCGCTTGCATAAATGCCATAACATCATTATTCTTAGTTATAACTTCTTTAATATTATTAATCTCTAAAACCAAAGTTATCATCTTATTAAGACTATTCTCAATAATTAAACTATTACTCGTATCTATCTTATACTTACTTATTGGATGTTCTTTTAAATAAAAACCAAACATTTCTAATTCAAACCCAATTAATTCTTCCTTACTATATTCATCACTATATATTATATTAGGTTCTTCTATAGTAATAAGACCTTCATCCTTAGATAATTCTACATAGTTTATAATATTATCTAAATTTAAAATTAAAGTCTTTCTATTATACTCCATTTTATCAAAACAACCTGCTAATATTAAACTAGTTAACACTCTCTTATTAACACTAGTTTTATAAAGTCTTTTAGCAAAATCAATAAAACTTTTAAATAAGCCATTATTTCTCTCATTAACTATTTCATATGTTTTAGATACACCAACATTTCTTATTATAGATAAAGGACAAACAATATTTTTATTATTTATAATATAATTCTGACAAGAAACATTTATATCCGGTATATCTACTTTAATATTATGTCTTCTAAGTTCTAATATATATGTATTAGTTTTATTTTCATTATTTATAGAATTAGTTAACAAAGATGTCATAAAATATTTATAAAAATATACTTTTAAAAAAGCCATTTTATACGCTATCATAGAATATGATACAGCATGTGATTTATTAAATCCATAATTAGCAAATTTAAGTATTAAATTATATACCCGATTAGCAACTTCTTCTTTATAACCATTTTTAACACTATTAGTAATAAACCTTTCTTTTTCTAAAATAATTATTTCTTCTTTCTTTTTTGACATAGCTCTTCTTAAAATATCAGCTTCTCCCAATGTATATCCAGCCATAGTTTGAGCTATCTGCATTATTTGCTCTTGATATACTATTATACCATAAGTAGGTTCTAATATATCTTTCAAAGAATCATCTATATAATCAATCTTTTCTTTTTTATGTTTTCTTTTAATAAATGAATCAATATTATCCATAGGACCAGGTCTATACAAAGAAATAGCTGATACAATATCAGAAAAAGAATCTACCTTAAGTTTCGTCAAAAAGGATTTCATACCAGAAGATTCAAATTGAAATATTCCATCAGTGTCTCCTTTTGTAAATAATTCAAATACCTTCTTATCATTTTCTGGTATATTAGCAAAAGTTACATTAAGTCCTTCGTTCTCCCTAACCAAATTCATAACTTCACTAGCTAATGTTAAATTAGATATACTAAGAAAGTCCATCTTTAATAATCCCAATGATTCAAGATAATTCATTGAATACCCTGTAACATACATATCTAAATCTTTCTTATATAAAGGTATTATATCATCTATATTATATTTACTCATAACAATACCAGCAGCATGAATAGATATATGACGTGGTAATCCTTCTAAATGACACGATATATCATATAATTTTTTTAAATCATAAGATGAATCTACCAACATCTTAAATCTTTTACTATTATAATAAGAAGTTTTCAAATCATCTAAAGTATTCTTAGTTAACTCATCAATAATAGGAGTATTAATATTTAAAACTCTTCCAACATCTCTTAAAACTTGTTTAGCAAGAAGTGTATTAAAAGTAATAATACCAACAGCCTTTTTACTTCCATATTTATTCATTACATATCCAATAACTTCTTCTCTTCTTGAAGCATCAAAATCAACATCAATATCTGGCATTGTTACCCTCTCAGGATTTAAAAATCTTTCAAATAACAAATTATATTTTATAGGATCAATTTCTGTAATACCCAAAGAATAACTAACCAAACTTCCAGCAGCACTACCACGGCCAGATCCTACCAAAATATTATTTTTCTTAGCATACAAAACATAATCATACACTATCAAAAAATAATCATTAAAACCCATTTTATCTATAACACTAAGTTCATAATCAAGTCTCTCTTTATATATATCAGTTACTTTATTATTAAGTCTTTTATTTAATCCTTTTCTAGCTAAAGTACCTAAATATTCATAACTATTTATATTTTCATTATAAATAGGCATAAGTCCCTTAGTATAACCAAGTACTAAATTACACATCTTGGCTATATCTTTACTATTTTCTATATCCTCCTTAGGAATTAATAACAATTCTTCTTGAGTAAGTAAATGATTACCATTGTGTGTACCAAGTTCATAACTTCCAATAACCTTACCCTCTTTTATCATATATAAATAATCAATATATTTACTATCACTAGAATTTAAATAACTAACATTATTAATATATACACACTTAAATTCTCCATCTATTTCACTTCTCTCATCCAAAGAAGAATAACCAATGTATCTAGTATCATATATATCATAAATATCTCTATTATAAAAAGAATATGGCATAACTAAAACAAGATTATCTTTATATTGTTTTAATAATTCTATATCTAAATTATCTTCAGATATCAAAGTCGATAATTTTATTAAATTTTTATATCCATATTCATCTTTAGCATATAAAAGTATTTTAATATCATCTTTATTTAATTCTATCCCAATAATAGGTTTTATACCATTTCTATTACATTCTTGATAAAATTCCATTACCCCAAACATATTATTATTATCAGTAATAGCAAGACTTTGATAAGATAATTCTTTAGCTCTTAAAACAAGTTCTTTTATTTGATTTAAACTTTCTAAAATAGAATAACTTGTTTTTACCTGTAAAGGAACATAGTCCATAAATAATTAAAATCTCCACAAGAAATAAAGAACTACTAAAACAACTATACTAATAATGGTAGCAAATGTAGCAACCGTAGCAAAACCTGATGATTTTGTACCAATATCTCTTCCCAAAATAGAACTACGATATTTTTCTAAAAATCTATTTACTTTTTTATGTGGATTATTAGCAAGTGTATATTTACCATTCATATTTACATTATAATTATCATCACTTGTTAATACTACCGTAGCATTCTCTCCCTTTTCATTTACATAATCCTTACTAATATTTTTCATATAAATCCTCACTTTCTTTGATTTTCAGCAATAAGAGGTAACTCAGTTGATAATTGCTTTATTCTTTCTATTATTCTTCTTGCCTTTAAAACATCTATACTATTTTTAGTAATAGACAAATGTTGTTCTAATTCTTTAATAGTCAAATTTGAAGTAAAAAATGTTTTTAAATCATTATTCATTCTATATTGTAAAATAGTACCTAAAACTTCATCTCTTGCCCAAGGCGTTAATGCCTCAGCACCAATATCATCAATTAATAAAAGTTCACTATTTTTTACTCTATTAAACTTCATATTAAAATCTTCCGAATCATACATAGATTCCTTTAAACTTCTCAAAAATTCAGGATAATACACAATAGCTACCTTATGACCATTTTTAGCCAATTCATTTAACATAGCCGACAAAAGATATGTTTTTCCACTACCAAAGTTACCAGTTAAATATAACCCCTTTCTTTTTATTCCATTCAAATAATCATCAATATATTTCTTTATCCACGTAATAACTTCAAACCTATTTTTATCATCTAAATTAATATCTTTCATTGATGCCATCTTTATATCATTTGGCAATGAATAAGAATATATATTATTCAAATAAGAAGTCTTTTTATCCATTTCTTTCTTATATTTACAAGGAATATAACAAAACTCTATTATTCCATTATTATTTATTGGATAATACACATACCCCTCAACATTATTCTTACATTCAAATAAATGCTTACACTTCTTACATCTATCTACCTCAATAGACGACTCTATTATTTTAGAAGTTTCTTTTATCAAAGTATCTTTAGGCAAATCTAATGATGAAGCAATTTTCTTAAAAGTAGCATTATTCTCATATTCTAAATCATAGTCATGTATTAATTTATCTTTAGAAAAATTAAAATTCAATATATTTATTTCATTAGCATTTTTCATCATTTATACTCCTTTAATAAACTCTCCATATCACTTCTTGATATATCATCTGTTTCTACCTTTTGAATATCTTTATCAAACCATTCCGGTGTAGATAGCACTTTACTACTCTTCTGTGTATTCTTACTATATTTCTTATGTTCTTTCCTAGCTAAATTTATTGCTTCTTCTACAGTTAAAACATTATTTCTCTTCCATTGTCCTGCAATTGTCTCAGCCAAAGAACGTGATAAATTATTATTATTAGTTTTTAAAACATAATCAACCAAAACATTAACTACCCCAGGATTCAAACCATAATCTACAATTAAATTCTCAAGCAATCTAACATCCCTTTTAACAGGTTCACTACCACCAGATTTACTTCTCAAGAAATCCAAAGGAGAAGTAGTTTCAAAAAGATATATTAATTTAGATAACTTAGAATTATCACCAACCGGTTTCCGTAAATATTCTGGTTGAGAATGTTCTATTACCGTTGGAAGTATCCCCGAGTGATCAAATTGATAATAATTTCTTACTGTCTTTCTTAATTCTTCCTTAGATAAACTACCATTTTCTTTAATACAAGTTCTTAATATATCTTGCATTTTCGTAGCATCAATATCATAAAGATATGCTAAATTAATTATTAATTCTTTATTACTTTCTGTAAATATCTTTTCCCTATCAATATGTTTAGGTAAAGTTTCAATCAAAAAATTAATATCAAAATTACTATTTATATTTAATTTTAACTTATTATACTTTCTAACATTATCACTTACTATATCAAAAGACGTATAAGGAACAGTCTCATAAACATCACTAAATGAATGTGTTATATCAGTGTATCCCTCTTTGTTAAACTTAGGAACTTTAAAATAAGACATCAATTCTTCATATTGTTTCTTACCAACATTATTATATAAAACAACATTAAGTATTGGATGTGAAAAAAATTCTTTTACTGATAAAGGTGAATAAAGCTCATATACATAATTATTATTTTCATCTTTTTTTAGATACGTCTTTATAAGACCAATTCCCTCAAGTTTGTTTCGAGAAAGTTCAAGTTCCTCACAAGTAAAATGTAAACTAGTTATTAAATGATGGTGATTTAATTCTGGACTAATTACTTGAGACTTATCTAAATCAGAACACAAAGTAAAATATAACATTACCGGTAATGGTCCAATAATAGGTTGATATAACATCGTTATAATCTTTTTATCTTCTTCATATAAAATAGTCTTATTTATAACCATATAATTATCACTTGGCAATAATGTATTAAGCATATAGCACCACCCTAAATAAAGTATAGCAAAAAAAAGACTATTTTTCAATTAAAACAGTCCTTTTATTTCATATTATCGTCTTTTTGTTTTAGAAATATTTCTACATTTTCTTAAATAATCGAAGTTATTACTAATGTAAACCGTCTCACTATTAACACCAATAGGTAATATACTTAAATCTACTATCTTACCATCTTCAATAGCATTAGTAACATCCAAAGCACCTCTCACTTTATCAGAAGAATCTAAATTAAAGCAAGGCATCTCAACCGTAACGTTTCCTCTATCTTTTAGTTTACTAGCATATGTATCCTCACATAACAAGTAATCAATATGATAATCCTTAGGAAAAATCTGATCATCTACCAAAGGATGACACACACCTATAGCAGAATTTTCAATAGTTATTACACCATAACCATAACCAATAGGTATAATATCCTGTCTCCTTCTTCTTATCTTAGCAATCAAATCAATACCATATTTATTTAATAATTCCAAATCATTTTTTCCCATTAACATAACAGTTCTAACTTTCCTATTTCTAGGATAACATCTCAAAAATTTATCAATTAATTCAAAAGCACTTTCCCTATCATCTACATCATTTGAAAAAATATTACCATTAATTATAATATCGCTAATATGTCTTTTTACACAATATGATGCAATCATTCTCAAACATTCTATATCTGCAAAAGTACCCCTAAAATTAAGATTAGATAACACTATATATCTAAAGTATCTCCTAGAACATGAAACAGTTCCAGGAAATTCATAATGATAATAGTTAAGTACATTTGGATAATATGATTTAACAGTTTCATAAGGTTTACTTCCTCTTGGATATCCTGTTTTAATTTCAACCAAATGAAGACTTTGAAGAGTATCTTGTACCTTCTTATAATCTAATTCTAATTCATTAGCAATCTCAGAAACTCCCAATCCAGATAAAAACATATTTCTAATTATTTCCGTAATCTGTTTATCAGATGTATAATTATATTCCATAATATCCCCCTTTGTTTAGTGAATAGTATTCTAGCACAATTTCCTTCATAAGTCAATAAAAACCCATCTTCTCTATTTTCGTGCAAAATAAAAACCCTTATAAAATAAGGGCTAATATCAAAATGGCGTCCCCAGAAAGATTCGAACTTTCGACCGCACGCTTAGAAGGCGTGTGCTCTAT
>FR902149.1:14668-33137 GCA_000437895.1 Clostridium sp. CAG:914 | reverse complement strand
TCTATCCAGCTGAGCTATGAGGACCTGACAAGATTAATTATATAACAAAATTATATAATAATCAAGTACTTTTTTAATTTTTTTATTGTCTCTTTTGTCCAACCTTACGATGATTACCATTTTTAAAATTAAGGTATGCTAACATTGCACCAGAAGCAGAAGCAAATTGTCCCGCAAATCTCTTTCCACCATCAAAGCCATCAATATTCTTTAAAAAGCCTGCATACTCATCTAAAGAATAGCGCATTACCTTTAAAAATGAATTACCATACTCTCCTACATATACACCATTTGTATTCTCACCAGAAATAACAACATTACCATTATTTTTTATTACAAATGTATCATTATTATTATAAGGTCTACTTCCATCATAATAAGAAATAACTATCTGTGGTAATCCATGATTACCTTCATATGATGTTTTAAGTGACATCATATTGCCACTAGTAAAAGATATCGTATCTCTTCTTAAAGGATTGCCAGAAGAACTTTTAACAATACTACTAGCACCCTCATTAGTTACAATAACTTTAATTATACTTTTAGCCATCTCTAATTGTTCAGCATTTATTCTTCTATTTTTAGCATTAATAGCATATTGTTCAACCCAAACATTTACCAAATTATTACCTAAAATTTCTTTTTCCGGCATAAAAACACCTCTTATCTTTTTCTTCTATAAGTTGCATTGAAATCATCAACATTTTCAGTCTGTCTCATAATACTCATTTTTTTTCTTTTTATTGTCTGCATATATTCCTTAAGAATAATCAAACCACTTTGACTAGTAAACGCATCATATGGACAATTTAAATCCCAACTCTCATCTGAATCAACTACATCACTACCTGCTTTATTCATATATTCAATTGATTCAGGATTATAAAAATTAAGTTTAAAAGATTCCACACTTCCATTAAGGTTATCTCCGCTAAATAGTCCAACACCTTTAACTTTGCTAAATAATTTCAATCTACCATTATCATATAATTTAATTTTATGTTCTTCACCTTTACCATTATTTATAGCTATCAGTAGTACAGGCTTACTTTGACCATCATATTCATCTCTCTCAAAAACAGTCTTAAGAGCCACCATATCTCCTGAATTTTTAAATTTCAAAGTTCCCGTTTTTAAAGCATTTTTGCCTCATCTGGTGTAATATGAAGATTCATACTTGTAACTATATATTTCATAATTTCACCAAAAGATGCCTTTTGAACATTAGAAACCCTCTTATTTTTGTTACTACTTAAATAACTAGTAACCATCTTATTAATAAATGCTTCTTCATTAAACATTCATCTATCACCTCTATCATAATTTTAACATACTATTATTATCTTTGCAACAACTTTCTAACTATAAATCTATCATCTACCATAATGTAAAGTCACTATAACTAACTAGGACTAAAAGGAAAACTCCTATTCTCTTTCTGAAAATATATAAGTAATAAACAGCCTACTACAAAGAATAAACTACCCAATACTTTTATATCATATAATTTTTTATTATTTATCTCATCATAACTATTTATATTTCTTATCAAAAAATACAAATATATAAAAAAAGTTACTATCAACGTAAAAAGAAATATTTCATTAGATTTATTATCTATTACATTACTATGTATAGAATCTATTTCTATATTATCAGCATCAATATTTAAAAGACATAATAATATAAATACAAACCATAAAAAATTTTCAAAATACAATCTCTCCTCTTTACTCATACTTATCAATATAAATATAGAAAAAAACACAAGAAAAATGACACCTAAGTGTCAAGTTCTATATAAACTATAAGTTGAGTGAAAAGCATCCTATAACAATTACTGGATATTTTCTTATAGTATATATCAATTATTCAATCTATCCTTGATTATTCCACTAACCAAAGACATATCAGCACGTCCCTTTAATTTTGGAGTGATTTCCTTCATAATTAATCCTTGTTCCTTACTACTAGTAGGTTTTATTAAAAGAAACGCTTCATCTATAATTTTATTTATCTCTTCCATTGATAACTGTTCTGGCATATACTTATTTAATATTTCAATTTCTTTCTTATTCTGTTCTACTAAATCTTGTCTATTACCTTTTTCAAACTCTACAATGGAATCTTTTCTCATTTTTATTTGTTTTGATATGACAGAAATTATTTCTTCATCAGTTAATTCTTTCTTCTTATTAATACTTTCTAACTGAATAGCACCCTTTACCATTCTTACTACGCCTAATGAAAAACTATCCTTTTCTTTCATATAATTCTTCATATCATTATTTATTGTATCTAACAACGTCATATTATCACCTAATAGTTTTCTCTATTATTCTTTTTACTATTTTTTCTAGAGTTAATAGTATTCTTTTTCTTTTCTTCTCTTAATCTAACGCCTGGTTTTTTATAACCGTCAGCTCTTTCTCTTGCCTTAGAAAGGATGCCATCTCTAGCAACTTGTGTTCTGAATCTTTTGATAGCAAACTCTACATTATTATTCTTAACACTAACAGACATATTATCCCTCCCTTCAGTCAGTATTGATTATAACATTATTTTTTTTATTATTCAATACATATTTTATTATTTTTAGACAAATTTTGCCCATTTTTATTATATAAATTAAAAAAGTACTAAAAAATTAATACTTTTCATGTTTTTGATTATATCTCTCAATATCTCTCTCTTTAATTGTTTCTTTCTTATCATAATTATGTTTACCCTTACATAATCCAATTTCAACCTTAGCAAGTCCATGAGATAAATATATCCTTAAAGGAATAAGTGTATATCCAGATAAATTTACTTTATTATTTAACTTTAAAATTTCTTTCTTATGCATCAATAACTTTCTTGTTCTATCTTCCTCATGATTAAACCTATTACCTTTTTCATAAGAAGAAATATGTGTATTAAGTAAATATATTTCTCCATTTCTTATTATAGCATAACTATCTTTTATATTAGCTTTTCCCTCTTTCAATGATTTAATCTCAGTCCCCGTAAGAACAATACCAGCTTCAATTGTATCTTCGATAAAATAATCATACCTAGCTTTTCTATTTAATATTTCCATAACCCTCCTATTGATAATAAGATTCTACATACATAGTACTATCTAAATTAGTAATAACATTCTTATATGTTTCATATACATTCTTATAATTTGGAAACTTAGATACTATCTCTTTATTAGAAAAAGGTATTACCCTAAAATTTGCCCAATTACTATAATATGTATATATTAATTCATTTTTAATATTATCTATCGTTATAGAAGTTTCTCCCTTATATTCCCTCTTAGTAATATCCAAACTACTCATAAGACCTATAACACATTTATAATTATAACAACTATCTTGATTCTGATATTGTGCTGATATAAAGTTTCCAAGAGAATAGAAAACAATAGTATCATCTATCCATTCAACCGGTTGAATAACATGTGGATGTGTCCCTATTACAATATCTACCCCAAGACTAGCTAAATAATTAGCCTGATCTCTTTCATATTGTGTAGGAGTATGCGTATATTCTACCCCCCAATGCATAGCCACCATTAATATATCAACTTTATCTCTTATAGCCATAACATCTTTCTTTACAACTTCTTTATATGCTTCATATTCACTATCAGAACTATAAGGCCAAACATTTACAACATATTCTTTTCCATAAGGAACAGGTATACCATTAGTACCATAAGTATAATTTAACATAGCATATGTTATCCCATTAATTTCATGTACTTGTGTTTCTAATTCTTCCTTTTCTTCAAAAGAATTATAACTTCCCATTGCTACAACATCCTTACTATTCCAATAATTTCTAGAATTAGTCGTAGCTTTTATTCCTCTATCAATAGTGTGATTAGTAGCTAAACTAACCAAGTTAAATCCAGCATCAATCATAGCATCTCCTACTTCATATGGAGAATTAAAACATGGATAATTAGACAATCCCAATTCAGAACCACCTAGAATA
This sequence comes from Clostridium sp. CAG:914, assembly GCA_000437895.1. Classification (GTDB taxonomy): domain Bacteria; phylum Bacillota_I; class Bacilli_A; order RF39; family UBA660; genus CAG-914. Next base: position 29,144 of record FR902149.1, on the reverse strand, counting down.
GTTTCTTGATTATAATAAGCTAAATCATACTTACTTGATATTTCCTTAACTAGTTCAACTTGTGGTTTAAAATCATATCCATTATAATTAGCTAACCTACGTGCATCACTATAAACAGCATTATGTATTAAAGCATCACCTACCATAATAAGACTAGCCTTACTTATTTTTTCCTTTTCCTCTTCTTGAACAGGAGCATTAACTTCATTATCCCTATTATTCTTATTCTTAAAAACAAATAATAATACACTAGCTATTATTAATAATATAGCCAATATAATACCAGTTATTATCAAACCCTTCTTAACCTGTTTTTTAAGCTTACGCTTTTTTCGTTTTCTGTTATTACTTCTCATTATTCCTCACTTAACACAAAATCTACTTGAGATGTATCCTTAGAAGCAGCAATTACTTCTACCTTAACAGTATCACCATAAGTATACATTTTTCCTTTATTTTTTCCTATTATCATATATCTATTCTTATTATATGAATAATAATCACCCTTCAGGCTATCTAATCTTACTAACCCCTCTACAGTATTATCTAACATAACAAAGAATCCAAAATCCATTATACCACTTATTACACCAGTATAAACTTCTCCAATATGATCCATCATATATTCAGCTTTTTTCATCTTTTCAACATCTCTTTCACAATCAACTGAATCTAATTCTTTCTTAGATGTTTGAATAGATATACCAGGTAAACTCTTACGCCAAGAATCTATCACTTTTGAATTAGGAGTACCTAAATAATCCTTTAATAAACGATGTAACGTTAAATCTGGATATCTTCTTATTGGACTAGTAAAATGAGAATATCTCTTTGAAGCAATACCATAATGTCCAATATTAATATCAGAATATTTAGCTTTAGACATAGTTTGAATAGCCAAAGTACCCAAAATATCCCTTGCCGGATCATTCTTAAACTTATTTATTATATTTTGATAATCCTTAGGACTAAACCTATTAACATCAGCCTTTATATTATAACCCTTTATACTCAAAAATTTCAAGTATTCAATTAACTTTTCTTTATTAGGCTTATCATGAACTCTATATATACCAGGCAAATTCTTATCCTCTATAAAACCAGCTACCGTCTCATTAGCTACGATCATAAAGTTTTCTATCAATTTCTCACCCGTTCTCTGTTCACATACCTTTATATCTACAGGATGACCACTATCATCTACAATTATCTTAGGTTCCTTAATATTAAATTCAATATATCCATGTCTTACCATCTTTTTTCTTAATATATTTGATAATTCATTCATAATTCTTAAAGTATCAACATATTCCTCATAACCAGAAGGAATAACATTATCTTCCAAAATAGAATTAACATCATCATAATTCATTTGTTTCTTACTTCTTATAACACTTTTAAATATTTGATAATTACTAACATACCCCTTACCATTTATTTCCATAACACATGACATTGCTAACCTATCAACATTAGGATTTAATGAACATATTCCATTAGATAACTTATGAGGTAACATAGGAACCACTCTATCTACCAAATACACACTAGTACCCCTCTCATAAGCATCATCATCTAAGTATGAACCTTTCTTTACATAATGACTAACATCTGCTATATGAACTCCTAATATATATTTATCATTATCTATCTTTTCAATAGAAATAGCATCATCTATATCCTTAGTATCCTTACCATCTATCGTAAATATCATCTTATCCCTTAAATCAGTACGAGATAACATTTCCTCTTCACTAACCTCACTAGGTATCTTCTCCACTTCAGCCATAACATCATCTGAATACGTAGGATCAAAACCATATTCATATACATAAGACAAAATATCTATTCCCACATCATTTTTATGACCTATTATCTTAATAACCTCTGCTTCATTAAAAGCCCCATTAAAAAGCCTCCTAACAAGAACCTTATGACCAGGAACAGCCCCCTTACTAAAACCCTTAGGAATAATATATTTACCATATTCCTTCTTATCTAATATAACATAATCAATACCATTTTCACTATCAAAAAGACCAACTAAATTAGATTCATCCCTCTTAATTACTTTAGTAACCTTTCCCTCTTTATTATGCTTATTTATATATTCAACAAGTACTATATCATTACTCTTAGCATCTAACATATTCCTACTATTAATAAATATATCTTCCCTATCATTATCATCTAATATAACAAAACCATACCCCTTAGGATTAACAATCAATTTCCCCTTCATATAATTAGTATTAGAAAACAAAGTATATCTTTTTTTCTTCTCACTATAATATATCTGCGCTTCCATACATAATCTATTTAACGTTTTTTCCAATTCTTGATATTCTTCAATAGTATGTAACCCCAATAAATCATTTATTTCCATAATAGTAAGTGACTTGTTCTTTCCACTTAATATCTCTAATATTTTACTCTCCATAATTAAATCCCTTCTATTCAATACTAGTATATCATGACATATAAATTATTTCAATATAAAACACCTAACCATTTTAGTTAAGTGTTATTTACTATTGGTACCAGCCAAGGGACTTGAACCCTCACACCATCACTGATAATAGATTTTGAGTCTATCGCGTCTACCATTCCGCCAGGCTGGCATTAAAACTTCTCCACGTACTTAAGTATATCATATAATTAAAAAAAAGTTAATATTTTTTGATTAACTTTTTTCACAATTTAAATTCTTCTATTATCTTAGGCATATCTGAATTAAAACTAACAATTGATTCAATATTTTTATTTTATCCTTTAAAATTTTAGATTATCTAAATCAATATTATTTATATTTTTCTAAAATAACATCTACTATATATTTACTAGCAAAACCATCACCATAAGGATTTGAAGCCATACTCATTTTTTCATATTCATTTTTATTATCTAACAATTTTTTTGTTTCTTTATAAACTGTTTCCTCGTCTGTACCTACTAATTTTAATGTTCCAGCTTGAATTCCTTCAGGCCTTTCAGTAGTATCTCTCAAAACTAACACTGGTTTTCCTAAAGAAGGTGCCTCCTCTTGAATACCACCAGAATCAGTAAGTATTATATAACTTTTATTCTGAAAATTATGAAAGTCTATTACTTCAAGTGGTTCTATTAATTTTACCCTATCAATTCCATCAAACACTTCATTAGCAACTTCTCTAACTTTAGGATTTAAATGAATTGGATATACCACTTTTACATTTGGATATTCCAGAACTATCCTTTTAATTGCCCTAAAAATATGTCTCATTGGTTCACCCAAGTTTTCTCTTCTATGTGCGGTTAAAAGGATTAATCTATCATTACCTACCCAATCTAAAACTTCATGGCTATAATTATCCATAACCGTCGTTTTCATTGCATCTATAGCAGTATTCCCAGTAACATATATTTTACTTTCATCGATATTCTCCATAAGTAAATTATTTTTACTAACTTCCGTTGGAGCAAAATATAAATCTGTCATACGATCCACCATTTGTCTATTCATTTCTTCAGGAAATGGTGAATACTTATTCCATGTTCTAAGCCCAGCCTCAACATGTCCTATATCTACTTGATTATAAAAGGCTGCTAATGCACCAGCAAAAGTTGTAGTAGTATCTCCATGAACAAGTACAATATTAGGCTTTTCCTTTTTCATTACATCTTCAAGCCCCATAAGTACTCTAGAAGTTATTTCACTAAGAGTTTGACCCTGTTTCATAATATTTAAATCATAATCAGGCTTAATATCAAACACCTCAAGTACTTGATCTAACATCTCTCTATGCTGAGCAGTAACACATACTATACTTTCAATTTCTTTTCTTTTTTCTAATTCTTTTACAAGTGGAGCCATCTTAATAGCTTCCGGTCTTGTTCCAAATATTGTCATAACTTTAATCATTATCTACTTCCTCCCAAATGTCATAATACAGACACCAATTATTACTATAAATATACCAATTCCCTGAGTAAGTGTTATTTTTTCTTTTAATAATAAACAAGATTCAATTACTACTAAAGTATTAACTAAAGCAACAGAAAGTGGCATAGCGATAGTTAAATTACTTTTACTAACTATTAACATCCATAGTATAAAACTACAACCATAACACAATAAACCCAAAATCATTTTAATTGAATAGTTTATTTTAATTCCAAATAAAGATAATGTTAGATTACTATTAGCACTACCAAGTTTAAAAAGAATCAATCCAGAAGATGCTAAAAGTACATAACAAGCAAAAATAATTATTAATTTCATACTAATCCTTCTTTCCATTTTTATTTACACTTTCCTTTAACATAGATATTTCTTGTATTAATAATTTAATTTTTTCATTTTGCACAGATATACTTGTAGTAATAATAAATGAAACATAAAATAAGAAGAAAAAGCCAAGTAAGAATACCATATTTGAAGATTCCTCAAAACCCGCTATTTTTGATATTTTAAAAACAATTTCTGGAAATATAACAACAATTGTCATCAAAATAATTAAAAATATCCAAAAACTAGCATACTTCATAGTAAGTCTTTTTTTCTTTACCGTTCTAATTATTAAAAACAATTGAAATACTAGTAATAATAATAAAGATACTTTTAATACAATATTCATTTTTTTATCTCCCCACTTATGCTAGCAATTATTATTGATATTGACACACTAAACATATAATAAATACTTTTTAATGGTTTTATTGAAGAAGTACCAAACTTTCTTTCTTGCATTTCAACAGGTATTTCCTTAATTTTAAATTTTTTACTTATAAGTTCTACTGTTGATTCTGGCTCAGGATACTCTGTTGGATAATGATTAGCAAATAACTTAATAACTTCCTTATCGCCAGCTCTAAAACCACTTGTGGGATCACATATTTTCTTACCAGTACATAACTTAATTAAGAAAGATAATATCTTAATTCCCATTCTTCTAGTACCAGTAGATTTAAACTTACTTAATTCACTTACAAACCTAGAACCAATAACAAAGTTATTCCCTTTTTTTATTTCCCCAACTAAATTATCTATATAGTTTTCATCGTGTTGTCCATCACCATCAAATTGAATAGCTACATCATAATTATTTTCCAATGCATACTTATATCCAGTTTGAACAGCTCCACCAATTCCTAAATTATAAATTAAATTAATCACATTAAACTTATTTTTTTCACATACATTTTTTGTATTATCTATACTGCCATCATTTACAACAACATAATCTATTTTGTTTACTGACTTTTCATTATATTTTTTAATTTTATCAACCGTATTTTCTATATTTAATTCCTCATTATATGCTGGAATTATCATTAATATCTTCATGTTTCCTCCTATTTTTTACAATATCATAAAGTATACCAATGCCTATACCAATTACTATATATCTAATAAAGAACATACTTATCGCATATCTACTAAAGGCAAAAGTGTAAGAATATAAAGCAATCTGTGAACCATAAGTAAGTATTAAAAATAACCATTCTTTTATTCTCTTTTTATTAAGTAAAATAAGTAATGAACTCAAACCAAAAAATAATATTTCAAGCTTTCTGATTGTACTTAAAACCATTGGTTTTATACCTAAAATTGTATCCCAATAAAAATAATTATTAAAAAGTTCTTTAGGTTTATAATACAAATATGATTTCAACATAGAAATTTTATCTTTATTCCACCATTCATGCATTCTATATTTTGCCTTCATACCATCATATTCAAGTAGATAATATTTTGTCATATATTCTTTTTCATTAGTATTTTCTAAATAATATTTCATTTTATCTGGAATTTTTTCATCAACATTTTTGACATAATCAAGTTCTTCATCAAGCGGATAGCCTACTCCCTGATAAGTACCAAGAAGAAGAGGATTACCAGTGCCATAAGTTAATGGTATAAACTCACCAAAAACCTTATAATTTCTATAAGCCCATGGAATTAAACATAACAATAAAATAGCTCCAGCAATCAAACATTGCTTCATTAACAATTTAAAATCATATTTCTTTAATAACAAAAAGATAAATAAAAATATAGGAAATATACCAATATTAGGCCTAATAAATACAGCCATAATGTAATAAATTATTATTAATATATAATCTTTTCTATTTGTATTCTGTGACAATTTTAAAGTATGATATATTAATAATGCAAATAAAAGTATAAATGGTGTTTCAGTTAAGATAAGATTATCCATCCATACATAGTCTATTGCTAAAAAGAATAAACACGATAGTGCCGAAATATATTTATTAGTATATAGCTTAATAGTCTTGTATACAACACAAATAGTTGATATTCCCATTATCATCCATAACACTTTTAATGAAATCATAAGTTTTGTACCTGTGCCAAAAATAAGAGCCATAAAAGCAATCAAAAAAGTCATGCCAGGCATTATTTGCGCAGAAATAACCCCATGCATAGTTATTTCTCCAGTTTGTAAAAATACTATACCACTTTTCACATAGCTAGCATCATCACTATTTAATGTATAATTAAATCCTAATTGCTTAATTGCTAATATATGCAAAACTAATGAAATAATCATAACAATAACTATTAGCCAATTATTCATTATAATTTTATATATTTTTTTCATAAATTATCCTACCTGTATTTTCTTACTTTAAACATAAATTTGATATTACTATCATAGAATCTTTTTATTCTCTTTGGTTCTTTTAATATACGATATAACCATTCTAGATTTAGTTTAATAAATATTTTAGGAGCTCTTTTTTTATGTCCACTAATAACATCAAATGAACCACCAACACCAACAAAAATTCCTTTATCAAATTTACCTAAATGCTTATATATAAGTTTTTCTTGAAGAGGAATGCCTAAAGCTACCAAAACAATGTCTGGTTTTAATTTTGATATTTCTTTAAATACTCCATCTTTATCAACTACATATCCATTAGTAGCACCAACTATTTTTAATTTAGGATAATTTTTATTTAAAACTTCTTTCATTGAAGTAATTACTTCCTCAGTAGCTCCAAATAAATATATACTTTTTTTTAAATTATTACCATATTCTATTAACTTATTAGCAATATCAATACCTGTAATTCTTTCTTCAATCGGATAACCAATACTTCTTGATGCTTTAACTATTCCAATACCATCAGGAACTAAAATCGTTTCTTTATCATGAAGAAGTTTATTTAATTCACAATCACTTTCTGATTTCATAAAAGTTTCTGGATTAGCAGTAACAATAAACATCTTTTTTTCTTTTTCTAAGTTACTTTCTAATATACTATAAAAACTAAGAGCACTCTTGTTATATAACTTATCAAACAATTTTTTCATTTTAAAATTCATTCCTTCCATAAATATCTATATATTTTTCACATTTTCATTGTATCAAATTTAAAAACAAAAATCTACATTTTGTTTAAAATAAATAAAAAAAGAACCTTTAGTTCTTAATTTCATTAAAATAATTATCAATATCTTCAATAGTTGTGTAATTCACGATAACAAATCTTGGAATTCTAAACTTATCACATCCAACTTCTGCCAATTTATATCCATAATATGTAGGAACTTGTCCCATAAAAGCCATAGTAAATCCAGCTTCTTTTAAAACGCTTATTGAATAGTTATTAAATTCATAAAATGGATAACAAAATACAGTACTTCCATTTAAGTCTTCGCGACTTTGTCGCAAATCATCAAGTAAAGTATTCCTATCTAAACACTTAATTGCACCACCTTGACCACCTGGACATACCCCTACATCATGTAAATCGTGTGAATGAGAATGAAATTCAATATAATCTGTTTTATAATATATTGATTCATCAACCCAAGATGTTACCAAAAAAATTGTTGCATTCATTTTATATTCTGTTAACATATCTACTGCATGTTCAGTTTTTGGTCCATCATCAATAGTAATCAATACACTTTTTGGCAACTGTAATTTTCCATCTATATACATTTCCATTTCTTTCATAGTAAGTGTTAAAATATTATTATTTTTAAAATAATCTAAATGTGTTTTGAATTGAGCTTTAGAATGACAAATTACAGTAGTACATTTTGCTACCTCATCAGGATTAGTTTCATCATAAAAGGCATGATAATTTAAAACCCCTACTCCTGAAGAATTATTAAGATCAGTATTATAATTATCTTTAATTTCATCTACATCATATTTTTTTATATATAATAATCTATTATTAAATTCTACCCCATATTTATCATTTTCTTTTATAATTATAGGTAAATCAAAAGATTTATAAAATTCATAAACTTTATTATCAGCATTATCATAAAATGTAGTCTTATCATTAGTAACAACATTTTGATTAAATACAATATACTTCTTATACCTAGTATCAATTATAGGTAAACTATCTATTACTTCAACATCATCATATTTAATATAAGTATCTTCAAAATCTTTAATTTTAAAATATTTAGTATTTTTATCAATAGAAATATCCTCTAATGATATTGAAGAATTATATAATTTTCCAATAATTTGTTCATCTTTATTATAAATATTTACTTCTTCTTTAGTATGCACAAACTCATTATAATGACTAGAAATTTTTTCTACAAGTTCTTTTTCTTCTTTAACCAAAAAATATTTTAATAATCCAATTAATAAAATCAATAAAACAAATATAAAAATCAAAATAATTAACCAAGATGTACTTCTAGTTTTTTTATATTTCCTACTTTTTTTTCTACCATTACTATGTAATTTTACATTCCTACTTTTTTCTCTACCATTATTATGTAATTTTACATTTCTCATTTTTTATCACCATTTAACAAATTCAACCAATCATTAGCTACATTATTAAGCAAATATCTCTGACAACTAGAGTATCCTTTTAAAGATAATTCTTTTAATTTATTATCATCTTTTAATAAAGCAATTATTTTTCTTACCATATCATCTTTATTTCTATTTTTTACAAGTATTCCGTTATTATCCTTAAGTAATTCTTTAGCACCATCAGCACTATCATAAGATATACAAGGAATCTTATAACTCATTGCTTCAATTAAAACTAATCCAAAAGATTCTGTATACGAAGTCATTACAAACAGTTTGGATTTAATTAAATATTTTTCCATTTCTTTTTGAGATAAATAACCAGTTAATATTACATTTTCTTCTAAAGATAAATCTTGTATTTTATTTTCTAATTCTTCTTTTTTAGATCCATCTCCAATTAAATATAACTTTATATCCTTTATTTCTTTTTTAACCTCATAAACTATATCAATTAAATCACTATGTCCCTTTTCATATTCTAATCTACCTATATTAATTATATTATTTTCTTTTAAATCAGTACTTTTACTAGGTAAATTATCTATTACATTAGGAATATATATACATTTAGTTTTACCAATTTTATTTTCATAAAATTCTTTTAAAGTATTAGAAACTGTAACTAAATAATCATAATTATTTAGTGATTTTATTAATTTCTTTATATATTTATTATCATTATTATGATAATTATGCTCAGTAGCAATTTTAATAATGTCAGAGTTTGCATACCTACTAACTAAACTATTATGAAAATATCTAGTTGTAATAATATATTTGCTATTTATATTTTTTATTATTTTTATATTTTTTATTCTTCTCAAATAGAGAATTTTTATACTTTTTAAACCCTCTTTAAAAATATCTTTAATACTTTTATTTTTTATAGCAAGTTTAAACTCTTCCTTATTTGGTTTATCATTAATCAAATAACTAATATTAATATTATCACTAAAATTAAAGGCAGGTTTATCTGATAATTTGTATGTAGAAATTATATTTATTTTATAATGTTTTTCTAACATTTTACATAGTGAAGAAATATATTTTTCTACTCCACCATAGCCTAAATGTAAAGCTAAAATTGTAATTTCATTTTCTTTTAATTTTTTTTTCATATATTTACCTCGGTAAATTAATTATTAATTTAAATTTAGTTAATGACATATCTGAAGAAATATTTAATCTTGGTATATTAAAATCATCGTCATTTCTTCTTGCCTTTCTATGTCTAGGTCCAAAACCAAATGCCACCTTATAATTGGATTCTTTTAAAGCTTCTATAAATTTATCGTTATAATTACCACCAGGATAAGCAATATAAGAAGTTTTATAAATACTATTAAACTTTTTTATATCATCTTTAATTTCTTCCTTTGTTAAATTTGAAAAATTATTTTTTCCATGCATGTTATACGAATGTGAAGCAAATTCTATATTAGGATACTCTTTTTTTGATAATTCAATCGTATCTAAAGACATAAAACTATTAATATCATTATTTATGTTATTATCACTTGAACTAGCATATGTTCCTACAAAAAATACAACAGCATTTAAACCATATTTTTTTAATATTTCAAAAGCATATTTATAATTATAATAATATCCATCATCAAAAGTAATCATAACCGCTTTTCTTCCATAGTCACATTTACCTTTTTTAAAGCAATAAAACTCATCTAAAGTTAATGTTTTATAATTATTTTCATTTAAATATTTCATCTGTTCTTCAAATTTTTTAACATCAATTATAAACTGATTATATTTAATTTGCTCATCATCACTATTATATATATTATGATAACCTAATATTGCCACTGCCTTATCATTATATACTACAAAAAGTCCAATGAACACTAACAATAATAAACAAAGCAAAACAATTATAACAATTCTAACCTTCTTTTTCATTAGTTTTTTCTCCTATATTTAAAATTATAAAACTAGACATTACTAAATAAATCGATACAGCTGGAGAACTTATAACATGACCAGCAAAAGCAGATATTACACTACCTATAAATATAGAATACAAAGGTAATATATTATCAATGTTTTTCAATTTTTCAATAAAACAGATTTTTATCATTTTAATTAGTAATATAACTATAGGTAACATATACAGAATAAAACCAAGTATTCCATACCTTAAGAACAAATCACAAAAATCTAATTCACTTCTCTTTTCAAATGGATAATCTACTTTATCATCTCCAGTTAATCCTATTCCAAAAAATTTATCTGCTATATTAGATTCTTTATAAATTTTACTATCAATCTTCAAAAAATTTAATCTACTACTAAATATTACATTATCTACTATTACATTATCATTATCTTTATATTCATTAGTAGTATTTTCAATATTTTTAAACATTGGTGAAATAAAACTTAATGTAACTAATAGTATTACTGAAAGTGTTATATATGATACTTTATATTTTGCTTTAACACTATCTTTTATTTTAAATAATAATATATATATAATATAAAATACTAAAGAAAGAATAATACCAAAATAAGTAGTTTTTGTTCCCATATAAATTGAAGAAATTATTGTAAGTAACATTACAATAGTATTAAAAATAACTTGCTTATTGTTTTTTATTAAAAATGTATATGGATATAATATAACTAATATTGCACCAATTTCATTAGCAGAATAAAACCATCCAACTATTCCTGAATTACCATTTCCATAAGAACTATAAGCACTATTAGTTAAATACGATAATATTATTGAAAAAGTTATTATAAAAAGATTTATTACCAATATTTTCTTTAACTTATCGTTATCTAACTCAAAATAGTCTTTTAACTGATACATAGTTAAAAGTACAATTGGATAATAAAAGTATTTAAATATATATTTTACTTCACTAACTATAAGACCAAAACTAAATGAATTTTCATTTATTCTTATTAACATATACAGTATAAAATAGACAAACAACACTATAAAATAAGCATATATATTTTTTTTATTTTTTATTTTTTTACTAAAGATAGTAACCAATAATAATGTCAATAAAAATAGTCCCCTTAAAATTATACCTATTGTTATACTACTATCACTATTTCTTATAGTTAATGACACTATTAAATCAATTATTGGTTGTAATAGCAACCATATATAAAATATTTTTTCTTTACTTAACTTTTGCATTTTTCCTCCTTAACAATATATCTTTTAGTAACACTTTCAATCTTTCTAAGAACAATAATTCTTTTGTTAAATAATAATATATGGTTGTCATAATAAAATTAACAATAAACATTAATATGCCATTTATAATCCACATAATCAAATTACTATTAATTAATAGTTTATTAAAATAATAACAAATAAACATATTTATAAATAAACCAAGTATATACTTTAAACATTTTTTATAATAATTAATTGTTTTATCATTAATAATTTTTCTACTAATGATTTTTGGGTAACTAACAAAAATACCAGTAATAAAAGCAAATATTGTAGCAATTAAAACACCACCAATACCATATTTTTTTACTAAAATTAGTGATAGTGTTAAATTAACTATACTTTGATAAATAGCACAATTTCTTACACTTTTAAATTCCCCAGAAGCCTTTATATAAGATTCCAAAGCTATCTTTAAAATATTTATATATAATATAGCAACAAAAAGCAAACAAATAACATTAGAAACAGTATATTCTTTGCCATAAAAAATACCTATAAAAGGGCTAAGCATGTAAAAAAGAGGAACAAAAAGTAAACTCCCTATAAAAAATAATAAAGAATTTAATTCATAAAATATATTTTTAGCTTTCTTATTATCAGTAACTAGTAAATTACCCACACTAGGAAGTAAAGCCGAATTTAATCTTTGAACCATCTGAGTTATCATACTAATTATTTGATTATAACAAGTATATATAAATACTTTTGTTAACCCCAAATATTTAGATACTATTATTATATCAATATTTTCAAATATTAAAGTATTAATTTTATTTATTATTAAATTATTAGCATCTTTTTTAAAACTTAAGTCTTTTTCCTTTTCTTTTTTTAAATATTTATGATCTCTTTTAGAATTTAAAAATAATATAATATTCTTAACAATACTAAGAAGTAAAAAAACAGATAAAATTGTAAGAAGTTTTCCTCCAAGCATTGATATTACAATTGCAATAATACTTTCACATATTGACAAAAGATGATTTAAATTACTAGATTTATATAGTTTCTGCTCCGCTTCATATAAAATTGCATGCGAAGAAGTAAAATAAGAACAAGCACTAGATACTACAAATAAGATAAAACATATCTTAATATACCACGCAGATATTGTTGTTTCTTTTATAAAAAACATTATTCCTAAAGACAAAAAAATACCAATAACTATAACAATTATCCCTACTATCTTAAAATAATATCTAGCACCTGCAATAATCTTGTTAATCTTATCTTCATCTTTTTCTTGAATAGGCTTATATAATTGATAAGCAATACTTGCACCTATTCCACCATCTACTAATGATAAATAAACATAAATTTGTGAAAACAATTGATAAACCCCAACGTATTCACTTCCCAAATATGTAAGTAAAACTTTAGTTTTTATAAGTCCCAATAATGCAATTATTGATGTAAAAATTATTCCATAAACAAAAGTTTTCATTGTATTTTTTGTACGCATATTATCACCTAATTTATAATTTTAAATATTTTGCTAACCTTTCTGAAGATTTATCATCAGCATATTTATTAAATAAATTCTTCATTTCATTTCTTTTTTCTTTATATATATCATTATTATTTATAACATCATCAATAAATTTATACAAATCCTTAATATCATTTATTTTTTCTCCAGCCATATAATCTTTAGGATTATCAAAAACAAATCCTTTTTCTTTCTGATATGTATCAAAATCATCTACAGTAAAACCAATCATGTTATCAGTAAGTAAATAATCATAATAAACACCAGAATAATCTGTAATCATAGCATTAGTTATTTTAAACAATTCACATAATTCTACATCTTTTTCAACCAAATAAGAGTCTGTCAATATAATTATATTAGATAAATTACTAGTTTTTAACAACGAAACATCTTGTGCAGGATGAAGTTTAAACAAAATTAAAGCATTATTTTTCTTTAAATATTCATTTAACCTATTTAATTCACCAGTACTATAAATAATTGGAAGTCCTAAAGGAAATTCAAATGTTGAATCCAATCTATTTGAAGTTGCCACTTTTCTAAATGTTGGTAACCATAAAATTATTTTATCATAGTTACTAAATTCTTTTAGTTTTTTTTCAGTATTAGTATCTCTAAAAAGTACATCATTTCGAGGATTACCAACGCAAATCATTTGTTCTTTTTTTAAATTCAATTGATAACTCATCATATCAATACAATAATCTGAACCCACTAAAACCATATCAATATCCTTAGGTACTATTTGTAAGTCTTTTACTCTTTTTAATGGTGTACCATGATTAATATTAATAGTCACCGTTTTTTTATTTAATCTATGTAATACTCTATTACTTGAAATTAAATATTTAGCATTTTTAACAATCCAAAAATACTTAATCCACTGTATAAAAGTCTTTTTTGTTGTATTATGCCACATAGTAATAAATCTTACATTTTTACATTCTCTTTCCCTAA
>FR902149.1:0-14641 GCA_000437895.1 Clostridium sp. CAG:914 | reverse complement strand
TTTCCCTAAACTTTTTACTATCATTAACAAACCAATATATTTTATATTTTTCATTGTATTTTTCCCTAATTAAATATTCATAAAAAGCCCTTGAATTATCTGAGTAATCAGCATTGCTTTCAAAAACAATAACATTTTTAATTTTAAAAATAGACATGATATTTACAATAATCTTTTTTATTGTTCTTTTCATTTTACCTCATTCTTTCTTTATAGCTTAAAATTAATTTTTTATATGAATCCAATAAATTATTTTTAGGAATCCAACCTAATTTCCTTATTTTATTACTACTTAGTTTCATTTTAGTGTCAGGGGCATATCCATTAATAGAAATATCTTTAGGAATATCATATACTACTTTAATCTTATCGTTTGCTATTTCTTTACATACCATTTGAGCCATTTTGCTTATTGTAGTATGGCATTCTTCATTAGCAACATTGTATGCTTCTCCATTTGAACCATTTATCAAAACAGTGAATATGGCTTCAATTGCATCAGCAGTATAACAATAATTTGCTTCGCTTAACCCTTTCGTATGTAAAATAATATCTTCATTATTAATGACACTTCTTGCAATTGACGCAAAAATTCTCGTATCATCAATTGGCACTCCAGCCCCAAAAGTTTGAGCAAGTCTTATAGATTTTACATTAACATTGTATTCTTTAGCATAAGCATTACACAAATATTCGCATAGTCTTTTAGATTCTGGATAACCATTCCTAACATTCTTTAAATCAATATATCCTAACATATCTTCATCTATAATATTACTCTCTTTAAATGTTCCATACACTTCCATTGAAGATAAATACACCATAGAAGATACTTTTTTTTCTTTAGCAAATTCTAAAATATTTCTTGTTCCAATAACAGCAGTCATAGTAGTTTCAACAGGAAAATCTACTAATAGTTTAGATTTAGTAATTGCAGCAGTATGAATTATATAATCAATAGAATCTTCAATTTCTACATTATCTTTTATATCAGATAAAATCAATTTTAAATTAATATCATTTAAATAATCTATAAACATCTCTTTAAACTTTTCTTCATTTCTACATAGAGCAATAACTTTAGTATTCATTTTCCTAACCTTATTGTTTTCTAATATAGTTTTAATTAATAAAGAACCTATCAGTCCTGTCGAACCTGTTATCAAAACTGTTTTTTTATCAAGTTCTATTAAATACTTACAATTTTCAATTAAATAATCAATATCCTCTTTAAAATATTTATCCATCTATTTCGTCTCCTCTTTCAAAAATACATTTTGCAATATAATAGTCATTTGGAGTAGTTATTTTAATATTATCACTACTTGTTTCTACCATATATAATCTTTTATTATAATAATTCATCATAGTACAATTGTCTATAAAATCATCAATTCCTTCTGCAAGAGCCTTCATATGTAAATCATAAATATTATTTAAATAAAAACTTTGTGGAGCTCTAGCAAGTTTAGAATAATTTCTATCGGTAATAGAATTAACTTCACCTTTTTTGTCTGTTAATAAAATTGTTTCTATCGCAGGAGCACAAGAAATAGCACAGCCATTTTCAATAACGCAATTAATATTTCTTTTAATTAAATCTTCATCAATAAAAGGTCTTACTCCATCATGAATCAAAACTATTGTATCATCTTCATTTTTGTTTTTTTCATAAGCTGCTTTCAAACCATTAAATATTGATAGTTGACCAGTTTTTCCACCTGGTACTATTCTCACTACTTTTTTAATATTGGCTTTTTCTAATAATTCTTTTAAATAATCAATCCAATCTTCAATGCATGATACATATATCTCATCAATATCATCACATTTTTCAAATACCTCTATAGTTCTAACAATTATAGCCTTTTTACCAATTTCTAAAAATTGTTTTGGAACTTGTTTTTTCATTCTAGTTCCTGTTCCTCCAGCAAATATAAGTGCTATTTTTTTCATTTACTTCTTTCCTCTCTTTAACTTACTAATTAAATTATACTATATATTAACTTGGTAATAAAGTTTTTTAACCAAACTTTACACTTTATACCAATTTTAATAATTTATATATTTTATGTATTAGTTTATCAAAAATAATTGATAATAATAATGTCGTTATTACTGAAACTATAAAATATAAATAAAAATTATAGTTCTTTAATCCAATATATTCATAAAAAATATAACTTAATCTTTGTAAAATATAAATATTAAATGTATTTTTTCCTAAATGAAAAAGTATTCTATTGCCTATTTTTACTTTTAAAGTAATTAAAAATATAATTAATACGAAAGACATAGAAATTATTTCATAAACAAAATAGCCATAATTGTTTTTATATGATAGTAAAAAGATAATAATAATTAATAAGAAAATTAAAACATAATGCCTATTATTTTCTAAAAAAGATAAAATTGTATCTTTATAGTAAGAAATAAACATACCTAAGTTATAGCAAAGAATAGTATTATACCACCAGTCAAAGCCTCTCAATTTCATTGTTAAAATTATATAAACAAAAGAAAAAATTGTATTTAAAAGAAGTGCGCTTTTATTATCTTTTTTAAATATCTTAAACGAAATTAAAGTAGAAAAATACATACAAAAAGTTGCAAAGATAAACCAGTTACTATTTCCTATAGATTCCCATCCTAATAATGATAAAAGTATTGTTTTTATACTATAACTATTACCTATCATAAGATTTAGTAACATATATAATATCAAAGCAAGAAAAAAAGATATAAATAATTTTAGTATTCTGTTTTTAAAAAAATTATCAATATATTTTTTTTTACTTTTAATAGATTCATATATTCCATATCCAGAATAAAATAAGAAAGTTGTTACCATTAACTGACCTATTTTATCAAAAATATAATAATATATACTATCAAATTTCATATTAGTAGTTACATAAGAATTAAAATGACTAAATAAAATTAAACCAACAAAAAATCCATTTATCATAATTGTTCTTTCATGAGAAAGAGCAGATTTATCTACATTTTTTACATTTTTAAAACTTATTCCAATTAATGATAAAATCAAAAATATTATAAAAATATACAACATAAGTCTATCCTCCTATCACGCTGTTCATTTAACATTTTACTGTTTTTTACTAAAACAGAAGAATTACTTCCGTCCAAGTTTACAACTTTTACTACCACATATATCTTCATAATAGAAATAAAATCATCCATATCAATATCTTTAAAAGGAACCATTTTATTTCATCTTATATTAACTATGTTTGGTATAAATTCAACATAATCATTAATCTAAACCTATTAATTCTTTAATAGTTTTCATTTTTCAAGCATAATTTTACCTAACACTTCATAAATTAAAACCATTGGTAATTCTTTCCTTCAATATAGCATTGGCAATTTTTAAGTCAAATATTTTAGTAATTTTAATATTAGATTCTTCTCCCATAACTAATCCAACTTCTTCACCGTTTATTACAAAAGCTTTGCAAGCATCAGTCAAATCTTTTTGTTCTTCTTCCATTAAAGATTCAAAAACACTAATTAATTTACCTAACTTAAATGTTTGTGGAGTTTGTGCTTGATACATTTCACTTCTTAAAGGAATTTTTGAAATTTTATTTCCATCTTCCGAACATACTATTGTATCAGTTGCAGATATAACTGTACTTATAGCATCATATTCTTGAATTTTTTTTAAATTATCCTCAATAATTCTTTGACTGATAAAAGGTCTAACAGCATCATGTGTTAATACTATATCTTTATCATTTAGTCCAAATTGCTCAATTATAAATTTGCACCCATTATAAATAGTTTCGTTTCTACTTTTTCCTCCTACTGTTACATAAATATTATCATTATTAGGAACATATTTTTTCAATAGATCCTTGCAATAATTTACCCAATCAAAAGCACAGCAAACTACTATTTTATCTATATTTTTATTAATTAAAAACTGCTCTATAGTATGGATAACTATAGGCTTTTCTCCAAGTAATAAGTAAGGCTTTGGCATATTTGTATATCCCATTCTTTCTCCCTTTCCACCTGCAAGTACTAATGCATAATTCACTCTATTACCTTCTTTCATTTTACTTACTAACTAAATTATACCATATATTAACTTAGTAATAAAGATTTTTAAACATATTATAATTTAATAATTTACTTACTAGAATTCAAAATCATTTAACTTTAATTTATATAAAAAAAATAATCTACTATATAGACTATTTTTCTTCTTTTTTAGTTGTTTTCTTTGCTTTAGGTTCAGCTTTTTCTTTTACATCCTTAGAAGTAGAAGCCTTCTTTTCAGCCTTTTCTACCTTTTCTTCTTTAACTTCCTTCTTAGCAGGAACATAAGTCTTTCCATCTAAAGCATCTTTAGCAATTTGTACTAAATCTTTGAATGCATCCATATTATCAATAGCAAGTTCACTTAACATTTTTCTATTAACATAAACACCAGCTATAGTAAGACCATTAATAAATCTTGAATAAGTTATATCATTGCTTTTACAAGCAGCATTAATTCTAGCAATCCATAATTTTCTAAATTCTCTCTTCTTTTGTCTTCTATCACGAAAAGCATAGCTTCCAGAATTCATAACTTGTTCATGTGCTGTCTTATATAATCTATGTTTACTTCCAAAATAACCTTTAGCTTCTTTTAATACTTTTTTTCTTCTTTTACGAGCAACAACTCCACCTTTGATCCTTGTCATAATATCTCCTCCTACACATTAAATCATATCTTTAATTCTTTTATAATCTGATTTATTTAATTCATTAGCATTTCTTTTTTGTCTATTAGTTTTAGCACTTCTCTTACCAGTATTATGTAAAACACCTTGTTTTGAAACAGTTATGCTTCCACTTTTTCTAATATTTAATACTTTTTTTAATCCTTTATGAGTTTTTTTCTTAATTTTTTTAACTTTTGTCATAAATCCTCCTTATTTCTTTGGTGTTATTTGCATAAACATTGTTTTACCATCTAATTTAGGTTGTAATTCAATATCTGCAATATCAGAAAGTTCATTATAGAATTTTATTAGAACATCACGAGCCAATTCAGGATGAGTAATTTGACGTCCTTTAAATCTAATACTAGCTTTTACTTTATCACCTTTTTCTAAACTCTTTCTAGCATTTCTAACTCTAGTATCAAAATCATGAACATCAATAGTTACAGACAAACGATATTCTTTAATATCTATCATTGTTTCTCTTTGCTTCTTTTGTTGTTCTTTAGTCTTCTTCTTCTTTTCATAACGAAACTTATTATAGTCCATAATTTTACATACTGGTGGATTAGAACTATCAGACATAAGAACTAAATCAAAACCAGCATAACTAGCTAAAGTCAATGCATCTTGTTTAGACTTCACTCCTAATTGCTCACCATTTGGTCCAATAACCATCATTTCCTTTGCTCTAATTTGTTCATTAATTGGGTTTTCCCTTTCCTTTGTTATATAAAACACCTCCAACAAAAATGAATACAGAAATATACTGTATTCATCTAATATTAACCTTAACAACTATCCTATAATCATTCTGGCTCTTTACCTAAAGCTATAGCAATCAGGTGAGATAAATACATCTACTTTCCGTTTCTCGTTATTGATTATAAACTACATTTATATAAAAGTCAAGCACAAAAATTAATATTTCTCATAAATTATATTAGGTGATAAAATGATGAATAATTTCTTAAATTGCTTTAGATTATTTATAGGACTTAAATTTATTACATTCTTACTAACTATCCTAGTATCTATATTTTTATTTTATCAAATAATTATCACTATGTTCTTACCTTGCTTTATTAATGTTTTTATTATTCTAATAGAATATTTATTACTTATTTGTTTATTTTTCTATACTGTTTTCTTCTAAAAGAAAATTAGTTTTATAAATATAATCCAGTAATTTTCTTATATTTATAACAGTCTTATATTCACTAACACTATATTCTATTTTATTAGGAATAGATATTAATGTATGAAATAAAATCATTTCTTCCTCTGTAAGAGGATATTTACTTAAATATTGTTTAAATATACTAGAAAAATCAAAATCCAAATAGTGATTATGATATAAATTTACTAAATCATAAATAGGCATATCTATCCTAGAATTATCCCAACTCACTAAATAAGGCTTATCACTTCTTAAATAATGATCTAAAGATAAATTATTATGGATATTTACCACTCTTATCTTTCTCTTATCTTTTATCATATCATACCATTTATCCAAATTATCTTTAGCATAATTTAACATAGAAAATATTATTGTTATATTTCTTGCTATTAAATAATTAGATGGTGACATATATATATTAGATTCAATATTAGTAATTAATTCTTCATAATACACATACAAGTCTTCAATCTGATTAGATATATTCTCATATATATATTTATAATTATCAATATCTACTTCCTTATAGAAAGTAGTTTTACTATGTAATAACGTTACCAAATTAACCATATCCGTTATTTTTTGTTCCCTAGGTTCAATAGTATCTTCAATATACTTATATTTATAATATTTATCACCAGATTCTATCACATCAGGAAAATAATCAAAAGATCTAGATAAAAGATAATTATAAGTATTATCCAAACTATTCCTCTTATTTTTTATAACATAACAATTATTACCATCTTCATTAACTATTTTAACAGATTTTTTAATAGTTATTTTATTTCTCATCCGAAGGAATAATTAACTTATCTCCTGACTTAATATCTTCTATATTATTATATTCCCCCAACAATTCCTTACTTATATTATATTTACTTATTATCCCATCTATAGTATCCGTATCCATTACCGTATAAACCTTATATGTAGCATAAGTTTCATTATCAGAAATATTCCCAAATATATTTATATTATTATTTTCATTAACAATAGTACTAGCCTCCGTCTCCATAGGCTCCTTATTTACCTCTTCAATAATATTCTTAGAAAAATCTATTGTATCTTCCAAAAAATCATTATCCATATCTATTCTACTATCTCCTTCTATTTCATCCATTTCTTTTAGTATTCCTCTCTTTTCATCAATTACTTCCTCTTCTTCAATTACTTCCTCTTCCTTATCAGGAATAATATCTCCATCAATATATAAATCAATATTTACCTTAAGCCTATTACTATCAATTAATTCATATCTAAAATCATCTATATCTACAACCATATTATCCCTTTCATATCTTACTCCCAAAGCAATATCAAAAGGTAATTCAAAACTAAATTTTTCCGTTTCTATATCTCCAATTAAATTCTTATAATCCCCTTCTATTATAAATTTACCAGATATAGCATCATCTGACTTCTGTATTTCATGTTCCAAAGATATTGATGTTATTTCACTAACTTTAGTTTTAAAACTCAAAACATTATTAAATGGTACTATCTTTTTCATATTTATCACCCTTTCATTAGAGTATATGCAACCATTACATTTTAAGAACTAGTTAATGGTATTTTTTTATTTATAGCATTAAGAATTAAATACAAAATATAAGAAAGAATACCCACCAATAAAAATATAAAAGAAGAATAATTAAATTTATTTATAATCCTATTAGTTATCTTAATAGTACTTATATAAGTAACTTTACTATTTATAATAAAAACTATTATCTTAGATATTATCTGTATAAATATACCAGTAAGAATAGATATAATAGATATTATCTTTATCATCTTTATTAAATCATTATTAATTATAAATAATAATAACAATAAAAAAATTATAATTATATATAAATAAATCATAATTCTCCTAAATAAGAAACTTCTATATCATATAAAAAATCATTTACATCAGTAATATATATATTTGACTTATCTATTATCTTATCCTTTAAATAACTAGGCATAGCCTCATCTTTATTGGTATATTCCAAAATAAGATTATATAACTCTTGATTAGATAATCTAGCACTATTATTTTTATTTATCTTATAATCTACTAAACTCTGCAAAACCAAATGTAAAGCCTCATTTAAACTATCTGATTGAATAATTATAGATGCCTCACTATCCGTAATATCAAGTTCATTCCTTACATTATAATAAGTATTATTATAAACACCATCATTATCCGTTACTAAATCAATAATATTAACTTCATTTACAATTTCTAACACCTCATTATTCTCTTTAACATTAACCACAACAGCATAAGTACTAGCAGAAACCAAAATTATTAATAACACTATAGATATAATCGTTGTCATTATTTTCTTTTCCATTATTATTCACCATTCATAGTATTAACAAAAAGAAAAAAACTATTAATAAATTATTAATAGCCTATATTATTAATTTCATCTTTCTCATAGTATTCCACAATAGTGTCACCCACTATTTTTATAACCGTATCATTAACTACCTTTAAATCATCCAAACCAGTTGCCTTTTTATTAGATACATCTGATACATAATTACTATTTAATCCTGAAGAAGTATCAACATTATATACCTTTTTACTACTAAGTTTAGAACTTACAATATTCTTATACATATTATTATCTTCATTAAAATCATAAAAATATACATAATATTCATCTTCTTTTTGTTTAAATATAGCACTAGCTAATATAGAATTTTCTACACCACTAGTATTTTCTTTAACCTCTTCTTTACTAAACCAATCTAATTCCTTAGTAATAAATAAAGCCGAAATCAAATAAACTAATCCAATAGACACTAAAACTATAACACAAGTAATAACTATCTTCTTAACATTATATTCCACTTTAATCTCTTCACTCTTTAAACTCTTACCTTCTCTTTTAGCTTGTTTTCTTCTTAATTCTCTTCCCATAATATACCTCCAAAATAATTATACACCAATATTTAAACAAAAGAAATAACAATTTACTTAATTAAATTACTACCTGTCATATCTTTTGGTACCAAAACACCCATTATATTTAAAATAGTAACAGCTATATCTGCTAATTTACCACTTTCTTTTAATTCATATCCCTTATCCATAATTATAAATGGCACTAAATTTGTCGTATGATTAGTATTAACACTACCATCATCATTAATCATAAGTTCACAATTACCATGATCAGCCGTCACAATCAATGTATAATCTCCGATATTCTTAATTATATCACCAAGACATTCATCCAACACCTCACAAGCCTTAATACCACTATCAAGTACTCCAGTATGTCCAACCATATCACCATTAGCAAAATTAAGCACAATTAAATCATAATTATTATTTAATTCCTTAAGTAATGTATCTTTTATTTTATAAGCTGACATTTCTGGCATTAAATCATAAGTTTTAACCTTCGGACTAGGAATTAATATCTTTTTTTCATTCTTTAAATCTAAATACTTTCCCCCATCAAAAAAATAAGTAACATGCACATACTTTTCCGTTTCAGCTATTCTTAATTGACTTAAATTATTTTTTTCTATAACTACCCCTAAACTATTCTCAAATTCTTCTTCTTTAAAAGCATTAGTACATATAACATCTTGTGATACAGGAAACATCGTAACTAACTTAATATTATCAGGTATATCCCTATCAAAACATTTAAATTCTTTGTTAGTAAGAGAAGCAAATAATTCTCTCAATCTATCACTTCTATAATTATAAACAATCACAGCATCATTACTCTCTATCTTACCATCACGATTTATAACAGAAGGCATCATAAACTCATCTGTCATACCCTTTTTTTGATTATCATACCAAGCTTCTTCTATATCATGATAAATTTCTCCCTTAGACATAGTTAACATATCATAAGCAAACTTAACCCTATCAAAGTTATTATCTCTATCCATAGCATAATATCTACCACACAAATCAACAATTACACCAATTCTTAATTCTTTAATCTTATCTTCCAATAATTTTATATACTTAATACCAGAATCAATTGCCGTATCTCTTCCATCAGTAATTATATGAATATATACCCTATTAAAATTATTATTCTTACATAATTCCAATAAACTAAACAAATGATTAATATTAGAATGTATACCCCCATCACTAAGTAAACCAATCAAATGTAATTTAGAATTATTTTTTTTTGCATAATTAATAGCACTTAATAATTCAGAATTACCAAAAAATTCACCATTTCTAATACTTTCATTTATTTTCTCTAAAGATTGCTTCATTACTCTACCTAATCCAATATTAGAATGACCTACTTCACTATTACCCATTTCTCCATCAGGTAATCCTACTTTACTACCACTAGCATATAACATTGTATGTGGATAATTATTCCACAAATAATCCAAATTAGGAGTATTAGCAAGTCTAATAGCATTTCCAACCTTATTCCTTCTAATTCCTACCCCATCTAATATACATAATAATACTTTTTTCATATTATACCACCTTAATAATTTTACCATAATTAGAAAAAATAATCTATATTTTAAGAAAAAAAGAGACCCATTTTACTAGGTATCTCTCCAACTTAAAACTTAACTATTTTTCTTCTTTTTCTTCAGTCTTAGTTTCCTTTTTAGTTTCTTTTCCCTTTAACTTAGCATTAATCTCTGTTGTATTTTTACATATCGTAAGTAATATTAATGAAAACTCATATGTAAGTCTTAACAAAATATTACCAACTAATAATGTCATCAAGAACAACAAGAAATTAGTTCCAATTAAAGCAAATGAACTCAATGTAATATATAAAGCTAAAATTATATAAGTTACTTTAAGAATTGTTTCAAGAAACATTTTCTTAAAATGTAAGAAATCATATAACCAAACAAGAAAACCAGTATATTTACCTTCATTATTAGCACTTAAAAAAGTAAAATATACAAAAAGTCCACCCACAATGGCAAGAACAACAGAAACTATTTGCCAAGTTTGAAATCCTGATACTGAATTAACACCAATACCAAGATCTGTCATAGATGTAACATCATACATTTCTTTTCACACTCCTTTATTTAATTTTATCATAGTATTTAATTTTATCAACTATTTTTTTTCACTATTTTATTTTCTTTTATTCTTTCTTCATATTTCGTAGCATTTAATGCCATACCAAAGACAAATATATACGATAAAATATATAGCCAAAACATAGTTACAATAATACTAGATAAATTACCATATAATATATCATATCTAGCAAAATATGTTATATATAATTTAAATACCCATGTAGCAATTACCCATATAACCGTTGTAAACAAAGCACCATATGTTGTATCACTACTTCTAACTTCTGATATAGCTGCTATCGTATATATTAACTTTATATTAAAGTATATTATTACAAATGTAATTGGCCACTTACATATATTAAATATCTTAATAACATCATTAACAATATTTTCCATAACATTAGCTTCCTTTAGCAAAGACAAAATATTATCACCAAAAACAGGTATTACTATCATAAATAGAAATAAAGTAATTATAACAAATAATAAGATAAATGATTTTACTCTATCTTTAATAATATTATTATTCTCTACCTTATACAAAGTATTAGAAGCCACAATTATTGCATACATTCCATCAGCCGATACTAGAAAAGCAAAAAAAGTAAATATACCAACATTAGTATCAAATCCTCTACCAGATATAACATCAATTATCACAGAAGCAGCCTGTTCTGGTAAAATATCCATCAAAAAATCTACTACAGAAGATATTGATAGGGAAAACTGCGATGCTATCAAAACTAAGATCGTAAACATTGGAACAATAGCGAGCATTATATAATAAGTAATTGAAGACGGTAAAAATAACAATTCCGTCTTTTCCAATGTTTTTTTAGTTTTCCCTATAATATTAGATAGTTTATTTTTCATATACTCACCTATCTTTATCTTTAGCTTCTCTCATCAATATTGTAGCCTCATTAATAGCATCATCTATCGTTTTTACATCATCAAGAATCATACTATAACCAAGTGAAGCACCATATTCATAAGGTAATTTCTTCAATTCTTTACTTAACTTTCTAGTATATTCAATAACACTCTTCTCATCATATCCTACCATATATACTAAAAATTCATTACCATCAGTTCTAATTATATCCGTATTTTCCATCTGACTATTAAGAAGTACACCAGCAGCCTTCTTAATAACCATATCCCCTTCTTCATGTCCATGACTATCATTAATAGTCTTAATATTATTTAAATCAATTATTAATATAGCTTGTGGATATATTACATTATCATCCCATTTTTTCATATTATAATTTAAATAATTTCTATTCTTAAGAGAAGTCATAACATCAATAAATTTCATCTTATCTTCTTTTTTCAATTTCTCTTTTCTATTCTTACGATTAAGTAACAAAAATAACAACACTACTAGTAAAATAGTAATACCAAGTATTATAAATAATGTCCTAATTAATATATTCCAATTACTCTGTGAACTAAGTATATAATCAGTATTATAATCATACCTAATATCCTTATAATTAGTAATACCCACATAATAATTAAATAATTCATAGAAAGTCTTATTTTTAGAAACATCACGAACTACAAATCTATATTCATCATCTAATACACCCTGATATATAATATTATATTTTCCAAATTTCTTATCCTTATAATAATTATACGTATCATAATCCATTATAACAATACTATCATTATCTATATTCCTTAATAAATCATCCGTATTTTTATAAGACTTAACCGCAATAGAATTATTCAACAAATAACTATGTAAATAACTATTTTCTACAACATTAACAGTCTTTCCCTTCAAACTCCTTATTGAATTAACAATATAACTATTCTTACTTAAAACAACGTATTCTTCCTTAAACAAAGATGAAGTTAATAACGTATCTATTCTAAGACCATCCGTCTTATAATTAGCAAATGCCAAATCCACTTCACCATTAGATAAAGCCTTCTTAAGCTCATTTATTGAATCATATTCCGTTATCTTAATATCAACATCAACCAAATCAATAAACCCATTAAGATAATTAGATAAAGTACCAACAAACTCCTTATTAACCGTATTTTCAAAAGGCATATTTACAACATACCCATAATTATATACAGAAGAATTATAGTTCCTACTTTCTTCTTCAGAAAAATTCTTAGATTTAAAAAACATCTTTAAAAAATTATCTTTATAATCATTAGCATAATCTCTATCTTTATATATATTATTATATTTTTTCATAATACTTAATAAAGTAGAATTATTATTAACAGTCAAAACATATTGTTTCTTTAACTCACTAATATGATATACAATATTTAAATCATTAGCAAGAATATCATCCATATACATAACATTAGGCAATGCAATATATTCAACATTACCATCTACCATAGAATTAATTAAATCATCAATATTATCATATGGAACATATGATATATTATTAACACCATATAAATAATAACTAACACTAGATATATCATTATTAAAAACACCCAATTTAGCACTATCAATATTCCTTATATCATCCAATAATTTATCTTCCTTACTAACAATAACATACTCATCCTCATACATCAAAATATCATTATCAGATAACTCATCATTATAATTTAATATTCTAAAAGCAGAATCCTTCAAATTACCATTATTATCACTAAAATAAGATACCCTATTAAAAGAAATACCATAATCTTTAGAAAAATTCTCTAAAAAAGAAAATATAATTCCCTCACCATTATACCCATATATAGGAACATCATTATATGTACTAATATCTATAACATTATTTTTATTCTTATTAATCCAATTCTTCTCTATTATAGAAAAACTAGAACTATCCTTAGTATAATTTAATACAAATATTATCAAAGAAACAATCATAATAGTAAAAATACTTGATAATATTATAACTCTATTTGTCTTATTCTTTTTCATTATTCCTCCTAATTCTTAGAATAACTTATATAATCATGCAAATGATGCTTAGTCCCTGCAATTTTATATTCTAAGGTATCCTCCTTATCATCCTCTTCTTGAATTAGTAAATATTCTAAATCATAATCTTCCAAAACTTCCTTATCAAATAATTCAAGCGTACCATTAGCTATCTCTAAAGCCTTATTCTTATTCGTACTATTCTTATATTTAATATTTATTATAATTATCTTTCCCTGTATTCTAATATTAACACTAGATACTTCCTCTTTCTCCTCAATAGCATTAGTAACTTTCTTTATTTCACCATCACTAATCTTTTCTATATTATTAAGCCTATTACCATATACACCACCATTTTTTGACAAAAACATCTTACTACATATTATAATTAATAATATAAGCAAAATGAATGCCAATCCACCAACAATAGTCAATCCCTTATGTCTTTTTAATATTTCCATATTACCTCCAATATATTGTATTATACTATAAATACATTTATAATGCAATTATATTCTTAAAGTTTATTCATAGTAGATTCTTAAAGTTTATTCATAGTAGTAACAC
Source organism: Clostridium sp. CAG:914 (assembly GCA_000437895.1). GTDB lineage: Bacteria > Bacillota_I > Bacilli_A > RF39 > UBA660 > CAG-914. The sequence goes on along the minus strand of FR902149.1, from coordinate 177 downwards.
ATAGTGACCCCTTAATATTAGACATATTTTTAAAACATGATAAAATATTCAGTCATAAAGGAGACGAAACACTATGTTTACTAGTTATAAAGATATGTATGATTCTATTGATGATCCAAAAAAAATCATTAACAAAAGAGGCTCTATAAAATCCGGTGTGGAGTAAAATTTACATAG
>FR902148.1 GCA_000437895.1 Clostridium sp. CAG:914 | reverse complement strand
AGTGCAGATATTGTAAGGTATATAGTACCACTAGCACTCATATAATCAGCCTCCTAGAATATTCACGATCATCTTCATTGAATACATTATATCATAAAAAAAACAACAATATCGTTGTTTTTTAATTTTTGTTAATTTTTTTTGTAAAATTAGTGTCATTAAAACTATTTTTTCTTTACTAATTTTTTTGCTGCCTTATTCCTTACTATTGAATTTCCAAGTTCTTCTAATGCTCTAAAGTCTTGTTTATCATTTGGTGTATAAGGGACTTTTTCTATTTGTTCAAAATAAGTTGGGACTTCATAATCAGGTAATTCTTCAACACATTTCTCTTTTATTTGGTCTTTAACTTCATCAAATGATAATGTCTCATCTTTTAGAACTATGAATGCCATTGGCACTGACAAAGATTTTTCATCATCCACACCAACTACAACACAATCTTGTACAAATGGTATAGAACTAATAACCTCTTCTATTGTATCAGGGCTAATCTTAAATGCTTCTTTTCTTATAAGTCTTCTGTTTCTTCCTCTAGGAATAATATATCCATCTTTATCTATATAACATAAATCTCCTGATTTCACCCATTGTTTTTCTAATTCATCTATTACTTTTATTTTATTTGTTTCATCAGGGTTATTTAAATATTCAACAAAAAGATTATCAGAAGATATATATAATTCTCCAATTTCTCCTTGTGGTAATATCTCCTCAGTTTCTGGATTAACTACTTTAACTTCTATTCCTTCCATAGGTACCCCAATACTACCAGGTTTATTGGCGTACATAGGACTAACTATTGTAGCACCTAAACATTCGTTGTTACCATAACCATTGACTATGACTTTGTTAAAAGTTTGTTGCATTTCTATTAGTTCATCTGCACCAATTTTATCTCCACCAGATACAAATACTTTGGCTCTATCAATTCCTGTTAATACTCGTTTTAACTCTTTCATCTTTTGTTTCAATTCTTTTTTTGCCTCTAATGAGTTATCCTTTTCTAATTCGGTTATACTTTTATTTAATTCTATTAATTGTTTGTACATATATCTATAATGCAATGGTGCTGCTAAAGATATATCAAATTTTCCTAAATCATTATATACTGTGTTCTCATCTACAAAGGGATTCATTTCTGCTTTCATTGTAAATGCCATACTAGCATATATAGAGTTCCCTAATCCATATATAATAAATGGTGGAATTGAAATGTGCATTGTATTTCCTTTATAAAAAGGTAAATCAGTATAAGCCATTTTTTGTACAGCAGAGTTAAAATTATATTCTGTATGAACAATTTGCTTTGGTTTACCTGTACTACCACTAGATTGTACTATTAAAGATGGTCTATCCTTTTCAAATGATACTGGAGTAATTAAATTATTAGTATCAACATTTTTAATAAAATCATTGAATCTAACAAATCTTGGATCATTTGGCAATACTATTTTTTTACCATCTTTCTTATCCTTTAACATAGCTAGCACTTTTATTATAGGAGATAAATAATCTTTTGGTGAGCTTACAACAACTTTTTTGACATCAGTTTCATCTATTATTGATTCTATTAATGGAAGCATATCTTCAAACACTATTATTGTTTTACAATTACCGCTGTTAATATATCTTAATACATCTTTTGGTTTAGATCTTAAGTCTATCCAAGACATGGTAGCTCCAATTTTGGAAAGAGATAACAATGACTGTTGAACTATAGGCATACTTATAGTCAATATTGCCACGTTCTCCCCATCTTTTATTCCAATATTATGGAAAGCTTGAGCTAATTTGTCTGCTGATATTATTAAGTCATTGTAACTCATATCATTTCCCATAAAACCTGTTGCTTTTAAGACTAAATCATCCTTACTCTCACTTGTTACTAAAGAATACATAGTTTGATTTAAGTCAAATTCTTTAATTGGTTTTTTTCTATGATACTTATCATATCCAAAATTAGAATTGTTGCTGATCATAAACATCCTCCTAACTTATTAGAATCATTTAATTTTATAGGTATTGTAAATTT
>FR902147.1 GCA_000437895.1 Clostridium sp. CAG:914 | reverse complement strand
AAACTTTGATTTAAATAACCGAGTGAAACTTTGCTTTCGTACTGTATTCCACTGCCAATTGGAAGTGGAGTTATTGATAATCCAATTGATGCCCAAAATGGATTTGGTGGTACTTCAATATGAATAGTATAATCTGCCTTTTGTAATGGCTTTTCCAAATAAATTACGGTTGGATCTTCGATTCTTATGTTTATGTGATATTTTTCAATCAACAGAGAACAGATAACTTCTAACTGCACTGTTCCTAAAAAAGAAATGACGATTTCATGTGTTATCGTATCAACACAATAACGTAAAAGAGGATCAGTATCTGCAATTTCTGTAAGAGCATCCAATAATTTTTCTCTCTCTTCTATTTTTATCGGTTCAATTCTTGTTCGTAGCATTGGTACAGGCTTGTCATTCCATACATTGCATGGCAAAATCTTTTCATTTCCTATAATATCGTTCAATCTTAATGTATTGTTAGGTATTATAAAAATATCTCCAGAACAAACTATTTCTGTCTGTATCATTTCTCCATTTGAAGGAATATATATTTCTGTAAGTTTCACTTTCTTTTTTTCTGACAATACAATTGTATCTCGTAAGTGTAATGTTCCACTGTAAAGACGCAAATAAACTAATCTTTGCTTATGGTCTGTATATTCAATTTTAAAAACTCTTCCACATAGTTCTGAATAATTCTTATTCATTTCAGGACAAAAAAGATTTGAAATAGCTTCAATGAGTTGTTGAGTTCCTATATTATTTTTAGCACTTCCATGGTATATAGGAAACAACGAACCTTTTTTAACACACCTATATTCTTCCTGCGTTAATTCCTGTATAGTCAATTTTTCTCCTGCAATATATTTTTTTAAAAGTTTATCATTTTTGGAAATTACAGGATCCCATTCATCTAAATCAATAATATTTTTAATTGATATTTCTGGAGTTAATGTTACATTTTGCATAACAATAATATCATTTGAAAGTTTTTCTTTGATATTTTGATAAATATTATTTAAGTTAATTCCATACTGATCTATTTTATTTATAAAAATAATTGTTGGTATATTCATTTTTTGAAGTGCATGGAATAGTATTCTTGTTTGTGCTTGTACACCATCTTTAGCAGAAATTACTAAAATAGCTCCATCAAGAACAGATAAGGAACGATACACTTCTGTTATAAAATCTGTATGTCCAGGAGTATCTACAATATTGATTTTGTAGTCATTCCAATTAAAAGAAGTAACTGCTGCCTGAATTGTGATTCCACGCTGACGTTCTAAAAACATAGTATCTGTCCTTGTTGTTCCCTTATCTACACTGCCTAATTCTAAAATCGCTCCACTTGTATAAAGCAGACTTTCCGTTAAAGTCGTCTTTCCTGCATCTACATGAGCAAGAATACCAATGTTGATTATTTTCATTGAATTTCCCTCCCTACAAATTTATCTTTTAACTTAAAATCAATATTTGCTAATTTTGT
>FR902146.1 GCA_000437895.1 Clostridium sp. CAG:914 | reverse complement strand
TATTTTAAGTATTTATCTAAAGTATTTAATATTTTATTTTTATCATTTGATTTTATAATATAATCTTTAAATCCATATTTTTGATAACTATCATCATATTCTACCTTTGTATTTTTAGTAAGTAATATGCATGGTATATTAAAGCTTCTTATTTCTTGTAATTTAGTCATTATTGTATATCCATCTAATGGTTTTAATTCATCTTTAATTAATATTAAATCATATTTTTCTTTACTTCTAATTTTATCTAAACAGTACTTACCATATTCTGTTCTTTCTATGGTAATATTACTACCTCGTAATAATTTTTTTATTATTTTTTCACATGTTTCACTATCATCTACGAGTAATATTTTTTTATTATCATATTCCTTTATATAGACATTTTCCTTTGTTGGCACTATTTTGGCATCTAATACTATTTTCATAGTAGTTCCTTTATTATAATCACTATTTGCAATTATTGTTCCTTCCATCATAGTTATTATCTTTTTAGCTGTATAAAGATTATTCTTTAAGTTATTTCTATTTAATTCTTCTTTCTTTTTATAAAATATTGTATCTAATTCTTCTGGCTTAATACCTATTCCACTATCTTCTATAGAAATTATAAGTCTACAGATATCTATTTTCTTAACAAAGTTTACATTTAGTTCTACATATCCATTATTCGTATATTTAATGGCATTATCTAGTAATGTTATCATTACTTTTTTTAAATTAATACTATCTCCATATAAATATTCTGGTATATCACTAGCTATATCTGTTCTAAACTCTAGTCCTTTTTCTTGACATTTTTCTTTATATATACTTACTAATCCTTTAATTATTAATTTAATATTAAACTTGGTATTATATATTTTTATATTAGAGGCATCTATATTAGAAACATCTAATATATCATTAGTTATTGTATTAAATTTAGATATATCATATTTTATTTCTCTAGCATTATCACCAATATTTTCAATATTTGTTTCTTCTTTTGATACTTCACTTAATATATTATCAGCATAATCATCTATATTCCTACTTATATTTCTTATTTCTTTTGTCATATTAAATAGAAACATACTTTTTTCTTGATTAGCATTATCACTTATTTTTTTTGCTTTATTTACTTCTTCCAACATTTTCATATCTGGATTTTCTATTGTAAAATACAT
>FR902145.1 GCA_000437895.1 Clostridium sp. CAG:914 | reverse complement strand
AAGAATAGTCTAATCTATGTTGATGAAATACTATTTAGAGAAAGCATTTGCAAACCTTGTAATGAGTTATTTGATAAAGGTTATATAGATGTTAAAACTCCTGCTTTATTTGGCAATTTAGTTGGAGAACTCCGATTTAGTAATTATCTTCCTGAAGAAGAAGTTGGTAAACACATAATGAGGTTAAGACAATACTATGATGTCGGTTATGAAGAAGCAACATATTATGTTGAAAATAAAGTTTTCTATTTTAACTTTATAGAAGATGACCGAGCAATAGTAAGGGTATTCCCTCTTGAAGATTATTGCAAAATAGATCCTGATATAAAAATGAAAGAATATAAATATGGAATTATCTATATTCGCGGTAAAGATGAATTTCAAATGCAAGATATAAACTCAGCATTTGATTATATACCTGATGAAACTAATGATAAAGTTATTTATATGAAAGAGCCTATTCCAATAGAAATAGGTGTTAAACCAGTCAATATGGAAACCTTAAAAAATGATACTTCATTAGAAGAATCATAAAAGATTTTTTGCTAACTTTTTTCTCAAAAAAGTTATAACAAACGTGGCACGTTTTGTTGAAACGTTGTTTCAATGAAAGTGGCGATAGTTTGATACAAAGACTTATGTAATTTTGTTTTATTACGAAGTTTTAAAACATTATGAAATAAGTCAAAAGGGTTCTAGGGAAGTCCTAGCCCACGAGGTAATTTTGATAGTACGTCAAAATACCTAGGGGGTTAAACATTTTGACAAAGCCAAAATATGTTTAAAATAAGGAGTGTGATTTATATATGGACTTTGAATATAAAAAGGAATTTTATAATCTAAAATATGGTAAATGTTATCTAATTGAAGATAAAGAAAATTTGTATTTAATCTATGCTGACAAGTGTCTTAATCACTATATTGTTTGTACTTATATTGAGCCAAACTCTAATGCTATGATGAATCAAGAGTTCTTCCCTACTTTAGATGATGCAAGAAAATATTTTAATGAAAAATAAGGGGGTTGATATTTTATGAACGAATTATCTTATTCACTACATTTAAGTAGTGATAAAAATAGAAAGCCATCATCGAAAAATATGGCAAAGAATAACGCTTCTGGTTCTACTTCATTATCTAATAATGCTATTCAAAATGCAAAGCAATTATCAAGGGTAGATAAACACAACTATCGTAAATATGATAATAACAGTGAACTTATAGAAATAATAAAAGGTACTACTTCACTTTATGAAGATGTTAAAAACCTCTATTTAGAAGAATTTGAAGAAGCACGACTTGAATATAATAAAGAACAAGAAAATAAAGGAAGAAATGATAGGAAAATTACTGACTATTTCAAAAAGATAAGTGAAAACTCTAAAAATGATCTGGCTTGTGAGATTATTATAGAACTTGGAGATAAGAAATATTGGGATACTAAAGATGATAAGTTTAAACATAATATGACTAATGTTTTTAAAGAACAACTTAATGATTTACAAGAGTTAGTACCTGATTTCAAAATAGCGAGTGGGATTATTCATTATGATGAAACAAGCCCACATCTTCATATTGTAGGTGTACCTATAAAAAATAAAAACAAAAATGGTATGTCTAAACAAGTTGGTAAAGGCGATGTTTTCACAAGAGATAGTCTTCGTACTATCCAAGATAAAATGAGAACTTTATGTATTGCTAGTTTTAATAAAGAATATGGTCTTAATAATATTTTAAAGAAGAAAGAAAAAGGCAGAAATAAAGATATAAATGTTAAAGATATGACTAACTATCAAGCAATGAAAGAAGAGCTTAATAAGAATAAGGAAACCCTAGAAATTGCTAGTAAAAAGTCTAATGAACTTGATAAAACTACTAATGGCATTAAAGATACTATCAATAATCTTAAAAAAGTAATTAAAAACACTTATCTTATTTCAGAAAGTGATAGAAATAAAATCATTGATTATGTTGATAAAGTTAATGATGTTAACAAGGATTTTAAGAAAACTGAAATATTATCAGTTACTTTAAATATTGTAGATACTGAATTACAAGAAAATAGAGAGAAAATTAAAATACTGACTGAAAACAATAAGGCATTATCACTTAAAGTTGATACTTTATCAAAGAACATTGATAGCAAAAATAAAGAAATTAAAGAACTTAAACAAGATAATAAACATTTGCAAGAAATGGTAGATTATTTCAAAAATTTATTTAGTAGATTAGTAAAATTCATTAAAAATAAGATGTTTGGTAAAGAGAAAGAACGAGATGATTACTGGAAAGTATCAAAAGATATGTACGAACATGGAATATTTAGTGATGATACTATTGAATCAATAAAAGATGACTATGTTCGGAATAAGAAAAATGATAAACATAATGAAAAAGATTGCGATGATTTTGAAATATAGTTTTTTCAGTTAGTGAAAAGACTTCAAATTTTTATAAACATTTTGGCTAAAACACTATTAAAATCCCCTAAAATATAGTATAATTAAACTATAAAAAGAAGTTATTACTTTATTTAAGAGAAAGGACGTATTGAAGTATGGTTTTTAAATGTAAAATGTGTGGTGGTGACATTGAACCAATTAAAAATACTAATACAGGAAAATGTATATATTGTAAGAGTGTAATGACACTTCCTAATTTAGATAATGAGAAAATTGTTAATTTATATAATAGAGCTAATGATTTTAGATTGTCTAATGACTTTGACAAGGCATATGGCATTTATGAAACAATTTTAGAACTTGACAATAAACAAATAGAAGCTCACTGGGGTTTGTTATTATGCAAATATGGTGTTGAGTATGTTGACGATCCTAAAACTGGTAAAAAGATTCCTACATGTCATCGTACAATACCTTTATCCATATTAAAAGATAAGGAATTTGAAATTATAAAAAAGAATTCATATGGAGAGGCTTTAAAGCTGTATGAAGATGAAGCTGATACAATAGCTGAAATTCAAAAGAAAATATTGGAAATTTCCTCAAAAGAGGAGCCATATGATATATTTATTTGCTATAAAGAATCTGATGAAAAAGGTGAAAGAACAAATGATAGTGTAATAGCTCAAGATATTTATGATAAACTAGTAGAAAAAGGGTACAAAGTTTTCTTTGCAAGAATTACATTAGAAGATAAACTTGGTGTTGAATATGAACCTTACATATATTCGGCTCTAACCACCTCCAAAGTAATGCTTGTTGTAGGTACAAAAGAGGAATACTTTAATGCTACATGGGTTAAAAATGAATGGGCGAGATTTATTGAAATGATGCAAAACAATAAAAATAAGTCATTGATCCCAGTATATAGTAAAATTGATGCTTACAAAATTCCTGAGGAATTTGCAATGTATCAGGCTCAATCAATGGATAAAGTTGGAGCTATGCAAGATTTGCTTCGTGGTATTGATAAGTTAATAAAAGTAACTCAAAAAAATAAAACTGATGATTTTACATATGAAATGTATGAAAAATTCAAAAAAATGAAGGAAGAAGAAGAAAATGAGATTAAAGAATCACAAGCAGCTAATAAACAAGTAGAACAAGTATATGAAACAACAACAAGAAGTTATAAAATAATAACATTTGTCATATCTTTAATCCAAGCAATACTTATATTATATATTGTTTCGGGTGACAGTTACTTTGTTAAAGGATTTTATTACAGTATTACTTTTCAAAGATTTCGTATGGATTCCCAATATTCAATAATTCTTATTACTTGTTTTATTACGTTAGTTGGGTATTTTGTTTCAATAGTAAATAAAAAGAGTAATTTAGTATCAAAATTTATGTACGCAGTTAATATATTCCTATTATTTGCTTTATACATTATATATAGTAATTTAAATTATCGTGTAACGCCAATATTTGCTTTATTTGTATTAACTAATGTTGTTTTATTAATTATAAAACCAAAGTGGAAATTATCTGAAAGAACAATGTATGTTACAACTGAAGAAAAAAAAGAAATTTTAGAATATAACAAAAAAATTAAATTAAATTTTACAGAAAAAGATAAATATCCAAAATATTTATTAATTACAATGATAATTACAATAGCAATTTTTATTGTAGGAGTAGTTTATAATTCTTCTATTGAACTAAAATCTCAAAGCAATGAGATAAATAAATCAGTACAACAATTAGAAATAAAATATGATTATATAAATATTAGACAAAAGCCAGGAGCTAATGAAAAACTATTGGGAAAAGTTTATAAAGGAGATATTTTTACGATTTTAGGCACCAATGAAAGTTCAAAAGGGACATGGTATAAAATATCAACTGAATATGGCGTTACAGGATATATATTTTCTGGAGAAAATAATGAGTATATAACCATTTTAGAATAGTTTAAAGGAGGAAGAAAAATGGCAATTTTTGAAGTAATAAAAAAGAATAAAGATGATAATTATATTGTATCTAGATATCCTAAGAGAAATTTTAATACTGGTTCAAAATTAATAGTTAATGAATCAGAAGAAGCAATTTTTTATTCATTAGGTAAAGCTCTAGATTTATTTGGTCCTGGTAAATATACATTAGAAACAGGAAATATTCCATTGCTAAAGGCGTTAATAAATATTCCTACTGGAGGTAAAAGTGCTTTTACTTGTGATGTATATTTTATAGATAAAACAATCCAAAATTATAGATGGGGAACACCATCAAAAATAGAATTTTTAGAACCTGTTTATAACTTTCCAATTCAGATAGGTGCTTGTGGTGAAATACGTTTTCAAATAGATGATTCACGCAAGTTTATAACAAAATTGGTAGGAATTAAAAAGAATTTTGATAATGAAAGCATAGAGGATTTCTTTTCATCACAAATATTAGTTAAACTTAAAACTTACTTAACTAATTTGATTAAAGAAGAAAAAATATCTATTTTTGAAATAGATAGCAAATTAGAAAGTATTAGTGATTCTCTAAAAGAAAAATTAGAAAGTGATTTTGATGAATTTGGTATTAAATTAGAAAAATTCTTTGTTACAAATATTGCAAAACCAGAAGATGATAAACAATATTTAGAATTTAAAGAATTATACTTTAAAAAAGGTGTAGGAATTGCTAGAGCACAAGTGGATAAAGAATTAACTACTATTGAAAGTGAAAAAGAAGCATTAAAAACTACTATTGAGGCTTCTGCAAAAGCTGAAGCTAGAGAAAAACAAGGCTATACTTATCAAGAAGAAAAAGAATATGATATTAAAGGAAAATGGGCTGAAAATGAGGCTGTTGGTCAATTTAATAATATTGGTGTTGGACTTGGGATGATTAGTGGAATGAGTGAAAATGTTAGTAAAACAGTAAATGGTGCTTTCACTGATATAAATTCAAATAATAACTCATTTTGCAAATATTGTGGCAAAAAACTAGAGAGTGATTCTGTATTTTGTTCAGGATGTGGAAAGAAGGTAAATTAATGAAAAAAATAGTAATATCATTTATTGGATTTATCGTTTTTATAGGCTCAGTATTACTAATTAACTATAACACACCAAATATAGATTTAAAAATATATGCTACTAAAGATTCTTTTGCAAATAATTACGCAAATAAGTATCATTTAGAATTTGAAGAAGTGGCTGAAAGTGAAAAAAATAATTATTTTATTTCTTTAGAAAATTTTGAATACAAACAAGTAGACGGTGGTATTGAATTAAATAAATATTTAGGAATAAGCAATTATTTAATAATCCCAAATAAAATATATGGACAGAATGTTATTAGTATTAATAAAAAATTATATGAAAATAAAAATATTAAAACGATAGTATTACCTTCTAGTATAACTAATATAGATGATACGACTTTGAAAATAGAATGTGTTAATTCCAAATATTGTGAGTCTTTAGTTAATGATAATAAAGCTACAATGTTAAATGATTCAAATGAAATTGATTTTAATAATTATAATAATATAGTTGAATACAATATTATTGATAATAAAGCAGAAGTAGTTAAAAGTTTTAATATAGATGGTGCTACTATAATTCCAAAAACTATTAATGGTTATGAAGTTAATAAAATAAATATTGATACTGAAAATATAAAAAAAGTATATATACCAGATTCAGTTTCAGTCATTAATATGAAAAATGTGTCTAATAGTTTTATATACACAATTATTGGATTAGTTATTGCATATGTTCTATATTTAATAACTGTTTTAACCGTTTCTACTAAAGATTTAAACAATATGACTAAAAATACTATAATATATATTATTTCAATTATCTACATATTATTTGTAGGATATTTATCTATTAATTATAATTCTAGTTATTATATTGTGTTAATTATAAGTAGTATATGTTATATATTTTTATCATTCGTTCTAAAAATTTATAAAAAACAAAACATTGGTTATGAAGAAAAAATAAGTAATAGTGGTTCTTTCATTAAAGAATGTCTTATTATATTAGAAAAAACAGATAAAGATAATAAATATAATTTAAAAGATAAATTAAAATATTCTGATCCTATTAGCATTAATGAAGTAGAAGAAATAGAAAATGAAATAAAATCTTGTTTAAATAACTTAAATGAAGATTCTGTTAAAAAAATAGAAGATTTAATAAAAGAGCGAAATACAATTATTAAAAATATGAAAAATTAATATAGGAATTAAAACATGAAAAAACATTATTATACAGATACCAATATTCCATTTAAAAATGAAAATTTTCAAAAAATATTAACTTTTTATTTATTTAATTCTCCTTGTGAAATATCAAAAGGAACTAAAGAGAATAAAACATATATACCTGTTTCAAAGGTTGATAAGACTTTTAGTAAACAAGGTTGGACTGATACAAATCTTAGTACTTTAATTGCAAAAATGAAAAGTATGAGTAATCATTTAGAATATTACCCAATAAGTTCAAATCAAAGTATAAATACTATTGAAAAAAACATCAGTTTATCAGATCCAAATTTTGAAATGATTATTATGCATACTCGTAGTGATATGAGTAAGGCATGTGCTATTTTCTATTATATTCGTAATGGTTTTGCACATGGATCATTTAATGTCAAAAATAATATTTATTGTTTTGAAAGCAGTAAAAATGGTATAACAAAAGCTAAAATAAGATTAAAAGAAGAAACTTTATTAAAATGGATAGATTGTTTTTATGAATCCCCAAAGAAACATAAAAGTAAAAGTTATGAGAAAAAAAATAAGATAAAGAAAAGAAAAAAAGAATTGGTTACTACTTAATGCTGTTAAATATTTCTTGGTATTTCTTAAAAGTACTTTTATAAATTTACAAAACGTGGTATATTATTGTTAGCAACGGAAGATTATATGTACTCTTTCGTTATTGGAAAAGAGTTGTAGATAACTACGACACTCGCTCCATTGAGAATTTAGTAACAACCCTTATAGATGAAAGTCTATAAAGGTTGTTTTTTATATTTTCGGAGTAAGGCCGAAGTTTTAAATAATTCTTTTCTTAGAAAGGAGTTTTATTATGTTAAAAACTAAAGTTATTGAAAAGATTAGACCTTCAAAAAAGATACAAGAATTATTTAATTCTAATCAGTTGAACTACACATCTGTTAACGGATACATTCAAATAATAGAAAGAACTAATATTATGCAAATATTCCCTGTAATATATAAATTAGATAATCTTACTATTTATGAGTTTCCAAAAGAATATGCTAAAAAAGAATTTTATATTGTTAATAACCAAACTTCTTACACACTAAATGAACTTAAAAGTTACATATTTGGTTAAATATCAATTTCTTGATATAATTATATTAGCAAGGGGAAAACTTTTGGGAAGGATGTGGATTTTATAAATACAGGAATTTATGTTAGAGTATCAACCGAAGAACAAAGAGATTTTGGATACTCTATCGAAGCACAATTGAGAGAATTAAGAAATTATTGTAGTCAAAGAAATTTAAACATTATACATGAATATAATGATGCTGGTTATTCAGCAAAAGATTTAAAAAGACCAGAAATGGAAAGAATGATTGATGATATAAAACATAGAAGAATTAATCTAGTCGTAGCAATGAAAGTAGATAGATTAACTCGTGAAGGATATGATGGTCAATGGTTCTTAAAGTTTTGTAAAGAAAATAATTGTGGATTGATATTATTACAAGAAAATTATGATGTAACAACACCAGATGGTGAAATGATGTATGGAATGAGTTTATTATTTGGTCAAAAAGAACGAAGAGAAATTGGAAATAGAACAAGACGAGCTATGGAAGAAGCAATCAAACAAGGTAAATATCCAGCTAAAACACCTATGGGATACAATAAAAATACTGATAAAAAACTAGAAATAAATACTATGGAAGCTGAAGTTATTAAAGATGTATTTGAGTTATATGCAAAAGGACATAATGCTTCACAAGTAGCAAAGATTATGAAAGATAGTAATAGATTTATCAAAAATGGTGAAAAATGGACCGAAGGTAGAATTACAAGAATAATCAATAATCCAATATATTCAGGTGACTTATTATGGGGAATATATAATAGAAATGAACAAAATCAAATATTAATACCTAATCATTCACCTGCAATAATATCTAAAGAATTATGGAATAAATGCCAAAGTCAAAGAGATAAATATAGTCATGGTAATTATGGAGAACACACTCATATATTTCATAGAGTTATTAGATGTCCTGAATGTAAAGAATTTATGAGTTCATTCTTAACTGTTAAACATCAAAATAAAAAGAAGAAATATAACTATTATGTTAGATGTAACAATAAATCATGTACTAAAAAAGGCATCATATATAATGCCAATAAAATTGAAAAAGAATTAGTAAATATCTTAAATGATTTATCAGGTATAGCACTACTTAGTAATTATTCCTTAAACTTCCCTATTATCGATAATAAGGAAGATATAGAAAAGATTAAAGGTGCATTAACTAAAATAAAGAATGATGAGAATAAATTATTAGATTATTTCTTAACTAGTCACATTCAATCTGATGTATTAACAAATAGATTAAATACTCTAGCATCCGAAAGAAAAGAACTAGAGAAAAAGAAAACAAAGATGGAATCTGGTATTACTCTAACCTATAACAAAGATTTGATATCACTTTATAATGATAAAAATATAACTGATATCGAAGGGATAAATCCAGTATGGAGCATTTTATCAAGAGAAGGAAAAAAAGAAGTTATAAGTTCATTTATTAAGTTTATAGATGTATCTATTGATAATAACTACAATATTAAGATAGAAAATATAAATTTTAATAACGAGTTCTTACAAAATAAATTTTATAACATATCAGACTATCTTTTAGATAAATTTAAAAATACATATAAAAACATTAATTATCTAGGTATGTGTAATAAATTAGACATATCTAAACTTAATCTAGAAAAAGATTACGAGATATATTCATATAACGAATTAACTAAAAACTACTCACAAGATAGAAAAACTTTTGACTTAATCCAGAATATGTTTCAAGATTTAAATCTAAATTTAATGATGGTTATAGATAACAACAAATTTGTTGATTCATTAATATTATTTGAGAGAGTTAGACCACAAATCTAATTCTTTTTATGTACATAAAATTGGTAAAAACGGACTTTTAAAAAGTTAAGAGCATAAGAAGATGCTAGCACTATATCAATTTTCCCCTTATAAATCAAGGAATATCTTGCTAGCAATCTGATTTCGCACTTGCGAAATTTGTACATAGGACTCTCTAAACACTTGTAAAATAAAACTTTAAATTTTAAAAACATGTACATTCATACAAAATATAGCAAATATTATGTACATACCCCACTTTTAATGAAAATGGTGTTGGTAACCCCATCAACAGGAGTTGTTGATTGAATATTTTCAATTATATTCAATTTAAAAAGTCAAGAGTATACGAAAGCTTCGCTCTTGACTTATGGTTATTGTATTTTTTCCAACTCATCAATATCATATGTCATATTACATTTAGGATAATTACTACATCCATAAAATTCGCCATATATTCCTTCTCTCTTTACAAGAAAGTGACCACAATTAGGACATTCTATTTTATTTTCTAAAATCCCCATGTCCTTACTTCTAACTTTGTAATCACATTTAGGATAATTAGTACAACCTAAAAATGTTCTTAAATCATTACGATTAGTTCTAACAACTAATTTTCCCTTTTTACATACTGGACAATTATAATTAGTTAAATTTTTTTCATCCTCACACATAGTAATATGTATTTGATTTGGATTATCCTTTAGTATTTCGTCTATAAACATTGATTGTTTATAAAGTGGTACAAGAATACAACACTTTCCTTTGGTTCTAGTTAAAGCAACATAAAACAATCTTCTTTCTTCTTCGTACAAATAATCATTCTCTGAAACAGAAACATAATCCAAAATAGGATCATCAGACATTTTGTTAGGAAATCCAGTGATAAAATTTTTCATATCAACTATTATAGTTCCATCAAATTCTAAGCCTTTAGATTTATGAACAGTAAAAAACTTAATATGATCAGCAGTAAAATTATCAACGAAATCTATATAATCAGCAGTATTTCTCCCTAGAATTCCTATATTTTTACATCCACTATCTTTTAAATATTTAATTGCCATATTTAAAGCATTTTCTTTATCTTGATTATAATAATATATCCTAATTGGTTTATCATCATGAATATTAGAATTTAAATTTTTAGAAATTTGCCCTAATTCATTTTTCATAATAAAGTTGCCTGCGACATTTATTAATTCTTGACTATTCCTATGAGTATCATTTATAAATATATTTTGCGGACATTCAACGTATTTGTTAAAATTAATAAATAAATCTAAATCACATCCAGTAAATCTATATATACTTTGCCAATCGTCACCAACTACTACGAGTTTAGCTTTAGCTTTATCTATAATCGATTTTAATAATAAAAATCTAGAGCGAGATGTATCTTGAAATTCATCTACTATAATATAATCTAAATTATTATCAAATCCATATTGACTAACATATTTAGCAGCTTTATTTATTAAATCATTAAAATCTAATTGATTTTCTTTTAATAAAGTATCTTCATATAATATATATATTTGAGAAATAATACTTAACAAAATTTGATTTCTAACATTATTCTTTTTAATAGCATCCTGATAAAATTCATTCATTTTTTCCGATGCATAATTGTTACCTTTAAACATATTAATAAATTTGTTAATTAATTCTATAAATGACTTAAACTCTTCCCTTTGATTATTTTTAATCGTAGCTTCATAAACCTTATTATAATCAACTTTATTAAATTTAACACCAGCTGTTTTTAACATAGATTCTAATTTTTGAATAATAATACCTTCTTTAAAATAATAAGAATATGTTTCTAATAATTTAGTGTTTTTTATAACATGTAATTTTCTTTTCCATTTAATAGTATCCAAATAATTTAATTCTTCCCATTCGCTAAGTTGTGGACATCTTCCGTTTTTATTAATGCCAAAATGTTCTAAATATATATCATACTCAGTTAAATAAAAATCAGGATTATAGTTTTCATCAAAAACGTATTTTTTTTCATATTCATAATTAATACCATTTAAAAACAAATAATTAGCAATTATTAATTCCTCATAACTTTTAACTTTTTCTTGTTGTAATGTATACAAATCTTTTTCTCTATTTATATACTTATTGTATTTATTTTTCATAGTCTCTAAATCAAAACCATATTCATAATCATACATTTCTCCAAGGTTTTCAAAATCTACTGGATTTGGTATATGCATATATAAACCAAATAACTCTACAATTGCTTGTAATTGCTTATTATTATTGACTATAATTTCGTCTAAATATTTTATAATGATTTTATCTAGTAATTCATTTGCGATTTTACCATCATATTTTAAAATTTTATTTTTTCCTAATTGATGAAAATTAAGACAATCAACATTTTTAATTCCTATCTCATTTAGTTTATCTTCAAAATTTTTAACAGTACTATTATTAAAAGAAATAACCATTATAGATTCTGGGAGAATATTCTTTTTATCGATCAAATATTTAACTTTTCCTATAATTGTTGAAGTTTTACCAGAACCAGCGCCCGCTATTATCAAATTATAATCATCATCAATAACTATGGCTTTTCTTTGTTCTATATCTAATTTATATTTAAAAATTGTATCAAAATAATTTTGATTTTTTGTGATTTCTTCTTCAACATATTTTTCGTTTAATTCCTTAATTTTATTATGTAATAGTTTATAATAATTTAGAAAACATTTAATTTTTGGAAATAAAGTTAATTTTTTGCTATATAAGTATAAATTATTATATTTTTCTTTTAATTCTTCATATTGTAAATGTGAAATATAATTTTTTTGAAGTTTATTAATATTGATATAAAACCTGTCAATTTCTTTAAAGATATTTCTAATCCATATGATTGTTGATACTACCCAACATAAAAATAAAGTACAAATACACAGTATTACAATTATAAAAAAATATTTCATATTCACACCTACTTTATTCTATTTATTTATGTTTATTATATCATTTATTTAAATAAATTAATAGTTATATTTTTTTTACCATTTATGCTATAATATATATATAATTATTATACTAGGAGGTACTGAGTATGGAAATGAGCAATACATTTAAGCAAGAATATAAAAAAGCATGTGAGGAAATAAATGAAATCACAGCTGTAAAACACAATATTTATGAACACCACTTCAAAATGATAGATGATCTTTCTAGCAATAGTATTACAAACGATATTGAAAAATATTCTGAATTTGAAGGTGATTTTCTTGGTTTTGCATGTAACAATGAAATATTAATTAATACTGATGAATTTATGACTTTTTTTGAAAATATTATATTTCAAAATGGTGAAATTAAGAAAAATATTGATACCTCAGATTCAATTTATATTTTTATGTTTTTTAGTTATTTATCAACCATATATAAAAAATTCCAACGGGCAAATAATAAATTTTCAATAACCGATAAAGGGTTAAATGAGAATGAAATATTAAAAAAATTAAATAAAATTAGAAAGATGAATAAAAAAGGCAAAGATATTCTGCCATATGTTGATGAAGTAAATCAATTATTAGCAATTAAAAGTAATTTATTTTCTAAGAAAATGATTAATAATTATTTAAGATTATATTATTTTATTGTTGAAAATAATTTTAAAAACAATAAACATATATCTGTAGAAGAACTTAGTGAATTAATAGTTAATTTGCTTTGCGATTATGAAATGAAGGAAGAACTTTTTGATTTAATTGCAAAGTGTCCTATCAATTTAATTAATAGTAAAATGATTAAATTAATATACGATGATAATAGTGCAAGATTTATTTATAATTCCTTAAATAATATGGTTTTATCTGTAAACAAACTAAATAAAATGATTGTTTCTATGTTTGAAAAAATTTTAAGTATTTTATCAAAATCCAAATGTGATGATATTATAAATGCTTATAATAAATATAAAAACATAAAAATTAATAATTTCGAACTTGATGATAAAATATATATAATGAGCATGTTAGAAACCGATGTATTTTGGAGTTTAAAAGTTAATGGAATTTATAATAATTTTTATGGCTTGTTTGGTAATTATATGTCTTTTGACACTGATAGGCGTATAAAATATGGCACAACAAATTTGTTCAACATATATAATCAGTTAAACATTGATTATGATGTATTTTCTGAAGATTTTATACGTTTATTAGATGGAGTAATGACAGAAAAAAAATTAGACGAAAAATACATTGATGCGGTAGATATTCTTTTAATACATGCAGAATCTGCAACCATTGTGTTTGATATGGGAACTAAGTTTATGCTATTAAAAAATAAAGTGGGAACTTCTTTAATGCCATCGGATAAAGTTAAAAATGCATTTACAAATACATTTGATGAAATACCGATACATATAATCAAAAGATCTGAAAGGATAAAAGTTGATGTATTTTATGATTTAAGGTTTATATATAATGAAATGATTGGATTTTTCAATAAATTACTTAAAGACTATTTTAATATAAAAGCAATGATTAATGATTTTAATAATATTTCTAATATTGATGAATTATTAGATAGTAGTCGTGAAATATTAGAAAATTATGAATTATCCGATGTGCTTAATAACTCATCTAATATACTAATAAATGAAAACTATGATAGTGAAAAAGCCAGTCAATATTTATACATAGATTTAAAAGCATTGGGAATTGTTAATTTAGAAGATAAATTTAATGAAATATTAAATTATACTAAAGTTAAAAAAACTCTACTTTCGGCAGCTAATTTTTGGGATGTGTATTCAAAGACACAAAACTTAAATATAGATAAAGATGGACAAGAATATACACCTATTGTTGCTAATTACTTTAAAGCAGTCGAAATACTATTGTATAGAAAAATTAAAGATAAATATATACAATTATCAAATGACGGAATCAATTTATTACAACCATTTACCGCTAATGGAAAAACAGTTGATTTTACTAAGAATGACGAATTGACTCTCGGAGAGATGGCAAAGTATATTAGAAGAGAAAAAAGAATAGTAAATGATAAATATGATAATTTGTTTTTATATGAAAAACTAAGAAACTGGATTAGTAATGTTAGAAATTCTAACTTTCATACTGATTTAATATTAACTAAATCACAAGCAGAATTTTATAAAAATGAAAGTTTGTTAATCATTTGTGATATATTAGATTACTTGTAAGCAACATTATTATTTACAATATGTTGTAAAATTTTAATATTTATTATATAATCAAATCAAGAAAAGGTTGTTATTAAAACCTCAACTGCTCCATGTGAGATTTAACTAGTACTTTAGAGTACTAGTTTTTTGATGTCCAAATCCTACTCTATCTATAGACCTATCTTAGGTCTTTTTGTATTATTATTTGTACTACTTTTTGTGGTTTAATGTGAGGTTTATGTTCATAAAATAATTTCTAACATACCTCTTAACCGTAAGTAATGTATGCCTTTCTCCATCTACATAGAATACATCATCATCTTCATGATAATTATCGTAAAATAATACTAATAAATAAGTTCCATTTTTACTAAATACTATTCTGTGTGGTGTTAATGCATGTACATTTACTTTATCAAACATTATAATAAAACCATTATAATATTCGACCTTTATTCCGCTTCTTTGAGCCATCTTATTTAGTACTTCTTTAACATCATTATTAAATACCATTCTTTCTATTGAAAACTTGCCAATATCATTCACCTCCAGTTCAAGCAAACAATACCGCATAGCTTTAATAAAGTCCAGCAAAAAAGAAGCAATAAATTATGCTTCTAGTTCTACTTTTAAAAATACTTTTTTACCTTTTTGAATAACTATAAACCCATTTTTAAAATCAGATGCATCAATTATTCTATTAACATCATTTTCTTTTATTTGATTAATTGATATACCATTTTGTTCTATTAATCTTCTTGCTTCTGATTTTGATGCTACAAGATTTAATTCTAATAATAAATCAATTAATGTTATAGGAAGATTATTTGATATTGTTATTGTATCAATATCATCAGTTATGCTTTTAGAAGCCTTTGTTTCATATTTGCTAACTGCTTGTTCAATAAATTCTTTTCCATGGTACATTCGAATAATTTCTTTTGCGTATTCTTTATGTGCATTAAAAATATCTTCATTAATCCAATCTTTGTAAATATTAGAACTAATATCTGTTGTTAGTTTAAAATAATTTTCTAGACATTCATCTGGTATTCTCATTGCTTTTTCAAACATTATTGCTGGTTCTTCATCAATACCAATGTAATTATCCAATGATTTGCTCATTTTTTCTTTTCCATCTAATCCTACTAATAAAGGGAATACAATTACATCTTGTCGAGTTTGTCCATAATCTCTTTGTAATTCTCTTCCTACTAGTAAATTAAATGTTTGATCAGTACCACCGATTTCAATATCCGCTTTAATTGCAACTGAATCATATCCTTGCATTAATGGATACATAAATTCATGAACACCTATAGGTGTTTTATTATTAAATCGATTACTAAAATCATCTCTTTCCAATAATCTAGCAACAGTATATTTTCCTGTTAATTCTAAAACATCTTTAAAATTCATTTTTTCCAACCATTCAGAATTATATACAATCTTTGTTTTTTCTTTATCTAGAATTTTCGTTACTTGTTTAAAATATGTTTCTCCACTTTTTCTAGTTTCTTCAAATGTTAATTGTGGTCTTGTTTTGCTCTTTCCACTAGGATCTCCAATCATTGCAGTAAAGTCACCAATTACAAAAACAATTTCATGCCCCATATCTTGTAATGTCTTTAACACTCTAAGTGGCACTGTATGCCCTAAATGTAAATTTGGTCTTGATGGATCTGCGCCAAATTTAACAACTAATTTTTTATTACTCTTTAACTTTTCTCTTAAAGTATCTTCATTAAATATTTGAACTGCTTTTCTTATGATTACATTTATTTGTTCTTCTTTATTCATTTTTATTTCCTCCTAAATAATTTGTATAGTTAATTAAATTACATTCATCAAAGTAATAATCAATATCCATACAAATCACCTCCTTGAAAATAAAAAACGAGCAAACATCCAAAAAGGACGAATTGCTCGTGGTACCACCTTTGTTTGTAATAATAGTTTATTACCTCTTATTGATAACGATATCTCACCGATTAAAATCATCATTTGTAATTCATTATTTTATTTTTACTTATTTCCACCAACCATAAGTTCTCTATTAAACATTTAAAAATAATTACTTCGAATGAATCGCTTTTTAATTAACTGAATTTAGTATACTACATTTTCCTTTAAAAATCAATCATCACTCAATATTTGTGGATAGTTTTATCATCACTCAATATTTGTGGATAGTTTGTATGTTTTTTGTGGACAGTTTGTAGGTTTTGATGAAACATTTTGTGGTCCGTTTGTGGCATAATTGTGGAAACTTTGTAGGTTTATGTTTCGACTTAAATGGGATATATTTAAAATAGATAAAATTTAAATTTTTTACTTAATAATCTTGTTATTTAGAATATTTTTCCTTGATACTTTTCATAAAATTATTAACCCTTGTGAAGAATCGAAACATAGTTTTCCTTTATCTATGAGGTTTTTTGATGTTCAAAAGGGGTTTGGAAGAGTACTCTCATCTGCTCCATTAAGTTTATAGTCTAACTCCCTAGTGGAGTTAGTTTTTTTATACACTCTCGCGTAACAACAAGATATCATTTTTTTTACTTTATCTACTAAATTGTGGTAATTTTGTAGATTTTTTTCATTATTTTAAAGGAAATGTGTTAATCATTTGTACAATTTTTGTCGGTTTATTATATATCTATGTTAAATTTAATTTTAGATTTTTTGTAAGATTTAAAAAAGCATCATTACGATGCATCTTTGTTTTAATTTATTTTATGTAATAATATTTCTTTACCATCTGAATCTACACCATATAAATTCTTTACATAATCATAATCTGCTGTAGGAATTAATTTCAATGATACAATATTTTTAGCATCTAACTTGTTAAATTTAATATTAAGGGTAAAACCATAATTACTATCTTCGTTAGACATATAAACATTTCCACTAGTAGTTAATATTAATAAATGTGCATTACCTGTACAGCATATATTTCTTGTTGCAATGTTTTTTACAGGTTCTTTATCAAATATCATTTTCTCTTCATTTGTATTCAAATTTTTAGCATATAATTTATTATTTTTTATATATGTTTTGTATTTAACAATTTCTTCATCACTATTGCCATGATTCATCGTATCTACTTCAGTTTTTAATTCAATTTCTGTTATTTTTGCTTTTTCATATTCATAATCTTTTTCATCAATTTTAAATTTTGCATACACATTAAAACTAACACTATTATTTATATTAGATGTAGATTCTTTAAAAATTTCTTTTACTATCCTATAATTGCCACTTTCTAATTGACCATATCCATATTCCCAATCAATACTAAGTTCTACTGATTTTCCAGTTTCTAATTCCCATGCAGGCATATTAAATGCCATATCATGAATTGTTTCTAATTTTCTCCACTTACCTTCTTTTTCTTGTTCTATATAATAAGGTTCTCCATATGAATAATTAATTTTTGAATTGTTTTTTAATATTAATGTTACGCCTTTATTTGTAAGTGTTCCTTCCTTAAGTGATAAAGTTACATTTTTATTAATTTTATCCTTACAACCACTTACCCCCAATAATAAAATTCCGCAAAATAATATTCCTAGCAATTTTATTCTCATATATCCTCCTCCTTATATTTTTTAAATTCAACTTTGTGTCAATCTTCAATAATATATTGTTATCAATTAATTATATATTATAATTATTTAACAGTAAGGATTATACTATTTTTATATCCTGCAATCGTTGTTTCTAATGTTACTATAATATTTAATTTTTTATTTTCATCAATAAAAAATCTAATTGTGTCATTATCAACAGATGTCTTGTAATTATTACTGTTTTTATTATTATCATTATAAAAATCAGAATATTTTTCTTCTGTAGAACCTAAATATATTTCCATTAAGGCATCTGTAATAACACGAATAGCTTTATCTTCTATATTACTTTCAGTAAATCCAGTAATGTTATATGCTTCTTTATAAGATAATAATTTTCCATTATTTAAATTAAAATTATATGTATAGTAATCATAGGTTGTAGGTCCTGTACCACTAGATTCTGTAGTAATAACAACAGATATTATATTATCATTAGTATAAGTTTTATACTCAACTAAGGTAAACCATATTTCATCCTTTAAATTTTCATTAAACTTTTTTATTAGATTCTCATATAATTCATAGATTTCTTTGTTTGCTTTTTTTGCATCATCAGAATCAATATTTATGTATGGAACAACTAAATCACTTGCACTTATTAGTTTACTATGATCACTAAATCCGTAATAACTTTCTTTATTTGTAGGCAAATCATAGTCAGCATCATAAACCCAATCTTTACTGCTATTTAACTTTGAAACACTGTTTTTATTTTCTTTACTTTCGCTATTGTTATTTTGGTTTAATACTTTGTCATATACTATATAGCCAACCATCAATACAACTAATACACCTAAAATAATTGTTATGATAACCAAACCCTTATTATTTTTCATTTTTTTATGCCTTTCAATTATAATTATAACATTATTGAATTTTATGTCAATTTTTTTATGATTTACAATAATATTTTAAGTGATATTTTGTCTATAAGTAATATATTATATGTTACTTGAAGTTGATTATTGAATGATTAAATTAAGAATAAGTTAGCAAAGATAATGGTTGTTGTTCATTGTAATTAGATATTTTAGACAACAAGTAAACTATTTAATAATCAAATATAAAAAAACGGATATTCCGTTTTTTTAAAATATTTTATCAGACTAAAATTTTTGAGTTACGCATCTATTAACTTGCCCTTTTTTAATAAATTTAATAGTGTTGTATTTTGTTCGGCACTACCTATATAATTATTTATGTTATTGATTTTGGCTAATTTTTTACGATAATTAAATGAGCTATCTATAGATATTTCTTTTAATCCATCTACAATAGAATTGCCTTTATAGTTAGGATTATATAAATATTTTGTTTTAGATTGTAATTTTTCATTGACTCTTGTTTGGACTTCTATATATTTATCTCCTAATCTTCTTTTTCTTTCTTCACCATTTCCCCATTTTCCTTCGATAACTTCTTTAACAAGTTCTTCAATGGTTTTATTTATATTAGGCAAATCAGAATTTAAATAACTTGTTGGATCTATTCTTATGTCCGATGTATTTCTTACTTCAAAATGTAGATGTCCTCCATAACTCATACCTGTATTTCCCATATATCCAAGCACTTGTCCTTTTGTTACATTTTGTCCTTCTTTTACTTTTACACTATTATATGCCATATGGGCATACAATGTGTAGTATCCATTGTTATGTTTTATTTTTACGTAATTTCCATATGAACCATTTTCAAATCCATTACAATCATTTCTATAGGAAATAACTATTCCATTGCTATGGGCAACAATATTTCCTAATGTGTAGTTCTTATTAACTACATCTATTCCATCGTGATATCCTTTTTTATAATTTTGAGTTATTTCTAACTCTTTACTCTCTAATACCCTATTTCTTAAGCTCATAATTATACTTCACCTTCATACTTTTCCTTTGTTATTTCTTCATCTTTTATAGGTTTCATTACTACTTCATCCATTATTTTCACTCTCCTTTTTATTAGTACTTTTCTTTGTAAAAAAATATGTAAATACTGCAGTGCATAGGTTAGTAAATAGTAAGAAGACAGTTTCAAATATTTTTTCTGATTTAAATACTGCTATGAAAAGGAGAATTACCAATGCATTGGCAAACAATATAGTTACATAACTTTTTACATCTTCCAAGCCTTTTTTCACACTAATCACCCTTTCTAATAATTAGTATATTTTTTACCTTTATTCAAAGTTATTATATGCTATATAGAATTTATAGTGTTGGCGCTATCCTATGTTATATTTCTTTGATTTATATAATACAATTGTGTTATAGGGGAGAAGAGATGTTTTTTTTATTTTTTTGTTTACATTTATTTTTTTATTTGCTATAATACCTTTTGAGCGAATGCTCCTTGCTTGAAAAAGCCAAAAGACCATAAGGAGGTGTACAATGAGAAAATATGAAATAATGTTTATAGTTAGACCTGATTGTGATGAATCTACTATGAAGAATGTTGTTAAGAAGTTGGAAAAAGCTTTAACTGATAACAAGGCTATTATTACTTTATCTAAAGAATTAGGTCAAAAAGAATTTGCATATGAAATCAAGAAATGTAAATCTGGTTTTTATTTCCTATACAATATTGATTCATCTGATGATAAGGCTGTTAAGGAATTTAATCGTGTTGCATCAATTGATGAAAATGTATTAAGACATTTAGTTCTTAATATTGAAAAATAGGAGGATTAATGAACAAAGTAATATTAATAGGTAGATTAGCTAGAGATCCCGAATTAAGGCATACTAGTAATGGAATGGCTGTATGCCAAATAACTGTTGCAATAAGTAGAAGGGTTTCTGCTGGAGCTAATCCTGAAACAGACTTTATTAACTGTACTGTTTGGGATAAGCAAGCTGAAAATGTTGCAAAATATCTAGCAAAAGGAAGACAAGTTGCCGTAGAAGGAAGAATTCAAACAAGATCTTACGACAATAATGAAGGTAAAAAAGTTTATGTTACTGAAGTTATAGCTAATAATGTTGAGTTTTTAGGAAGTAGTAGTGGTAGTACTAATAATGAAGTACAACAAAATAATCCATTTAATAATGCTATACCTTATGAACCTACACCATTTGAACAAATGCCTACAGAATCAACTTCTGTAAGTGATGACCCATTTGCTAACTTTGGTGAAAAAATAGACATAAGCGATAATGATTTACCGTTTTAATAAAGGAGGATGAAATGGCAGATTTTCATAATAATAAGCCTAAAAGAAAAAAAGTTTGTTTTATGTGCATTGGAAAAGATGTTAACTATAAAAATGTTGAGATAATCAGTAAATATATAAATGATTCTGGAAAGATATTACCAAGAAGATTTACTGGTACTTGTGCAAAACATCAAAGATGTATAGCTGAACAAGTTAAATTGGCTAGATTCATGGGATTTATTCCATATTCTAAATAAAAAAAATAAGACTTATGTCTTAATTTTTTTTAACTATTTTTTCCTAGTGTTATTTCAACACTATTTATTTTTCCACCTCTATTATAAGTAATGCTTACTTTATCTCCTACCTCATACTTATATAATTCATATCTAAACTCGGCTAAACTTGAAAACTCTACATCACCTATTTTAGTTATTACATCGCCTTTTTTTATTCCTGCCTTTGATGCTGGTGAATTGTTTGCTACTTCTATGACAACAACACCTTTATCTACTCCATCTGGTAATGTAATTCTTTGTTGCCATAAGTAATATTCTTCTGAAATATCTACCATACTGATTCCTATATATGGTCTTACAATATCTTCACCTCTTTCTATTCTGTTTGCATAGTTTAGGGCATCTTCTATGGGAATGGCAAAACCCATGCCTTCAACTTCATTTTGGACAATTTTTAGTGATATAATTCCTATTACATTTCCGCTTACATCACAAAGTGGTCCTCCTGAGTTTCCTGGATTAACAGCGGCATCTATTTGTAATACTTTCATATAGTAATCAGATGATCCACCTGTTAGATTTACCTCTACTAATCTATCTTTTCCTGAGAGGATACCTTTAGTAACAGTTCCTTTATATTCTTTTCCCATTGGACTACCAACAGTAAATACTGTATCTGCTAATTTTACTTCATCACTCTTTCCAATTTCTACAATGCTATTTGCTTTGTTACTATCTATAGTAAGAACAGCAATATCAGAATAAACTTCTCCTCCTAATATTTTAGCATCTATTAGTGTATTTCCATCATTGAATTCAACTTTAACTGCATCTGCTCCGTCTATAACATGGTAATTAGTCATTATATATGCGTTTTTATCATCTTTTTTGTAAACAAAACCTGACCCTGTAGAAATAAGTTTATCACTTTTATATGACATTACAACTACAGTGGCTCCATATACATTGTCTACAGAACTAGATATGCTATTTTCAACTAATTCACTTCTAGTAATATTTTTTATAACTTGTTCACTTACTTTTGTAGATGATATTGAATATAAGTATCCTCCACCTACTCCACAAATAAAGGATAACATCATACAAACTACTATAATTATGGTACTATTATTATTTTTTTTATTTAATTCATTCATAAAATCACCTTCCTACATTTCTACAATTTCTAAATAATTCTTTGGGAATCCCATATAATCTAATACTTTTTGAATTGGAATTGTATCAATTCTACCATCTAATTTGTCAATTTCATATTCTAGTTCTTTCATCATAAGTCTAAAGTTATCTTTAGAAAGTAAATACTTAAATATGATGACTACGGCAAACATATCATTCTTTCCATAAATATACTCATCATCCATTTTAAATATTTTTAGTTTATTATGATATTCTGTATCAGGAATTGCTCTTTCTGTTTTGTGATCAAATACAATATCTTCATGAGCACATAAATTACGATAATTTGATAGTATTGGTAACATTTCTTCTAATAAATTAGGATCTATTCCAAATGTTTCGGCAACACTCTCTTTATCTTTATCTTTTAGTATTGTATATAACTCACACATAATTCCAAATGATAATACTTTTACTAAAATCCAAAGTGGTATATATCCATAATTCTTGGAATAATGCATTGTGGCACTATGCCTTGAAACATTGATTCTAATTTGTCTTTTCATTTTTTCTATTATATCTTTTACTCTTCTTCTTTTTTCTTTATCATTGGTAAAATTATTAACATTTAAGTAATCTTTCTCTTTATAACCATAGTTCTTTGATAGTTGATATGACATTACTGATTTTAAATTGTTTTCAATGATTAATAGATATTTAAAGATAATATTTCTTACATATCTATCAAATAAGAATAAAGAATATAATTCTCTGAAAGTAGTTCCTTTAATAAAGGTTCTATCTGTTATAGAGTTCATAAATATTAATCTATAGCCATTAATAAAGAAGTAATTTTCTTTAAGTAATATCTCTTTAGCATAAGTTTCATCTTCTATTATAAGCCCCTTATTTTTTAAAACTTCTATCTGTTCGTCGATAGTTTTAAATTCTTTTTTCACTACTATCACCTTAATAAGTATAACATATTATAAAAAAAAAAGATATAAATATAATGTAAAAATTATGGGAAATTGTGTTACATATATTGATATTATCTTTTATATTAAATTATCTCTAATAATTGTAGATAAATTATATTTTCCATAAATATTAACTCTAGTATTTTTGGTTATTTTTATAAAACATATATCTTCTATTACGATGTCTTTATTTTTTAGATCATTGTAACTAGATATTATATTATCTAATAATATTGGATTATTTATACTTATTCTCTTTACAGGAACATTGTTAGATATATATATTGTGATACTTGTAGATATACACTCAAAGTCAAGTCTAATATAGTCTCCGACAAGAATACTACATTTATCTTTTATTTGATAAGTTATTGGTTTTATTTCTTTTTTTATGTTTATTTTTTTTAACTCATTATTGTTTATATAATTTGTTATACTTCCTTCATTTACTATACCTGGTGTATCATATATATTTAATCCATTTAGTTTTATATTTATGGCATCTAATGTTGTTGATGGATACATACTAGTAGTAATTGTTATGTCATTATTACCATAATCTTTAATTAATTTATTTATTAGTGTACTTTTTCCACTATTTGTAGATCCTACAAAATATATTTTTTTATCAATTCCATATTTAAGTATAGTATTATATAAATGATCCATATTGTAATTTTTAATACTACTTATTATGATTATATCTTTAATATTATTATATCTTTTTTTTATATAATCTATTATTTTATTATCTTTAATAGATTTTGGTAAAATATCTCTTTTAGTAAGTACAAGTATAACATCTTTAAATTTATTTATATAATCAATATTTAAATTAAGTAAACTTGATACATAGATAACTAAATCATTATTAGTGATACTATCCATTATTTTTATATAATCTTTATTAGACATATTTGCTTTATTATATACACCATAATTTTTTATTTTAAAACATCTCGTGCAAATGTTTTTATCAATATTACTAATATATCCATCTAAATTTATGTCTTTATCTTGTAGTGGTATTCCACAACCTAAACATTTCTTATTCATAATATTTTCCCTTAATTAATATTCCTCTTTTATTTAATTTATTTATTATCTTTTTTTCAAAAATCCTATAAAATTTTGTTTTTAGAGAGTCCTTATTAGATATTGAATTAACAAGAATTGTCTTTATTCCAGCTTTATTTCCTCCATATATATCTCTATATAGTTCATCTCCTACTAAGGCTACTTCACTTAAATCATATTTATATTCTTTTATTATTTTTATAAGTTTTTCGATAGAAGGTTTTTTAGCATTTGGAGCGCAATCTATATCTAATTGTCTCTTAAATGGCAATAATCTCTTTTTATTCGTATTATCGAAAATAATTATTTTAAATTCCATGTCTTTTAGATTTTCAATTAAATCGATTAGCTTCTTAGAAGGAGTTTTTTCTTTATATGGTATGATAGTATTATCTAAATCAAATAAAATACACTTTATACCATCCTCTTTTAATTTATCATAATTTATATGATATATACTTTTTAAATACATATCTGGTATATAAATATCCATCATTTGTATAGTCCTATCTTATAGCGCATATCCATATATTTATTATGTGCTAATTCATTTACTTTTATAGCTCCTTGTTCAAGAATTTTATCTAATTCATCACTATTTATTATTTCATTATATTTTTTTTGAATGGCACTTAGTTTATCACATACGATATCTGCCGTAAAACGTTTAAATTCTCCATAATTGCTATTTTTAAATTTTTCTTCTACTTCTTGTATTGTCATATCTGATAGTGAAACGCATATATTAATTAAATTTGATATGCCTGGTTTATTTTCAGGGTCATACTTTATTTCACAAGAAGAATCTGTTGTGGCTGACATAATTTTTTTTCTAACATCATCAAGATTATCTAATAATCCTATAACACCTTTAGGATTTTCTTCTGTTTTACTCATTTTCTTAGTAGGATTCACTAAGTCCATAATCTTTGTACCGCTTTCAGTAATCATAGGTTCTGGTATTTTAAATGTCTCCCCATATTTCTTATTAAAACGTTCGGCTATATCTCTTGTTAATTCTACATGTTGTTTTTGATCAATACCAACGGGAACATAATCGGCATCTACGACAAGGATATCTGCTGTCATTAATACTGGATAAGTAAATAATCCTACTGAAAAGTTATCTTTTCCTTTACTTTTTTCTTTAAATTGTATCATTCTTGATAATTCTCCATTATAACTATTACATTCTAATAACCAAGAAACACATGGTATATATGGAATATCTGATTGTAGATATATAGTATTTTTACTTGGATCTACTCCACACGCAATATATAGTGCTAGAAAGTCTCTAATATTTTTATTTAGTTCTTGAGGATTAACAGGAACTGTTATAGCATGTAGGTCAGCTACAAAGAGATAATTGTCATAAATATCTTGATAATTTACCATTTGACTAATTGCTCCAATATAATTACCTAAAGTTAGACTACCTGTAGGTTTTAAACCTGTTAACATTATTTTTTTCATATTTGCCTCCATATAAATAAATTATATATTAAAAAATAGTTAATGTAAATTAATTAACTAAGATTTTTCATAATTCCTTATTATTCTTATATATTTAATTAGGTGATGAAATGTTATTTAATATAATTAAATATATAGCTACTAATTTAATGTTTTTTACTGGTGCCTATTCTAACGAGGTTTTTCCTGATAAACTACCTAAGGATATTGAAGATGAGTATATAAAGAGGCATTTAAATGGAGATGAGGAAGCTAGAAAAAAATTAATAGAGCATAATTTACGTTTAGTAGCTCATATAGTTAAAAAATTTGAAACTAGTGAACAAGATATTGATGATTTAATAGGAATAGGTACTATTGGTTTAATTAAGGGAATAGATACTTATAAACCTAATAAAAAGGTTAAACTTGCTACTTATGCTGCTAAATGTGCTGAGAATGCAACTATCACCTAAAAGAACTTTATGTTAGAGTAAATGCACTATTTGATAAAATTAGTGCACGATGTGAACTTTCTTATACATTAACAACTCATACTTGTAAACAAGTTAAGCCTATCACGTCGCAAAGTTCGCTTGGTGAACAAATAAAATATTATCGTTCTATTGATGATATAAAGCAAACCGACTTGGGTGTAAAACTTAACTTTCACCGAAGCACTTTAAATCATTTAGAGAACAGAGATATAAAACTCGTAAACGTAGAACTCATCAAAGGTATCATTGAAGAACTTAACATACAAGATAAAATCAACATCAATGACGAATATATTTCATTCCTGTTAGATAATCCGTGCGACAAGATTATAGAGGCAAGACAAAAACTAAAACTATCAAGAAAAGACTTTGCTACTCTGTTAGGTGTTGATATATCATCAGTAAGACGTTGGGAACTCGGCAACCACCATATCAGTAGAAAAAAATATGAGAGATTGAAAAACTACTTATAATTCAATCTCTTTTAATTTGTTCTCGCAACATCTTTGCAAGAAAGCATAAAACTTTCTCACGAGAACTAACATCTATATTCAAATTTCTTATAGATTTAAGAACTAACTCTTTTTGCACTTTGGCAAAAGCATTATTAAACTCACCAATTCCTACATCATCAGTAGGACAATTTATTATCAGTTGCATTTAACCACCTACTAAAAGATATGATTAAACTTGCAACTTATTTCTTTTTTGGCTTTCCATATTGTTTAGATAAATCCATTCCTCTAACACACGTAAAACAATCTACTGCAATACGTTTATGTGGGTCAAACTCTATAATCTTAACTACATCATCAAAGCACTCTTTAAACAAAGCCAAAAACTCTTTCTTTTGCTTCTCGTGTTCCAAATTATCTTTGTGAAACTTATTCATCGTATCAAGTATTTCATCTTCTAATGTTAACGTAATCGTTCTATCATATAAACCTAACATCTTTAACAACTCTTTATCTGTCATTTGTTTTAACCTCCATTTGTTCTATAAACTTTAAATACTCATATTCGCTAACAACATAATTCTTTGATATGCGAATTGCTTTTATCGTTCCATTGTCTATTAGTTTTTTCAAAAACATTACTGACGTGTGTGTATAATTGCTAATCTCTTGCAACGTCAAAAATCTCTCTTTCATATTCCTCCTGTTAGGTAGGGGTGGCTTTCCCGCATTTTTCCATAAAAAAAGTACATATCGCCCAATGCCCCTACCAAAAATTACTTAATCATTTTGTGTGTTCCATTTGCTTCTTCTAAATATTCTATACAAAGTTGCATTGATGTATGTGCCATTCATAAAAATAAACGGGTTCATTAAATATACACTATTTTTACCTAATTTAGTTCTTGCCATTATATTAAGTTCAATAAGGTGATTTACTCCCTCGGTAAAAGTATTATGCGATATACCAACTAATTCTATAAACCTTTGCTTACCTATATTAACACCATCTTCGGTTAAGATACCACTTGTCTTATCAAGATATTCAAGTGCTGTTAAAATAATATTAAACTCGCTTTTAGTTAAATCTTCTTTTGCAAGTAAGCCAATAGTATCTTTAAATACTTTGACAAAAGAATTACTCTTTTTGATAACCTTATGATTTGCTCTATACTCTTTTTGCTCTCTTGTATCTAATCGTAGACTATCACCAACTCTTAAAGTATAATCAATCTCTCCTGTTTCAGTATTTATGAAGCCACACACTATTTCTTCTTCTTTAATTTCCTTTCGTTTTGCTTGTTCCATATTGCCTCCTGTTGTAAAAATACATACCAATTTTGGCTTAAAAATAACGTCTATATAGCCCACTTACTTGGTGTATCATATACCAATTCATTGGTATCTATATTTTACTAAATCCTTATAAATCAACACATTAGCGAGCATTGTTCTCTTATTCTTTTCTTATACAAAATTATATATTAGATTTTAGGGGCTTCAACTCTACTAATATAATATATATTTATAAGATAGTATTATATATATAATATACTCTTGTATACTAATCATTTCACAAAGCCCTTAAATAGTGCATAAAACCATTATGTTATGTCCTAATAATATTTTTACAATATAATTCTAATATTATTTGGCGGCTTCTGTATAGTCTTTTGTGAAAACAAAAACAAGGGCATTTAATTGCTCTTGTGTCATATAGTATCTATTACCAATCTTGGTATAAGATACCTCATTATTATTAACCCAACCATATAAAGTTTTATATGATACACCAATCAGCTTGCAAGCCTCTTTTAATGAAATCAAATCTCTAATACTATCTACCTCCTCATACATATAGTAGCCAGCAGAGGTATAAACTACAATTTTTGTGTAATTTTGTTAAAAAGAAAAAAGCATATATTTCCTATATGCTATCTTGATTTTCCCGGTCTAATAATTTCTCCAAACTCGTTAATGCTATATCCCTCAGGAATGTCAGCCTTTGGTATACTTCTTAACATATCTTCACTTTGCATTTGAAGATGTGCTTGGTGTTTTCTTTCCATCGCATCTAAGCCATCTTGTTGCATTTGTAAATGTGCTTGGTGTTTTCTTTCCACCGCATCTATTGCATCTTGTCGCAGTTGTTCATACTTTTCTTTCCTTTTTTGTAAAGCCTCCATAGCAAAATCCTTATGAGATGTGTCATTTGGAATAATGTGATTGTTTAGATTATTATTGTAAATAATATTTTTGTCTTCCATACATTCCCTCCTAAAAATATTATAGCATACTTTCAGCAGTTTCAAGCAAAAAAACACTTATTTTTACACTTTTGACAAAGTAAAAGAATAGTTTTTCTTGTTTAACTACTCTTTAAATCACTTTAACTTGTGTTTAGACTATGTTTCCTTTAACTTTATCACGGCCTTTGCTTCACCTTAAATTAGTTTTAACCAACCTTGATGTTAGTATTGTTCTTCTTCATTTTGGATTATTTGATTTATCTCAATGAAATCGCTATACTTGCTTATGATATAATTATAGAGGCTTGCTATACGATAGTTTATATCGTTCTTTGACTTGTTTTTTTTAACAAATCTTTCTATATAAGCCATAAATCTTCTACTTTCAATGTTGGTAATGTTCCCATTAGTATATACATCAAGAATGGCGCCAACTAATTTTTTCTTTAATTCTTCTTGTGCTTGCTTTTGTTGTATGTCGTTCTTATTGTCTACTAAATATATTTTCTTAACATTTGTTTCTACTCTAACTTGGTTTTGTTCTTGCACTACATTGTTATTCAACTACAACACCTCCAACTTTAACAGTATTATTCTTTATCTTAATTGATAGTTCTTCAACTTGCTTCTTCTCATAACATACCAAAGTATAAAGCATCGCCCTAAATAATGGGCTGTCTTTTATGTTTGCTTTTTCTTCAACACTCTTGTTCTCATTTCCAAAATTATTTAAAATAAAATCTTCCAACTTTTTAACATTTATTTCATTCATCACTTTTCTTCCTTTCGTTCACTTGTTCTTTTAGAGTAGTCAATAGATTGTTGACTACTCTTTTTTTAGTATCAGTATCTATATTCAAATCGCTAATGCTTTTCTTAACCAAAGTTGCTTGCACCTTTGCAAAAGCACGATTAAACTCTTTTATTCCATTCTCATCACTTGGTAATGAAATTATTAACTGCAATCTATTAACCACCTCCAACCTTTGCAAATCTAAACGCGTTTTTTTCTTTGCAACAACTATACTAACAAAAAGAAAAAATTAAGCAACAAAAAAAATGCATTTAACCTAATTGGTCGGTTATTTCAAAAAATGCACTTTTTCTTTCTAAAACTTATAATTCAATGTATTGTCCGTCCTCTATTGCTTTTTCATCAATAGCAATTTTTTCAAACAATATTACATCTTTTTTATACTTATTGTTTTCGGTTTGTATAATAGCACCAAGTTGCTTTATGGCTTCGGTATGTTTGTTATTATCTAATAATTCTACAACCTTTGATAGTTCAATGTATACTTTAACATAGTAAATATCTTTGCAACCAATCATCGCCTTATGTTCTTCTATATATTCTTTAAACAACTGATTAGCACTTTCAAAATGCTTGTTGATTAGTTCATTATAAACATCTGCTATAACAACCAATATATCGTTAACTTGTTCCAAAAGCACTTTCTTGTCCTTTGCTTCAACATAGACTTTATCTAAATATGATTTTTTAAATCTCTTATAACCATTATAACCAAGAACAACACAATAAAAACTTTTAGCCACATTGTCGCGAGCTGACCTACTATAAATGATGTTCTCACCAACACACCAATCATAGTGTTTGTCATCAATTACTTTCACCATATTATATATAACCTCTTTAAACTCTTTGTAGTTGTTCTCAAATTTATCTTCCCACTCAACAATTGTTTTAAGCATATCGTATATTTCTTGCTTAAAATCATTATCTACATCACTAACATCAACCTTTTTAAACAACTGCTTTATACTAACATCAAGAGCCCAATAATGATAATCACCAACATACTTTTTATCATACAATTCCTTAATATCTAAAATATTATTCTTCTCTAATCCACGTCTACAAATAGAATTGTTAAGCCTGAATATAAAATCTATGGTGATAACAATATATCTATCAACAAAATCACTTGAATTCATTACATACTTTCTTTTATTTTTAGACAGATAAGCAATATAAGATTGTTCTGCATACTTGTTATCAAACAACTTATGATATTTAAAATCTTTCTTTAAATGGCTCACAGCATCACGTCCCTTTATGGCTCTATATCCTAACATAAAACACTTGAATTTGCTATACATATTTGGTTATTTATAGTATAATATATTATATCTCACATAAAAGAAAGGACGATGCTTTATGGAAGAAAGAAAAAGGAAAAAAGCGATATATGCTCGTAAGTCTAAATACACAGGCAAAGGTGAAAGTATTGAGAACCAAATTGATACCTGTAAGCATTACTTAAAAACATACTTTGACATAAACATTACAGACGATGACATTATTGTTTATAACGATGAAGGCTACACAGGGGCGAACACCGAAAGACCACATTTTAAGGAAATGATGAAAGCAATTAAAAACAATGAGATTGACACAATCATTTGCTATCGTCTTGACCGTATCTCTCGTAATGTTTTAGACTTTGCTAATCTATATGAGGATTGGCAAGAACATGACGTCAACTTTATATCAGTTAGTGAAAGATTTGACACCACTACCCCTATGGGTAAAGCGATGTTATTTATCGCTATAACATTCGCACAATTAGAACGTGATACAATCGCCGAACGTATTAGAGATAATATGTATAAACTTGCTAAAACAGGACGTTGGCTTGGTGGTAATGTTCCTTTGGGCTTTGTAAGTGAGAAAATGGAAAAACTAAACATCAATGATAAAAAGACAACTCTATATAAACTTGCACCTGTTGATGATGAGATAGATATTATTAAAACAATCTTTCAAAAGTTTTTAGAGTTCAAATCACAAACACAAGTTGAAAGTTATCTAATTCAAAATGATTATAAGACCAAAAGAAACTGCGACTTTTCACGTTGGGGTGTTAAGAACATATTAAGAAATCCTGTTTATGCTGTCGCCGACCAAGATGTTTTAAATTACTTTTTAGACAATGAGGTTGAGGTGTATAACGAGCACGACCAATTTAATGGCACTCACGGAATAATTGGCTATTGTAAAACTGAAAAGACCAAAACAGGACGTGTTAAATATAAGGACTTACAAGATTGGATTGTTGCTATTGGCGAGCATAAAGGCATTATCTCTGGTAAAGATTGGGTAGAAGCCCAAAACATACTAAAAGCCAATGAAGATAAAAACTATCGTAAACCTATTAAGAACGATGCTATATTAGTTGGTGTTCTTCGTTGTAGCCATTGTAAATCGCTTATGAGGGCAAAATTAAAACAAAACTTAACCCCTAATGGTAAATTAAGATTTGATTATATCTGCGGCCTTAAAATGAAAAGTAAAGGCGATAAATGTTCTTGTAAGAACATCAATGGTAATGAGGCTGATGATTTAGTTATTCAAGGAATGAAACAATTAGCACAACCAACAAGCGAGTTCTATCAAGCAATTAAATCTATCGCAAGTGATGACGACTACAACAGCAAAAACCAAGTTGATGAAATCAACATACTTGAAAAGAACTATGCTAAAAATGAAACCGATATTAACAACCTTATAAATAGATTGGCATTAGTAGACGATGACATTCTTGACGAGGTTCAAGCCAAGATTAAAGAACTTAAACAGAAGAACAAAAAAATCCTTGCTAACATACAAGAACTAAAAAAAGCACAGCCAACAAATCAAGTTATAGACGACCAAGAAACAGCAAAAGTTGTATTTGATATTCTAAACAACTACATTGATAAGTTTGACGAGCTTGATATCATCAGTAAGAGAAATCTAATCAAGTTATTCGTTGGCAACATAGAAACCGATGGCAAAAACTTGTATATGGATTTAATAGGTTCAAGAAACCACACAATCACTACCAAACCACAACTATTTAATGACGATAATAACGACAATCAAGAGGGATTATCAGCAACACACAACGGTCAAATCGTTCTTTTAAGTGATAGTGGCGAATGAAATATTGATGTATTTTCGTGCTGATAAGAAAAATAGTAAAAATATAAGTTTGTATGAAGAAATAAGTTTTGATAAAGAAGGAAATAAAGTAACTATATTAGATGTTCTAAGAACTCCCGATCCTGATTTTGTTGAAGAAATACATAAAAATGATAATATAATTTTATTACAGAAATATTTAAAGTTATTAACTAAGAGAGAAAGAGAAATACTAGAATCAAGATACGGACTAAATGGTAAAAGAGAAACTACACAAAAAGAGATTGCAAAAGCACTAAATATTTCAAGAAGCTATGTATCTAGATTAGAAAAAAGAGCTACCACTAAGATATTAAGAGAATTTGTTAAAAGAGAAAAAAAGCAATAGTAAATTCTTATATTTGTATATTAATAGGCCAAAATTATTTATAAATTGCTAAAATCGCCTTAATAGAACTACCAAAATCATTGACACAAAGGCCTTTTTATAGTAAAATTATGAAGTGATTTGAGGGAGGATAATAATATGGCAATAAAAATAACAAGTAAAAAGACTAGATCAGTTAATAATAGACCAAATTGTTTAAAAATAACTAAGAGACAACAAAAAGTTAATTTACAAACTGTTACTCTAGAAGATGGTACTAAAATTAAAACTAGTGCAAGAGAAGCTAGAACTTTAAAAAAAGATAGTAAGTAAAAGAGTTCATATGTATTTTGTATGAACTCTTTTTTATTTGTTAAATATGTATTTATAATAGTTATTTTCAACGATCATTCTACTTATGGCTACTCTGTTACTAACTATACTGTTAATTGTATCAACATAATTGTCGCTTATATCTTGAGTTTTTGCTTCAAAAGTTCCTGTTGAGGCATAATATGTTCCTTTATTAGTTATCCAAGATTTATCCTTAAATATTGCTATTCCTTCACTTGTACTAAGGATATCTTTTCCCATTATTAATCTTGAATCATATTCAATACCAAATAAATTATATACTGTTGGAATAACATCGATGCTCATTCCAACCTTATCTATTTTTTCACTTTTCATTTTACTATTATATATTATTAAATTATTACTATTAGCTTCTATTAAACTGTCTCTTTTATAATCTGATAGTATATTTATATATTCTAATGGCAAGCCATATGGATAGTGATCTGCTAAAAGTACTATTACAGTATCATCTAATTTAGATGCTTCTTCTAGTTTATTTATTAATAGTTCTAAAGCTTTATCTAATTCTATTTGTGTTGCTAAGTAACCTTTTACTTCTTCTGGATAGTCTAAATCATTTACATAAGCTTTGTTTTTCTTGGCCATTGCATTTGCGGAATAATTATAATAGAAATGTCCTGAAACTGTCATATAATATGTCATAAATGGTTTTTCACTATTAATGTAATCTGTTATTGTGGCATCAATCATTTCTACATCACTTTGTGGCCATTGTTCACAATTAATAACTTTTTCAAGTCCGTTATAACAACCTTTAAAGTTATCAAATCCTTGTGTTTTTAAATATACATTTCTATCTTGATAATATGCACTATTATTGTGGTAAGCATAGGTATTATATCCTAGGTTTTTAAATACATTTCCTAGTCCGTATGGATAGTAGGCCTTTCCACCTCTCCAAGAACTTAAAATTGTATTATCTGCGTATAATCCAGTTAATGCTTGAAATTCTCCACCTATTGTTGATAAATTATTTGAAGTATAAAAATTTTTAAAATCAAATCCTTCGTGAACTAATTTATATAATGTTGGGGTAAGGTCTTCTGAAACAGCTATTTCACTAAAACTTTCTGCTACGATGAATATCAAATTTTTTCCTTCAAACATTCCTGTATATTTATTTTGTTTGCTTCCTTTTTCATTGGACATAA
This sequence comes from Clostridium sp. CAG:914, assembly GCA_000437895.1. Classification (GTDB taxonomy): domain Bacteria; phylum Bacillota_I; class Bacilli_A; order RF39; family UBA660; genus CAG-914. Next base: position 46,168 of record FR902145.1, on the reverse strand, counting down.
ATTTATTTATCTTTGCAATTTCTCCGTTACCACCACTAAAGTCGATTGATGTAATATTATAATCATACTCAAATAATTCTTCTTTTGTTGAAAACGTAGGTTCTTCTACAACATCTATTTTTTCATCAAAGCCAAATATACTTCTATATATATCTAAGTAAGTAGCAGCTGGTACTCCTAATCTTTCTATATTTAAGGATACATTGTTAGTTTCAAAATATAAATTATATGCAGATCCTACACCCTTATCTTGAATGAATATATTACATATATATATTCCTATTGATACTATAAATAAACATATATATATTAAAATTTCTTTTATTTTATATCTATTATATTTAATCTTTTTATTATATATTATAAGTAATATTACTGGTAACAAGAATAGTAATACAATATGTATATTTTGCAGTATTGAAATAATTATGTTCTTTCCAAATTTTAATGTCTGATCGCTTTGTCTAAATAAGGCAATTGAAAATGGTGTAACAAATATTTTATAAAATATGTAATATAAACTATACCAAAACCATAAAAATATATATACAATATATGTCATAATTTTATTAAATTTCTTATTAAATATACTGGTTATTAATAAAATTATAAAACTATTAATTATAGTAAATAAAAATATATTAATAATTGATGTTCTTAAATAAATATCATATGCAAATAGATTAAATACTAAATCCATATATATTAATGATAGGAATATATATAAATATTTCTTTATTTTCACTAAAATTCACCTCATACTTTTTCATTATATAGTTTAGTAAACTCGTCAATTAGTGAATCAAACATTGAAGTGGCACTTTCAATAACTTCTTTTTTTGATAAGTCTACTTTTGTAAGTTTTAATGAGTCGAGAGGACTCATACTATCACCACATTTTAAAAATGCTATATAATCTTCTTTCTTTATCTTACCATTTAATAATCCTTCTGTTATATAACTTGCTGCTGACAAGCCTGTTGCATATTTATAAACATAAAAGTTATAATAGAAATGTGGAATTCTTGCCCATTCATATCTAATGTAATCATCTACATAGACATCATTACCAAAGTATATTTTATTTAATTTGTAATATTCCTCACTTAGTATATCAGCACTAACAGGTTTATCTGAAGAAATCATATCATATATTTTTCTTTCAAATTCTGCAAACATTGTTTGTCTATATATTGTTGCTCTAAATAATTCCATCATTCTGTTTATTATAAATAGTTTTTCATTCTTATTATTACTATTCTTTATTACATACTTGGCTAAAAGTAATTCATTTACAGTTGATGCTACTTCTGCTACAAAGATAGAATAATTGCCATATTGGTAGGGATTATTTTTTCTTGTAAAATAACTATGCATTGAATGACCTAACTCGTGGGCTAATGTAGACATATCATCATATTTATTTTGATAATTAAGTAATATATATGGGAATGTATCATAACTCCCAGAAGAATATCCCCCTGTTCTTTTTCCTTTATTTGGATACACATCTATCCATCTATTTTTTATTCCTTCCTTTAATATTTCTATATATTCATCTCCTAATATACTAAGAGCATTGATAACTGTCTCTTTGGCATTTTCAAAATCATATGTTTTCTTATCAGTGGATACTAAGTTTGCATAGACATCATACAAGTGTAATTCATCTACTTTTAAGACTTCTTTTTTTAGTTTGTAATACTTATGTAGTATGCCTATTTTATCATTTATTACTGATATTAAATTGTCATATATGGAAACATCTAATTCATCTTTATACATTGCTTCTTCAAGGGCACTTTTATATTTTCTTATCTTACTAGTGGCTACCTCTTCTTTTATATTTGAAGTAATTAAATTAGCATAAACATTTTTATATTGTTTGAATGTTTCATATATTGTATTAAATGCTTCTTTTCTAATCTCTCTATTATCGTCTTCGATATATAGGCAATATTTGCTATTATCAAGTTCATATTCGGTATTATTTACCATAAAGTTTGGAAATATCATATCCGAGTCTTTTAGAAGTTCATATGTTTCATAATTATTTCCAAATGTTTTAGATAAATTGGCAAGTAGTTTTTCTTCTATATCTGATAGAGTATGTTCTTTATATCTAAACATTTCTTGTAAATATCTTTCATATTCTTTTAGTTTCTCATTTTTTAAATAAAACTTTTCTATATCACTATAATTCATTTTAAGTATATTTGGTTCTATAAAATAAGTGGCATTTATAACTTCACTACTTAAATTATTTATTTCTTCTTTAAGTTCTATATTCTTATTTATTGAAGTATCTTCATCACATAATAAACTAGCATATACCTCTAATTTAGAAATTATTCTTGATACTTCCATGCTTAGATTAATTACTTCATATAAAGAATTTTCATCATAAGAAATATCTTTATATTTAGAAAACTCTGTTAGTTTGTTCCTAACGTTTTTTATATCTTCTCTTATATTATTAATACTACTATAAATTTTACTTAAATCCCATTTGTAACATTCTTCTATTTTTTCTCTATTCATAATAGCCTCCTAAAATAATTATAACAAAAATAGCAATAAAAATCTATTAAAAAAGACTTAATGATTATACATTAAATCTAAAATGACAGATATCTCCATCTTGCATAATATATTCTTTTCCTTCTAGTCGCATTTTGCCACTTTCTCTTACTTTTATTTCACTTCCATAGGAAATTAAATCTTCATAGCTCATTACTTCTGCTCTAATAAATCCCTTTTCAAAATCGGTATGAATTAATCCGGCACAAGATGGTGCTTTCATTCCTTTTTTAAAGGTCCAAGCTTTGACTTCGTCTGTGCCTACTGTGAAGTAAGTGGCAAGTCCAAGTAGTGAATAAGTCTCTCTTATTAACTTGTCTAATCCACATTCATTTATTCCTAAATCATTTAAAAATATTTTTCTGTCATCTTCTGATAACTGAGCAAGTTCGCTTTCTATTTTAGCACTAATCATTATAACAGGACCTTCTCCATTAACATACTCAATAACTTCCCTATAGTATTCATTATTCTCATTAACAAGGTCTTCTTCACTTACATTACAAATGTAGATGATAGGCTTTAAGGTAATTAGATTAAATGAACTTATTGCAAATAATTCATCTTGAGTTAAGTCTATTTTTCTGGCTGGAATATTTTGTTCTAATTTGCTTTTTAGTTTATTTAAAGCTGATATTTCTGCTAATTCTTTCTTGTCTTTTGTCATTTCTGCTTTTTTGCCAATTTTGTTTAATCTGTTTGTAACTATTTCTAAATCAGACATAATTAATTCTATGTTGATAATCTCAATATCACGAATGGGATCAACTGAATCGTTGACATTAATTATACCTTTATCATTAAAACATCTTACGACTTCTACAATGGCATCAACTTCTCTAACGTGAGATAAAAATTTATTTCCTAGTCCTTCTCCATTTGAAGCTCCTTTTACTAGACCAGCAATATCTGTAAATTCGTATGTTGTAGGAATAGTACGTAATGGATGATACATTTCTGTTAATTTATCAATTCTATCATCTGGTACAATAACCATTCCTACATTAGGATCAATTGTGGCAAAAGGATAATTTGCTGCTAAAATGTTTTGTTTTGTTATTGCATTAAATAGTGTGCTTTTTCCTACATTTGGTAAACCAACTATACCTGCTGTTAAACCCATAATATAACCTTCTTTCTATAGCATAACCCCTGTATTTATTCCTAATGGTAATCCTATAATATAGAATCCTATTACAATAAGTAACCATAAGACAGAAAAAGCAATTGCATATGGAACCATTAGTGATAAGGCATCTGTTATTGTTATTGTTTTTTTCTTCTTATTATAAATTTGAATGAAGCCAATTAAAATAACAAAATATGTAAATAATGGACTTATTCCCTTAATCGATGAATCTGCTGCTCTAAACACGGCTGTAGCAAATTCTGGTGTAAATGTATTTTGCATGAACATAGGAACCATTATAGGCGATAATATTGCCCATTTTGTGCTTGCTACTGGGACAAAAACTGAAGATATTAATATTATTATAAAACATACAATAATGAGCATGATTCCGGAAAGTTCTATGCTATTTAGAAACTCAGCTAACGATGCTACGATAAATATTCCTATATTTGTTTGTTTAAAAATTAAACAAAATTGTGCTGCAAAAAAGATGAGTACTAATAGTGATGAGAAACCTTTTAAGTAGTAACTCATTCCTGTTACTAAATCACTATTGTTTTTAATTGTTTTTGTTCTGATACCATATATTAGTCCTGCAAAGGCTAATAGTGCTGAGAATATAGCAACAGATCCTTGATTGAAATAAGAATTATCTCCAAATAATTGTTCCACATAAGTGGCATCTTTTAAATATAATAGTAATCCTGAAAAAGGTAATCCTGGAATAATTGAATATATTAGTAATAATACTACTAATGCAAAGGCTAATAATGATACTAAGACACCTTTTCTTTCTTTTGAAGTTAAGGAACTATTTATATCTGGATCTTCTTCATCAAATGTATATTTTCCTAATTTTGGAACAATATATTTTTCTGTAATAATCATTCCTAAATAAGATATAAGCAATGTTGATATGATCATAAATATTATATTACCATGTAAATTCACTGTATAATTTTGATCTAGTATTTTTGTTGCGGACGTTGTATATTCTATTAAAGAAGCATCTAATGAATTTACGAAAAAGTTAGCGCCATAACCAAATGTTATTCCGGCAAAAGCAGCACAAATGCCCGCTGATGGATGTCTACCTAAATTCATAAATAATATTGCTGATAATGGAATTAAAATAACATAGGCAGTGTCTAGGAACATTGAAGATATTACTCCTAATAATACAACAACAAATGTGAATAATTTCTTAGGTTTATCTTTAGTTATCATTTTGAAAAAGGAATTTAAAAAACCAGAATTATATGCTACTCCAACACCAATAAGTCCTACTATTAATGTTCCTAAGGGAGCAAATGTTGTAAAATTGTTTAATAAATTACTTATTAGGTATTGTATTCCTGTTCTATTAAATAAGTTATTTATTGTAACAATATGTGGTTCTAATTCACCTGTAGCCGTGTTTACGGTATAATAACTAGTCTCTAAGTGTAAAATACTTCCAACACTAGATATTATCATAACTAATATAGTTAAAATCAGAAATAGTAATGCTGGATGTAGTTTTACATCTTTACTTTTTATTTTTTTAAACATTTTTAATCACCCTTTTTATTTTTTTATTGAATTCTACTCTAGGTAGCATAATTAATCTTCCACATTTGATACATTCTATTTTTATATCAGCTCCAAGTCTGACTATCTTAAACATATTATTTTTACACGGATGTTCTTTTTTCATAACAACAACATCTCCTAATTCGTATTTCATATCTCCTCCATTTAAAATTGTATCATACATGATTAAAAATGTAAATCATAGAAAAAGACTATTTCTAGTCCTTAGTTAAATAATTTTCTCCTTTAAAAACATCTTTAAATAATAAGTTAGGATAATTCTGTTGTCTTAGTACTTCATATAGTCCTATACATACAGAATTAGCTACATTTAGGCATCTAATATTATCAGATATGGGAATTCTTACGCAATTAGAAATATTTTTTTTAAGGATTTCTTTAGGAATACCACTACTTTCTTTGCCAAAAACTAAGTAAATGTTTTTAGAAGTATCGCTATAATCAACTTCACTGTAGCATTTATTTCCATATCTTGTAAAATAATAAAATTCTCCTTTGTTTTTATTTAAGAAATCTTCATAATCATCATATAATTCATAATTTACTTTATCAAGATAATTAACTCCACTTCTTTTTAGATGATTAAGATCAAATCTAAATCCGAGAGGTCTTATTAAATGAAGTTTACTATTTGTACCAGCACAAGTACGCATAATATTTCCTGTATTCTCTGGTATTTCTGGTTCATATAATACGATATTAATCATTATTTTCTCCATTACTATAATCTATTATATTCTTTATATCATTATAGTTTATGTTATCTAATTCTAATACATATTTATTAACCAATCTTTTATTTTTAAAAAATAATATTGTTGGATATTCATTAACATTATATTTGATTTTTAAGTCTTTATTTACATCTTTGGCATCCATGTATAAAATATTATAATTAAGTTCTAATTTTTTAAATAGTTTTTCATTATCTTCTTCAAATTTTCTTATTTTTAAATTATTAGATTTAGATATATAAATTATTGCATCACTATTTTCTTCAATATAGTTTTCTACTTCATTATAATTTATTATTTCCATATATGTTGTTATTGGTGAATTTCCTCTTTTTTCATATTGGTATAAAGAATACCAAGCATTAATATAGTAAACTAAAATACAAGATATAATTAATATAATTCCTAATATAAAATAATTCTTTTTGGGTATATCTTTTTTCTTATTTATTTCTAACATAGTACACCTACCAATCTATATGAATTATAACAAAACTTAATAATAATGTCTAGAATTTACTTTAAATTCTTATTAGAAATCATCTTTGTTTACTCTAAAAATTTTAAAACACCTTGACATTATCTTATTTTATATATAAAATTAAATTGTATAGTTATATATTATCTATATTAAATTTATTAGAATGGAGGTGTTCGTATGAAAGATAATGAGTTCTCCATTTTGCTATTTATTCTTGGATTAGTAATTGGTATTGTTTTAATACTTGTTATAAATTATTTAAAAAATAAAAAGAAGGAAAAATTAGCTGATTCTATAATTGAAAAAGCAAAAAAAGAAGCTGATAAATATAAGAGAGACTCTATTATTGAAACTAAAGAAGACATAAACAAATTAAAAATAGAGGCTGATAAGGCTATAAAAGAAAGAAAAAATGAAGTTAAAATTTTAGAAGATCGTCTAATTCAGAGAGAAAGTAGTATTGATAGACGTGATGAAGTTCTTCAAAATAGAGAAATAGCTTTAAATGAAAAAGAAAACAATCTTCAGAAAAAACAAGAAGAAATTCAAGAAATAAAAGTAGAAATGGAAGAAATTAAGAAGAATGAGCTTCTAGAGTTAGAAAAAATTAGTGGCTATTCTAAAGAGCAAGCAAAAGTTGCTATTATGAAGATAGTAGAAGAAAAAATGAGTAAAGAGATTGCTACATATATTAAAGATAGAGAGGCAGAGGTCAAGTTAGATCTTGATAACAAGGCAAAAGATTTGCTTGTTAACTGTATGCAGAAATATGCTGCAGATGTTACAAATGAACAAACTGTATCAGTTATATCTTTACCTAATGATGAAATGAAGGGTAGAATAATTGGTAGAGAAGGAAGAAATGTTAGAACTATTGAGTCTGTTACTGGAGTTGATTTAATAATTGATGATACTCCTGAAGCTATAGTTATATCTAGTTTTGATCCTTTAAGAAGAGAAATTGCTAGGTTAACTTTGGAAACTTTAATTAAAGATGGAAGAATTCATCCTGGTAGAATTGAAGAAGTTTATGATAAAATGTGCAATGAAATAAATCAAAAAATTAAAGAAAATGGAAAGAATGTTGCTTATGAACTTGGTATATCTAAGATTGATCCTGAATTATTAGAAATTATTGGTAAATTACAATTTAGAACAAGTTATGGACAGAATGCTTTAAAGCATTCTAAGGAAGTTGCATATATTTCTGGTCTTATAGCTTCTGAATTAGGAGAAAATGTTAATTTAGCTAAGAGGGCTGGTCTATTACATGATATAGGTAAAGCTATTGATTTTGAAATGGAAGGTTCTCATGTAGATATAGGAATGGATATTGCCAAAAAATACAATGAAAATAAAGTGGTAATAAATGCTATAGCATCTCATCATGGAGATGTTGCTCCTGATAATATTATATCTGTAATAGTTAGCATTGCTGATACAATTAGTGCTTCTAGACCTGGGGCTAGAAATGATTCTTCTGAAAATTATTTTCAAAGATTAGAACAATTAGAAAAAATTGGTAATGAATCTAAGGGCGTTGAAAAGACATATGCAATACAGGCTGGAAGAGAATTACGTGTTATTGTAAAACCTGAAGAAGTAGATGATTTAACTTCTTATCAAATTGCTAGAGAAATTAAAGAAAAAATTGAATCTCAAATGCAATACCCTGGTACAATTAAAGTTACGGTAATTCGCGAAACAAGAGCTACAGAAGAGGCAAAATAGTCATATTTTATGGCTATTTTTTTGTTATTTGTAAAATATACTTGCAAAATTATGTTTCATATAATATAATTTATTTATAAAGTATAAGGAGATGTGATATGAAAAAAAGAAAAATGAAATTAGCATTTGTGATGATGGCTTTAATTACAAGTATATCATTTGTTGGTGCTGTTAAAGCTGTTGTTAAAATCAATGAAACTAATATTAGTGTTGATAATAATTTATTTTACAAAGTATATGATAATAAAGAAAATAATTCTACAAATAATGTTGGATGTAGTCCTATGAAGTATATAACTGTAGATAGTAAGAATGCTTATTGTATAGATTTTGGTACTCAATTAGGAACATATACCAATGAAACTGATGATCATGCTCAAACTTTGTTATCATATTTGACTGATAATGGTTTAACTGAAGCGGCGGCAAAAGATGCTGTTAACAAAGTAATGTTATATAATTATTTTGGATATAATAGTGGTGTTAAAGGAAGAGATACTTATCAGTATTATCTAGCTACCCAACAATTAATATGGGAAACATTGAATGATACAGGCTTCTTTAAAAGTCCTAATACTATTAAAAATGATTTGATGGATAATGAGATTAAAGGTGGATATGATATTTCAAATATTAGATTTTTGAAGACAAGTACTGATTCACATAATAGATGTAGTGAAAAACCTGATTATGATGAGAATAGTACAATTAATGTTAATGATACTAAACAAAGTATTATTAATGCTTCAAAAAATTTTGGTAGAATTCCTTCATTTGCTAATGATAAGATTGGTGAGATTAAAGTAGGTGAGTCTGTTACTTTGGAAGATACTAATAAAGTTTTGCAATATTTCACTATAACAGAATGTAGTGATAATGCTGAATGCACTATTAGTGGCAATAATCTAACTATTAAAGCAATTGATGAAGGAGATATAACAATTAAATTTAATAGGACTTATGAAGCATTAAGTAATGGTTTAAATGTTAAAGAAAGTATGGTATATGGATATGATAGGCAGAATTCTAACGGAGATAAATATATTTCTCAGAGAGTTGCTGCAATTGTTGGAAAACCTGCAGATGTTCCATTTACAATGACTACTAAAGGATATAGTAATCCTGAGACATCTAATATGAAAATAGCTTATATTGCTTTAATTAGTTTGTTTGCGATTGCTATGACATTTATATATTATTTTAGTAGAAAAAATACTACTGATACATCAAATTAATATATAGGATTTAAAGCGTTTTATATAAACGCTTTTTTTATGTAATAAATAAAAAAAAATTTACTATCATTTTTATTATTTATATGTTATAATTTATATTATAGAGAAATATTAAAGGATGGTGTTTAAATGACAATAAATAGTGTTTTAACTATAATACAAACTATTGTGGATATATCTTTGGTGTGGATGCTTATATATTTTGTGTTAAAAAATTTAAAGAATAATATTAAGATGATACTTATTTTTAAAGGTGTATTAATTATAATAATATTGAAATTATTAAGTGACTATGTATTTAAGTTAACAACTTTAGGATATTTACTTGAATATGTTAAGATGTGGGGTCCTTTGGCTCTTATAATTATATTTCAACCAGAAATTAGAAATATATTAGAACAATTAGGTAGAAAACAAATTATAACTAATCATAGGACTTTAACTATGGACGAAAGAGAAAAAGTTGTATATGAAATAACTAATGCTGTTGACTATTTAAGGAAAGCTAGAATGGGGGGACTAATAGTTATAGAGAGAGAAATAAGTTTAAATCAATATATAGAAAGAAGCAAGAACTTGTATGCTGATATTTCTTCAGAATTACTTATATCCATATTCTTTCCAAGAAATCCCTTACATGATGGTGGAGTTATAATTCAAGGAGACAAAATTGCTTGTGCTGGTGCTGTATTTCCTATTAGTTTAAATAATAAAATTAATAAAAAGTTAGGAACTAGACATAGAGCTGCTCTTGGAATTAGTGAAGAAGCAGATTGTATTGCTATAATTATTTCAGAAGAGACTGGTAAAGTTTCTATTGCTATGAATGGAGTCCTAAATTATAATTTATCTTTAGATGATATGCGTATGATTTTAATAGAAGAATTAAAACCAAAAAGAGAGCTTCTATTGGATGAAGACTTAGACGATGAAAGTGAGGATGCTAAAAATGAATAATAAGAAGAGTTTTTTAAAAAAAGTAGCCTTATTCTTAAAGTCTATTGTTAGATGGTTTGATAAAAAAATAATTACTCCTGTTACTAAATTTGTTCTTTTAGTAGTAGGTAAATTTGGGAAAAGAACTGATAAATTTGAAAAGTGGTTAGTTAGAAAAAATACTTTAATTATGATTTCTTTATTATTGGCTATTGTTCTATTTTTCTCCGTTAATAATAAAGCTGTTGTTCTTGTTGATTCATATGCTGAAGTTTTATATGATCAAAAAGTTGAAGCTATGTATAATAATGAATCTTATGTAATTGAAGGATTGCCTGATACTGTTGATGTTACTTTAATAGGAAGAAAAGTTGATATGTATTTAGCTAAACAGTTGTCAACTGGTACGGTTAGTGTTGATTTATCTAATTTAAAACCAGGTACGCATAAAGTTAATTTAAATTATGAAAGTGTTATTAATTCAATTAATTATACTTTAAATCCTTCTAGTGTTACTGTTATTGTATATCCTAAAGTATCTTCTACTAAAACGGCTACAATTGATGTTATTAATAGAGATAGTTTAAATACTAAAATGTCAATATCTAATGTTACTATAGATCAAAGTGAAATTATTATTAAAGGTGCTGAGCACACTATTAGTGAAGTTGCTACAGTTCGTGCCTTAGTTGATATTAAAAAATTAGTGGATCCACAAGTTGGAGTAGTAGAGTTAGATGATGTTCCACTAATAGCTTATGATAATAATGGTAAAGTTGTAGATGTAGAAATGGTTCCAAGTAAAGTTACTGCTACGATTAATTTAGATGCTCCAAGTAAAGAAGTGCCTATTAAAGTTGTTCCAGTTGGAGAAGTATTATTTGGTAAAGCTATAAATACTATGACTAGTAGTGAAAGTAAAGTTACTATATATGGTTCTAGAGATATTATTTCTAATATTGAATATATTCCAATAGAAGTTGATGTTACTAATCTAAGTTCAAATAAAGAGTTTAATGTTAGTATTCCTATTCCAAAAGGAGTTAGAGAGTTATCCGTTAATAATACTAAAATTTCTATAACTCTTGGCAATGAGGAAACTACTGAAATTAATGATGTTGTAATTAATTCTATTAATCTTGATCCTAATTATAAAGCTCAAGCTTATAAAGAGGAAGGCATTTCAGATAAGAATGAAAATGTTGTTACTACAGTTGTTGTAAAAGGTACTAGTGATGTATTAAAAGGTATTGATAAATCAAATATTAAGGCTGTAGTTGATTTATCAGGATTAAAAGAAGGAGTTCATGAGGTTGCTGTTATAGTAACTGGAGATGATGCAAGAGCTACTTATTCTCCAAAGATTACTAAGATTAAAATTAGAATTATTAAAGCTAATGGTTAATAAAGAGACTTAATATAAGTCTTTTTATTTTTTTAAATATTTTAAAAAAAGATAGGAACTATTTAAAATGTACCCAATCTTTTTATCAACTTTTTCTGTTCATCCCTAATTCTATTATCGTATCTATCATCTTGCTAAAATCATATCCAATGTAATTTAGCATAGCAGGAAATCTACTATGTGAGGTACATCCTGGTATGGTATTTACTTCATTGAATATTATTTCTTTATTTTCTGTATAGAACATATCTACTCGTGCAAATCCTTCACAGTATAATGTATTATATATTTTAAGCGCTGTTTCTTTTATTCTATTTCTTTCATTTTGACTAAGATTTGCTGGTAATATAATTCTATTAGTACTTGATTTATATTTCATATTATAATCAAAAAAATCATTTGGGAGATCTATCTCATCAACTTCTCCTATAATTAAGTTATTGTTACCTAGAATAGCACAACCCACTTCAAAACCTTTTATCTCTTCTTCTATAATGATACTATCATCATATGAAAAAGCAAATTCTATAGCTTTATTTAATTCTTCTTTTTTATTTACTAGATAGTAAATTTTTGTAGATAAATATATATGAACTTTACTATATAAGTGTATAGATATAATAAATATTTTCAAATTTAATACATAAAAAAAGAATCTGATAACAGATTCTTTAATAATGACTTATTCCTTTGTTGATGCTCCATCTGGAAGTTCAGTAGTTATTTGTAAATCAAAATCGATTTTTCCACCTGAAGCATTATTTTCACAGTCAACATCTTGTCCTTCAACCCACATATAAATTCTTACTTTAGTTATTCCTGATGTTAATGAGAATATTGGAACATAATGTGTGAAACCTTTCTTTGTTTTATAACTAATTGTTACATCTTTGAATTTAGTTGCATTATCGGTTTGAGTTGCTTTTCCTAGTAAAATATCATCAGTTTTACTAATTTCACCAATTACTCCTGAATATGGAACTATAGTTCCAGCACTTGCTAATGCATCATTTCCATAAACGTCTCTGGCATTTGCAATTCCAGCTGCAGTATGTGTATTATAGTTTGGTTCCCATATATACGTTGGTGAAGTCTCTCCACTATTTAATGCTTGTATATTACTTACTGTATCACCATCAGTAGTATTTCCTAAGACAATGAAAGCAATTCTTGAAGCATTTTTAATTCCTCCATCAGCTGTGTCTGATGTTGAAACTCCTGAATTAGGTGTTAGATAGATATTAGTATCTTTAGCTACTTTAAAGAATAAATCAAAAGCTATAAATTTACCATTACTTGTTGGTCCATTTGATTCAGTTTCGACATCTGTTACAGAAGTAAGAATATATTCACCACCATTAGTCTCACTGGTTGATGTTTCAACCGTTCCATAGTACATAGGTAATTTTCCTGCAGCATTTACTACTCCACCTGTTGATACTGGTTCTAAGATATCTGGCAATTGGTTAACACTTGTTGGATATGTAGTATGTGCACCAGTAATATCAGTTGTTTTTAAAATTGATTTCCAATTTGTTCCATCTGCTGATATTTGAATACCATTTTTTGCATCAATGCTAACACTTAATGAATTAACTGATACGGTTTTATTTGATGTAAACCATGCATATGTTGAAGTTGCAAGCATTACACCAGTTCCAAATAGTAATAGAAGTAATATCAATAATCTATATTTTTTTCTTTTTCGCCTTTCTTCGCGTCTTTTTTTTCTTTCCTCTTCGGTAAGAACTTTTGTCTCTTCCATACAAACTCTCCTTTTTATCGTTAGGGTCTTCCTTCCCTATATTACTTTTTAAGTATATCATAAGTTTTTTTTAAATGCAAGTATATTTCGATATTTTTCGACATTGTTTTTTGTTTGTTTAATTATTTTCTTCAATTACTTGTTTAGATTTTACTGTAATAATTATGCCTTCTATTATTCCTTGATATTCAAAATCTTCATATTCTTTTGGAAATACTACAGTCATCTGATATGAATTACTTTCATCTTTTAGATGAGAAAATTTTTTTGATTCTGTTACCATCTTTTTAAAGTAAGTTCCATACTCATCTGGTTGAGTTGTGTCGTTGATAATTATATTAGTACTATCTTCATCTGTATACTCTTGATTTAAATATAAGGCATAAGTTAGTGGTAAATTAGTTGTGGAGGTGATTTCTATTGTATATTCAATATCTGTTTCTGCTCTATCTGTTCCATTATTATTTGCTACTGTGAAATTATATGTATATGGGGTATCACTTGGAACTAAGTCATCTAAATGAACACTTTTAGTTTCATAGTTAGAATCAATTATATAGAAAGCTGTTTCAATTTCGGCATTAGGTGTTCTAGTTGATTGAAATCTTGAATATGTGATTGGTACAATAAAAAGTAAAATTGCTAATATTATGATAGCTATTGTTAATCTGTTGTATTTTAAAAATTTTTTTATATCAATCATTATTTCACCTACTCTTTATTATATACTTCATTTTTAAGATCTTGAAATGATTTATTTTTTTTCAGATTATCTTCTTTTTTATTGTCTAATTTTTTTGCCTTCTTTTTTGGCTTTTTTATATTTTTGTCTTGTCTATATGATAGACATAGGCTTATTAATATTAGTGTAATAATAATACTTATAATGACTTTAGGTGTTATAAATATTTCTCTAATTATACCACCTTTTTTTATAACAAATACTATCTTACCTACAATTTTTTCTTTTGGAACCTTAACATCTAAGCTGTTGTTTGCATCACCTTTTGTTGTTATGGTGTCATTTTTTATATCTATTACTCTATGAGTAATTAAATTACCATCTTCTTCATAGGTTATTATGTCATTAACTTTTATTTCTTTAGTTATCTTTACTATAACCATATCTTTAACATTTAGTGTTGGTTCCATACTTCCTGTTGCTATTTCAAATATGCTAAAGCAGAAAAGATTTGTATATGGTTTATTTAATATTTTAATAGAAATTATATTATATAAAGAAAAAAGAATTAAGATACTGATAATAAATACTAAAAAATCAATAAATATTTGAAATATTTTATTAACTACTTTTAACATTTATATCACCACTTATCATTCTTATTCATTTTCTTGTTCATTATATGGCTCAATTGTATCATTTAGATACTGACTAACAGTTATTGATACCGGAATTTTGATAGAATTATTTTTAATTATTCCAATATTGGTATCATTTTCATTATTTTCTTCGTCATTATTCCATTTTATATGTACTCTTATAGTATCTTTTACATTATTATTTATATCATCTAACGTTATATAATTTGAATATGTATTTGGTCCGGTTTTAATAATTTCTCTTCCATTTATTTCTTCTATTTTCTCTACTGTTATATTACTTGATAGACTTGTAAAATCAAAAGTAATTTCATAAATGATAGACACTTGTGTATCTCTTGCGTCTATTAATATATCAAACCATCCTAATATTCCTGGTGCTATTTTATCTTTGGCAACAGTATCTGTTTCTTGAAAAGTAAAATTATCAATAGTAAATGTTTCTGTTGTATTTAGGTTATTATCATTAATATATATATTCCACTTTGCAACTGATTTATCTATGTCTATTTCTTTCTTACTTTCAAAAAGGCCATAAGTATTCTTTATTTCATAAATAGAAATAAATATCATTATGGCACATACTATATATATAATTTTATTCTTCATCTGGGGTTTTTACTTCTTTTATTACAATAAACACTTCATAGATAAACAATATTAATATTGGAAATATAATTAAAAATAGAAAACCAAATCTTGATTCTAAAACGGATAGTACAGACCCAAGACCATGATACACTTTACTAGTTTCTGTTTTTCCTATTAAATATTCACTTGATATTGGGTAATCGCCATTCATTGTATAAGTTGTTTCTGTTTTAGTTATGTTCTTTTTGCTTACAACTGTTCCTAGATTAACAGTTACTTGTTCTTCTTCTTTGTCATAGAAGAATATTTTATCTCCTGCTTTAACTTCATAGTTAGGATTTTTTCTTACTACTACTAAATCTCCTTTTTTATAGCTAGGTAATAATCCATCATCTTTTACTATTATTAGTGTTTTATCTCCTAGAACTGTTATATTATAGTCATTATAGTTTAATAAACATATGGTAAGTGTTATTGATATTACACTATATATTACAATAAAAATTATTCCTATTATTTTTAGTATCTTTTTCATTTTATCACCACATTTTAAGTATATCATATTAGTTTTTTATATGCAAGTAATTAATCAATTCTTTCTATTACTTAGCAAAATCATTTAAAATAGTTTGACTTTCTTTAATAAACTTTATTTTATTGTTATCTAGATTATGTTTTTTAATAAGAATACTGTTTATTAATATATCAATATTATTTATTAATACTTCTAAGTTATCTTTTTCTAGCATTTCTTTAGTAATATTAAAACCATATAAATTATATTTATCCATAATTATTAATGGAATATCTTTTTCATCTTTTATCCATATATTATTGATAAGATTTATATATGGATAATTAATCAGATTTGTTATTTTTTTTATTTCTTCTTCTGGATTAAGTGAATTCTTTTTAAATATTTCTACTAGATAGTTATAATTTGAAATACTTAATATTAATACATCTAATATAGTTGATTCGGCTGATAGGTTTGCTATTTTTTCTAGAAAAAAACTATTCTCTAATTCTTCATATAAAACTTTTAATGTATTTATATCATTATTTATAAGATTATTATAGTAATCAAATTTCTTATTATTATTTTTATTAATACTTTTTAATATTTTGTTGTTTTCTTTAAATAATAATCTTTCCTTTTTAGTAATTTCTTTTTTCTTCTTAATGTATATTCCTTTATATTTTTCTTTATCATTATATAATTTTTTTATATCTTCAATTAAATAATTTAGTGATAAATATTCGTGATATTCATATAGAGTGTGAGATAATTCTATTATATCTTCATCTTTAGATATTCCATTGTGTATAATTTCTTCTTTTATTTTAGTTACTTTTTCAGGGGCATAGTCTGTTATGTTTAATTCGTTTTTTAAGAATTTATTTAATATTATATATTTACTTTCTTGTATTAAATTATCTCTATTAATTGATAAATTTATATATTTTTCATAAAGATTTTCTTTTGTTAAAATTGTTATTTTATTTTTATAATATATATCAAACTTTTTTTGATAATAATAATATAAATACTTAAAATTTATGGTTATATGATTAATAATGTCAGGACATTTCCAATAGATATCTTCAAATGTTTGTTTTAACTCTTCATTATAAGTATCTTTTTGATTATCTAATGATAATAATTTTTCTATGTATTTTTTAGCATAATAACTATAATTAAAGTCTTTGGCAGTAATGTTTACTTCAACATTTTTAAAAATATCTATTGCTTTTAGGATATTATTATTGACTAAATCTAAATTTATAGTGTAATAATGTCCTAACTGATACAATATTTTATCTAGACCACTTTTTTCATAGGAAGAATTATATTTGTTAGTTATAGAAAGCATAGTTAATAGACTTGTTAATTCTGTATTTATTGAATCAATTTTTTCATCTTTACCGAGAGATAGATAATGTTTACTTCTTTTATCTATCTCTTCTATTATTGATGTTAAATCTTGTTTATATAGAATTAATAATTCAGAAACTTTGTTTTTATATGCTTTGATATTTTTTTCATTATTTTTGGGAAGTGCATTTAGAACTTCTTTATGAGTATTTATATTATTAACATATTGTTCTTTCATTCTTTATCTCCTAATTCTTCACTTAAATATTTTATAAAATTTGTTATTATTTGATACATTTCTATGAGTTCTAAATCACTTAATTCTTCAATATTTTTTTGTGTCATATTGTTCCTTTCTATCTAATGATTAGATATTGATATACATCTCCAATATAATTGTCTCCATCATATAGACTTATAACAATTCGATATGTTCCAGTAATTAAATTTTCTTTAAATTTTAAAATATAATTAGCTTCATTAACAGGATTTGTTGATAAAATATATTCGTGATTATTACTGGTTTGATTATATTCGTTAGTAATATAGTCTAATAGATTTACGTCATTATATATATTATTATAAATACTATCATAGTTTCTTCTTTGTAGTTTTATTCTTAAACTTGGATTATTTAATTCTGATACATAACCTATTTTAAAGACATAGCTGTTGTTATCATTTAGAGTAAAGCCGGTTGTTTTATCAATAAACATTAATTCATCTATTACAGATATTGATAAGCCATATGGGGTATCTATAATATTTAATTTTATTTCTAGTTGCTTTGATGATTCTGGGCCGTAATAAATACCATCATATGAACCAAAAGACTCAATTAGAATAGTATATTCATCTGTAGATAATTTGCTTGTTCCTGTGTTAAATGTTATTTTTGATCTAGCATTAGCTACTTTTTCTGATATTTTTATTCTTGTGGTTCCATCATATCTTGGATAATAGGTATTACCATTATAAGTAAAGTTTACACCCATTAAATCTTGTGCACTTAGTATGTTTCCTCTGCTATCATATATAGATAATTTTATTCCAAGTTTTTCATTATCATATGTTGTATCATATATTGTATTTGAAGATATTATATTTTGAACAAAATTGGTATCAATAGTTAAATTAGTAGAATTTCCTAAATATACTGGGTTTTTGCTTACGCTTCCTTCTAATTCTATATTAGCTTCACTATTAGTATATAAGTTATATTTAAGGGTTTGTTGTTCTATACCTAAGACGCTTATTAAAGTTTGATCGTCTGAATTTCTTAGTTCAATTAATAAACTTTTATTTAATATATCATCTGTAATATTAGCATCTTTAAAATCAACCATAAATATGAACTCTTCTTCTGCTATATTATTTTGATAATAATTATTATTATTGTAGTCATCACTATAGTTGTTGTTTTGACTAGTACTACCCATTTTAACAAATTTTGATAGTTTATATGATGTTTCTCCGTAGGCATTGAATTCAATTAATGATTCTTCATAATCTTCTTGATTTATTACATAATAGTAATATATTGGGGTATCTCCATCATGAAAATCTATCATAGTGATTTTTGTGTTTATTGGAAAGGCAAATGTTGATACAAGACTACGATAATATCCATCACGATATGGATTAGTTTCTGATTCTATATATAAAGAATAGTATGTACTAAAACTACTTTTTGTGGTAATATCTACCGTACTTGTAGCAAACATTTCGTATTTTTTTCCTGGGTTTATTGTTCCTTCATAATCATTAGTATTATATAATGCTTTTGAAAGATTAATATTTATGTTAATTCTTTCTACATGATTGTTTAGGTCGTCTATAGGAGTAATTGCTACCATAGATACAGTAACACTTCCTATGCTACCTGTTGTAGTTAAGTTTTTAGAGTGGTATAGATAGAAGACAAGGGCTGGTACATTATTGTAGTTTTCACGATTATAATCTTTGGTTCCAATAATTTGAGTGTCTTCATTTGTTATAAAACTGGTATTTCCATTATTTAACCATCCAACTTGACCTGTTTTCATATTTAATCCAAAAACTGTATTTGCTTCTTCTTCTGTGGCTGCCACTCTAGGAATTTCATTATAATCTATTAAAGTAATATTTGTATCAAGACCACTATAGTTAACTCCCAATATTGTGAATGTTGTATTTGGAGATGTATGGTTTAGCAAAGGTACTTCTTGAGCTCCTAAGGTTGAGTATTTTGAGGCTGTTAAATTTACAGTGTATGATGCTACAACTTCTCCAATTGACCACATATAGAAATTGGTATCGTCTGGTGTTGGTTCTATATATTTTATTATAATGTTATTTCCTTCTTCGCTACCATAGTTAGAGTAAAATCCATCTACAGTAATATCGTGATTAGTTAAGTGTTTACCTAAAACATAACTACCGTTTGTGAAATAATAGATATCTCCAGGTGAAACTGTTTCTCCGTAACTATAATCGTTATATAAGGCAGTAATTATATTTTTATTTCTATCAAGTGAATACATACCAAAGAAAGTCATTCCGGAAACATCGCCATAGTCAGTAATGTTCTCATTTTTTGCAATATTTAAGTTTTGACCCTCTAGCATGTATATTCTATTATTAGTATTTCTAGTAAATGTTTCTGCTTCATTATCAATTGTAGCACTTGCTTTAGTTTCTACTCCATCTATATCAACAACACTGTTGAATTTCTTTACTAGATTAGCTCCAGTTTCTAAATATAATGAACTAGAATTCTTTATTTTTAATTCATCTATTCTACTTAGGGTAAATAATACATCTGAATATTCATTAGTTCTATCTGTTGCTCCAGATAAAGATATATATGAATTATTAATAGTAACAATTGAAGCTCTTTGAATAGAAATATTTCTCTTAATATCTGTAGGAGTTCCATAATTTGAAATATTAACGTAACTATATCCTTCAGTGGATGATGCATTACCACTGCCAAATATTGAACCATTAATAGTGAAAATATTATGATTTTTAGCATCAATATTGATATTTATTCCTTTTGTGACACTAATGAAAGTAAAGTCATAGTTTTCACTACCGCTAGCATTGGCCTCACCACCTCCAAAGACAGTTCCTCCTATTGAGATGTCAGTAGGAATTAGTGAATTGTTAGTAATTACATTTTGTCCGATATTAACGGTTGTTACTCCATATAAAACAGAAGTATTTGCTCCGCCATAGACATTTTTACCAATTGTTGCTCCAGCTATATTAACAATACCTGTTGAGTTATCAACTTCTTTGATTCCGGTAGCTGCAGCATTTCCTCCTCCAAAAACATGGTTAGTAATATTGGAACCATTATCAATGTCAAGATTAGTATTTCCTTTTACTATTGCAGTTGTACCATTTCCTCCAGCATAAACGCTATTTTGAACTATGCAATTGGATACTAGTAAATAAGTATTTTTACCTACAATTGCAGCATTTCCTCCTCCATAAATTGAATTTGTAGCAGTAATAGCAGTAGCATTAATGTTGGTATTTCCATTTACCATACCTAGGTTTCCTCCACCATAGATATTTTTAACAGTTGTATTATTATTGATAGTGATATTGACATTTCCTAGAACTTTAGCTAAGTTTTGTTCTCCACTAGTGTCATTTTCAACGATTGATTCAGTACCATTTCCTCCTCCAAAAATTGATTCAGAAATGGTTGATGATGAAATGATAGTGTTAGCATCACCATTAGTTGGAGCGGCATTTCCTCCTCCATATATATTTTTGGCAGTTACATTATCTATATTTAATTCTGTTGCATCTGTAGTTTCACTTATTCCTACAGATGCTTTATTTCCAGCTCCATAGACATTTTCTGTTATAGTACTATCAGATATAGTTGTTGTAGGCTTTCCGATTATTTCTCCTAGATTTCCTCCTCCATAAACAGAATTTGTAATTATACTTTGATTATTAATATTTAATATGGTATTACCATTTATTGAAGCGGCATTTCCACCACCAAAAACGTTGTTAGCTTGTGTATTTGATAGTGTTAATGATAAGGCAATGTTTGTATTCCCAGATTGTCCTACTGGTGCCTGATTTCCTCCTCCATAGACATTTCCTGTTATTTTGCTTGATTCAATAATACTTTCAATTAACCCTAAGACATTTCCTTGATTTCCTCCACCATATACAGATCCGTAAATGGTAGTATTATCTTTAATATTCATTCTAATAGTACTATCTACTGGTGCCTGATTTCCTCCTCCAAAGATGTTTCCTAGATCATTTTCGTTACCGATAATTGATGAAGATATGGTTAAGTCAACTGTATTTATAGATGCTTCGTCTCCACCTCCATAAATATTTTTGTTAACTTTAGTATTTGTTATATTTATTATTGCGTCTTGTGTTTGGGCTTGTTTTCCTCCTCCATAAAGGTAATCAACTATACCTCTTGTTAGATTAATATTGGCAATATTTGTTTGGCCTCCTTGATTATTTCCGCCATAAATATTACTTGCTTTAAGATTTTTATCACAACTAGTTACATATTTATTTCCATTTGAATCATATCCGATAAATGAACAGCCATATATTTTGAAATCTTCATATTCTACTTGTGAGTGAATATGATAATCAAATGTGAAACTATTTCCAGAACTTATAGTATTAGTACCATAATATTGATTTATTTCGTTAATATGATATCCATTACCTAATTCTTCTATTGTAGCCGATGACCAATTGGCTCCAATAAATCCTTCACTTGTCATTAGATATAAATCCCATGTATTTATATTTGCTCCTGTATTATTAGTAATTGAAATGGTTATTTTTTGAGATGAAATATAACTGGTATCTTGTTCATTATGTTGATCACTGGTTCCATAATTAACGCTTAAATCAATACTAGACAATGTTTGATTATTTAAATTTTTGATATAACTATTTTCTACTGTTCCACTTAAGTTTGATCCTCCATAAATATTTTTTATATTAGCTATACCTAGTGATACGTTTGTAGTAGTAGCCCCAGCTTCACTACCACCACCGTAGATATTTTCAATATTTCCATAATAAGCGTTAATATTGGTTGTTGTTGTTTTTGCTTTTAAACCTCCACCATAGATATTTTGAGAACTTCCTCCATAAATGTTTACATTGGATATTTGTGTAAGTCCACCTTGATTATTTCCTCCATAGACATTTTGGGTAATGGCATTTTCTATGATAATATTTGATGTAGGAATATTGCCTTCTAGATTAGATCCTCCAAATGCATCGGTAATTTCAGATTTAATTGTTACATTAGTACTTTCTGTAACTGATGTTTTTTCTCCTCCACCATAAACTACACCAATGGTACCTCCATTTATCAATACGTTGGTAGTACCTGTTTTTCCTCCTTGGTTGTTTCCTCCATATACTACTTCGGCATTTCCTCCAGTTGTTGTAACATGACTGGTAGTTACATTTCCACTTAAATTAGAACCTCCAAATATCTTTGAACTTGTACCACCAGTTAAATAGACATTTGTCTCCTTAGCAGAAGTTTCATTTCCTCCACCATAGGTATTTGTTATGGTTCCCCCATTAATATATACTTCAATATTACCGTTAGGAGTTCCACTTTTATCATTACCTCCAAAAACATTAGTGATAATTCCATTGTTAACAACTACCTTAATATCTCCAAGGACATAAGGAGTGTATTCACTATTACCTTGTCCTCCTCCATAGACATTAGATATTATTCCTTTGTTGACTGTAACTAAAGTATCACTAGTTGATACGTTTTCACTATTGGTAGTACCTCCTACTGTCCCATAAGCACTTCCACCATATACTTGTCCATTAATAATTGGTGTATTATCATAATCTATATTTCCTATTGTAACAGTGATATTATCTCTTACGTATGTACCGTTCTTGGTACTGGTTATTCCACCTTGTCCGCCTCCATAAACGGAATTGGTTATTTCTCCACCCCAAACATTTATAGTAACAGTACCATAGATTGTTCCTTCTTCGTTACTACCACCATAAATAGATCCGACAACAAATCCGTTGTACATTTTTATATCAATGGTAGAATTTACAGTATCAGATCCACTTCCGTTATTGTTTCCACCTCCATAAACAGATCCTTTAATTAATCCATCGTTAATTACTATTTTTGATGTTGATGAAGTTGAGGTACTACTTACGCCAGTTGCTCCAAAATTTCCTCCTCCATAAACATTTCTGTTAATAGTGGCGTTACCATCAATAATAATTGTTGAATTGTCACATGAACCAATAGTAGAATATCCTTCTTTTCCATTGCCAATTCCAAATATACTTCCTGCTTCAGCGCCATATAGTTTTTCATTATTCTCTACATATTCAGTTTTACCAATGGTTGCATTTCCACCAATATAGACATAACCGCTACCATTTAGGGTTCCATCCCCTTCATCACCATCATAGCCATTTGAACCGGCAAAAACACTATAATTAATGGTTCCTCCAGTTATTTGAATGATTCGATTACCATAGGTTGCAGTAGTACCGGCTCCGCCAGTAATCATATCGATTTCACCACCGGTCATGTAGATATAGATGTCATTTAGATTTGTTCTGTTTGTAGCACTTAATGGGCCACCAATTAGGTTATAAATATATCCACCTTGAACAATTACTTGTCTTACAGCGTACTGAGTACCTCCGAATCTACCTCCTACGTATATTCCTGTTGATAAATCATGTTTACTTGTACCAAAACTACCACTTTTTATAATTAAATCAAATATTTTATCACTTGAAGTAGTACTATTAGTATTGGCATAAACATTACTACCCCATGAACCTGAGGCACAATAATATACTTTTAGATTATTGTTATTGTTATTAACACGATCATAATCATTACCATAGATGCTTTTATTATTAAGATAAACCGTGTTAATTCTCCAGGTGTTTGAGTTAGCTCCTGTAGATAAGGAAATTGAATTATATAGACCACTTTCAATAATTACTTTATATTTTGCAGGATTTCCACTACTTCCAGTACTAGTATTATTTCCTCCTAAAATAGAACGTAAATTATAATAATTTCTAGTACTAGTTATACCACGACCTAGTTTAACATTGTTATAGTTCCCATAAAGCACTCCACTTGTTGTATTATTGTTGGGTGGATTATATATATTGTTAACGTTATTGGGATAATACATTGTAACATTTTCAATAGTAGTGTCTTGATAACAGTTTATTGCGGATTCAACCCTCCAGGTAGCATTGTATTTCTGATGATTGTGTAGACTTGTTAGGGTAAATGGATAATCCCCATTATTTTGCCATGATTGGCTAATATCACGATTTAATACTAAAATATTAGTATCTCTTGTAGTAAGATAATAATACTCATAATTAGATTGATATATCTCTTCATTTCCATCAGAATCATAATATTGAACTAATTCATAATAAGTACATCCACTATTGGTATTACATGTTCCTGAGGTTTGAATTTCTCCTAAATTGTTATAGTAGCCAATTATAGAGGCGTATCTAGGAATAGTTACTTTACGATAATAATTAGCCATATGAACGTTATCATATTCTTGACTTGGTGTTGGAGAGATGGGAGGCGTTGGAAGGCTTGTTGCTCTTGTCATGGTGCCATTTATTAATAAATAATATTCACCATTTTGATATAATGTTTCATTTTCTAATCTTCTATAGTAGGTACAACCACCCCAACTATAACATGTTCCTCTATTTTGATATTCTCCAGAGGAATTATAATATCCTGCATAACTTTCCCACATACCAACTGTTACTTTACTAAAATAATAAGTTCCAGATTCTATTTGATGCATTTCAGCGGTTTTAAGACTACTAATAGCATTATTAAAATCTGTTTCTACATTAACAATTGTAGCATCTATCCAGCTAGCATTAAATGTAATATCAATTTTGTCTGGTTTATTATTTGTATAAGTTACTGGTATTTTAGCATAACGCTCATAAAAATTACTATTATATGTTAAAAAGGCTCCACGATATTTAGTAAACCAACCATTAAATCCTAGGTTCGTTGGTCTATCGGTAAACGGATTATCTATTAATTCTATATCTATGTAGTCATCAGTTAAGTCTTCTTTTGTATTATTGTCGTTAATATAATATGTTTTAAAATATATATATGTGTCTTGTCTTTCTGTTAGAGAAACATAACCAACATTTCCTGATAGATCATCACTTGAATACGTAATTTTTACTTGAACAAGATTATTATCACTATAAATATTTTTGTTAATTTTGGTAGGAATTTGGCCATCGTTAGTGGTATAGTTTAATCCCATATAATAATTATAATCTGATTCTAATTCATTTACATATACTTTATTTCCTAGTACTTGGCTGGATATATAATCTGGATCATCTGTAAATTCTAAAATACGATCTCCATAGGTGATAAAATAAGCAATATTAACTGTTACTAAAATTAATATTAAAGATAAAACAGTTAAAAGACGATATTTATTTTTAATATTTATTTTTTTTAAATTTTTCACTTTATCACCACCTTTATTATATATAAGTATATCATAATATGATATTTATGTAAATTCTTTTACTAGCCGTTAATAAAGCAAATTTATAAAAAACCCATCTTTATGATGGGTTAGTACTAAATTGAAGATTTAATGAGATATTTCCTACTGATGCATTATTTTCACAGTCAACGTCTTGACCTTCAATCCACATATATACACGATATTTACTAATTCCTCCTTTTAGGGTGAATATTGGTAAATTATTTGTAAAATTATTTTCGGTATAATAATTAATATCTACTGTTTGAAAATAATTTGGATATATTGAACTTTTAGCTTGTTGAACGGTGATATTTTGACTAGCGCTTATTTCTTTAGAAACACCATCATATATGATTTTATCACCAATTTCAGATGTTGTAATTCCGTAAATGTTGGCGGCATTTTCTATTCCGTGAATAGTATGAGTGTCATAATTAGGTTCCCAGATATAAACATTATCATTTGAATTGGTAGATAATGACTGTATCATTGTAATATCTGCTCCAGCTGGAGTAGTTCCTTCTTCAATAAAAGCTACCCTAACAGCATTTTCAATACCAACAGAAGTTTCTCCACCATAAGTAATATTTGATAGTGGTGTTAAGTAAAGATCTGTATTATTATTAGTTTTTAAAAATAAATCAAAAGCTATAAATTTACCTGTACTAAGTTCATCAAATGATTCTGTTTCAACACTTCTTTCAGTGGATATAATATAATTTCCGTACAAATCATTTTCAACTATTCCATAAAACATTTTTAATTTGCCATTTTCAATTTCACCAATTGTTGATACTGGTTCTAAAGTACTAGGTATTTGGTTGATGCTGGTTGGATATGTATTTCTTGCATCTTGAATGTCATAAACAGATATGGCTCCTTTCCAATTTTGTCCATCTGTAGATATTTCAATTCCACCTTGAGCTCTAACATTTACATCCAATAAATCTACTCTAACTAAGCGATTGGTTGTAAACCAGGCATAAGATGAGAATGATAATGATATTGTCGTCATTAAAAGTAATAATAGTAGATAAAATAAGCGATTTTTTCTTTGTTCTTTTTTCTTTTTCTTTGATTTATTCATTCGATTCTTTATACTCCTCTCTTATTTCCATATGCATTTTTATTTCTCCTCCTAAAATGTTATCTGTACAATCCGGGTCATCACCTTCTAGCCATATAACAATGGTGAATTTATCAATATTTCCAGGTGCAAAGTCTTTTCTTTGTTCTAAAACTGCTTCTTTTTCACTATAGAAAGGTATAGTTTCATTTTCTGGTTCATTGGTATAGGCATTTTGTTTAGCATAAATTGTCTTTTGTCCATTGAAATATATCATTACTCTAGCTGCTTCATCTACATTTTTTATTACATCATCTATTAATATGGTATACCAATAATTTACTGTTTCTTCTCCTTTGTTTTCTATGTAGAAAGTGTAAGCAATATAGTTTTCTCCATTATGCGATCCTTCTGCTTCTGTATCAATATTAGCTGGTATCCAATTAACAGAGATGTTATCCATAAATTCTAGATCTCTTGCTGCTAATTTTCTTTTACCATCTTTGGCTATTGAATCTTCATATATGACTATGTGATTATCCGTGGCTAATCTTTGGTCTAATGTGATAGTAAACTTTCCACCTTTATATATAATACTTAAAATTATAAAAGAGAAAATAAAGAATAATAAAATAGCACTTAATATTATTTTTGTTTTACTATATCTTTTGTTTCTTTTTTTTATTTTATCAGCCTTTATAACTACTTCTTTAGCCATATATTACTCCTTTTCTATTTTAATTCTAGCATAGTTAAATTTGTTAAACAATAAAAAACAACCACTTTACACATAGATACTTGGTTATTGATAAAGAAATAAATTGCGATATGTTTAGTATTATGCTATAATTTTATAGTAGAGAGGTATATATGAAAAAGAGACTTATTTTACTTGTAGTTTTATCAATAATATTATGTTTATTTTTTGTTCAAGAATCTTTGGCAAAATACATAACTGCTGCTGACGAAACTGCTAATATTTCGATAGCAAGATGGAAAATTCTTGTTAATGATGAGGATATTAGAGATGAAAATACTGTTAATACTGTTATTAATCCTGTTTTTCTTGGTAATGATAATATAGCAGAAAATATTATTGCTCCGACTAGTGAAGGATATTTTGATTTAATTATAGATGCAAGAGAGGCTGATGTTTCTTTTAAGTATAAGATATCAATGTCAGTTAACAAAAATAGTTCGGTTAAGGATTTGGTGGCTACAAAGTATGTAGTTAATGGAGGAGAGCCTATAACTATGGATATTAATAATCAGACGATAGAAAATACTGTTTTATATGGAAATAATAATAGTACTATTAATATTAGAGTATATATTGTATGGAATGATGGTGATGGCTCTTTAATGGATAATAGTGCAGATACTTTGGCTACGACAAGTGGTAATTCTGCTATGATGAATGTTAGTTTGAACTTTACTCAAGTTGTTTAATCAAAATAAAAAGTAACATATTTACAATGTATGTTACTTTTATTCTTCTATTTGGTAGGCTGTTATTTTTATACTTAAGTCTATACTTGGCGTATCGGGATGAGATGAGTGATATATATAAGCGAGATTACCCCACTTAGTATCTTCTTCATCTTGACCAGACTCATATGGCCACGAAACAGATATAGTAACAGTCTCTTCACTATTTGCTTGAACAATATCGTTAGATACATGAAAATCAATTGAAAAAGGATAATAACTACGGAGATAATTAATTATTTGGATATCACTGTAATTCATACTTGTAAGGTCATCTCCTAGTATATTAGCTCGAATTACTTCATAGCTTATTTGCGCTCTTGCTTCACCACTATTTGATGCAGTTAATGTTTGAGTATAAGTGGTCATTCCTGGATACAATGAATCAATATTTATTTCAATTGTTTTTTCAACATTTTCACCATTTACATCAAAGCTTACATTCCATTCTCTTACTTTAGCACTAATGTTACTCGATACTTTGGTTGTATATATGAACCAAGCAAAACTATTTGAAGCTAAGGTAATCATTAATAAAAAAAGTGTTTTAAATTTTACTTTTTTTATTATTTTTTTTCTTTTTGATTTATCCATTAAATCACCTACTTTTTGCTATCTTTTTTTTCTTCAACAAAGTCTGTTATTTCCATTACTAAAAGAATAGCAAAAGGAACAAAGATAACGAAATAAAAGCCATAAGGATTATTTACTATTTTACTAATAAAACTTAATATGTTACTTTTCATGATAACTTTTCCTAAAACTTGTGATTCTTCTACCAAGGGATCTTCAATGGTATTAGCAATACCTTTTGTATGGAAGACTCTTTTTCCTTTTTCTGTGTCTATTTTAATTATCTGGTGGGTTACAATTTTTCCTGCAAAATCACTTTTTTGTCCCATATATACAATATCATCTTCTACGGATAAATCTGAAGTTGCAATTTTTTTAGCAATTACCATGTCTCCAACTTGGTATTTTGGTACCATACTTTCTGTTATAATTGTATATATACTGTAACCACCTAAGGATAGTTTGTTATCAGAAATTCTTTGAATGAAAATAATACTTACAACAATTACTATAAATAAAGAAACTATTGCTTTAATTATCATCGTTAATACTTTTAATACCTTATTATTCTTTATTTTTTCTATCATGTTATCACCATTTATTTATATTTTTATTTCATTTATATCATCTAGATATTTATCTAAATGTTTTTTGAATATTTTTTCTATTTGTTTTTCATTAACTACCGTTTTATATTTAATAACGCTGTATTGTTTCCCTACTATTTCTTTTAATTTTTCTTCATCTATTGTAGAGTCAATACTTATTACTTTTTCTATCATGTTACCGACTAATTTTTCAGATAGTTTTTCTTTTGGAGCTTTTTTTGCTTCTTTTTTATTGACAGAATCTAAAACTAAGTAATCAAGAAGAAAGGATTCATCAATCATTTTCTTTAATTCTCCATTTTCCTGATAATCTTTGTTAGTTTTTTCTCTTTCTGTATCATCATCTGAGTGTGTTTGCATATAATTCCATAATTTTACTGCATATTGGAAATTAACATTTTTTAATATAACATTAGTCTTTTTTATTGGTGAAGTTACTAGTGATATATGCATTTTGTCAATGGTTTGATATACTTGAGAACAAGTTAAATCGGAAATTTGGAGTTCAAGTTTTTCAATTCTCTCAGTTATTGATAAACCACTTTCATCTTTTTCATTATGTTTTTGATCCATTTTAGAATCTATTGCCATTGAAATATTAACATTTTCTTTTCCTAATTTACTTGTTGCATTATATTCCATTCTTTTATTGTCTTTGAGAGACATTGATGAATTAGAAATGTTTCTCTTTTTTCGGGTTATGTAGAATTGCATATTTTTTATTAAACTATATATAAAACGATTTTCATAAGTATTAAAACTCTCTTCTTTATTAATATTTAATATTTTTGATGGTTTTACATCACCTGTTTTTTTATCAATATCTTGAATTAAATTGGTATTCTTTGATAAGTGTTTAATGCTTTCTACAGTTACTCTTCTAGCAAGTTCAATCTTAACTATATCTTCTTCGTTAACTATGAACCTGTTAGGATTTCTTAAAATGTTATCAAGGTATCTAATAGTGTCTTCCATAATGTCTAACCATTCAAAATTAGTACTAGTTTTATCATAGTTGGTAACTACTCTTAAATTTGAATTTATGTTTTCATAGAAATCTTTATTTTTATTGTCATCAGATTGTTCATATAAGTTTATTATTTCAAGTTCATTCATGAGATACCTCCTATGTTAATTTTTTTAGTCTTAATAAATATTCTTCACATTCTTTCATTTTTCCTTTGCCAAATGTTTTGTCTAAGAAATCAATATATCCATCTATTTCATCTCTGATATATGAAATATTTAATTGTTCAAATTTTCTTAATATCTTTCTGGCTATGAAATAATCTACACCGTCTATTTCATCCCCACCACATCCTACATATACGGGAACAAATTTTTTCATATGTGCTACTATACGATTACCAAAAGCTATACGGAAATGTTTTATAACATAATCATCCATTTCGTTTATTTTGTCTAAAGTTTCTTGTGATATTGGATGTTTTTCCATGGCTTCAGAAAACAACTTATCAAGATATGAATAGTTTATATCTTGAGCTGGGACGTCGATAGGATCAAAAGCTTGTCCTTTATCATTAATATCAAGTGGCATTGCTCTATCGTATACTTTATCTGTAACCATGAAAGTTGAGTCATCGTTATTAATTGTACCAATATACCAAACATTAGGAGAAATTTTTAATTTTCCTTCAACTATATTTTTAGGATCGTCTGGCCAAGCACTAGATACTAATTCTACTATCCATTCATCTTTGTTAGGCATTTCTAGAATAGATAACATTTCAGCAAAATAATATTCTACTCTGGATATATTCATTTCATCTAGGATAACTGTATAAACGTCATCTGTATATCCTGCTTGATATATTTCTTTTAAGACATCTGTTTCATTAAATTTTTTAGTAAACTCATTAAAATATCCAAATAATTCAGTACGATCACGCCATGATGGTTGTACAGATGCAACGCATGAGTCGTGTTTTAAGAACTTTCCCCAAGCATAGGCAAGGGATGTTTTACCTGTTCCAGATATACCTTGTAATATTACCAGTTTAGTAGATGCAAGGGCTGAAATAAATAATCTTATCATCTCTGGTTTGTAATAAAGTCGTAAATGAGAAGCGGCAAAGTTTCTAAAGTTTTCAACTAATTCTTCAAGGTTAAAGTTATTTCCATAATTGGCTACTTTATAGTTGGCATAGTCATTATCAACAGCAGTAAGTTTTGGAAATCTACTTGTAGTAGTATCAACTTCTTTTTGTTCTTTATCACTTTCAATGTCAGTATCTTCTTCGTCTGGTTTAAGTCCTAAATGAGATACTTTCATAGCTAAAATACTTTCTTTTTCAGACATTAGTGTGGCCACTTGATTATTTAATGACGCAACTTCTTCGAGTAGTGATTCTTGTTCTACAATTGTTTTACGAAAGCGAATATACTTTCTTATTAAGAAGTAGATAATAAAACCAAAGCCACAAATTATAGCTACTAGTGCAATAATAGCTAAGGATACTAAAAACCATTCTGGTATACTGAAATCATCTTTATAAAATCCTACAATTGCAATATATTTGGGAATGTTAAACATACTACAAAGGCCTTTTATAAATCCTTTAAAAGTTAAAATGAAACCAGAAAAGAACTGAGATAAAAATTCATATAAAAATCTAAAAAATGTATCCATATTTCACCTACTACTCTTTAATAATTATTTTATCATTATCTATATCATATATTAAATCATCTGTAACAATAATATATGTGAATAATTCAAGCCATATTTTACTTTTTTCTTGATAATCAAATTGTTCATCTAATTCAATACAAAACTTGTATCCTAACTTAATTAAGTTATCTATCGTTTCTTTATATTCTAGGTAGTTGCTATAAGTAAATCTTATAATTATGTTATCTTTAACTACGTCACTATCAATAGTATTTAAAAGTCTATTAAGTTTATCTTTTTTTTCAAAAATGCTTAATGGAAAGTCTACAATATATTTTTTATCATATTCTCCTTTTATAACATTATTTAAGATTAGTAAACTTGTTAAATGATAGATAATAAATGTCTTATCTTCATTAACGATTCCACTATTGTATACTTTATTTTTGGAATATTCACTATATATTTTAGGAAAAGTTATATTGTGTGATAAGTCTGTAATTAAGACATTTTTATTATTTGTTTTCTTTAATGTTAAGGTAAACTTATCATTATCAAATGATTCAAGAAATATTTTTTTTCTCTTTGTATTACTTTTTACTAAGTTGGCTAATTCGTTTTGAAAGCCTTCGCCATATAATTCCATTTTTTTCATTCTGAAATCTTCAATTTCAATGATAAGATCTTTTAGAGAATCATATTCTAAAACAGAATCAAAATATAATATGTACTTAAATGACAGATAAGTGTTCTTAACATCATTAATATAGTCTTCATTATCTGTATCTATTAATTCTTTGGCTTTGTTTTTTAGGTAATAATTAATATTAGTTACACTATTTTTATGTTTTATTTCAAAATAATTATAGTATCTTACTGACATGTATTCTTCTACTAGAATATCAGCTATATCTTTTTTAAACTTTTTATTCATAATGATTTTTAGATATTCATAGATATTTTTTTTAGCAAACGATACATATTCTTTAGATATATTATTAGACATTTTTTTCACCTCACTATTGGGAATATTCAAAATCAACAATTGATGTATTATTAACTATTGGATAAGTATAATCCATATTGGCATTTGCTTTGTAGAATTTAACGGCTTCACTTGATTCTAGGGCAATGCGAAAGCTAATACTATTAACATAATTATAACCGTCTATTTCTGTGGTTGTATAATTTTCAGCATTTAAATATGCTGTGTTTGTCATATCTAAAATAACAACACTTGGGTCAAAGGTTAATGTTATTAAGGGAAGGGCACATTTTGCTTTGTCTTCTTCGCTTAAACTTGAATAGGTGTTATAATCTATTCTTTGATTGATTTCATATGTACCAAAGGCTTCTTTAACCAAATAATAATCGGTAGTATTAGTTACACTAAGGTCAAAATATGGTCTTCCTTTGACGTCATCAATGGCATAGGAAATACCTGGTATTCCTACTTTAAAAATAAATCTAGCACTTAAACTTTTTTTGTATGGGTATGTACTTTTAACGGTTATTTCCATCCAAACTTCATCATCATTTTGCAAGGCTGCATTGGGTGTAATTAGTGCTGTGAAGTAATCCGTTATGCTATCTTCATACAGTGTTCCATTTGTTTTGCTTGTTGAACATAAAGCATTTGACGAACAAACATAACTTATTTCATAATCAATATCAGTATTGGCGTGTACTAAATTATTTTTACTATTATTTAAGTTAATAGTTAATAGATAAGGGTCTACTCCAGACCAATTGTCTATTTGATATATTGCTCTATTTTGTTTTAATTTATCACTATTAAAATAGAAATTTTTACTTGCTAGATAAAAATCTTTTATACCATTGTAGGCATACCTACCGTAACTTAAGCCGATAGTAATAATAAGTAAAATAATTCCTAAAGTAATATATACTTTTTTCTTATTTAATTTATTCTTTTTCATATTAATCCTATCGTTTTACTTCTTTTATTATTTGATATATTTCGCAAATAAAGGCAGCAAGCATAGGCATAATAATTATTATTAGATAGCCCCATTTTGAGGTGACTATTGAATATATACTTCCTAATATGCTGTATGATGTGGTATTTTTAGTAGTACCTAGAATACTATCAGCATTAATTGTTAAATCATTTTCTAAAGTATAAAGTGAATAATCTTCTTTTACTAGTTCAATATTTTTAATTTTACTTATTTTTACTTTTGCTGATGAATTATATCCGTCATAATAAAATATTGTATCTCCTTCTTGATAATTATTTGTTTTTTTTATAATTAATAAATCACTTTTATGATAATATTTATTATTTTCTTTAAGAACCAATAGATATTTGTCTTTAAATTCTGATACATTATATTTATTATAGGATAGTAAGCAATATGTTATTAAAATAGTTATTATAAAATATATACATATTAGAATTGTTCTTGCTACTTTTTTCATTTTACCACCATTATAATTATATCATAGTTTTTATTCAATTGACAAGAAAAAGGTATACGATATTTAATAATTGAACATAGATAATTAAAAAATATATAAATGTATAAATTAAATTTCTTTAATGTGTTTATAAGAATTGTTTTTCTTGACATTAAGTAGGAATTTTATTAGAATATCATTTAAAAAAGGAGTCTTTTATGAATAAAAAAGCAGTTATAGATTTAGTATTAGAAGAATTTAATGATTCTGTTATAAGATATGGAGTTAGAAATAATACTAATTATACGACATTAGAAATCCTTTTAAATATTATATACGACAAATTAATAACTATTAATTATGACGATGATATTAATTGTTATAGTCGTCTATTTTATATTTTACTTAGTTATATAATTGAAACTTTAAAATGTCAATTAAATAAAAAAAGTAGAAATGTTTGTATTAAAAACAGAGACTTTATTAAAAATATAAATTATTTTACTAATTATAATGTTTCTAAAAAAGAAGTTGGGGATATTTTAAATACGTATAAAGATACTTTAAATAGACTATCTAGAGGGAAAAAGATGGTTATTCCTATATCTATTGCTAGAACTTGTAATATTCCCTCTTAGGAATACAATAAATGAAATTAATGCTTTTTGTGTAATAAACTGTATTGATAATAGAGTTTCTGATTATGAATTAAAATTAATTATTAGAGAATTTGGTCATTGTATACATAGAATAGATTATGAAGATATATTTTTAGATATTTTTTGTAGTTATGTTCATGATAAGAAGTGTATAATGATTCAAGATGTTTATAACATTATAAATTGTTATTTTATTGATAATGGTTTATCTAATGAAATGTTTATACGTTTGTGTGGTAGTATTGATAAAAAAAGAGAAGAGTACAGAAAAAGAAATACTATTGTATATTTGGAGAGAGTTAGATAAATATATTTTAAGGGAAATTGTGGGATATTTCTTTTAAGTATTTTAAAATTATTAAATAAATGATACAATAAATATGAATAGGAGAGTTTTATGAAATTATATAATACTAGGTCAAGGATGATTGAGGAATTTGTTCCTAATAATAAAGATGTAGTGACTCTGTATACGTGTGGTCCTACGGTATATCACTTTGCTCATATTGGTAATTTGCGAACATACATTATGGAAGATGTGCTTGAAAAGGCACTTAACTTTGTTGGATATAATGTTAAAAGGGTTATGAATATAACTGATGTTGGACATTTAACCAGTGATGGTGATACTGGGGAAGACAAAATGCTTAAAGGTGCTAAAAGAGAGCATAAGTCTGTTATGGATATTGCTAAATATTATACGGATTGTTTTAAAGAGGATTGTAATAAATTAAATATTAAATGGCCCGAAACTGTTATACCTGCTACTTCCATGATTGATTATTATATTAATTTTATAGAAGAGTTAATTAAGAAGGGTTATGCTTATTTTGCTAATGGTAATGTTTATTTTGATACTTCTAAATTAAAAGACTACTATGTATTATCTAATCATGTTTTAGATGATTTGATGGAAGGCGTAAGGGAAGGCGTTTCTATTGATAGTAATAAGAAAAATAAAAATGATTTTGTTTTATGGTTTACAAAATCTAAATTTGATAGTCAGGAGTTAAAATGGGATAGTCCTTGGGGACTTGGGTATCCTGGGTGGCATATTGAATGTTCTTGTATTTCTATTAAATATTTAGGAGAATACTTAGACATACATTGCGGTGGTGTAGATAATATATTTCCACATCATACGAACGAAATTGCTCAAGCAGAAAGTTACCTTGGTCATAAATGGGGTAATTATTGGTTCCATACAGAACATTTAAATGATTCTACTGGAAAAATGAGTAAATCAAAAGGGGGATTTTTAACTGTTTCTTTATTAAAAGAAAAGGGTTATAATCCTTTGAGTTATAGATTTTTATGCTTACAATCTCATTATAGGAAACAAATGATTTTTACTTTTGAATCTTTAGATATAGCAGAAAATGCATATAAAAAGCTACTTAATAGGGTAGCTAACTTAAAAAATAATGGTGTAGTTGATAAGAATATTAAAGAGATGTATATTACTAAATTTAAGGAGACTTTGGAAGATGATTTAAATACATCTAATTCTTTAACAGTTCTATATGAAGTTTTAAAGAGTGATATTAATGATGCTACTAAGAGAGAGTTGGTTTTAGAGTTTGATAAAGTTTTATCTTTAGATTTGATGAAGAGTAATACTAATGATGTTGATTCTAATAAGAAAAAATATATACAAGAAATGATTGAAAAAAGAGAATTGGCTAAGAGGGAAAAGAATTATGTTTTAGCTGATGAAATTCGTAATAAACTTAATGAAGAGGGTATTGTACTTAAAGACACTAGAGAAGGAACAATATATGAAATAATAAAATGAGAGGATGATGTTTGTGGATTATGACTTATATATTATAATAAATTGGACTATTCCATTAATTGGTTTTTTGATTACTTTAGCATCACAAGTATATATTAATATTAATTATAAAATATATAAAGGACATGTAAATGCTAAGAATAAAACAGGTTATGATGCTGCTAGGACTATTCTTGATGCTAATAATTTAAATGATATTGATGTAATAGAAACAAAGGGAACTTTAACTGATCATTATGATCCTAATAGAAAGGTAATAAGATTATCTTCCAGAGTGTTTCACGATGCTTCTGTGGCTTCTGTAGCAGTGGCTGCTCATGAATGTGGTCATGCCATTCAAGATAAGGAAGGCTATAATTTTTTAAGAATTAGAAGTTTTTTGGTACCTTTTGTTAATTTTAGTACAAGATTGGGATATATCGTAGTGTTTATTGGATTATTGTTTAGTTCTTATAATGTTGCTATGATTGGTATCGCTTTACTTATGGCAATGTTGTTATTTCAATTAGTAACACTACCTGTCGAATTTAATGCTTCAAATAGAGCAAAGAAGGAAATAGAAAAATTGGATATGTTAAATAGTGATGAAAAGAATGGTATGAGTAGAATGTTAACTTCTGCTGCTCTTACTTACGTTGCTTCTTTGACTACAACGCTATTACAAATATTTAGATTATTTTTGATAGTAGCTAATAATAGAGATAAAAATTAAAGAGCTTGTTGGCTCTTTTTATTCATGAAAAGTGGTAAAATCAGGAATAAAACTTTCATTTTGAGTTTCTCCTTCTTGTATAAAGGCATTTCTTACACCTATTTTCCAAGAATAGTCAATAATACTATTATATTCTTCTTCACTTACTTTTTTATTTAATTCTTGATATTGACATTTTTTTACTGGTGTATACTGATTCATAATACTTATTAATATTTTATTATGATATTTGTGATGTAAATATTTTATAATTTTCCTACTATCAGTATACATGCCTGGAAGTAATAAGTGTCTGACAATAACTCCTTTTATAATATCTCCATCTTCATTAAATACAGGCTTTCCTACTTGTTTATACATTTCATATATTGCTTTTTTGGCATATTCAAAATAGTTTTTTACATGAGAGTATTTTAATGAATAAGTATTATTATAATATTTCAAATCTGGTAAATAGACGTCTACTAATCCTTTTAGCATTTTTATGGTCTCTACATTTTCATAGCTACTTGTGTTATATACTATTGGGATATTTAGACCTTTGGATTTTGCTAATGTAAGACCTTCTACTATTAATGGGACATAATGAGTAGGGGTTACTAAATTAATGTTGGTGGCTCCTTGATGTTGAAGTTCTAAACAGATATTACTAAATTCTTCTTCGGTAATTTCTTTTCCATTGCCCATAGCACTAATATAATAATTTTGACAAAATATACAACGCATATTGCAGTTAGTAAAAAAGATAGTTCCTGATCCATTCTTTCCTGTTATTGGTGGTTCTTCCCATTTATGTAAATAATATTTACTAATTTTTATTTTATTAGTACTTTTACAGAAGCCTATTTCTCCTTTATTTCTATTAACTTGACAGTTTTTTGGACATAATGTACATTTATCTAATACTTCTTTCATGTATATTTTCCTTTCTTTTTAATTAATATTTTAACACATATTTGACTAAGTATTAATTTTTTTATATAATTATGTTGGTGATTTGTGTGAAAATAATAGATTTAAAATTAGAAATATCTGCTGTTAGGAAAAGTCAATTTCCTAGTGATGATAAAAGTGAGTTTTTATTAGTAGGTCGTTCTAATGTTGGAAAAAGTAGTTTTATAAATACTTTGGTAAATAGAAAGAATTTTGCTAGAACTTCTTCTATACCTGGCAAGACTCAGACATTAAATTTCTATTTAATTAATAATTGTTTTTATTTAGTAGATGCTCCTGGATATGGATATGCTAAAGTCAATAAACAATTAAAAAATAAGTTTGGGTTAATTATGGAAGACTATTTAGAAGGAAGAGATAATCTTAAGATGGTATTCTTGCTTGTGGATTTTCGTCATAAGCCTACTGATGATGATGTTATGATGTATAATTATTTAAAACATTACAATATACCGGTTACGGTAGTATGTACAAAGATGGATAAGGTTACTAAAAAGAATCAAGATAAGAATTTGAAATTAATTAGTAAGACTTTAGGGGTAGAACAGCAAGAATTAATACCTTTTTCAACGATTACTAAGGTAGGTAAACAAGAAATATATAATAAATTAATGGAAGAAATAGAATTATAGAAAAGAGGTGTAGATATGAAAATACCAACAGTGGCTTTAGTAGGGAGACCTAATGTAGGGAAGAGTACTATATTTAATAAATTAGTGGGTAAAAAGATATCTATTATAGAAGATACGCCTGGTGTTACTAGGGATAGAATTTATTCTGATGTTGTATTTAAAAATTATAAGTTTCATTTGATAGATACTGGAGGAATAGATGTTAGTAAGGAGTTATTTAATAAAGAGATAATAGTACAGGCTGAAATTGCTATTAATGAGGCTGATGTTATAGTTTTTATTATTGATGGTAAAGAGGAACTTAATCAAAATGATTTTGTTATTAGAGATATGCTAATTAAATCTGGTAAGAAAATAATCGTAGCTGTTAATAAAATGGATAATCCTAAGAATATGGATAATATATATAGTTATTATGAACTAGGGTTTGATAATATTATTCCTGTTAGTGGTGAACATAATATTGGGCTTATTTCTTTAGAAGAAGAAATTGTTAAGGATTTTGTAGAAGTTGGTGAAGAGAATTTAATTGATGATAAAATTAGATTTTGTGTTATAGGTAGACCTAATGTAGGAAAGAGTAGTTTGGTTAATGCTTTACTTAATGAGGAGAAAGCTATTGTAAGTGATATTGCTGGTACTACTAGGGATGCTGTTGATACTCCTTTTAGATATGACAATAAGGATTATGTTATTATTGATACGGCAGGTATTAGAAAAAGTGGAAAAATATATGAGAATATAGAGAAGTATAGTGTTATTAGAGCTATGAAAGCTATAGAGAGAAGTAATGTTTGTTTACTTGTAATTAATGCTCATGAGGGTATTATAGAACATGATAAACATATTGCAAGTTATGCGCTTGAAGCTGGTAAGCCTTTAGTTATTGTTGTAAACAAATGGGATACGGTTGATGACCAGAATAATATTCGAGAATTTACTAAGTTAATAAGAGCAGAATTTAAATTTTTATCTTATGTTCCTATTGTGTTTGTTTCTGCTAAAACGAAAAAGAGAATTCATACAATTATGCCTGAAGTTTGTAAGGTATATAATAATTCTATTAAAGAAATAAAGACTAGTATTCTAAATGATGTTATTAGAGATGCTGTTATGTTAAATCAACCACCTTCATATAAAGGGAAACGTCTTAAAATATATTTTGTCTCTCAAACCGGTATAGCTCCTCCTAAATTTACTTTTAATGTTAATAGTAAGGGACTTGTACATTTCTCTTATAAGAGATATTTGGAAAATAAAATACGTGAATCTTTTGATTTTGAAGGAACTCCTATTGAAATAATTTTTAAAAATAAAAATGGAGAATAAAAATATAGATATTCATTTGTATTAGCTAAATGCATATATTATTATCAGGAGGTTTTATGAGATTTTCTGATAATTTTTTTAAAAAAGTAGAAAAAAAGACTAATATAAATAAAGATACTATATTGTCTTTAGCTAACAAGTTACAAGATGGTAATATGAAAAATGAGACAACTTTAAGAGAAGTAATTAGTGAATTATCACAAATGACAGGGAAAGAAGTTTCTAAAGAGAAAGAAGATAAAATTATTAATGCTGTTATGAATGATAAGGTTCCTAATGATATTGAAAAATATATAGATGAATAATACATAACTATTATTAATTATCCTTGTTTGGGATAATTTTTTCTTATTGCAAATACTTAGTATTTATGTTATTCTAATGTTACCAAGAGAAATTCTTTGAATACAATATAAAAAAGGAGGTAATTATGCCTAGAATAAAAATAGAAGGTAACAATAAATTATCTGGGAAAATTACGATAAGTGGAGCTAAGAATAGTGCTGTTGCTCTTATACCAGCGGCTATTTTATGTGATGAAGAGGTAATTTTAGAAAATGTTCCTAATATAACTGATGTGGATGATTTAGAAAACATTCTTTGTAGTTTAAAATCAAATGTTATAAGAAATGGTGATGTAGTTATTATTAATAATAATAATTTAGAAAATAATAAAATAACTCATGAATTATCTAAAAAATTAAGGGCTTCATATTATTTTATGGGGGCTTTGTTGGGTAAATTTAAATATGTTGATATGTATTTTCCTGGCGGTTGTTCTATTGGGGCTAGACCTATTAATATTCATTTAAAAGGTTTTGAAGCACTTGGAGCTGATATTATTGAGGAAGATAATCATTTTATTATTAAAGCTGATGATTTAGTTGGTAATAAAATAGACTTAGATTTTCCTAGTGTAGGAGCTACAATTAATATTATGTTAGCGGCTGCGAAAGCTCGTGGTGTGACGGTTATTAACAATGCTGCTAGAGAGCCAGAAATTGTTAATGTTGCTTTGTTTTTAAATGAGATGGGGGCTATGATTAGTGGAGCTGGTACTGATACGATTACTATTCAGGGGGTTAAGTATCTACATAGTGCTGTACATAAGGTAATACCTGATAGAATTGAGGCTGGTACATATTTAATAATAGCTTCTTTGC
The DNA here is from genome assembly GCA_000437895.1 of Clostridium sp. CAG:914. GTDB lineage: Bacteria > Bacillota_I > Bacilli_A > RF39 > UBA660 > CAG-914. The sequence goes on along the minus strand of FR902145.1, from coordinate 4,160 downwards.
TAGGAGAGAATTTAACTATTGATAACTTAGATCCTATCCATTTAAAGTGTTTGACTGATTTGTTAATTAAGTCTGGTGTTAATATGAATATTAATGATACATCTATTGTAATAACTAATGTTGGTGATTATAAGTCTTTTGATGTAGAGACAAATGTTTATCCTGGTTTTCCTACTGATTTACAACAAGTAGTAACTACTTTTTTGACACAATGTAATGGAGAAGCAAAAATTGTAGAAAATATTTATGAGAATAGATTTCAAAATGTAGAGTATTTAAATAAGATGGGAGCTAATATAATAGTAAGCGATAATAATAAAGAGGCTATTGTAAAAGGAAAGACTAAATTAATTGGTAAAGAGGTTAAGGCTACTGATTTAAGAGGGGGGGCATCTTTACTTATTGCTGGTTTAATAGCAGATGGTATGACTTATATTAGTGATATTTCTTATATATTAAGAGGATATGATAATATTGTAGAAAAATTACAAAATGTTGGTGCTAAAATTGAATTAATATAATAATATTTAATAGATATGAAAAAAATATTATTAATATTATTTCTTTTTTTATCTTGCTATATTATTTATGCTAAGACTTATGATGATAAAAAATTTTATTTGGCTGTTGGAGATGGTATAACGGCTGGGTATAATGATATAATAATTAATTATTTGGATAATTTGGATGTTTTAAAAGAATATAATAATAGTTTTATAAATAAGGATTATAGGATTAAGGATTTAATTAGAGTAATAAAGTATAATGAAGAGATGAATATAAATAATAAAAGTGTTTCTATTCATTATTTGTTAAAAGAGGCCGATATAATAACTTTATCGATTGGGATGAATGATATATATTATAAATTAAATAATAATACTAAAGATATATATAGTTATGTTAATGAGATGGTTAATGATATGGAAATATTGCTTGATAGTATTAAGAAATATTCTTGTAATAAAGTTATTGTTTTAGGATACTACAATATAACAAATAAAAATAATGATATATTTACTTATTTAAATTATAAAGTTAAGTCTTTGGTAGAAACTTATGGTTATGATTATATAGAACTTGCTAATATAATTAATAAAGATCATTTACAAAGTACTGATAATTATTATTTAAATGAAGAAGGAAATCAATTAATTAGTAAATTAATAGTTGAAAAGTTTAAAAATAGTTGATATAATATACCATGTATTTATTACTATGACATTTTGTCATGGCGGAAGGAGAGAAAAAAATGAAAAAAAATATACATCCTAGTTATGTAGAAGCTACAGTAACTTGTGCTTGTGGTAACACTTTCACAACTATGTCTACTAAAGAAAATATTAATGTTGAAGTTTGTTCTAAATGTCATCCTTTCTATACTGGTACACAAAGTACTGCTAGTAGAAAAGGACAAGTAGATAAGTTTAATAAAAAGTATGGCTTTGATAAAAAGTAATAATGCGAGACAAGGGAGAACTTAAATAAGGACAAAATTATTCTTATTTGGTTCTTCCTTATTTTATTGATATTTTGACAGCTTGATATGATATAAAAAATTAGTTCATTTTGTAGCGAAAATAAATTTTAGGAGGTTTTTAGTTATGAGAGAAATAATTTATCATAAAGAAGGAGATTATTATATTCCTGACTTATATTTAGTAGAAGATGAATACGAAAAAAATTATCATATTGGAAAGTATGGTCATTTAAGATTAGAATATTTAAAAAATCATAAAAAAGCTGAATATACTGTAATGCTTATGGATGGAACTTTAAGAAAACATATCATAGATACTGATAAACAAGCCAATGAAAGATTTGAAATACTAATGAAACAAATACTAGATAAAAATCCTATTGATGAAACTTTGAAGGATACTGACCCTTTAAAATGGGTTGGGCTTATGAATAATTATAAATATTCAGTTGAAAAAATTATTTTTAAAGAATTAATTTATATTTAAATATTTCACTTGACTTTTGCGAACGATTGTTTTATAATATATGAAGAATTTACATAGATTGGAAGTGGTATCATGAGTAAAGAACTTATACAAACACAAATGAATGTAAATAATAGACAAGTAAGAGTTATGAGAGTAGATAATGTAGATTATATTTCTTTAACAGATTTAGTAAAATATCAAAATGAAAATGATCCTTCTGGAGTTATACGAAATTGGATGTCAAATAAAAATTCATTTGATTTTTACAACCTTTGGGAAGAATTGCACAATGAAAATTTTAATTCCGTGGAATCACACAGAATTAAAATTGATGAAGTTGGCTATAATCGTTTTACAATGACACCAAATCGTTGGAGAAAAGATTTTAATGCAATTGGAATTATTCCAAGTAGTGGAAAATACAGTGTTGGAACATTTGCACATCCTGATATTGCATTTGAATTTGCAAGTTGGCTAAATGTAGAATTTAAATTATATTTAATTACAGAATTTGAAAGATTAAAACAAAATGAAAGCTATCAAAATAAAATAGAATGGTCTGTAAGACGTGAGCTCGCAAAAACAAATTATAGAATACATACTGATAGTATAAAAGAAAATATCGTTCCTACACTAACTGAAAAGCAAAAGCTATATGTTTATGCAAATGAAGCAGATATTTTAAATGTTGCATTATTTGGAATGACTTCAAAAGAGTGGAAAGATAAAAATCCTACTTTAGATGGTAATATGAGAGATTATGCAAATATTCTTCTGCTAGTAATTTTAAGTAATTTAGAAAATATAAATAGTGAAATGATTTCTCAAGGAACAGAACAAAAAGTAAGACTTGAAAGATTAAACAATATAGCTAAAAAACAATATAGTATTTTACAGGATAGTAAAGGAATTAGAAAAATTGAAATATTAGACGATAATAGTAATACTAAATTATTAAGATAATAATTAAAATAGCAGATAGACAATATGTTTATCTGCTATTTTGCATTTACTATTTAATTTCAGTTCCGCCCCATTCTACAACGGTAAATCCACTTCTTTTAACTGCAGTTATTTTTTGTTCTTTTATATTTATATATTCATTTAAACCTTTCCATTCCATCATAATTCTAATTAAAGTATCAGGCTGTTGACTAATAATTAATGGCATACTTTTTTCTATTTCTTCTGGAGTTTGAAATCTAACATAAATATAATCATTTTGTTGTAATTTAGGTAGCCAATAAATAATAAATTCCTCTGCTTCTTTATCATTTAAGCCAAGTATTGCTAATTTTTCCTCTAAAAAGTTACTTATATTTTCTTTTCTTACAACAAATCCTTCTTTTAGAGTTTCATCGTATTTTTTTGTATTTGTACATTCATAATATAGAGAATAATATTCTCTACCAGTTTTATTATCTATTAAAGTTCCATCTGGGTATGCAGTTAATTCCCAGCCATTATTATAATTTGGATAAACACAGGTTATTTTTTCTGGATTTCCTAATTTTACATAAATATTAGTTTTCTCTTCTGGATATAGGTATATTATAGGCTTATCAAGTTCTGGATGCTTTGGATCATAATAATAGCCTGGATACTCATTTTGATTACATTTAACTTCAGAAATCTTTTTATATATGATAAATCCTCCTATTATTAATATACCTATAATTAATAGAATTACCAATAATTTGCCTTTATTCTTTTTGTTATTATTTTTGGCATTATTATCTGTGTTATTTATATTTTCTTTATCATTCTCCATATATGACACCTTTATATCTATATTATCATTATAAATAAAATTTTTCAACAATATTACAACAATTTTTGCAAAAAATATTGCATTTTATGTTGACTTTTCTTTAGAATCATGATATATATTAGATGTATTTTATAATACACTGAAAAATTGAATATTGATATTCCTCATTTTACTCATTTAGAGGAGCCATTAGAGTTAAAAGTGCCCGAGTTAGTGTATGTTTTGTTTAAGGGCAATGAATTTAATGAATAATAAGTGCTACAAAATATCATGTTTGATTTACAGGAAAACACATTTAAAAGTAAATAGCCTTAAAAATGCCAAAATTTAAGGCAAGATTGAAATTGCCAAAAGTAATAATGCTTTAGGTTTATTAAAAAATGCCAAAAGAACTGGTTTGATAAATTTCTACATGAAATAAAAAGTTCTAACTATGACTA
>FR902144.1 GCA_000437895.1 Clostridium sp. CAG:914 | reverse complement strand
AGAAGTGATTTGAAGAAAATCTACACGAAATAAAAAGCGTGTAGATTTTTTATATGTTAAAATTAATATAAGGAGGATATGTATGACAAGAGAATATAGAAATTTTACTAGAGAAGAAAAAATTAAAGCTGTAAAAATGGTTTTAGTTGATAAGAAATCTCAAATGGAAGTAGAAAGAATAGTTTTAGGCAAAAAGAAATGTACAGGTACAATTAATAGGTGGATTAGAGAGTATATTCAGGAAGGCGAAGAAAATTGTTTTAAAAAGAAAAAAGGATTGAAAAAAGAAGAAATAACTGAAAATAATGTGAGATATGAAATATTAAAAAAATTCAACGCCTTCCTGGAAAAAGAAATACGTACAAATTCCAATTTATTGAAAAATTCAAAGAACAATATCCAATAAACATAATGTGTGAAGAATTAGAAGTGTCAAGAGATGCTTATTACAAATGATTAAAAAGGAAAAATATTAAAAATAGATATGAATTAAATCATGAATCATTAAAACCAATAATTCAAAAATATTATGATTTATCCAATGGAACAGCTGGGTATAGACAAATAAAGGAACAAATTGAATATCACGAAGGAATAATTATTTCGTATTATATGTCATTTTTAATTAAATGTTGCATAATGAAATTACCTGAAGTTCGAAAGAAAAAGAAAAACAAAGGAAAGTATACAATTACAACAAAGGGCGACGAAAATAAATACACTTATCAAAATATAGCAGAAAATATTGATATAGATGATATTTATAAAGTAATATCAACCGATACAACAGAAGTGAAGTTAGACGAAGATGGAAAACAAAATGTATCATTCTTTATTGATGCTTATAGTACTGAAATATTAGTATCATACATTGGAAAGTCATTAAATAATGATTTCATAGAATACAATTTAAATTTATTAAATAATAGTGACTATAAACTAGATGATGTAATATTACATTCTGATCGTGGTGGAATGTATAAAAGTGGAATATATAACACAAAAACCGCTGAAATGAATCTTATTCCAAGTATGTCTGCACCATACACATGTACTCATAATCCTTGGATAGAAACACTCAACGGTCAATTTAAAGATTTCATCAAGAACAATTATCCCAAAAATCTTGATGAACTACAAATTGCATTAAAACAATTTGTATACTATAATAATAACATAAAAATCAAAAATAAACTAAAAACTACAGCAACAAAATATCGCTGTAGTCATAGTTAGAACTTTTTATTTCATGTAG
>FR902143.1 GCA_000437895.1 Clostridium sp. CAG:914 | reverse complement strand
AACCACATATTTAGTCTATAAATCATAAAAAAGTCATAATATTTAACTATGACCTTATTAATTTTTCATATCAAAAATAAATAACAACTTTATTTTAAATACTTATCAATAATTTCAAACAACTTATCTTTATTTATTGGTTTAATAATATAATCACTAAAACCATATCTTAAATATTCATTGTTATATTCATATTCATTATCCTTAGTAAGTAATATAACCTTAGTATTAAAATTTTTAATATCATTAAATTTTTTCATAACAGTCTTCCCATCCAATGGTTCCATCTTTTCATCTAATAATATCAAATCATATTTTTCCTTATTTCTAATTTTATCCAAAGCCTTCTTACCAACATCAACATAATCAAGCAAAATATTAGTATTCTTAATTAATTTTCTAACATTCTTCTCCGTAGAAATATTATCATCTACAAGCAATATTCTCTTCTTATCGTAAAAACTCTCATACTTAACTATTTTATCACCAGACTCTACAATTTTCTGTTCTAAAACAATTTTCATAATAGTACCCTTACCATAATCACTACTAGGAATAATAGTACCTCCCATTAAAGTAATTAATTTTTTAGCAGTATATAAATTATTTTTTATATTATCTCCATCTATTTCTTCTTTTCTCTTATAAAAAATACTATCTAATTCCGAAGGATTAATACCACAACCAGAGTCTTCTATCGTAATAATAAGTCTAACAACATCTCTCTTACTAATAGCATTAACATCTAACATAACATATCCACTATCAGTAAACTTAATACTATTATCTAAAATACTAACCAAAACATTGTTAAGTCCCAAACTATCCCCATATAAATATTCTGGTATATCACTAGCTATATTACTTCTAAAATCAATATTTTTATCCTTACACTTATTACCAATAAAATAACAATCTTCTTTAATAATAGTTTAATATTATACTTATCATTATATATTTTAATATTAGCACTATCAATTTCAGATATATCAAGAATTTCATTAGTCAATGTAGTAAATCTAGCCATACTTCCTTTAATATTTCTAAGACAATCATTAACATATTCTCTATCTATATCTTTATTACCAATCTCATTAGTAATATCATTAACACTAACATTAATATCATTAGTAATAGTTCTAATATCATTTGTCATATTGTACAAAAACATAGTCTTATCTTCATTAGCATTATCGGCTATTTCCTTAGCTTTATGGTACATTTCTATCGTTTTAACATCAGGATTTTCTATCGTAAAATACATAAGAAAAGTAATAAAAGCATGAATAGGAACAGCAAGCAATAAACCTGGGTTATTATATTGAATAAATGAAGCAACACCACCTAATATCAAAAATAATAAAATAGGAAAAAATCTTTTATCTTTAATATTTTTAATATTCCACACTAAAGCAATAATACCAACAAATGAATATAAAAATGCTGAAATATATATAATATTAACACTAGGTCCGTAAGTATATGCAATATTACCATCATATAAAAATTCAAGTGGAAGAACAAAATTCAAAGTAGAAAAAACAATCATAGCAATAGTTAAAACACTTTTAACTATTGAAATATACTTTTCTTTTTTCTTCATATTTAAAGATACAAACAAAATATAAGAAACAAAAAATGTTAACCATAATTCAATACAAAAACAATAAAACTTTGCAAAAAAATAACTAACTTGAGGAATAATCTTATACATAGGTCCCACGAAATCTAAAATAAGTTCTATTAACAATTCAAAAAAAGAAATAACAACAAGAATTGAATAAACTTTATTTTCTCTAATCTTAAATACTTTTTTACTAAAATAAACACACATTAATAATACAGAATAAAATATAGCTTCAATCAAAAAGAAAACACCAGTATACACACAAATCCACTCCTTATCTACATCTATAGTAAGTATACAAAAATTTTTCTTGTTTTTCAATACAAAGAAGAGAAAACTAACTATTTTCTCTTCTCTTAACTTTATATTCTTCACATTCTTCCAAAGCCATTTTCTCAAGTAACTTATAATCTACCTTATCAGCCTCAGTCAAAGGTAATTTATCTAAAAATGTAATACTTTCAGGAACCTCAAATAGTTTTAATTGCATAGTTTCATTAGTAACTCTATTATATAAAGGTCTATAACACATGTTAATAATATAATCACTAATTTCCTTAGTAGGAAGAACACCATCTTTTAAAATAACATAAGCCTTATTAGTAAATAATAAATCTTTATCAGGTTTTTGAACCACACAACAAGAATCAATAACATCAATCAAAGACATAATATTTTGAATATGTTCTAAATATACTTTATTTAAATCAGACCTAATATAATATCTAGAACTTCTACCAGTCAAAGTAAAATATCCATCCGTATTCAAAATTCCCATTGTACCAGTTTTAAAATATTCCACCCCTTTATATATAAACTTAGAATCATGAGTCTTTTCATAATCATTATAATATCTATCAAATACATGCCCACCTGCTATACAAAGCATACCTTCTTCACCATATTTTAATTCCTCCATAGTATCAGGATTAACTATTATAGCTTTAGTACCAACAAGTACCTTTCCTACAGTATCAGGCTTAATAATAGAACCAACAGCCATAGTACTAGTTCCCGTTGTTTCAGCATTACCAGAACCATTACAAATAACAGTCGTAGCATTATGTTTCTTAAAAAATTCTACACCAGCTTTATTTTGTAGTGGTGCAAGAAAATCACCCCCTGATACAAAAGTATGAATTGAAGATAAATCATCATTATCACAAACATTTCTCTTAATAAGTTCTAAAAGAGCAGGACTACCAAAAATATAGTTAGGATTCTTTGACAAATAATATCGAATATTATCCTTAGATAAATTTGGAGCAAGAATAGCTGTTCTACCACATAATAAACTCATAATAGTAGAAGTAACAAAACCATAAGGATAAGTAAAAGGTACACATACTAAACATTTTTCTCCTACTTGAGGTTTAATTCTACCAGTATTTTTCATATATATCCCAGAAGCCAATAAATTTTCATTAGTAAGAACTACACTCTTAGGATTACCAGTAGAACCACTTGTAAATAAAATAAGACTATCTTCTTTTTTTCCATATAAAGTATAAATAGGTTTTTTTTGATAATTAGCAACACCACCAATATCACTAAAAGTCAAAAAATCATTATATCCACTAACTAAAGAAAAACCATCTTTAAAGTTTTTAATATTAACTTCTTCTTCTTTTAAAGTAATAATATTTCTTACTCTACTATTATTTTTAATCTTATCATTATAAGTCTCATCTTTATCATAATTAATAAACAAACTAGATTCAAACAAATTTAGATAACTAAGAACCTCTTCAATAGAAGACATAGAATTAATAAAAGTAGTAATAGCCCCTATTCTGTTTGCTGCTAAATAAACAACTACTCCTTGATAAAAATTAGGCATAGACACAGATATAATATCACCATATTTAACCCCAAGTTCTCTAAATGCCTTAGACATAGTAATAGCATCATCAATCATTTCCCTATAATTAACATTTAAATCTACACAATCAATAGATTTTTCATTTCTAAAAAAAGAACTAAGTACATTAATAGAATTATATACACTCATATCAGGTATAATAGGATTCCTCTCAAAAAAACTATAATCTCTATTATGTAAATTATCAACAGAAGGATAACCAATTAATTTTTTCATACAAAATATCTCCTTTTTCACGAATATTATATATCAAAAAAAATAAAAAGTAAACTTTTACATATATTAAGTAATTATATTCAGAATATCCTTTATCTCCTCTAAACTTTTCTATTTCCACATAATGATGTTCTTGTAATT